>WESA01000001.1 GCA_009768935.1 Rectinema subterraneum
TAAAATGTTGTATACTAGCTCTATAGAATCTAATAATGTGTCTACTTAAATGGGGTTAGTTCAGACTAAAACCGGAAAGTTATCACCGACTGTGACACGAGCGGAGCTCTTTGACTTCCTGCTCGTACTGGGCAACCGCATCGGAAGCCTTCACCTTGAGACTCTGTTCACCGCCCTTCACGAAGGTATCGACCCACGCCTGCACTTCGCTGGGCGCAAGATCGTTCTGCCGAGAAACATCGATTACCGTGGAGCTCTGCCGTAAGATCTGCAAAACAATGTCCGCTTTCTTCTTGGCAGTCCACCTCTGCACCTCTGCCATTTCTTGCCTCCTCATCCATTATGCATGGTCTGAATGAAGAGGGGAACAGAATACGATGAGCTTGCCTCCGAAGATCATGTCGAACTGCTCAAATTCAGGCACTTTTTCAGCTGTTCGGTACATCGCTTCCCTTTAAAGTGCGCGGGTTTTGGAGCATTTCCTTCATTTTTCATGCACTTTCCAAGGCTATTTTATCATATATTCTTTTCCCTAGAAAGACTTTATTACTTTTTCAGGAACCCCCACGTATAAACGTATAGACTTGTAAAATTCGAATTAAAAGTTTATTTGGAAGAAATAAAATAAAATGCAAAGTAATTCTTATAGTTCTAGTCATAGCATATTTGAAATATTTATTGTACTTTTTATATATTTCTCTATTATAAACGCCTCTACAATATTGAATTATTATTCTTTTAAAATTAAAAAGAGATGATTTAATTCCATGATCCTTAATACAGTTTAATTTATTTTCGAGAGTATATTTATCCGGCAATGATAAAATATATTCTGTCCAACGTTTTGTCCAAATCTCGTAAGTAAAATTCGTCCATGTATTTAATTTTTGGAGCGACAAAGAATTCATTATGAAGGAACCAATCCAATATATTCTCTTGTCTTTAAAAGGAATAATTTCAAATAATAATGCATGATGAATAAAATTTCCATCCAAATATCGTTCTATACTATCAGAATACTCAATTATAGTTTTTGAATAAACAAATGATGATAAACATGTCAAATGCCATCCAAGCTCTTTGAGTAACAAATTATAATCATTATATTCTTGATCAGTTATTATCTCTGATCTACCTGTATTTAGTAATATATAATCATATTTTGTCATTTTGCAAATATCAATTAGTTTATTAAGATTTTCTTCATCAAAAATAGTGCTATCGCTGATAATCCACCTATATTGAGCCGATGGATATGAAATAGCTTTTAGAAAATTTCTATCTTTGATATTCGTCTCATTTTTAAAATAAGATACATCAAATTTATCTTTGAATTTTTCGATTATCATTTTAGTATCATTAGATTCAGAATTATCTGAAATATAAACTTTTATATTGTATTTTTTTAAAATTGGGCATAAAGTCTCAATCTGCTTTTTTATGAAATTCGGTCTATTATAGGTTGGTATACATATAGCAATCAATTCACTATAATCATTCATAAATGCCATTCTTTCCTTTTATTAAAGAAAATTTTAAATGACCATGGTAATCCATATAGGTAAGAAGCAATGAATCCTGTGAAAAACATGGTAGGTGGAAGATATTTAGCGCTTAAATAGGTAGTAGCAATAATAAATATTCCGCTCACAACAGATGGTATTACAAAAGGCTCTTCTTTATGCGCACGCAAATAAATTGCTAGCCCATTCACAATAATCTGCAAAAACCATCCTGCCAGAAGCATTGATAGAGGCATCAACCCAAGGAATCTAACCTTCAATTTATCGAAGAACTGCCATCTTCCTGAAAAAACAAAAACCGCAACGAATAACGCAAAAATACCTAATAAATATGTTCCCAATGATAATATCATGTTTTTTCGAAATTCTTTATCCAAATTTTTCCATTCTCGTTTTGCAACCAACATATTCAATTTGGGTGTATTCGCAGAAAACCATGTATTCGAGATACTAAAAATTGCTGTGACCAGACTAATAGTAATTCCTACCTTGCCTGCTTCGATCGGCCCATGAAACTGGAACATAAATGGTGTATATATCTTGAAAATAAAATAGCCACTTGACCAGCTTAATGCATATTTCCATAACAGTCTGAGAATATCATGCTTCCAATCTGTGCTATCAGGTTCGGTTTTCCATAGAGTCCTAAGGAATTTTCGATATTTGATCAGAATTGCTGCCAGGTTGTACAAGTTCGCCAACAATAAAGATATAGCTATTGAATACAAACCAAAATGCAACATTAATGAAATAAACATTGAAAGAGTCCCGACTATGGCTGACTGAAGGCTTAATTTTTGAATATTTGATACTTGGTCACACCCCTGTATGAACGAAGAAACAACACTTGCATAAAACCCGATAGCAGCGCCTATTGAATAGATGATCCATGGCGCCAGCCATACAGAAATGCCAGCCTTTTGAATAAATAGGATATAGCCAACAATGAAAATTACTGGAAATGCGATAAGCACTATGCTTGTCGTCCATTTGAGCACAAATCGGAAAAGAGAAGCCATTCGCTTTCTATATCCCTCAGGACCTGACAAATCCAAAGATCCACTGAAATGCAGGAATGCAAATTCATGTGCAGAAAATTGAAGAATAATCGTGGTAAATCCAAGATCTGCAAAAACTGACAAAGCAGATATGCTGCTGAATGTATACCAAAACCCCTGAATTTCTGGAGTAATAAATAGAGGAATAAGAATAAGAGATATTGGACCTGATATAAGTCGCCAAAATTGATTAGTGTAAGTGCTTATAATATCTTTAGTAAATAGATTTCTAATTCTTATTTTGTTTATTTTCATTTCCATTTTTCTGATAATGAGGATTACTGATAATGATTAAATCTTATTGAATCAGAATTCTTGTTTCTCTTTGCACATTACAGATTGATGTATTTTCAGGAAAATAACCAAGTAGCTTTTGAGCATCACGATTTGTCGAGAAATAAACCACTTTTGTACCTGTCGGTGATGAATGGTCCTTTTCTTCGACTTCAATCTCTAGCCCGAATTCTTCAGAAAAAAGATTGAGAAGTTCGCTTTTTCGTACGGGCTTAGCACTATAAACATCAAGGGCGCAATTCAAAGGTTCCTTTTCAAGACAAAGCTTGACAAGCGAAAAAAGGTCGCTTGGTGCTACATAGTCACGAATTATATCTACTGAATTGGTATGGAAAATTGCGTGATCTTTTGTGCAGCGCACCATTTCGCATAGCAGGAAGCCCGAATCAAGATCTATGAAATGACTAAAAAAACCGAATATGCGCAGATCAATAATACGCAAATCGAGCATGGCTCGATGTTTTGCCTCAGAATTCAGTTTTGCTATGCGGTAAAAATCAGCTGAGGTGATATTGTTAACATCAATAGTAGCCAAGCTATCTTTTGTAACACCTGAATCGAAAGCAGTGCCATAGACAGCGCCGCTTGAAAAATTGATATAAACAACATTTTTATGGCTCAAAAGATAGTCAATTATGAGATTATCGTAATATTCTGTAATTCTGAAAAACTCGACACCAGCATCTTTTTGTTTGTGGGGATCGCCAATTCCAACGCAATTAATTACAGCGTCATAATTACCGTCAAGAAACTCTTCAAATCCAAGAACTCTAGAAAAAGAAATACTATCACAAGATTCAATGAATTCATGAACAGCTTGTTTATTGCGCGCAAAGAGAAATAGCTCACATTGGGGATCTTTAGCAAAATAGTAAATAAGATTTTTTGCAATATGGCTCGTTGCACCAAGAATTGCGATTTTCATCGAGTGTTTCTTTAAATTATAGGTTGATTAAACCATAAAGAATACTGTTAGCGCTTATCAATTAACATAAGTTGCTGCAATTCTTCAACTGGCAATTTAGGGTTAAGATCTTCAACAGGCATATTTACCTCAAGTTTTGGATAGACTACTGTATTTTCTCCTACATCAAATTCGATTATTGCTGCTTCTTTAGCATTGAATATGTTCTTCAGCCTCTCTTCATTTTCATAATCATTGTCTGCAATTCGGAAATATTGCAATCCATATGATTTACCCAAAAAATAAAAGTCTGGTATAATATATCCACTGTCCTTGGTTGTACCTTCTTTTCTGCTATCAAAATACAAATCTTGAAACTGAGTAATCATACCAAGAGATTTATTATTAATTAGAATGATTTTTATTGGAAGCTTATATTGCGCAATTAAAAGAAGTGATTGACATGAAATATGAAGGCCGCCATCACCGACAATGGCAAAAATAGGTCTGCTTTTGTTAGTTGCAAATGCTGCACCAATAGCAGATGGAACAGCAAATCCCATTGGTGCAAGCCCACCACTGGTTTTCCATGACTGATTATTTCTTATAAGTATTTTTTGTGCTGCAAACATCTGGTTTTGCCCAATATCAACGCAATAGATTTGATTATCAGAAGCATATCTGTTTAGAATATCCATTACTAAATATGGTTTCTTATTCTCAACATTTCTAGCAATCTCTGCGTTTTGTCCATATTGGCTTTTTAAACGATCTAGATAAAAAAGCCATTCATTATCTGAAGCATTCCAAGGCATCGTTATTAGTTCATCAATAAATAATTTAGCATCACCTACTGCTGCATATACGTTTCCGAGCCGATGATTCACAATTTCAGCTTCATCAATATCAAGACGAACAATGTTACCGCCTCTCACAAATGACGCTAGATTTGTTCCCGTTTGGCGAGTGTCTAGGCGGGAACCGATCGCAATGACCAAATCAGCATTTGCTATTGCAATATTGGCACAACGATTTCCATAACTGCCAATCATACCAATACTTAAACGATCATCCTCAGGAAAAGCCCCCTTCCCAAGAAGTGAAGTCACAACTGGTAATTTATAGAGCCTTGATAACTCTATTGCTTTTTCTTGAGCACCTGACAGTTTGATACCATTTCCCAAAAGAAGGAGCGGTCTCTTGCAATTTTTAATAAGTGATGCAAGGGTTCCCCTTGAAAAATTGCCAATATATTTAATGCTATTGAAAGCAGAAAGTTTATCATCAAATCCAGTCAAGGAATTCTCATCAACTTCTGCACGTTGTACATCCATCGGAATATCAAGAAGAACTGGTCCATATCTGCCATTTGTGGCAATAGCCCACGCTTTTTCCAATTCATAACGGATTTTCAATGGATTAAATACTTGGACTGCGTACTTAGTGATAGGCTTTACTATTGAAACGATATCTGTCTCCTGAAAACCCTGCTGGCGAATAGGCTTAGAACCTTTATATTCATATGTATTAACCTGACCAGTAATATATAGCGCTGGGATAGAATCAAAGTAGGCATCTGCAATTCCAGTGATCATATTTGTCGCACCAGGACCGCTTGTCGCCAAAGCCACACCAACAGTGCCTGAAAAAATTGAATAGCCCTCAACAGCAATTGCTGCAGACTGTTCATGATACGTCTGGATAAAATGAATATCAGAACGTCGTGACAATGAATCCATAAGATGGGTTATTGCACCGCCAGAATAACCAAACACTGCATGAACCCCTCGTTCCGAGAGGAAATTAACAATATAGTCTGATACTTTCATTTATGAAATCCTGATTCATTTTCAAAATCTATAATCTGCCCTCTTGAGATAGAATAAATATCCTCACCATGAAGAAATGCCAAGTTCCAATCCATAATTTTGCTAAGCGCTGTTTCAAGATTCCATGTCGGTTTCCAGCCCAGGCGGTTCATGGATTTGGAACAATCCAGCTTCAGATAGGCTGCTTCATGAGGTTTGAGGGCTGTATCGATTTCAAAACCTGCTGCTTCAGGCCACATGCTGCAGAGCTTTTCCACAATCCATCGAACTGGTCTTGCATCAGCATCATAAGGCCCGAAATTCCAAGCTTCAGCGTATTCGGTCCCTTTTGTGTAAAGCCTTTCAGCAAGCATCAGATAACCAGAAAGAGGCTCAAGCACATGCTGCCATGGTCGAATCGCTTCTGGATTCCGGATAAGTACTTTTCGCCCTTTACTTATCGCTTTGACAATATCAGGAACAAGGCGGTCTTTGGCCCAATCACCGCCGCCTATGACATTACCCGCTCGCGCAGTGGCAATTGCGACATGATGAGTGCGCCCATAGTCTTTTGGATTGAAAAAAGAGTTCCGATACGCACCGACAACAAGCTCGGCACAGGCTTTTGAACTTGAATACGGATCATAACCACCAAGCGTATCGTTTTCTCGATAGCCCCAAAGCCATTCCTTGTTGTCGTAGCATTTGTCCGTCGTGATGATGACCACGGAACGCACGCTCGCGCAACCTCTGATTGCCTCGAGTAGGTTCGCTGTTCCCATGATATTGGTTTCATACGTGAGCAAGGGCTGCTCATAGGAAAGCCTTACGAGAGGCTGCGCCGCCATATGTATCACAATTTCAGGCTGAGCTGACAAGACAGCCTTTTTCAGGTTCTCAAAATTCCTGATATCTCCTTTTACAGAATGAATTTTCTTTTCAAGATCAACAGCAACGAACAAGCTTGGCTCAGTCGGCGGGTCAAGCGCATAGCCATAGACATCGGCTCCAAGCTCATTGAGCCATATCGAGAGCCATGAGCCTTTGAAACCAGTATGACCGGTCAGGAAGACTCGCTTTCCTTTCCAAAATGCGTGATCAATCATTCCCATACCTTCCAGGGAGCCTTTCCACTGGACCAGAGTCGTTCCAATTCATTCTTGTCTCTCAGAGTGTCCATAGGCTGCCAGAACCCTTCATGTTTATAGGCACGAAGCTGCCCATCTCTGGACAAGTCTTCAAGAGGCTGGCGCTCCCAGATTGTTTCATCACCAGATCGAATATAGTCAAATATGCCGGGCTCACAGACAAAAAAACCGCCATTGATCCATGCGCCATCGCCTTTTGGCTTTTCCTGGAACTGAATGACTGCATTCTGGTTATCGATACCAAGCGCTCCAAACTTGCCAGATGGCTGTACTGCAGTGAGCGTTGCAAGCCTTTTGTTTTTTTTATGAAAATCAAGCAAAGATAGAATATCGATATCAGAAACTCCATCTCCGTACGTCAACATGAATGACTCATTACCGACAAATGACTGTATGCGCTTTATTCTGCCCCCAGTCATAGTGTTTAGTCCTGTATCAACAAGGGTGACTCTCCAAGGCTCGGAATTTGAGGCATGAAACTGAACCAAGTTTTTTTCGAGATCGATTGTAATATCTGTCTGGTGCATGTAATAATGATGGAAATAATCCTTAATTACATACCCTTTGTAGCCGCAGCAGATGATGAAATCGTTGAATCCGTAGTGGGAATAGATTTTCATGATATGCCAAAGAATTGGCTTGCCGCCGATTTCAATCATAGGCTTGGGTTTGAGGTCCGATTCTTCCGAAATGCGCGTCCCGTAGCCACCGGCCAGTATTACGACTTTCATGGGTTATGCTACCCCCTTTGATTTCAGGAATTCTTCAATGATGCCCAATGTATACTCAATTTGCTCCCTTGTGAGCCCCGGGTATGTTCCCAGGAAAAATGTGTCATTCATGATATGATCAGTCCGTTTGAGTCCTCCTGGCGCAACGCGGTGTTCAATACCAATGTACGCCGGTTGCCTGAGCAGGTTCCCTGCGAACAGGTTGCGGGTCTCCACTCCATGATTGTTGAGATAATCTGTCAGCTCCGTTCGGGTAAAGCCGGTATTTTCCGCAACAGTAACAGGAAAGGCAAACCATGAAGGGTCAGAACCCTCTGTCGGCCTGGGCAGGATGAACGCATCCCCGAACTTTTTAAAGCCCTCAGTCCAGGCCTTGAAATTGGCCTTTCGAGCTTCAATGAATTTCGGCAGTTTCTTGAGCTGCTCGACGCCAATCGCTGCTTGCATGTCAGTTACTTTCAGATTGTAGCCGATATGCGAATAGACATATTTGTGGTCGTAGCCTTTCGGAAGCGTTCCATAGGTGGCGCTGAAGCGCTTGCCACAGGTATTGCTTTCGCCTGGCGCGCAATAACAGTCGCGTCCCCAATCGCGAATGGAACGAGCAGCCCGAGCCAGAGTCTCGTCGCTCGTAAAGACACAACCACCCTCCCCCATCGTGATATGGTGCGCTGGATAGAATGAACATGTCGCAATATGGCCAAAACTGCCTACAAAGCGTCCTTTATACGTAGAGCCCAGAGCATCACAGCAATCCTCGATGAGCCATAGATTGTATTTCTCCACCAGCTTCATGATTGCATCGAGGTCGTAGGGGTTCCCCAATGTATGAGCAAGGAAAATCGCTTTTGTCTTCGAGCTGATCGCCTTTTCAAGCTGCCGCACGTCAATATTGTAGGTGCCGATTTCCACATCGACAAACACAGGGACCATGCCATATTGAATGATAGGGTTTACTGTCGTCGGAAATCCTGCTGCGACCGCAATCACCTCATCGCCTCGTTTCAGCCGCCTGTGACCCAGAAGCGGGCTGGTAAGGCTTGCAAGCGCAACAAGGTTCGCGGAAGAACCGGAATTGACAAGGAACGCGTACTCTGCGCCGGTAAACGCACAGAAGGCTGATTCAAACGCTTCTGAATACCTTCCTGAGGTAAGCCAGAAATCAAGCGATGCATCAACCAGGCTCTGCAGTTCCTTTTCGTCAAAGACGCGGCCAGCGTAGCGGACCATGCTCTTGCCGGGCTCGAAAGGCTTGGGGGCGAATTTGATATCATAATATTCTTTGACAAGCTCGGCGATTTGTGCGCGGAGTTCTTTCTCGGTTTTTGCCATTTTTACTCCCATTCGTCGATTTTTATATTTTCGGGGGAAATGCCTGCCTGAGAAAGCGCATCCTTGAATGCGGTAATCATTGCGGGCGGCCCGGAAATGAAAAATGCCGGGTTATTCAAATTGCTCGATTCAGCATGGATTTGGTGAATATCCAGACGGCCGGATTCCTGTCGTATGAATGAAGGCAGCCGCAGATTCGGCTTTTCATTTTCTACAAAAAGAGAAGCTTCCATGAGCCCGGCGCGGGCACAATGTTCTATGAGCTCAGCTGCAAGGAGCATGGAATTTTCGCGAATTCCGTAGTAAAGGCGCACGGTGCGCTCTTTTTGATTATTTGCCAACAAGCCATGGAAATACGGCAAGAATGGCGAAATGCCAGTTCCTCCCGCAATCATCACGACATCTTGCCCGGGCGCAATTGATGTATCGATAATGAAATTGCCATAAGGAAGCTTCAGCCATACCTCTCGCCCCGGAGAAAGATGGTCAGCCATACGGCGGGTATATCGGCCTTTGACACTGTACACTATCTCCAATTCTGGCATTCCAGGCGCAGATGCAATCGAAAAGACTCGCGATTCCGGCCAGAAGCCGCCTGCCGGATCATACTCATCAATAGTGAGATGCAGGAATTGCCCGGCTTTGAATCGTGGAGGATTGGACTCCGGCTTGAATTTGACTGAGTAGGTGTCGGGCCCAAAAGATTTGACGGAGAGGACTTCGGCTTTGAGTTTTACTGGATTGGACATAAAAACCCGCTAAAAACATTTATAGATACATTTGAGGATAAAAACAATCTTCTGCTTGAATTCTGGATAGCAAAATAGCTTCGCCCTCCAAACCCCTCGAGGAGCCCAGCGGGGATATTGCCTTTCACCCCGCACCTTTGCCTTCCGAGCCTTTTTTCAGCCTGGCGCGGGGCGTGCGGGAGGAACATGACGCTGGGAGCGGAAGGTCGCGGCCGAAACACGCTGACCCTTGCTCATCAGCTTTGAAATGTTCAGTTTGTGAACATTCGAAATTGTATAATAGGTATCGGCAGGGTGCAAGGGGGATTCCAGAGAATTTTTGACGGGATGGACGGGATAAGAGCTGGACAGGATTACAGGATGGTGCAGGATGGACGGGATGGTTTTTGGGGGGAGGATTCTAAAAAACCTTTATTTCATTGTGTTAATCCTGAAAAATCCTGTCATCATGTCAGATATTTTTATATGAAGATTTCTTATGCCACATTGTTGACATGCTGGTGCTCCTCGATGAAGCAGGGATTTTATGTTGATTTTTTCATGGTAAGGTATTAAAATTCTGACATGATTTATCGGGATATTATTGATCAGCTGCGTCCTTGGCTGACCCAGGATTTCATTCTCATTCTCAAAGGTGCCAGACAGGTCGGGAAGACGACCATCCTCCAGTATCTGCGACAGGAGCTTGAGAATGAAGGAAGAAAGGTACTATACCTCGCGGCGGACCTCGAGTTTGCCGATCCTTCGTTTGGAGACCCCCGGCTTTTCATACTTCGCCTCGATGACCGCTTCAAAGGCAGCACAGCGACTATTCTTATCGATGAATTTCAAACGATTCCCCATGCAGGCCTCTTTCTCAAAACCATCTATGATCACACGAAGGATCGGTATCGGTTCATCGTTTCCGGTTCCTCCAGCCTCGAGCTGACGAACAATGCCGAATCCCTGACGGGAAGGAAGAAAGAGTTCATAATCCGTCCCTTCTCCTTCCGCGAATTTGTGCGCGCTCGATTGCCGGACATACCCCTCCGATCGTTCACCCTCGATGAAATCCATGAGCTCGCCGATTACACCACACTCTATGGAAGCCTCCTCAAAGATGCCTACGCCGAATACCTCACCTTTGGCGGCTACCCCGGACCAGTGCTCGCACCCGCCCCATTGCGACTCGATATCCTCAAAGAACTCCTCTCCACCTACCTGCACAAAGATGTCGCCGGATATCAGAGAGTCGAACACATCGGAGGATTCAACAACATGGTACGTCTCTTGAGCGCACAGATAGGATCGCAGCTCAATAAGAGCGAACTAGGTTCCACACTCCGACTCAATGCAGAAACAGTTAACCGGTATCTGGATATTTTAGAGGGAACCTTTGTATTCAGCCTCGTGCCACCGTGGTTTTCGAACCCTCGCAAAGAAGTGAGCAAGATGCCGAAAGTCTATGTGAACGATCCAGGGATACTCCTCGCGACCGGTGCCAGGCCTGCGATTCGATCGCCCTATGATCTCCTCGACGGGCATGCGGTCGAAAACGCGGCCTTCCTGACACTCGCTCGCCGCTTTGAGAGGATACGGTATTGGCGCACCACAGGAGGAGCCGAAATCGATTTCATCGTGGAAACTAACAGAGGACCCCTTCCGATCGAAGTTAAATTTTCGGCTGCTACATCGACAGAGCCTGTCGCCCTGCGCAATTTTCGTTCCACCTACCCCGACGCACGGCAAGGCATCATCGTCTCACGAGACGCGATTTCTTCCAAGGGCGTACCGCTGATACCGGCGTATGTGATGGACTTCGTGGAGGTGTGAGAAGAGCAAGACAATCAAGACAGGATGGACAGGATGAGACGGGATGAACGGGATAAGAGTTTGACAGGATGACGGGATGAGACAGGATGAACGGGATGGTTTTTGGGAGGAGAGTTAGACGGGATGACGGGATGAGACAGGATGGACGGGATTTTTTATGGGGAAATGATTTAGAACCAATTATTTTGTCGTGTTAATCCTCGAAAATCCTGTTATCCTGTCGAGTATTCTGTGCATCCTGTCGAGTATCCTGTGCATCCGGTCGAGTATCACGCGAATCCAATCAAGCAGAGATGGCGACCAGCGTGTATCGCAAATATTGACATTTAACTTCGAAAAAGTATCGAAATTTACAACTTTTCTTGACTTATCTATCATTATTCCGCATACTTCTGCTAGAGAGGTGTATCAGCATGCAAAGAACTCTCATGATGAAGCTTCTTGAATGGAAAGCGCGTCCTTCACGGATGCCGTTGCTTCTCTATGGTGCGAGGCAGGTGGGGAAAACATATCTTCTCCAGGAGTTTGGGCGAACTTGTTTTCAGGATACGATCTATATCAACTTCGAGACGGACTCGAGGCTAGCCTCGGAATTCTCCGGAGACATCGATCCACACCGTCTGATTGGAGTGTTGGAGCTGTACTTCAATCGGAAAATCAATCCGGATTCGACATTGATCATTCTGGACGAGATTCAGGCCTGCGAGCGCGCCTTGACGAGCCTCAAGTATTTCTGCGAAAGAGCGCCACAGTATCCCATCGTCGCGGCGGGAAGCGTGCTGGGAGTCACAGTCCATCGGAACCAGCACTCGTTTCCGGTCGGCAAAGTCGAAATGCTCACGCTGTATCCAATGGATTTCGAAGAGTTTTTGCGAGCCCTAGGACAGGAAGCGCTCATCGATGTCATACGAGAAGCATATGCCAATCATGCGCCACTACCTGGAGCATTGCATGAAAAAGCACTTGAACTCTTCAAAACATACCTTATGGTAGGCGGAATGCCGGGCGCGGTGCTGGCATACCTGAAAGATGGCCGGATGCTCGATGCATTGTCCGTTCAGAGCCTCATTCTTTCCAGCTATGTTGCAGACATGTCGAAATATGCCTCCCCAGCGGAAACAACACGAATTCTCGCATGTTTTGACAGCATTCCGGCGCAATTGGCAAAGGAAAACCGGAAATTCCAATACAAAGTGGTGAAAAAAGGAGGCTCGGCGACTATTTTCGGCCCTTCGATCGATTGGCTGGTGGCGGCGGGAGTCGTCCTGAAATGCGACAGAATCGAACATCCTTTCATACCACTTGCAGCGCATAGGGACTTGAGCGCGTTCAAACTCTACATGGCAGACACCGGGCTGCTCCTGTGCAAATCGGGGGTGCCTGCATCGATCATGTTCTCTGGATGGGACAACAGCACCTTTTCGGGTGCCATTGCAGAGAATTATGTCGCAGCCAGTCTCAAGGCAAAGGGATATCCGTTGTACTACTGGGAATCCAAGGGCACGGCGGAGATCGATTTCATTCTCCCCCGCGGCGAAGAGGTCATCCCGATCGAAGTAAAGGCCGGCGTTCACACAAAGTCGCGAAGTCTCGGTGTGTATCGCGCACAGTACAAACCTGACCATGTGATTAGAATATCGCACAGGAATTTTGGGGTAGAAAATGGCATACAGGCGGTGCCGATGTATGCGGTGTTCTGTATGTGAATGACGGGATGAACAGGATGAGGACTGGACAGGATGACAGGATAAGACAGGATGGACGGGATGGTTTTTGTGCAAGGAGGTTTCAAAACCCATTAATTTATCCCGTTAATCCTGAAAATCCTGTCATCCTGTCGATTATCCGGTTCATCCGGTCGAGTACCTTGTACATCCTACCCGGCTTTCAGATATATTCCAATAATTACGCTGAATTTAGGCATTATATTCCAAAATTTACGCTGAAAACTGGATAATTCTATCTCGTTGTGCTATACTTTCACTCATGAAAAACCGCAAGATAGGCAGTAGTATTCTTGAAATTGCCGACAAGCCAGGTAGCAGAATCCTTGTCATCACGGGAGCCCGGCAGACCGGCAAAACGACACTGGCCCGACACCTTTTTCCTGAGTACACGTTTTTATCCATCGAAGACCCCGTGTTACGCAGCAGCTATGCGAACCTCACTGCCTTGCAATGGAAGGATCTGTATCCGCACGCGATCCTCGATGAGGTCCAAAAGGAACCTCGCCTCATCGAGAGCATCAAGTCGGTGTATGACCAGTGGGAAGAACCGCGGTATGTTCTCTCGGGCTCGAGCCAGTTGCTGCTGCTCGAGAAAGTAAGGGAGAGCCTTGCGGGTCGCTGTTCTATCATCGACCTGTATCCTCTGACCATTCCCGAGCTCGAGACTGAAAGCTGGAATGATCCGGTTGCGGATTCCCCATTCCAGAGTATGCTGCGATTTCCAGAGGAAATTCCCGCTCGGATTCAATCCCTGCTTCCAGATTTTCGCCTCGATCCGAACCATGCGCGTATCATGCACGCATGGAATCACTACGTCCGATTCGGCGGCTATCCGGCGCTGACCAACCCTGACATGGAGGATGAAGACCGCTACCGCTGGCTCGCGAACTATGTACGCACCTACCTCGAGCGCGATGTTCGTGACCTTGCCTCATTCAGAGATCTGGAGCCTTTTGTCAAACTCCAGCGGGTAATCGCCCTGCAGACCGCCTCGCTCGTGAATCATTCGGCCATTGGCCAGCAAGTAGGTTTAAGCTCAAAAACAGTCCAGCGATATCTTCGCTATCTCGAAATGAGCTATCAGGTCGTTGTGCTGCCTGCCTGGTCGGGGAACGAGCGCAAGCGCCTTGTCAAATCACCCAAAATCCACATGCTGGATTACGGAGTATTGCAGGCGGTTGTGCAAAAGCGCGGCAGCCCGACTGGGCTCGAATTTGAGAGCATGGTCGTTGCCGAGCTCTACAAGCAGGCGAACACGATCCTCTCCGATGCTCGTTTCACCTATCTCAGAACCCTCGACGGCCGTGAAGTCGACCTTCTCATCGAACTGGATGCCGGCTACCTCGCATTCGAAATCAAAACCACCGAGCACGCATCTACGGCTGATATTCGCCATCTTCGCGACCTTGGGGACATTCTCGACAAGCCCCTCTTGCATGCCTTTGTCCTCTCGAATGACCCCACGACAAAAACGCTCGCCCCGGGCATGACTGCCGTGCATGCCGCGTACCTCCTCGGGAGTGAGACGGGATGAACGGGATAAAAGCTAGACAGGATGACAGGATAAGACAGGATGGACGGGATGGTTTTTTTGGGAGGCGGGGATTTTTCAAACACAATTATTTCATCCAGTAAATCCTGGAAAATTTTGTCATCCTGTCAAGTATCCTGTGCATCCGGTCGAGCATCCCGTGCATCCTGTCGAGTATCGCCGCAATGGTGGCGCTCATTGCTTTTTGTCTTCTATGTCGATAAAATGTCGACATAGCGGTCAATATTGGAGAGGGCATGCGTACTATCAGTTTTGATGTTCCTGAAATTGATTACCTCCAACTCATGGAAAAACTCAAAGGATATGCGTATCCGCGCGACAAGGTGACAAAACTTCTGCGTTCAGGGGAACTTGTGCGCATCCGAAAAGGGCTCTACCTCTCAACCACGACACCTGTCCCGTATTCAAAGGAAATCCTCGCCAACCTCATCTATGGGCCTTCGTATGTTTCGCTGGAATATGCGCTCCAGCGCCATGGCCTCATACCGGAAGCGGTGCGGATCATCACCTCGGTCACCACTGGCAGAAAAAAGCGGTACAGCACGCCCGTGGGCATTTTCGATTACGTGCACCTTCCCGAGCGCTGCTTCGCTCCGGGCATGCAGTACGAGTCTCTTGACCGCAGAAGGAGCTACCTGATCGCCAGCCCCGCAAAAGCCTTGTTCGATACCTTGTTTCTTCGATACCCCGCGGTGCGCTCCGCAGAAATCGAATCCCACTTGTTCGAAAACATGCGCATTGATGAAGAAGAATTCAGTCGCATCGACTTTTCTGGCATCGAACTACTGCTCGAGCAATGCCACCGCCCTTCGATACGCGCGCTGCGCCAACTGGTTCAAAGGAGGAAGCCACATGGCTGATACCCTCTCGGTGCTTGTTGAAAAGCGCCACCCCCAGAGCCTCGATGAGTACGATTCTGCTGAAGTGATGTACAGGATACGAGAAGGGATGGACGGGATGGGAGTTAGACGGGATGACGGGATAGGACAGGATAAACGGGATGGTTTTTGGGGGAGATTTTTAAAATAAATATATTTCGTCCAGTGAATCCTGGATAATCCTGTCATCCTGTCGAGTATCTCGTATATCCGGTCAGACGGGATGAACGGGATGAGAGTTAGACGGGATGACAGGATGAGAATGGATGAACGGGATAATTTTTTTGGGGGGAGAATTTTAAAAAACCATTATTTCATCCAGTGAATCCTGGAAAATCCTGTTATCCTGTCGAGTATCTTGTCTATCCTGTCGAGTATTCTGTGCATCCGGTCGAGAAAAGAATCTATAAATTACAGGGGCGGGTTTGAGAGAAAATTGCAGATATTTGCTTGATTTTTCAATCAAGGGCCAGATTTCTGTGCGTATTTATTATGATGGACAATGAAGAAATTACCAGGAAGATTATTGCCTGCGCTTTTCAAGTGCATAATTCTCTGGGGGGTGGTTTTCTGGAGAGTGTTTACCGGAATGCGCTATTGATCGAGCTTTCTGGTGCGGGGTTATCGGTAATCAAAGAAAAGCCGATATCGGTTTTTTATCAGAATCATTTGGTTGGATCTTTTTATGCGGATATTATTGTCGAAGATTCTGTGGTGCTAGAATTGAAGGCTATTGAGGCTCTTGCGAAGGTGCATGAGGTTCAGCTTGTCAATTACCTGAAGGCGACTGGGTATGATCTTGGTCTTCTCATCAACTTTGGGCCTCTGAGGGTGGATGTGAAGAGAAAAACGAGGGTTTTCATGCCTGGTCTGGATAGGGCGAGACGGGATGAGCAAGATGGGACTGGATGAACGGGATAAGAGACAAGACCGGATGACAGGGTGAGACAGGATGAACAGGATAAAAGACAAGACAGGATGACAAGATAAGACAGGATGAACAGGATTTTTTTGTGGGGAAATGATTTAGAACCAATTATTTTATCGTGTTAATCCTGGAAAATCCCGTTATCCTGTCGAGTATCATGTATATCCTGTCGAGTATCTCGTGCATCCGGTCGAATATTAAATATATTCTGTCTTAACTCGCAATACTATTTACAATAATTAACATTTATGCTTATTATTGTAAATGATGAAATTTGAGACCTTGCTTGCGCTGTTTGGCGATCAGGTAATTTTCGATTTTACGTCGGTTCTCGTGCTCTGCGGCGAATCGAGAGAATCCACGCGCGTCGCCCTCCATCGCATGAAAAAAGCAGGCAAAATCATCGAGCTGAAGCGTGGGCTGTATGCCTTTGCCGCTCCCTACCGCCGTGTACCACTCAACGCCGCAGCGCTTGCCAACCTACTCTATGCGCCCTCCTATCTCTCGGAGCGATGGGCGCTTTCATGGTACGGGGTCATCCCGGAAAAGACCGCGATCTATACCTCTGTCACCACCCGACCAACCCGAAGCTTTGAGAATGCAATGGGGGTCTTCCAGTACCGGACAATCCAGACAACGCTCTTTGGTCCATACCGAACCGATACCATCATGGGGCAGCAGGTATCCATCGCACCCCCTGAGAAGGCTCTCTTCGATCTGTGGTATCTGGAGCACGGTGAATGGACGCAGGCGCGTATGGAAGCCTATCGCTTTGAACCGCGCGCGGTGGACACGGCAGCCCTTCGAGCGCTGATTGCAGCGAGCGACCTGCCACGGCTTGCGCGCGCCATGCGAGTCTGGGAAGACTATGCGCGGGAAGCGGCACAAGGAGTCATAATATGAAGAACGACGCACTGGGGCTTGTTCATTCGATTGCAGATCCGACCGACAGACTCAATGTCCTGCGAGAGTACATCCAGGCACTCATTCTGCGAAGTCTCCATGAATCTCAGGCATTTACCTCCATTGCCTTCTTCGGAGACACCGCGCTGAGGTTCTTGTTCAATTTGCCACGCTTTTCCGAAGATCTGGACTTTTCTCTGGAATTGGAGAAAGAATATCGACCAGTCGTCTGGATGCAGAAAATAAAGAGAGATTTGCAGTTTCAGGGGTATGAGGTTTCGATTTCCTGGAATGACAGGTCAGCGGTGCACGTGGCGTGGGTTGGAATTCCGCACCTACTGAAAGAAGCCGGGCTCAGCGGACATTCTGAGGAAAAACTATCGGTTAAACTCGAATTCGATACCAACCCACCTAAGGGAGCAGTGTGCGCATCGACGCTCATCAATCGCCACACCCTCTTTGCCGTTCGGCACTATGATTTACCTTCACTCATGGCAGGAAAAGTGAACGCACTGCTCACGCGTTCATTTTGCAAGGGGCGCGATTGGTATGACCTCGTGTGGTACCGAAGCCGAAGGCCACCTGTTGAGCCCAATCTTGAACTTCTCAGAAACGCGCTCGCGCAGCAAGGCGTTCACCTTGATGGCGACTGGCGAACACTCGTGCGAGACCGCATCAAACACACCGAATTTGAGGTCATCACCAAGGATGTTGCACCGTTCCTCGAATCGCATGAGGATGCAAAGCTGCTCAGGCCAGAGTATATCACAGCTTTATTGGAAGAAGGGCTTGGATGAGAGGGGATGAACGGGATGGCGTAAAGATTGGCATTTAACTTCAAAAAAATATCAAAATGTAATACTTTTCTTGACTTATCTATATTGATCATTCTGGACGAGATTCAGGCCTGCGAGCGCGCCTTGACGAGCCTCAAGTATTTCTGCAAAAGAGCGCCACAGTATCCCATCGTCGCGGCGGGAAGCGTCCGGCAATGCGTATGATTGACTTTCTCATTTTGTCCAGTATAATCAATCAAGTGGTCAAAATTGGCAAAATTTGACCACTTGAGGTGGCAAAATGATCAAGGATATGATCCTACGACAAAAATACGAAAAAGAAAAAATAGTAAAAGGCAACTATGTCGAGCGTAAAGAAAGAAGCACTGCAAAAAAATGGCTCGAAAGCGATTTGATCAAGGTAATCACAGGACCAAGAAGAGCAGGCAAATCAGTATTCGCCTTCATGCTTTTAAAAGAATCCCCTTTTATGTATTTCAACTTTGACGATGAATCGATACGGTTACGCAATGAATTCAATACAGACGAACTTATAAAAAGCCTCCATGAAGTATATGGCCAGTCCAAAATTGTACTGTTTGACGAGATACAAAATCTACCTCAATGGGAGCTTTTCGTAAACAGATTACAGCGACAGGGCTATAATCTTATAATAACAGGTTCAAATTCAAAACTCCTCAGCAAAGAACTTTCAACTGCGCTCACGGGAAGACATATCCCCATAGAAATCCTGCCGTTCAATTTCAGGGAATTTTTAAGCGCAAAGCATTTCGATTTCAAAGAAGAATTCCTGCAAATTCCGCAAAAAAAAGGAGAACTTCTTCGTTTGGCCGAGGAATACCTTCTTACAGGCGGTTTCCCCGAGATTGTGACAAAAGATCTTGAGCTCAAAGAATACTTAAGAACGCTTTTTGATTCAATCATATTGAAAGATGTTGTGCAAAGGTATCGCGTCAAATACACATCAGAAATAAGCGACATAGGAACATTTCTCGTCAATAATTTTGCAAGTCTATTGAGTTTTAGAAAGATACAAAACGCCCTTTCTTTGAGAAGCATCACGACGACTAAAAAGTATATCAACTACCTTGAAGAATCATATATCTTTTTTGAATTGTCGCAATTTTCAACAAAAGCAATCGAAAGAATGAAATCACCGAGGAAAATGTATATCGTCGATAATGGCTATATCACCGCAAAATCGGTGAGAACTTCTTTCGATAGAGGCAAACTGCTCGAAAATCTTGTATTCATAGAACTGGTGAAACAAAAGAAAGAACCAAATAGCGATTTCTTTTACTACAAGACGAGGAATGGGAGAGAAGTTGATTTTGTCATACGAGAAAATCTGCATATATCAGAACTCATTCAGGTTTCATACGATACTTCGAATATCGAAACCACGCAACGAGAGATAAAAAGCCTGATCGAAGCACGCGAAGAACTCAATGCCCAAGAGTTAGAAGTCATAACCTGGGATGAAGAAAAAGAAATTGAGAAAAATGGAAAAACAATTACCTTTAAACCGATATTGAAGTGGTTGTTACACTCATAGGGATACTGGGCGGGGATTTACGGGATGTTGGACGGGATGACGGGATAAGAACTAGACAGGATTACAGGATAATACAGGATGGACGGGATGGTTTTTTTTGGGGGAGGGAGGAGGTTTTATAACCCAATTATTTCATCCAGTGAATCCTGGAAAATCTTGTTATCATGTCGAATATCCTGTACATCCGGTCAAAGGTGTGCTGCGCGGCCAATGAACCAAAGGCCAGCTTTTCACCCACGCGCACTACCCGGGAGGTCTCTTCATATTGTCTTGTCGAGCATTCGAGCAGACATGGCGCTCTTGAAACCTTTAATTTTGTCAATTATTTGGTAAAATTACCTATAATAATAGCAAATAATTGTTGCACTATGGTATTTAGATGCTATACTTCTCTACATGAAACGGTATGCGCTCGAGATGCTCAGAAAATGGAAGAATGAGCCGAACAGAAAGCCGCTTGTCATTCGGGGTGCGCGGCAGGTGGGGAAGACGGAGCTCGTGCGGATCTTTGCGAAGGAAGAATTCGATACATTGATTGAAATCAACTTCGACGAACATCCTGGCAAGGCGAGCCTCTTCGCTGACGAGGATATACTATCGGTCATTCGATATATTGAAATCGACTCGAATATGAAGATATCTCCGGGCACAACGCTGCTGTTTCTGGATGAAATCCAGGCAGCTCCGTCGGTGCTTTCCAGGTTGCGATACTTCTATGAACGGATTCCTCAATTGCATGTTATTTGCGCCGGATCGCTGTTGGACTTTGCGCTCTCGGAACCCACCTTTTCGATGCCCGTCGGTCGCATTGAATTTCTGTATCTAGGGCCCATGACATTCGGAGAGTTCTTGCTTGCGCGCGGGCAAGGGGAGCTTGAGGATTACCTCGAATCGTATTCACTGACACGTACAATCCCTGAGGCCATCCATGCGAAATTGCGCAGCTCTTTGAGAGATTACTTCTTGACCGGCGGGCTTCCCGGCGTGGTCAAAGCCTCTGTGCAATCGAATTGTGATCTCGAAGATGTGGCCCGAGAGCAGCACAGCATACTGCAAACCTATTATGCGGATTTCGGGAAATACAAGCAGAAGGTCAATGTTCCATTTCTGCAGGGTATATTCCGGAATATTCCTGCACAGGTGGGGAAAACCGTAAAGTACACTTCGCTGAATTCGCAGGCGAGGGCGGCCCAGGTAAAAGAAAACCTCGAACTTCTGGAGAAGGCGCGCCTTATCTACCGCGTATTCCATTCCGATGGCAATGGCATCCCGCTGGGCGCAGAAATAAACCCTTCCTATTTCAAGCTCATTTTTCTCGATACAGGCTTGCTCTCTGCATTTCTGGGTCTGCGGCTGACGGATTTTTTGCCGAATGCCGAATATACGTTGATCCATTCCGGCGCTGTGGCAGAACAGTTTGTCGGACAGCACCTCTTGTATTCCGCTGAGCCTTGGGCAGAACCATCGCTCTACTATTGGAACAGGCAAAGCCCCGGATCGACCGCGGAAGTGGATTATCTCATGCAATGCAGGGGGCAGGTTATTCCTATAGAAGTAAAAGCTGGTTCTCGCGGCCGCCTGAGATCGCTGCACATGTTTGTGCAGGAAAAGCAGGTGCCGCTGGCAGTTCGCTTCAATACCGATCTGCCGTCCATCCATTCCACCCATACCGCGATTGCGGGAAAAGAAGCGAGGCCCTTTGTGCTGCTTTCGCTACCGCTCTATTTAGTAGAACAGACTCAAAGGCTTGTGGAGGGGATGGGAGACTGGACGGGATTACAGGATGGGACGGGATGAGGACTAGACAGGATTACAGGATAAGACAGGATTAACAGGATTTTTTTGTGGGGAAATGATTTAAGACACAATTATTTCATCCAGTGAATCCTGGAAAATCTTGTCATCCTGTCCAGTATCATGTATATCCGGTCAGACAGGATGAACGGGATACTGGAGAGGATTTCAGGATGGGGAGGGATGAACGGGATTTTTTTTGGGGGGGAAGGGAGGTTTTAAAACCCAATTATTTCATCCAGTGAATCTTGGAAAATCCTGTCATCATGTCATGTATCCAGTAAATCAGTCTTGAAAGAGGCCCAGTTATAGCGCCTTTTGAACGTAGCTCGAGAAGAGGCGGAAATCATCCAGGTGCTCCCATGCAATGGCATAGACAATAGCCAAATCGATGCTCTCAATTCAACACAAGAATATCTTGAATATCAACATCCTGAAATAACGTTTCTATGGAATTCGGCCTTTTTGCTTCGATTCGTTGGACACAACGCATAAGAGATTCTAGCTTGCTGGTAATAAGACTTTTATCTACCATTGATGAATTCCATTATTCACAGGGTTTGGGCATGTTGGAGGATGGGATGTATATCTTCGATGCAGATAAGACTGTTCAGGACGAGTTTCGTGTAGAGCTCGATGTCCCGGTTGAGAATGAGTATACCTTTGGATAACACCTGATGCAAGAAAAGCCCGCCTATGGTCCTTAGATCCGACAGGTCAATTTCTCGCCCACATATCCGACTGAATATCAGGATATAATCGAGTTTTTCATCAATGGATATGGGGTGGCGTAATGCAAGGGCAATATCGATATCGCTCTCTGCACGCAGCTGGTCATGTGCCGCGGAACCATGCAAAATTAAAAGAAGTATATCATCCTGCGCACCACAATACTCACGCAAGCGGGCAATGGTTTCTTCCTTGCTTCGGACTGCGCTGGAATTCATATGATAATGATACATCATTCGAAATAGCCGTACAATTCTTTCTGTAAAAGGAGATGGACAGGATACTGGAGAGGATGGACAGGATAAAAGCTAGACAGGATTAACAGGATTTTTTTGTGGGGAAATGATTTAAGACACAATTATTTCATCCAGTGAATCCTGGAAAATCTTGTCATCCTGTCGAGTATCATGTTCAACCTGTCATCATGTCAGATATCCAGCCAATCCCAATTATCATCCGATTTCTGGCGCGAGGGCATGATGGATTCGAGTTCTTTGAGCGCTGAGGTGTACACGACAGTCTGTTCCATTCGAGCGTCGCTGGAGGCGATAAGGCGCTGCACGAGAGGGTCGGATGAAGGGGTTGGTTCATTCAATACATAAGCCAGGTTGAGAAGGTCGATCATTTTTTTGAGGAGCGCTTCAACTCGATGTCGATCGCGCGTGCTCAACGCGAGCATACCGTCGCGAGTCATGCGCATCCAGAGAAGGAAGCGTTCATAGATATCCATGAGGTCTTCGCGAAGGATGTTGACGGTGTGATTTTTGAGGATTGAAGGCTTGAAAGCGTCCAGAATGTCCGAGGCTGCTTCGGCGCCGCTCTCTCGAAGCTCTCGCTGGTGGGGCTCGGAAATGCCAGTATACTGAATGCCGGTCAAGACTCGGTTGAGAGCCCGTTCCGTGGCCTGATCCCGCATGGCAGTATCAGAAGCAAGGGTTTTTTTGGTGAGGGTGGTTTTGTCGAAAAGACGGGAGAGCTCAACGGTTAAAAAGAGCTCGATGTCGCCTTCATCGACCGAGAGGTTATAGGTATCGGCGAGGAGACGAAATCGTTCGCCCGGCGTGAAGAGTGGATCGTCGACTGTGTTTATTTCGTGAATATGGCGCGCGAATTCCTCAAGGAGGGAGCGCTCTCCCTCTGAAAGATCGCTGAGGTTGGTGCTGAAGGTGGCTCCCATTTCTTTGGCGAAGTTTTCGAAGACTTCGTACCTTTTTTTGGAGGTGCTCATGGTGGTTGTAGCGTATACCACGGGAGGGCGCTCCGCAAGTGATGGTCGGGATATTTGACGGGATGGACAGGATACTGGAAAGGATTAACAGGATACTAGACTGGATTTCAGGATGAGGAGGGATGGACGGGATGGAGACTTTTTTTTGGGGGGGGAAGAGAAGACAGGGGACGGGCTGTTGCTTTTCCCAAAAAACATCCTGTTAATCATGGAAAATCCTGTGATCATGTCCAGTATCATGTATATCCGGTCAGAGGGAATGCACAGGATACTTGACTGGATTTCAGGATGAGGAGGGATGAACGGGATAAAGACTTTTTTTGGGGAAGAGAAGACAGGGGTCGCGCGGGGGTCTTTCGCCAAAAAAAAGATCCTGTTCATCTTGGAAAATCCTGTCATCCAGTCGAGTATCATGTACATCCAGTCGAGTATCCCGTACATCCAATCGAGAGGGTCAGTCGCCGAAGTCGAGGTGGGTCTGGTGCGAGTTGGCGATGGTTTTTTGGTACTTGCGGGTGAGGCGTTGGACTTGGGTGGGGAAGCCGAGCTGTTTCCAGAGCTCGATGGCGGCAAGGTAATCGCCCTTGTGCTCGTACATCCTGGCGATGCGGTGCTGGTCGCCGATGCGCGTGTAGATGGCGAAGGCGTGCTCCCACTCGTTGAGGTATTCGTAAATTTGTGCGGCATCTTTGAAGTAGCCGTTCGATTCGAGGAGCTCCGCTGCCTCGAGGTGCGCGCGATTGAAGCGGAGCGTCGCGGCTGCGTCTTGAATGCGGTGCTGCGCGAGGAGATAGGCGACGACCTTATCCTTGGTCTCAGGAATTGCGCTGAGAAATTGCCAGTTGGATTCGTCCACAGCCTGCGTGGCGAGTATCTCTGGATCAAACGATGCCTTGCGAACCAGCGAGCTGCAGACAGTCAACAAAGGATCGTTGAGGCTCAGCGCCAGCTCATCGAGATAGCCCACGACCGAGCGCATGGCAGGAGTCTCTTTAAAGCGCGACATCCAGTCCAAGCCCGCCGTGGAAATGCGCGAATAATCCCTGAGTCTGGCAAGGAGGCGCAATAGATCTTTCCCCGCATTGACCAGATTTTCGACACTGCTTCTGCAGAAATCGGCGAGCATGCTGAGCGAAAAGAGCATTTCATTCTTGAGCTGCGGAAGCATGCTGCGGTCTGCCGCATCGAGAATATCCTCGAGCAGGAGCACAAGACCGCGCGCCATCTCGAGCGCGTGCGCTCCTGTGAGCTCCGATGACATGTAGATCTTGCTCAGGTAGCCTATAGCTTTGCGCGCATCGAGCACAACACGCGCTTTATGCGCGCGATACTGACTCCACAGCGTGAAATGCGCTACTCGGCATACGGTATAGAGGGCCAGCATGTCGTCGTCGATGTGGCGGAGGCACTCGAGCATCTGTTTCTGTTCCTTGAAGAAAATAAAGAGCGCCAAGGCATTCAGGTACTCACCGCGCTCGAGTGTCTGCAATGCCTCATCGAAGAGGGCATTGGCCATGGCTTGATTGTATGCCTTCTCAGGGCTGGGATTGCGTGCGATGAGCTTCCATTGCAGCGTATCGATGCCCTGCAGCTTTGCGAGGCGTTGGTCGTGGGTTTCGGGGACATAGGCTTTCCACTCAGCGAGAGCGCGTTCGATATTCGGTACAAGGCTGTACTCGTGCGCCGCTTCGTGGTACATCTTTGCGCGCGAAAACTCCAAGGCTGCCCGCTCATGGGCGCCCGCCATTCGATAGGCTTCGGCTGCCTCTTGGTGCGCGTTGAGGGATACATAGAGCGTCGCGGCTTGTGCAAAGCGCCGTGTTGCCATGCAGCGGTCGGCTTCTTTCCGGAGGAACTCGACCGCAGCGGGGTCGGCGCCGGGGCCTGTTGCGCGGGCAAGGATGAGCTCGAAGGCGTGGGCCTCTTCGTGATTCTTTTTATAGTAGAACACCGCTTTTTCATAGTTGCCGGCTTTTTCATAGAAGTGAGCACAGTGGTGGTAGTCTTTCTTCTTTTTATAGTAGTCAGCGAGCAGCTCGTACTCCCCACCGCGACGCCAGTCTTCCAGCGCGTGGTCTACTTCGCCCATTTTGAGACGAACGCGCCCTGCCTCGGCATAGCGCCCCTCGCGTTCAAGTGCGAGAATCGAAAGCCGCGTGTGCGAGGTTTTGTCGCCCAGTTGCGTATAGAGTGCCATTGCCGTGGCAAGCTCCCCACTCTGCTCGAAGCACCATGCGGCGCGCGCGATATCGCCAGACTGTTCAAAGAGCGGCGCCGCATGGAGATAGTCGTGCGCCTGATAGGCAGCCCAGCCGCGCGCCTCTTTTTCTTTCTCGCGGTGAGCGGCATTCCGATAACATTCGGCCGCTGCCGCATAGTAGCCGCGCGCGAAGAACATTTCGCCCTGTCGGTTCCACTCCTCGGGCGATGAGGCCTTGCTCCAACTCTCTTCAAGGAGCGACGTGTCGTTGGTCGTGATGACGAGTGAGGAAAGGCGACCGGCGCCCCAGACGGCTGAAGGCTTTAGCCCATCGTAGATGGTGAGGATGGAGCGTGCGCGCATGATGGCGGTATAGAGAAGGTTGAGTTCGTGACTGAGATGGGGAAGCAGCGCTTCCGGCGCGCCATGCGTGGCGCCGTGAGTCATGGTGGACCATAGCGCGTTCGAGGTTTCATCCTCGATGAATTTCCAAAGAAGGACCGTGTCGAATTCGAGCCCTTTTGCCTCCTGGATGGTGAATACGAGTTCTGTGCCGAGCTGTGCGATGAGCCTGCGTTTTTCTTCGGGCGAGCGGACGAGGATGCTGCGGTTCGTGCCGCTCTGCCGGACGATGTGCAGGATACGTGCCTCTTCGATCCCTTCGATGACGACGGGCGGCTTTCCCGTAAATTTCCACGATTCTCTGGCTTCGAACTTGCCGGCCCCCACAAAGGTTTTTTTGAGGTCAAGGAGGGCGTTGCCGAGTTCCACGATCGCGCCAGTGGATCGGAAGTTCAACGAGAGGCGCGATATCTCGGGAACCCTGGCGCCCGACTCGAAAAAGCGAGCGCGTACGGCTTCCCAGCGAAAACCGCTCGGGTTGATGGTTTGACGCTCATCGCCCGCAAAGAGCACATGGTCGCGGTTTTTGCAGAGATCGAAGAGCAGTTCGAGGTGCACATCGGTCATATCCTGAATTTCATCGCAGATGACGAGATCCCAGACGCGAGGGTCCTGCATCCGTTTTCGTTCGATGAGGGCCCGTTTTGCGAGGTCGATTTCATCATAGAGGCCCTGTTCTTCTCGTTTTTTTTCGTAATAGGTCGCGAGGGCGTAGAGCTCCTTTCTGTCGTAGATGAAGTTGGGGGCGCGTTTCTTGCCCAGGAATTCATATTCTTCGAGGCTAAGGAGGGGGCGTGTGAGGAATTCTTTCTTCTTTTTGAGAAATTCGAGAACCCGCGACACTACCTGAAATTCTCCTTCTTGCGGCCTCATACCAAGGGCGTTGGAAAAGTCTTCCATGGTGGAGAAGGCTGAGGAGGCGGCGCAGATGGCATCGAGCCTTCCCCCGAAGGACAGCTGGCGGTAGCGCGCGAGTTCCGCAGCGAGTTCCTGCCGATGCGAGAGACAGATGCTGCCGCTGCCGAGTTCGCGGGCGAGGGTCTCCAGGCGTTTGAGAGAATAGGGAGGCATGGCGCCCTTGAGGATGGCGCGGATTTCTTCCCACAGGAGTTCTGGATCGTAGTTCTTGGCGAGGGGGTGGGCGGCGATCAGGCTCGTGAATTCGTTCAGTCCGACGAAAGTGGCCGGATTCTGCAGGGGGCTGTGGGGATCGATGTTCTGTCGCTGGAGTTCTTCGATGGTGAGAAAATCCGGGAATGGTGGGCGATCTTCGAGGGGGTTTCCTTTGACGAGGCCTCGGTAGAGTTTTGACGCTTCGTCGCGCAGGTAAGGGCTGTAGGTGACAAAAAGGCGCGATGCGCCGAGGAATTCTTTTCGGGAGAGGTAATAGAGGGCGATGGTCGTTTTGCCTGATCCCGCGGTGCCAGAAACGAGGAGCGGCGGGTCGCGCGCGAGGATAGCATATTGTGCGTTGGAGAGGTAGAGATGAAAGTCTAGTTCGCTGAGGGTGTGCGCGGCCAGAAGGCGCTCCCACTCGTCGTCGTCCAGCACATTCCATTTCTGGGGGCCGTAGTCGGCGACGACTTTTTCTTCTATGCCCTCTTGGGTGTGCCACTGCTCGGGTGCGGTATCGAGGTAGAGTTCTTCGATGGTCTCTTCGGTGTCGATGGGGAAGTCGAGGAATGGCGCGTTGTCGGGGAAGCCTGCCCTCGCTGCGCGCGTGACATCGTCGTGTTTGACGAGCGCCCATAGGTAGACGGCGCTTTGGTCATCGATTTTCCCCAAGGTGAAGAGCAGGCGGTCGCCTTTGGTGAGGCGCGCCTCGAAGAGGACTTTACGCGTGGTTCCCGAGAGTTTCTTGACGAGTACACCGCCTTCCCATATCCCGAGGGCGAGAAAGCGAATTTTCTCCGCGAATCGGCGCCGTTCGGCGGGCTGCATCTGGGCAACGCGCGCGGTAACGCGCTGGTTTAAAAATACTCTGTACTGGGTCTGCATGGGGATTTTGAGTATACAGGATATTTGACGGGATTTACAGGATATTGGACAGGATTTCAGGATGAGGAGGGATGGACGGGATGTTTTTTGGGGGAAAGAGAAAAAAGGGCTCGCGCAGAGGGTCTTTCGTCAAAAAAAGATCCTGTTCATCATGGAAAATCCTGTCATCATGTCCAGTATCATGTATATCCGGTCAGACAGATGAACGGGATATTAGACGGGATTTCAGGATGAAGAGGGATGTACGGGATGGTTATAGGGGGGGAGAAGAATGGCGCGAACAGCTATTTCATTTCCCCACAATAAAATCATGTGCGTACAGCTGGCGGTCAGTGTCTTTGCTTGGGGTTATTGCTCATTCTTTTGTCGTTAAAGCGGCCTTTGCGCCTTCGTCCCACGAGACGAGGGTGTAGTTCGCATCATTTACATAGTCTCCCGTTGGGTCAGTTCCATCATAGGCTTTCCATGTGCCATCGATAAAAACTTCTGCGCGATAGTGCTTCCATGTTTCGTGCGCCGCCGCATTGATTTGATCTTGTGTAAAATCCACGCCATGCGCGAGGAGCTTGGGCTTGAGTGCGTTGTATTCTGTAGGGCCCATGCCATTTTGCCCGCCTGTGACGCCGGGCATATATTCCTTCCAGGCTGTCATCCGCGTTGTCAGCTGATACGATTTGGCGACGGAAATGAACACGGCGGCAAAATCCCAGCACACCCCGTATATTTTAGTCTTTCCATCTTCCTGCATCGTGCGCTCTGAAATCATCTCGGATACGGGGAAAATACCCGGTAAAAAATAATTCCATCGCATTGCGTACGAAGCGTCTTCTTGGGTCCCTGGATCCGCATATTTCATGTACTCGTGCTGCCAATTGAGAATATTTTGTGCTGTCTCGGCATCATTGGCGCCCTGAAGGTCCTCGGCATGGATAGAAGCGAGCTGATCCGTCAGCTTGACGCATGGATCGGAGATGACGAATTTTTCGGTTATTGTGGCATCTTTTGGATTGACAGTGCAGGCTATGCACAGCGATGCGATGCCCAATGCAAGAATAATCTTTTTCATCATTGGTACCATCCTCACTCTTGTTCTGTGGTGCAAAGCCAATTTCTTTTTCTACTATACGACAGCGTTGTTCTTATTTCAAATTAATTACTGCGGTGGCGGGCGGGATTGACGGGATGAACTGGATGAAGAGGGTTTTTGGGGGAAAGGAAAATGGGTTCTCACGGGCTCATTGCCCCAAAAAAACATCCTGTTGATCATCGTTAATCCTGTCATCATGTCGAATATCCTGTGTATCCTGTCCTACTGGCAAAAGCGCAGGCCAGCCAGTGCGTAGAGGGGGATATTGGTCAGCCAGCTTTCTTCGCGGTACGGCGAGAGGGAGGTTCGGTAACAGCGAGGTGGCGCAAATTTGTCGCGGTAGACGCGAAGGCTCTTGGCCTGGAGGTTTTCTGCAGCCTTGACCTCCAACGGGTACAGCGATTCGCCACATTGGATGAGAAAATCGACTTTCGCCCGCGAGGTGTCGCTCGACCAATAGAACACATCGATATCATTGCGAAGACGAAGTTCCTGTGCTACATACTGCTCGGTCAGCGCCCCTTTCGCTTCTTCAAACAGATCGGAACCTCGCAGCATCGTCGATATCGGTATGTGCGCATGTGCGGCCAAAAGCCCGGTATCGACCATGAAGAGCTTGAAGGCATTGTCTTCCTGGTATGCTCGAAGGGGAATTCCAGGCTTTGACACCCGATAGACCTTGTGAAGGAGGCCGGCGTCGCAGAACCACTGGATGGCGAGTTCATAGTCACGAGCCCGCGCTCCTTCCCGCACCAAACCATACATGAATTTTCTCTGTTCCCTGGCAAGCTGTGAAGGGATTGAATTCCAGACGGCTCGTATTCGCGGAACCATCGCGGGGTCAGCGTATTTCGAAAAGTCCTGCTCATAGGCGTTCAGCAAGCGTTCCTGAAGTTCTCGAGCCTTGTTGAGATCTCCCGTAGCCACAAAGGTGCTGACGCATTCAGGCATGCCTCCTACTACATAGTAATATTTCAGATAGTCGATGAGTTTCTCTCTGAATGCCTCTATGAATTGCCAGTCGCGCCCACCAAGCATCTCCGCCAATTCCTGCTCCCCCAACGCCCAGAGGAATTCCTCAAAAGAGAGAGGATAGAGATCGAGAAATTCCACCTTCCCGACAGGGAATGAGGTTCCCGCATGCATCGCAATTCCCAAAAGCGAGCCTGCTGCAGCGATGTGATACTCAGGAGCGTTTTCGGCAAAATACTTGAGCGAGGTGAGCGCTCGCGGATTCGCCTGCACTTCGTCGAAAATAAGGAGCGTCGAAGCGGGTTCTATGGGGCAACCGGCTTCAATCCGTAACCCCGTTAGAAGGCGTCCAACATCCAAATTGGATGCAAAGAGCGCGGCCATTCGCTCATTCTCTTCGAAATTGATGTAAGCGACGTTCTTGTAGCATCGCTTTCCGAACTCCTTGAGGAGCCATGTTTTTCCAACCTGTCTGGCACCATGGAGAATGAGGGGTTTCCTATCGGACTTTTTTTGCCATATTTGAAGATCGAGGATGCTTTTTCGTTCCATGATGCATGAGAATAGCATTGAGCTGCACAAAAGTCAAACGAGTTTTGTGGCTTTCAATCACATTTATTGTACGAGTTTTTGTAAAGATGCAAGAAGGGATGTACAGGATACTAGACAGGATTTCAGGATGAAGAAGGATGAACGGGATGGGGGTTGGGGAGATTTTTTTCAATAAATTACATTCATCCAGTAAATCATGATTTATCCTGTCATCATGTCTAATATCCTGGGCATCTCGCATATCTTTCATCAAGGCTGAAAGCCAATCCACCCGAAGCAAAAGCCCTTTCCTACAGCCCGGACAAAGCGCTCACGGAAGCATACGCACGCGAACTGCTGGAGCAAAAAATTTGGGCGCTGGATGTCGCCGCGGCGCGGGATGAAGTCTATCCTTTTGTACACGACAGAGACCAGCTTAGCCTTTGGTCGCGGGAATTCTTTCTTGAAATCGCACGAAGAGTCCGATTCTGCTGAGTTAAAAATCGGGGTCTGATGGTATGAGAGCGATACACCTCATGCGTTCAAGCCTATTGTCAATGAAAGGAATTGGCTAAATCCCTAGAAGCCACCGCCTAACGAAGCAGTGGTACGGGGAGCATGGGCAGGAACGACTTCAGCTACAAACCGCACCATTGTTTTCAACCAGGCACATAATGAAGTCGACGCGCGCCGAGCTGCAAAGCGCCAAGGTGGCGCAAGGCGAGTCTGGGTGTACGGTTCAAATCAGCTGGCTTATGCTGGGCGCGCAAAGCGCCAGGGAGGCCGCCTGGCCTTACATCTTGGAATGTGCGGCCCGACAGCCCGCCTGCCCGACAGGCCCGACCTGCCTGACCTGCCTACAACTCCCAGCCCATCGCAGTTTTGAAGGCGGCGAGGTAGTCGCGGCTGATGGGGATGGTGAGGCGGCTCAGGTAGGACTGGCGGGCGCGGAAGAAGTCAAGGAGGGAGGCGAGGTCCTTTTCTGGCGGCAGGGCGGCTTTGGGGGCCCCTCCCCTGCGCAGTTCGCGGACGCAGCCCGCCTGATGCAGTCGCACCCAACCGGAGTTGCCCCTCCCCTGCGCAGTTCGCGGACGCGGCGGATGGCTTCTTCCAGGCGGTCTTTCATGACCGGCTTCAAAATATAATCAAAGGCATGAAGCTCGAAGGCCTTGATGGCATAGCGGTCGTAGGCGGTGATAAATATGATGGCGGTACCGGGGGGAAGTTGGGCGGCGGTTTCAATGCCGTTCATTTCGGGCATTTCGACATCGAGGAGGACGAGGTCGGGTTTGAGCTAAAGGACGGGATGATGGTATTGAGCGCCGTGCCGAGGCGGCTACCTTGTGGCGAAATTGCATGAAACCCCTTTTGAGCCGGTAGAGAAGCCCTTCGAAAAATGTGTTTTGAGGGCAGGAGAAGGCCCTGCTTTTTGGCGTAGAGGTAGTTGGACGAATCGCCTGAGTGCATGATGTCAGCCTGCGGGCTGCCTTTTTCGGCTTCCAGCTTTTTGATCATGGCTTCGGTTCCGCCCGGATTGATGATGTAGACTTTGACGCCGGGGTTGAGTTTTTTGAACTCGGCTTTATTCGTGGCTGCGGCTGCAACAGCATTGAATGCAAGTACCCTGACCGCAGGTACAATATGGTCGAGTAGTGGACCGGTTCTTTTTCCTGTGCCCACAGGCTGTTGCTTGCGAGTACCGCCATGAAGAGTGCAGCAAGTAGCAGGACTGCCGACAATTTTCTGAACGTTGCGTTCATGATATTGTGCTTCCTTGATTTTTTAAATTTGAGGGTCTGACCCCGTTTTTTAAATTTTGGAGGGGGCATTATTATGGGCAACAAGACGGCGGGTATTGGGCGCTGGCGCATAGCTGTTATGGGAACGCTTTTGCAGCTTTGCCTCGGGACGGTGTATGCATGGAGTTATTTCCAGAAGCCCATAATGGAGCGATTCGGCTGGTCCAACAGTCAGACGGCGTGGACGTTCAGCATCGCGATAGGGGCGCTTGGGCTCGCCGCAGCCTGGAGCGGGATGAACCTTGCAAAATACGGCCCGCGCGGGGCCTTGGAAAAGCTTTGGGCTCGGAAGGTTCAGCGGGACAGAGCGCGGGCGGACGGGGTGCGGCTAACCAGGGTGTGGCGCCTGCCGGCCAGAGCGCAGAGCCGGCGCTGCTCAGTTCCCGGGAAATTCGGGGCGCGATTTTCTCCGCGCGATTCGTGCTTATGTGGCTCGTGTTTTTCCTCAACATCACGGCGGGCATCATGTTCATCGGCTTTCAGTCACCCATGATCCAGGACATGGTGCATGCGCAGGATCCTGGCAAAAGCGCCGCGGAGCTTGCGGGTGTCGGGGCAACCCTCATCGCGATCAGCTCGATGTTCAACGGGTTTGGGCGGCTCTTCTGGGGAGGGCTGTCGGATCGCATCGGGCGGACCAGGGTATTCAGAATCATACTCGGCTCGCAGGTGCTCGTGTTTGTGGAGTTGCTGTTTGTGCGCTCGCCAATGGTGTTCGGGATGCTTGTGTGCTATGTGCTTTTGTGCTACGGGGGCGGGTTTGGGGCGATGCCGAGCTATATTGCCATTGTGTTCGGGCCGCGGATGATGGCGGTGGTGTATGGGGCGATGTTGACGGCGTGGTCGGCGGGGGGGATTGTGGGGTCGCAGATTGTGGCGTTTATAAAGGACCGCTGGCCGGGCGGGGCGGTGGCAGCGTCAGCGGCGCAGGCGGGCGCGAAGGTGGCGCAGGTGGCGGGCGGGGCGGCAGCGGGGGTCAACACTGGGGCGGCTGCTGCTGGAGCAGGGCCGGGGGTTAGAGTGGCGGCTGGAGCGGCAAATGTAGCGGCCGCAGGGCCGGCAGCGATGACGGCGGCCAGCTGGATTTTTCTCATCGGGGCGGCGCTGTTGGCGCTGGGGTTCGGGCTGTCGTTTTTGCTGAGTGATGGGGAAAATTTAAGAAAAGGGGTCTGACCCCCTATTTTCATTTGACACGTTCATTGTTGCATCTTATACTTACTATGTGGGAAATCCCACTATAGGAGATAGATCTATGTCCATTGAAAAAGAATATGATGCTCGTATAGACAAGAAAAAGCGCCTGACTATACGTGGCGCCCGGTATAGCAATTACCATGTCTGCGAATATGAAAACGGCACAGTCGTGCTTGAACCAAGAGAATTGGTACCTCCTTTCGAAGTCTCTAAGCACACCCTTGAAATGATGGATTCTGCAATGATGAATTTCAAGAATGGCAAGGCATCGGCGCCTGTCGATCTTTCTGCTTTCTCTGAAAAATAAGGCACCAGCCAGATGTTCTCGATACGACTCGGCGTTCCAGAGATGGAAGCGCTGTGGGCTGAGCTTTCCAGTAAAGCAAAGATGGGTACGCTCGGGAAGAACGAAGCAAAGCTATACATCAAAATGGGAAAAGCAATGGGCCTTTTATCGAATAATCCGAAGCATCCAGCTCTTCACAGCCATGAAATTGAAGCTCTTAGCAGACGATATGGCCAGAAGGTCTGGCAATCCTACCTTGAGAACAAGAAAAGCGGTGCTGGAAGGATGTACTGGGTGTACGGACCAGAGCAGAATGAGATAACCATAATAGGGCTTGAGCCACATCCAGAGGATAAAAAGAGCTCGGGTTATGAAAAGATCAGGCTTTCTGCGACTGGCCAAAAAGAAGCATAGGTTTCAATTTTCCTGCTTCGCTGAGAAAAGTTAAGTTTTGGGGTCTGACCCCGAGATTTAAAAATTTAAGAAAAGGGGTCAGACCCCTTCTTTAATTTCAGCCAAGCATATACGCCGGATGAATTGCTGTTATGTCTGGTGCGAGGTTTTTGGTTGCGGTGTCGTTTGAAAGGACAAAAGAATGGAGAAGCGGTTTGTCGAGCACGTCACTCAGGTCTCGCAAATGGCGTGCATCGGCTATGGATACTTTTTCTGAAGTCTTGATTTCGAAGGCGAGATATCCTTGTGACAGCTCAACAAGAAGGTCGACTTCCTTCCCATCGAATGTTCTGAGATACCAGAAGCGGGCATCAGAAAGAATGTTTTTTGCCTGCTTATACAGCTCAGCGATGACCATGCTTTCGAATTCAAGTCCTGTCGGACTGCCGCGCTTTTGGACGACTGCCTGGAGCACTCCATAATCGAGAAAATGGATTTTAGGGGATTTGACCAGCCGTTTGCCTTCGGTTCTTGACCAGGAAGGAAGGATGAGCACCTGATAGCTCAGTTCGAGGTACTGGACGTACCGCTGGACCGTTTTTGTAGTGATGCCGATGTTGTGCCCGACAGCCGAATAATTCAGTATGGTTGCTGTCTGAAGCGCGATATATCGCTGAAGCTTGACAAATGGTTCCAGATCCCTGAACATTGCGAGGTCCCGTACGTCACGCTCAAGATAGGTGCGCACATATTGCTTGAGCCATTCGAACCTGTCCTCATCATTGAGCTGAGGGCTGGTCAGTGCCGGATAGCCGCCGAAACGGACATAATGATTCCAGGCTTTCATTTTTTTTGCGTAATTGGCATCAAGCCTGAAATCGGGGAGCATGGATTCAAGCTGACGGGAAATGTCGCCTGGGTGTGACAGCATGATTTGGAAGGGAGAGTCTGCAATCGTGTCGTCCCAGCTTTCTGTTTCGAGTTCCGGGATTGTCAGTGGATACAGGTCGATGATGGTACAGCGTCCTGCAAGGCTTTCCTTTATTTTTTCAAGAAGGAGCAATTGGCTGGAGCCTGAAAGAACATAGCGCGGTTCTTCCCATTGGTCATAGACCGACTTGATGCTTTCAATGAGACGAGGTTCCTTTTGAACTTCATCGAGAATGGCTTTCGGATACAGTTCTTTCCACTGTGAAGCGGTCAAGCTTGCATATGCATTCCGCAGGACCGGATCTTCAATTGAAAGGAACTGGTATTCAGGAAAAAGGTGACGGGCAAGCGTTGTCTTGCCGGTCTGTCTGGCGCCGGTCAGAACAATAATTCTGCTACCCGGCTTGTCCTTGCGCGCCATAATACTGAGGGCACTCTTGCGGTTTTTCATGGTTTATATTTTACAATATGAGAGACAGCCTGTCCAGATATTAGCGTAATATATGGAATACAAATCCATTTTTTAGCGTAATTTTTGGAATTTAAGACATATCCGAATGCTGAATTTTTCTGGTCAGATCACGCGTTTCCATTCTCTAACGAATATAAAATAATCATGGCGCGCGCACCGGATGTAACGTTAAGAAAGGGGGTCTGACCCCGAGATTTAAAAATAGGGGTCTGACCCTAGGCTTAATTGGCTTGACAATATTATCATTTTTGATAATATTAGGACATGAAAGGGAGTATATGGCATATATTGTGCGAATCAGCAAGCAAGCCGACAAGACTATCGCCAAAGCTCCCAAAGCCGTTCAGCAGAAGTTTGCTTTGCTTTTAGATGACCTTGAAAAATATGGACCGATACGAAAGGATTGGCCTAACTTCTCTGCTCTTGGAAACGGCTTATATCACTGCCATCTGTCATATTCGTGGGTAGCGGTATGGCGAAACGAAAAAGCGAGCGTGCTTGTGGAGGTTGAATATGCGGGTAGTCGAGAAAGCGCACCATATTGAAGATTCTAAAAAACTCATCGCTGTCTCTGCGGAAGAAGCTGGAAAGATACTAGAGTATGCAAAGCAGATCGATCCCCATGCTCATTTTGTTGAGGAAACCCCTCTTTCGGACGGTTTCATTTCACCCCATGAATCGGGGTGGTATCAGGATGTGAAACGTTCCTGGCACCCCGGCATAACTCTACGCATCAGGCGCGAGAACGCTGGGTTGACGCAAGCACAGCTCTCCAGAATGACTGGACTTGCTGTAGCCAATATTTCCGCAATCGAGAATGGGCGGCGTTCCATGGGACTTAACGTCGCAAAAAAGCTCGCCACTGCCCTCAAACGGCCGGTATCGGAATTCATTGAGAAAAGTTAAAAAAAGGGGTCTGACCCCGATTTTTAAAAATTTAAGAAAAGGGAGGTTTACATTGCGAGGCTGTTGGGGCTGGCGTGGAGGATGTCGCGGGTCATGATGGTCAGGCTCTTGAAAAAATCGCCCGGATCGGGGGTGATACGCCATTTAATCGCTTTGAACATATCGCGGGGAAAGGTGGATATGATGTCTGCGATGGTTATGGCATCAAGGCCGGCTTCTTTTGATTCAGCCTCCTGCAATGCGACAGCCCAGTCGAATTGGTATGAACAAGCGATAAAATAGAGATCTGCGATGTCTTTTGGCTCCAGGCGGTAAAGTGCGGTAAGTTTGTTGGAAAGGATATTCCTGACCGAATCGATTCGTGGATAGAGCGGATGCGCAATGCATTCACCAAAATGCGCGGCCACGTCGTTGACAAAATCCAGCTTCAGATTTGTTTCTCCATCGCGGACGACTGCGTGTGTGTATGCTTCGTGGCGGATGATGCTTCCTTTCACGAACTGGTATCCGGCATTTTCAAGCGCGGAAAGGGATGCTTCGACAATCTCGTTGAAATGCTCCACGGAATTTCCGAAAAGATCGAGGTCGTCTGAATATCGGTGGTGGAAATAGATTCTACTGAGCGCGGTACCACCGGTGAGAGAAAGTACGCTGCCGCAAACGGGCGCGAGCGTTCGGAGAATCCCATTCTGAAGGGGATACAGGCTCTCCTCGTAGAATTTTTCGTAGCCGCTCATAATGCTCCTTTAATTCTCTCGGCCAGAGATGAGCGATGTTTTCGGTCGTGAGCAGGGCAATCGCCTGGTCTGCTCCGATAAGGCCAACAATATTCTGCCACGGAAGGGCGCGGAGAAGCCTTCTATAGATCGCAGGCTTGTGCAGGCCACCCGCACTCTCTTGTCTGTCCTCGAGAACGGCCAGGAGGGTTTCGGGGTCGGTATCGTAGTCCCATGCGATTCCGGCGAGAAGTTCGAGTTTTCGCTCCCTGGTGAACATGGGTTAAGTATAGCGCCGCGCCCAGCGGGGGTAAAGTTAGGGTTTTGGGCAATTGGGGTCGCCCGGATGGCCGGTTTGGGGGTCTGACCCCGAGTTTTAAAAATTTAGGCTCTTCCGACTTCTCTATGGGTCAGATCACCATTTCTGGCATCATCGACAAGCCGCCCAAGTGAAACAGAATGACCATCTTGAAGCGTGAGCGGTTGCGAAAACCGCAGGCTCGCGCTTTGAGTTTCTGTATCGTTGCATTCACTGATTCATTCTTGGCATTCGTTGCTCCAAGGCGAGTAGCATTCACAATGCCCCAGAGATACTGCCGAATCGTTCGTGCCACGTTGACCACGGGCGCCAGTCGGCTGCGCGTCATCCAATTAAGGAGCTTCCTCCAGTCTCTTGCAGCCTCTTCATGGCTTTTCGTGCGCAAGAGTTCTGCTGCCGCCTCCTTGATCCGCCAGGCGCGCGCCGTCTTCAGGTTGCTTCTGGCAAGCGAGGTGAACGCAGCATCGTGCGGGTACGAGCGAAGCCAGTCGTGTTTCGTCCGCGTCAATGGGCTTGTCTTTCCTTGCTGCTTGAACGCGCGGTGCTCGTCCGCACGTACCTTGTCCAGCGCTTTGTTGAAGTATTGCGCCACATGAAACCGGTCAAAACAGATTTTCTGTACGCCATCGGGGATGCTTTCCCGCACCGCTCCAATGTAGGCATCCCACATGTCCATGCTGACCGACTCGAGCGTACGCAGGGCATGCATATGTGCCAGAAACCATGATTTCAGCGTCTCTTTCTTGCGTCCATCGAGCACATCGACAACACAGTTGCGCTCCTGGTCAAACACCACGGTCACATACTCATGCCGCTTCTGAAATGAGGTTTCATCAATACCAATCCGGGTAAGCGGATGCGCTTCTCTCCGTGCCAGACCGCGCCTGACTGCCCGTTCCATGATCCCGGAAGCCGCATCCCAGCTGATCCGCAAGTGCCGCGCCACATCGGAAAGCGAGGCAACTTTCAAAAGCGATATGGCAACCGCCTCAAAGAGCGCCGTAAACCGTGATCCAGGTTCTCCCCAGGGGACTGTCACTTGCTTTACTCCATGCTCACTGCAGGATATCCGCGGCACTTCTGCTTCAAGAATCGTCGTAAAGCCGCAGGTATCCAAATGTCGCCAGCGGCGCTTCTGATGGTCATAGACCGGGGAAGGCTTTCCGCACACAGGACACGGGAAGCTTGCGCCTTTGGGATGACCGATGATGACTGTTACGGTTGCAGCTGAAAGATCGAGGCTCACCTTCTCGACAAACCAAGGCTCCTTGAGCCCAAGCAGTTTCTCATACAGTTCTCTGTCTTGCATGGCTTCAGTATGGCTGAAACCCCTTGCTTTGTCACCGTACCCATAGGATTTACTGAAGAGCCAAAATTTAAGAAAAGGGGTCTGACCCCTGGTTTTAACTACTATCGTTTGCGTTTGCGCAGCGCGATTGTTTCGATTTCGTGTTCGAGGTCGGTGACGGCTTGTCGCATGTAGTCGACTGAGTCAAAGAATTGTTCGAGTACTTCGCGCTCCGAGGGGTCGCCTGGGCGGCCTTTCGCTGGGGAGTTCATGAGGAGCATGAATTCGTTGAGGACGCCGATGAGGTTGGCGAGCTCGGTGAATTTTTCTATGGGGAGGTCTTCGGGGGAGCGGAGTTTGGTGTCGAGTTTGCGCATCCAGGCGATGTAGTTGGCGTAGATGTCGACAAGGGCAGCGCGCATTTCGCCGAATCCGTCGCGTTCGGGGTCGTAGTTTGCGAGCGCTTCGTCGCAATAGTCTTCTATGAGGTCGATAAGTTCGTCAGCCGCCTCGGGGAAGACTGTCCACTGGGGTGAGGATTCGAAAAATCGGTCCCAGAGGTCTTGGAGGGTGGTGCCGCGGTAGGCCATATCGAGCATGAGGGCTTTGATTTCGTCGGCGTTGAAGGCGAATTCGTACGCTTCGAAAAATCGGTTCAGGCGGGCTTTGAGCGAGGGTTTTCGGCCTTTGCGGGGGATGGCTGGGGCGCGAACGGGTGCGATGGGGCGGGCGGCCTCGGAAGAGGCTCCGTTGGTTTGGGCTGGAGCGGTCTTAGGCGGGGCTGCGCTGGCAGAGTTGCTGGTCTTGGCGGGGGCAGCGCTGGCTGGGCGAGCGTCGGGCATTTGCGTGGGGGCACAAGCCGCGGCGGCGGCGGGATTTTCTACTCTTGCGGGCGCGGCTGAGGTTGGGGTGCTGGTGGCGCGAGCTGCGGAGGCGGCCTTGCCCGGCTTTCTGCTCCCGGTGCCATACGCATCGAGTCCGGAAAGAACGATATGCTCGGGATCGACTCCTTTCTTCCAGATGAGATTCTCGCCTCCAAAGTAAATAATTTCGGCGGCTCGCCCTGCATCTAGATAATCGACGAGGGCGGCGGCGGGGTTCACATAGAGGGCTTCGCCGCCATAGCGATAGACAAGCGAGAGAAGCGTATCGTTGCGGCGGGGGAATTTCAGCTCGTCAAAGGCTCTGGCGAAGGCTGCATCCATTGCGGAAAACCACGCCTCGCGATCGAGGCGCGAGGCTTCTTGCGGCGTGACGGGGGCGGCGGTGAAGATGCCCTTTTGATAGCGTTGCACTGAGAGGCGCACATAGCTGCCTTGCTGGATGCCGCCCGGGAAAAGTGGCTCGAGGTCGAAGACGGACAGGCGGATCAGTCTATCGAAGGCTTGGGAAGCTTGGGCGAGGTCGGCGGGGAAGTTGCCGGGGTACATTTCTTCCAGCATATAGAAAATGTCCATGAAATTCAGAAGATTGTGGAAGCGAAGTATTTCATTATAGGGCAGCACAATATTCTTTTTGGGCAGCGGCGAGGCGTCGGGCAGGCGTATTTCGAGGCGTGGTATGGAAATTCTGTAGGAATGGAAGGGTTCGAAGCGGTGGCCTGGTATGAGTACCTTTTTAGCGCATTCGAGTGGGTCGAGGCGGACGAGAAAGCTCGCTCCTTCCGGGACGTGGGCGGGCGTTTTGGAGGGGGGCGGGTTGGGATGCGACTGTTTGGAAGGTGACTCTTTGGAATGGGGCGCCTTGGGGCTGTTTGATGACTGGCTCATTGTTTTAATTTAGCTGATTCGGAAATGGGTGTAAAGAGAAGTCGCGGCAATCTTCGGAAGTCAGCCCGTGACCCCAAGTTAACACTGGGGGGGTGGCTGGGTACGGCGGCGCAGCGGCGTTCGCGCGCCGGCGCAAAAGTTAAAAATTGGGGTCTGACCCCAAATTTTAAAAATTTAAGAAAAGGGGTCTGACCCCTATTTTTAACTTTTGGAGGGCGGGCTTGAGGGGGCTGCGTTTTATTGTTTCAAGGAGGTCGGATAGAAGGAAGGTGGGCCAGCCTTTGGCCGAGATGGGTGCGCGGTAATACATGAGGGGCATTTCGATGGTGCACCACTTTTTCTTATAGGGTTCATCGCCATTGGCAAAGTCGAAAAAAGTACAGCCCCGAGCAAGCGCGGTTTCAAACAAATGCATGAGCAGAAGACTGCCGGGCGAATATCTGCTCACATCTGCATCCATGAGAAATGAGGGCATGAGGTAAAAAAAGCGGGGTGGCTGAACAAGACCCCAGTGTAGGGCAAGGGGGCTTTCTTCTTTCATGAGTGCGCTGATGTGCACCGGCAAAGCCGGCTGCTGAGATGCTTGAAGATAGAATTCTGCAAATCCCGGAATGGCAAAATTATCGGGCACGCGCATCTGGGCAAAGCGTGCGCGTTTTTGCTGGATCATGTGGCGGGTGAGGGTTTCGCGCTCTTCAGGGCTTTCAGCGACGATAAAGCGCATGCTGCTGTTTTCCGAGAGTTTTTTCTCGGCCCGACGCAGGTTGTAGCGTTCTTTGGAGCTGAGGGTGTGGGCAGGAAGCTTGGCTGCATCGAACCGACGGGCGTAGGCTGAATAGTGCAGTCGTCTGAACTCTCTGCTGAAAAATGGATTCGGCGAGCCGTCGATACAGAAGGCAGGTATCCGGTCGAGGTATAGCACATCGCAGGATGCAGCGCGAGCAGCAGCGTGCAGAGCATTCAGAATGTCGGGCATGAGGGCCGGTTCGAAACGGTCATAGAGGGGGCCTGCGTAATCCGACACGCCATAGCCGAGCCATTCCATGCTGCGCAGGCCCTTTTGCTTTCTGATACCGAGGGGGAACAGCATCGAGCAGGTCCCGGAACGGAGCTCGGTAATCCTGAGTTCCCAGCCGTTCGCCATTCCTATGGTCTTGTACCAGGTTTCAAGCCATGCGTAGCTCTGAAAAGGGTACCACTGCCCTTTCTGTTCGAGGGCGGTCCAGGAAGTGCGGGCGCTCTCGAAGGACTGGTGGGCCTCGATGTTTATGCCGTCGGAAAAATCTCTCATAATATTTAAAAAAGGGGGTCTGACCCCTTTATTTAAAAAAACGATAGGCAATGCCGAGTGTCAGTCGGAAGAGGGGCTTGGTGTTCCCGGCCACAGGGGCGAAAATATAGGATTTCTGGTCGACAAGGGAGGCGCCTGCGGGCCAGCCGCCTGTTGGCGGATTCGGGGGGCGGAGTTCGAGCGCATCCAGAGCGATTCCTCCGGTCAGCGAGGCAGAAAAGAGCCAGGGGCCGGCGCTCTTCTCTCCCCCCAGCGAGAGCAGAAAGCGTTTTTCCAGCACTGGGTCGTTGAGCCATTCGAAGCCGGATTGCGGATCATAGGTGAGGTCCTGCCACGGGTTGGTGGGGCTGTTGGAACCGGCCAGCCTAAATTCGAAAGCAGACGCGAGTGTCGCGAATGGAAATGCCTTGTTCCAGCTGAGCTCAAGGGCGAGGTTATTCTCGCCATATTTGTAGCCAATCATGTTGTCTTCTGTCGCGATTGCCTTAGGCTGGAATCCGGCGGTGTTCCAGCCGATGTCGAAGCGTGTGTCGGGGAAATAGGTGTATCCGTACGCCAGCGTGCTTTCAGTGCCGCTGCGCATGGTGGAAGGGGCAAAGGTATATTTTGTCGCGCCGGCGATATTGAACGCCCAGGTGCCGCTCGGCTTTTCCACGGAAGCGCCGAGCGTGAGCGCCACCTGCCAGGGGTTGTTGGTCCACCCTGCTATTCCAAACATTCCCATATCATCGATAAATGCTTGTGCTATAAGGTTGTATTTGCCGGGCTTTTTTACATTGACAAAAAAGCCCATGACATAGTTGTCGTCGTAATCGCTGGACCATGGGGCGCCTCCCTGCCCCCGCACGTACTGGGTGAAAATCTGCGGCAGGGGGTTGAGAAAGTACTCATAGTCGAAATAGCGGCTGCCGGAGTACACGGTGGCTTCCTGAAAGCCTATGCGCATGTCGCCTCTGCGGATGCCGAACACATGCAGGTTCATGGCTCGGTCGGGGAAGCCTGACGGCCAGGCGTCGGTTTTCTGCCAGGAATCAATGGTAAGGCCGATCCAGCGTGTTTCGAAGAAAAACAGGGGGCCTTCGTACGCGATGCTCGCGGTGGGCGCAGAAATGCCGTTCGAGTTTATAAAGAGCGAATAGGGCGAATCGATATAGTCGAAATTCCGGAAGCGGCCTGCTTTCAGGGTTACGGGCCCGAGCTGCGAGAAAAACCCGCCCTCATCCATAAGGAAATAGATATTGCCGAGGGTCCCGCTCGGATTGTCGGCCAGAAATGGGGCGTACTTGCCATCGGTATTCGCTGAAAGTTTTCCTGTAAATCCCAGGAAGCCCGCATCGAACGAGAAAGCGGCAAACCCGTTCGGAGAGAGACCTCTGTTTTCGATTTCTTCCCCATAGCTGCCTTCATTCAGGACAGCCCCCGCGCCGATTTCGAAGGAGAGTTTTGCGGCGACACCCTGCGTCCGGGTTTGTGCAGAGAGCAGAAAAGGAACCAGCATGAGCAGAAGCCAGATGCAGGTACGGCGGAAACGTCTCATTGTTCAGTTCCTGTATATGTTCCTGCAAGAATACGGTATGACAGACTCATTTCGAGCTCGAAGGCGCTCTGGCCGTCATGCCAGAGGTACGCGGGCTCAATTGTGCCGCAAAGCGCACCGAAGGTCAACGAGATGGGGATGCTGGCAAGTACGTTGTAGCTGCGCGGCGCATTCTCGGTCGTTGTATTGTTGTACACTTTGGTATCGATGAGGTTCGCCTCGGTATTGAGGTCCAGGAACAAAAGGCGGTAGCCGAGGGAGAAGCCCCATCTGGATGCGCCAGCCTGCCGAGCGCCCGTAGCCCGTCCGAAGGCAATCTCGCCATGGCTGGAAATCCAGCGCACGCCCGGCCCATACGGGCTTGTGAGCGGAAGGAGGATGCTCCCGCCGAGGTAGCGCGGATAACGATAGATAAAGCGCAGAAAATAGTTGACATCGTTGGGCTGGGCCTGGCTGCCATCGTAATTGCCCCACAGCCAATGAGTGGAGCCAGCTTCGATGTACGCATGGATAACGGCAGGTTCGGTATTGAATGCTGAAAGGCCACGTTTTTCTTGTGCTTTCTGCTCCTTCTGCGCCGCAGGTATTTTCAGCGGGGCTGCGAAGCGGGCGCCCAGCACATATGCATCGATTGTCGGGGTGGCGGTATCTGATACCCCTATACCGTTCAGATTGATATCATCGAACCCCGCCTGGACGGAGAGCGCAAGCCACGAAAAAGGCTGCCAGGCTGCCGTCAGCACCATGGAATTGTTCGTCTGGGGCACCGATGCCTGATGCCGCGAAATGAGCGGAAAAAGGTCGGTCAGATAGAAGCGGTTGTTGTAGCGCGCCAGCATGGCGTGGTCCGCAGCGCTCAGGCTGAACTGGCCCGGCGAAAGTGAGCTCGCCGGCCATGCCGCTCCTGCGCTTTCTTTGTCGCCGGAAGACTGCGGCCCGAAGGTCCATGTGATTTTGCTCATTGCCTCGACAATCGTTGTCGGGGTTTTGTCTGTTTCGAATCCGTATCCGGGCTCGAGCGGGACATCATTTCCATCCCATGCTTTTACTGCGGGAATCGTCGCAATAATAGAGTCGAGCGAAAAACGTCCGAGCTTGCCGTATCCTCGCAGGGCATCGTACCAGGGGATCCGGGATGAAGACAGAAGGCCGCCTTCGAGTATGCCATTGTAGTCAACCCGGTCGCGTCCGAACGCGATACCGGCCGATCGGGTTTTCCAGTACACGACAGAGCGGCTGAAAAGGTTGCCTTCCACGCTTGTCGCGCCGTTTGCAAAGGGCAGGTTGTCGCTTCTGAAGTAATCGCCCTGCCATTCGGGTTTGACTGCAACGCGCGCGGCGACTCCAAATCCGCGTACGCCTGGAAGGGCGCTCCCCGCTTCTATGGAGAAGTCGGCCAGGGGCGGGCGGGAAAAATAGTTCCTTTGCACATCGATGCCGTTTTTGTATTGTTTCGAGGCATTTTCCAAAAGAAGATTCGCGCTGCGGGATGTTTCATCAAAGGTTGCGGTAAATGAGAGGCGCCATGATGCGTTCTGCACAGAGCTGGGGTTTGTCTGAGCGATTCCCTGCTGGGCTATCGCCGCAAGTAGAACAACAACAACAATTACGATGCGCAAATCTATTGATTGTTTCATGCCACCACCCTCCTTCACACGCAGTTCTGCTCCCTGCTTTTATCTATCCTTGCAATGCATTATGCTGCAATCAATTACCTAAACCCATATTGTTCATGCTTGTCCGGCGTCTTTTTCTGTGCAAAAAGTCGGACAGGCCACCCAATTTGGCTCTGAAAACGTGATACGGCATATCTGCATCGAGGACGGTGCGGTGAATTACAACGGGGCGCTGCACTGGCTCTTCGGTTTTTTTAAAGATTGCAGATTGTGTCGAAAAAATATATGAAAAGCCGGCATCGACCAATGCATTGTATGCTTTTTTGTTATAGGTATGGGGCTCGCCGCCCACCCATGCAAAGGATGCAACTCGTTTGCCAAGGTGCGCCTCAATGCTCTGCTTTGCCGCGAAGATTTCTCGACGTATGGTCGCATCATCAATTTCGCCTATCATTCGCATGTGGCTCTGGGTGTGGCAGCCGATTACATGGCCGCGGAGCGCAAGGTCCTGAATTTCTGTCCAATTCATGGCGATGGGCGGCTTTATGGCTTCTGGCAGGCTGATTCCGTGGTTCAGGCAAAACTGACGCTGCTCAGCCTCCGGTACTGCGGGAAGGCCCGCTGGAATTAAAAACCAGCCAATCAAGCCCCGTGCTTCCAAGAGGGGAGCTGCGACTTCATAATTGTCGAACATGCCATCGTCGAAGCTTATTATAAGTAATGGCTTTGTGTGCTGCAGCGAGCCATCCAGAAACCGCTCAAGCTTCTGTTCATCGATACATTCATAATGCGCAGCGAAATAATCGAGTTGACGGACTAAGTTGTCCTTGCTGGCGGCGAGTGTGACATGGTAACAGACCGCCCTAAGGCTCTCTGAAACTTTCCTGGATGCTGTGGTGTTTCTCATGTCCCGTCCCCGTGCAATTCCTAGAAATGCAAGCCGATGCCAAGCCAGACCTCGAAGCTATCCGCATCCAGGGCTCTGGTTCTTATCAGATCGAGTAGATTGTAGCCCACAGACAGCCGGTATGTGAAGGATCGCGCATATACTGGAAAGATAACAAAATCCGCCCCTCCTGCCAGGTACAGATTTGAAGGGTCCCAGAGTGGTTGGGCGGGGGTCGGCCGCACGTAGCCGGCGTCGACAAAGGGGATGATAAAGACTTCGGCCTCGAGCTTGGACCAGCTAAAAAATCGGCCCTGCGCAAAGTTGATTGGAAATTGCAGGTTGGCGATGGCAGCAATGTCTCCGTACAAAGTTGCCTTTATGCCGCGAAGATAGCTTCCCCACTCAACTTGGGTGCGGTACGAAGTGTCGCCCAGTAATGTCCAGCTTGCGTTCCAGCGGCCCAGTGCCCTGAACTCGAGCCCGGCAAGGTTCTTGAATGAGGTAAAAAAAGAGGCACTCCCATCAATGAGCAAATCGTATGCGCGGGCTGGCGATGGCTTCAGCATATAGCATGCTGAAGTTTCGGACAGGCTAAAAGAACTGCCGCGCCGGAAATTGCCCAGCCAGTCAACCGCGCTGTATCCAAGGCTAATGGTTGAGCCGAGGCCGGCATCATAGGGGCTGAAAGCTGCTAAATTGATGTTATAAAAAATATTCGAATTCAGGGTAAGGCTAAACACTGCTTGAGCGGGCATCTGAAATAGCGGAAAGGAAACACCCAGATAGGCTGCATTTTTCCATTGATGCGGCGCCGTTGCAATGGAGTCAAAAGAATAACCCGTATTCAGCCCTGCATTCCAATTCAACCCACGCCCGAAGGCGTAGTTCACATTCTGAGCAATATTGGCGATGTGTTCTTTGTAAATATCATGGTATTGATAGGAAAAAGTGGGCGAAAAGTTAAAAAAAGGGGTCTGACCCCATTTGTTAAATTTTATAACCGAGCTAATGGAGGCTGCAAAATCATAAATGTGTATCCCAGCGGCGGGGCTGTAGCGAAGGTTGCCTGATAACGCAGTATCCCAAGTACTGCCGAATGCTACGGGGTAAATTTCGAATTGCGTACCTACATCGAAAGTCTTTGTTATGATATAATAATTAGCCGAAGCAGTAATCGGATTCAATGTCCCGAGGAAATTGAAGTCTTTGTAGCGCAGTGCAAAGGAAAGGCCATCGGCTTCGCTGAATTTTGGAAATGGAACAGCAAGGGCTGTCCACGTATCTTCAACATATACATGTATGCGGACAGGGAGAGGCTCTACGGAAGGGGCTGCTGCCTCAGCTCCGGGCGCCAGTTTGGGTGGCACTGTCTCGGGCAGTTCAATATCGATGTGGGAAGATTCGGTGAAAACCCTGTTGTCTTTTAATATGCGCTCTTTTTCTGTGATGTAGAGGCGCAAGTCCTGAAATGTATCAAAAACTTTGCCAATTTGAATATTGAGGAGTTTTGCAAGCGCATAGGTCTGGGTGCGGCCTTTGATGATATAGATGACATCTTCTATGCGAAAGAAGCGAACAGTATTTTGGCCAGGCGGAGAAGATGCTGAGGGAAATTCCCCTCCCGAAGTTTGAGCTGAAGTTTGAGCCGACAAGCTGGCTCCAAGAATAAGCATAAAGAGAAAAACCCAAGGCAATGCGCTCTGTCGCGAAGGGGTATGCATTATTTCCGGCTCTCCAAGTATGTTCTAGCCCAACGTTCGTAAGAGTTCCGCGTACACGTCCTGGTAGCGTTCGACCATGTGGTTGGCCGAATATTCGTTTTGCCAACTTTCTCGCGCTGCGGCTCCCATTTTAGCACGTTTCTCTGCGTCTTTGGCAAGCATGCCAAGAGAGCTTGCAAGCGCCTCCGGGTTGTTCGCGACTAGAACACCGCGCGCAGTCTCTGTATATGGTTTGCCCTCCTTTTTTATTTGCGCAGCACCCTCGGCAATGCCCGCTTCTATGCCCAGCAGCTCCGGAATACCCCCTACCCTCGATGCCACAACGGGAAGCCCTGCGGAAAATGCTTCGAGAATACTCACCGGCATGCCTTCATGGTCCGAAATAAGAACATAGATATCGGCAAAGCGCAGAAAGGCGCTTGCATCGGGCACAGTCCCCAGCGCAAAAAAGTTGGGCGGATCAGCTGCGGACGGCTCCCCTCCTATCCAGACGATGCTCATTACGCCAACCAACAGCTGCGCGGCTTGTCGGAGGATATCGGCCCGCTTGGGGGGGGCGTTTCGCGCAATCATAAGCGCAACCGGAAGCCCTGCTTTGCGGATATTCGCCATTTTGGCGCTCACAAAAACAGGCAGGCCACCCTCCAGCTTAGCCTCGGACACGCCATTGGAGATGTAGTGGGGCTTGTACCCATCATGCTGCATTAGTGCAAGGTCGTGCTTTGATACTGCAATAATAGCACCGCACCTTTTTTTCAGCATTGCATCGAATGCAAGAAATGAAGGGTTGGCAATCTTGAGCTGCTCATATCCATGCATAGTGTAGACAATATGCGAAGCCGGGATACCCCATGCAAGTCGACCAAGGGCTGCGGCTTTTGAGGTATGCACGTGCACTATGTCGGGCCTCCAGATGCGATAGATAGTGGCAATTTCCAGAAGAGCGCGAACCTCGCATAAAGGAGAAAGCGCACGCTTCAGGTTTGGTACAACAATGCGCTCAATACCTGCAGGAATGCCGTGCCATGCTTCTTCGCCGCCTTCCGGGCCATATGCAATCGAGACGGTATGGCCGCGGGCTGCAAATCCTTCTGCAAGCGTCCGCGCGACAGTCTGAGCGCCACCGGCTTCGGAACGCGTAATGAGCTGAAGGATTCTCATACGCCTCGGCCTGTAAGAAGCCGGTCTCCACCATCTTTGCTCATAACGCGCTTTTTATCCGCTGCCAAAAGGCAGATGCCTAGATAAAAGCCAAGAAAACTGAGCCCCCCAGGCGCAAACGCATCGAGCGAAAAGAATACAATATACACCATTAAAGAAATATCAAAAAAACCAAATGGACTGGTCGATTTAGTGATTCTGGCAAAAATGAGCATGCAATATGCTAAAATCGCAAAAAGCCCATTTTCAAAAAACATGGCCAGCATGGAATTATGTGGACCAAAGCCATTCGATAAGAATCCTTCGTAGAATGGAGTATTTTTCATATAGTCATTGATCATGCGCACATTATCTGCGGAATCGGTCCAGCCCCAGCCGATCCAGATATGCTCAAGGCCTTTATGTGCAAACGCATTCCATAAATACTGCCGATTGGCAAGCAGCTTATTTATTGTACCATCAAATGTTAAAGAAAAATAGATAGTGGCAATTATAGCCATAAAAAAGAGCACATATCCAAGGTGCCTTTGTACATGTGTTCTAGAATTTGAGGCCAGCAAAAAGAAAGATCCTACCAAAAAAGCAAGCGGCGCAGTTCTGGAACCTTGCTCGCGCATTCCGATTGCTTCAAATAGCACAATTGAGAAGCCAGCCAGCAAAACCATCCATGAAAGCGCCGCTGCATGCTGCCTCCTTTTCTTTTGCACTATGTAGGCCAGAAAGAGAGGAAACCACACAAACGACATTCCGAATGTATTCGCATTATTGATCCATGGAATCACTCCCAGGCGCATTAAAATAGTTATGATGGTAACAGCGCCCGCCAGTATGGCTAGCGCCGCTCCGAAAATATCTTCGATTTCTTGTCTTGTGTATGCATTAAGAAGCCCTGCTGCGCCGCCAAGCACGAATACTCTCGATCCCGATTTTACAAAAGCTTTGAAACTGCCAGAGCCTATCGCATATAGAAGACCATCTTTGAGCGCAATCGCAAGAAAAAAGCCTAGCACCATGAGCGCCCATTTATCGGAAAGGACGGCTTTCCAGTTCAGAAGCAAATACCACGCAGAAGTGAAAAGGATGATGGCCACTCCTATATAGGTATAATCGCTGAAACTGAAGGCAACACCAAGAGCAAGTGGCACAATTTCATACGAAATTGCGAGCAGTCTGTTTTTTGTATTTTCCATTGACTCTCCATTTATTGCCACTGTTTTTTTAACAAATCATGATAACATTTTGAATAATTTTTTGCACTGCGGTGCAGCGAATACTGCTGTACTTTTTCAAGGCCATTCTGAATGGCTTTTTGCTGTTCTTCCGGATACCCAAGCTTCAAAACAGCCTGTGCTGCAGCTTTTGCATCGCCCTGCGGAAACAGTAGTCCGGCTCCCTTCACAAGCTCCGACAGGCCGCTCACATCGCTTGCGACGACAGGTAACCCTGAAGCCATCGCCTCCAATGCCGCAATGCCAAAGCCTTCTTTTTTTGATGTCTGCAGATAGAGCTGGCATGCGCGCAAAACTTGTGGCACGTCGTTCCGCGAACCCAAAAAGAGGCAGCGGTCGAAAACGCCGAGCTTGCGAGCCTCATCCTCCACAGCTTGGCGATCCGGACCATCGCCTACGAGTACGAGTGCGTATTGCTGCGGCAAAAGCGAAAGCGTGCGCAACGCTGTTGCATGATCCTTTATAGGCACAAAGCGGGCTGTCATCGCAATGCCCTTTCTGCCTTGCAAGCGTTCGAGGACATCGACTGCTGGCTCGATATGCAGCCCGAATTTTTCAGGGTCTACGCCATTTGGCGCGATAATTATTTTTGAGGAAACTATATGCAGCCAGCCTTTCAGCGCAGCAGCTACTGCTTTGCTCACACATAGAATCGCCTGGTAGCGGCTATAGGAAAATGTTTCAATGCCTCTGAAAAAAGGCAGGAGCATGCGATTGTTTTGGCTTGCATGTTCAGTTGTTACATAGATCGGCCTTTTTGCAACGAGACTTGCTGTCGCGCACCAGTGAAAGCTTGGCGCGAGGTGCGAATGCACAATATGCGGTTCTATGCGCCTGATCATCCGCAGCACTGAAAAAATATGAACAGGATTATAGGGGTTCGACGCGTTGTGCTGCTTGGGCTTCTGACAGGCAAAAAACACAGGGATTCCGGAATGGATCAGCGATTCGGCAAATACTGCATTGCTGCCGTCGAGCGCAAGCACATAATTCTGCACCCCCTGGCTTTGCAAGCGCGGTAAAAGCTCCGCTAGGAGCCGCTCCGCCCCTCCTGGTGCAAGCGAATTGATAACATGGAGAACCTTGACAGGCAGGGTAGCAGATACCGCAGCTACTTGCCCGTACTGCTGCGCTGCAATTCTTTTTAGCGAAATAGTGTCTACAAGCCAGGCGATCCACCCTGGAATAAAAGCGCAGCATACCCAGAGCCTGGCAGAAAGCGGAAGGTTGGCAACGGCCGCAATTGCTTTGCCCTGTGTTTTTGCATGCAGCATAAAGCGCACATAATTTGCCGATTCGCGCAGGATCCCCCCTATTGGCAAGCCACCTTTTTCGATCTCTTCCTTATAAAATAAAAGCGTCCCGAATATGTTTGTGGTTCGTAGCTTCAGGCTCCTGGAAGAAAGCCCTTCCGCATGGTACTGTGCCTCATAAAGAACCGTATTGACAAGATACAGCCCGAAGCCAGCTCTTGCGATCCGGTACCACACAACTGCTTCGGTAAGGAATTTCTCTCCTTCAAATTCCGGAAACGAAAATCGCCGCAAAATATCGGTTTTGAATACTTCAGCTTTGTCGCCTCGAATTCCATACTTGTATGTCAGCGATAGCGCATCGGCAACGCGAACATTTTCCGGCAAGGCTTCGCCGATAATCTTCCCTTTAAAATCCGCTTTCAGCCCGATGAGCCCCGCGATATTATCTGCATCTTCAATTTCGGACGAAATATTTCGGATAGTTGCCAGCGCATCAGGAGGAATCCGGTCATCAGAGTCGACAACGAAAACCCAGTAGCCCTTCGCAAGCCCAATTCCTTTGTTCAATGCCCGGTGTTTGCCGCCATTTTCTTGGTATACATGGACAAGATTGAGCTGGGGCTCGTTCTCCCACTCGCGCAGAAGGGTCCGGGTGTCATCTGTCGAGCCGTCATCGATAACTATCCATTCGAAATCCGTGAATGTCTGCGCTTCTATGGACCTTTTGAGTTCCGGAAGCGTATGTGCACGGTTATATGTTGCGGTGATAATGCTGATGAATGGCGTTTTCATTCGTGTTCCCCGGACAAAATTCGATCGAGAACTGCTGAAAATTTCCTGTACTGGGCATCAACGGATAATTCCTGCTCGTAATAAGTCCTGGCCTGGCGGCAAAATGATACATCGCAAACTCTGGCGCGCGTATCGAGATTGCGCAGTGCCTCGATCCAATCTGCTTTTTTTTTGGCCAGAATCGAGCCCGCACGGAGATAATCATAGCCGGCAAATGCTTCTTGTGTCCCAATGACAATCTTGCCATGCATGTAGGCTTCCGCTGTTTTTACTTTTATTCCTTGGCCCCAAAATATCGGGGAAACCACGCAATGTGCCTTCTGGTACCATGCTATTGTGTCTTCGACTGAGCCGACAACTTCGACATTTTTCCGTGAAAGTTCATGCCGGTACTGCTCGAATCCGTGCCCGACAATAAACAGTCTGCCATCCACATTCGGCATGACATTGCGCACAAACCATCGCATGCCATGCAGATTCGGGGGAAAGGCAGAGCCGACAAAGAGCATGACAAAATCATTTGAGCTATGGGTTGGATGGCGATGTGCATTGATGCCAGTGTAGACATCTTGCACAGGTGCAGCCACAATGAGGTCCGGCTTTCGGCCATATAATCTGGACATCATGCGGGCCTCCCTCTCCGATACGGCAATAACAAGGTCTGCGGCGGCAACTGCTGCTGTTTCTGCTCTGATAATTGCAGGCACAAGGAACAGATTATGAATCCTGAAGAGCCTGAGCGCTCTTTGTGCATAATATTTTCTTTCAATATTATGAAATAGCGCGGCAATACGAATTTTGCTGTCAAAGCGCCTGATATCTTCGCAGGCTCTTCCGTATACGCTCTGGTCCACAAAGACAAAATCCACACCGGCCAGCCGCTCCATCAGGATGCTTTGTTCTTTCTTCCCGTATGGCTCGAAATAGCCATGGAGGGCACCTATCAGAATCCTGCCTTTTGTGAGGGGTTCGGCAGTGAGCTCATTGATATACAGTTCATCAAGGTTTCCTTCGAAATATTGTCTGAGCATTGCAAGCACCGACTGCGAGACAATATCGGCACCACCTTGTACTGCGATTACCCGCTCACCGCGGATATAGAGAGCCTTAAAATTCATGACCTGTAACCTTGCGCAAGGGATAGCTGAAGATTACTTTGGCGATTTCAGCAAGGAACAAGCTCTGGCGAAGAGTTGGTGAGAGATCGTTGCCGAGGACTTGTCGCAGTGCTGCGCGGTTTTTATTCAGAAATCTCCAGTTATTTTCAGCCTGGGACATGAAGATTTTTAATTTGCGAAGGACAAAATTGCCCGAGGCAGTGTGTGCGCCTCCGCCCGCCATATCCCTTGGCAGATTCACTTGGACAGCGCGGGAGTCGTACCATATTCTGGCCCCTGATGCCTTTGCGCGAATGAGAAAATCTGTCTCTTCACGGAAACAATTGCCCGTATACGCTCCATCAAAGAGAAGGCCCTCCGCAAGCTTTTTCGAGACGAGAAAGGCTGCGTGCACAAAAGGCACTTCAATTGGTTTGGCATATGCAGCATCAAAATGGGCCTGGAGTGTCACGGGATTGATGATGGTCTGCCAATCGGCGGGCATCAATTTTTTTGCGTGCTCAAATGAATATAAGACCTGTGCATGGGGAACTTCCTCTTCCTTTATCATATACGGTGCACGGGCGCCTACTATATCCGCTTTCTGTGCGTGCAATGTCTCGAGCAAGAAGCTGAGGGAGCCTGGTAGAAGAAGTGCATCATCGTCTCCGAAGTAAATATAGGGTGCGCGCGCGGCATGGATGCCCAGATTCTTTGCATGAGGCTGTTTGAGATTCCGCTCACTGCGCAGATAGCGAATGCGGTTGTCCGACTGTGCGAGCTGCAGCACTGTATCTCTCGTCTCATCCAGCGAACAATCGTCGACGACAATGAGTTCGAATATCTCAGGCTGGAGATAGGTCGGCAAGGTTTTTTCCAGCAAATGCGCTCTGTTGTACGTCGGCACCACCACCGAAATGCATGGCTCATGCATCGGGTTCTCCTACTATCGCAGCAAGATGGCTGCTCCACGGGGCAATGCCGAATTCCTGTTCGACTGCGTGGTGCATTTCCTGTTTGCGAGCAAGGTCTTTCCACTCTGAGGCTGCGTGTGCAAGTATATCGTACAATTGCGCAAAATTGTTTGTGTCGGCATGATAGACACCAGGGAAACTTCTGTCCAGCAGGTAGGCAATCGCGCCGACTTGTGTTCCGACGACTGGTATGCCGCATGCAAGGGCTTCGAGCGTTACCATCTCGAAGCCTTCGTATCGTGAAGGGAAATAAACTACATCCGAAGCACCATATAAATCTGGCAAATGCGCATATGAAACACGCGTTTGTATAGAAATATTCGGCAAGACCTGCAAGATTTCTGATCCACGGGCGTCGGGTGAAACAAGGGTGAGGGTGACAGGCTGATGATGTTCAAGACAATATTCCGCAAACGCCTTAATTCTGTCGATTCCTTTCATCCATTCAAGGCGTCCCACAAAAAGAACCTTCAGTGAGGGCTTCGAACTGTGATTGCTCAAGCGACTGGAGGCGGCTGTAGGCTTGAAATGCATGGTATCTACTGTATTGGGAAGAATTCGGATTTTTTTTGCAGCGGTCCTGTAATATTTCTGCCACTCGCGAGCGGCCTGCGGCGAAACCGCAAGAACTTTTTTGGCTCTTTGCCCTGCGATCATTTCCATTATTTCTTCGAGGCCGAAAAGTTTGAGTTTCCAGGTGTGGGGTATCTGCAAGCCCGCTGCTTTTGCCACACGATATCCATGCATCGAGCCGTGGCAGAACAGCACATCGGCCTTTACCAAAAATGCAGAGTAGCCATTTCCAATGACGAATGCTCCTTTTTTTCGGAAAGTATGTGCGTAGTATGAAAGCAAGGCCGACTGCCAGAAAAAGCCGAACCGGCCTTTGAGCAAGAATGATGCGCTGCGTCCAAGGCTGGCATGTCTCAAGAAACGGGCATCCAGAAGCAGCACTGAATACCCTTGGGCGATGAGCACCTGGCGCGTATAGAACATAACGCGCTCTACCCCTCCAGCGTCCGAAATGCCTTTGGGCGAAACGATGACAGCAATCTTGGCCATTCCCGATCAATCCTTACTTTTTGCGAATGTATCGCAGCAGCGACAACAGCTGTTCATTTTTAAGCATCACTAAATAGACAAAATAGGCTGATGAACCTGCTACTATTGAGACTAGCAGTCTGACCGCCCCACCGTTCATAAAAAAAACGGGTCCATACGCAAATGCCGCACACAGAATTGCACCTGCGAAATATTGCAAAAACGTTTTTCTGTCAAAAATAGTACGCGCATCAGAACGGTTGCATAGTAGCGTATGCACAATGAGCACCGAAAGCTCACCTGCAAGCATCCCCCAGGCGGCACCAATCTGACCAGTTCTTGGCACAAGCAGCGCCATCGCTGCGCCAGTGACAAAAAGCCCTGTAAAAAAAGATATGAGCATTTTCTTTTCTTTTTTTTGTGGAATAAGAATTTGCATTTGCAAAAAATTGGAGAGAGCAACCACGGGCACAAGGAACGCGGTGATTCTGAGAGAACTAGCAGAGGCAGCGAAGGCCTTACCTGCAAAGACCACTGCTAAATCTCCAGAAACAGCAAAAAGCCCTGCTCCTGCAGGCAAGGCGAACAATACTATGAGATCGGCAGACCAGCGGAGAATGCTTCTAAACTCTTCTGGCCGCGTATCAGCAGAGGCCGCGAGCTTTGGCATAAGTACCGTACTCAATGTTGCAATGAATGTAATGATCATCCGCGCAAGACGAATCGAAATATAGTAAAAGCCCGCCTGCACATTGTCCGAAAAGAGGCCAAGAAACAGAAAATCCAAATTGGTGTACGCCGTAATCAAGAAGGAAAGAATCGCAAATACAATCATCGGTTCCACATGCCGAAACAGGTTCAGTCTTTTAAAACTGAATCGGACATATCGGGTGGCAGAAAGCACATTGACTACCATTGCAATAAATGAAGAACCTACAAACAATAAAGCATATATTTTGTAGTCGTTTTCTTTTTTTACCATAAGAAAAAGGCAAATAACGAACGCTGCTTTTATGAATACATTGCGCAGCCCGATATAGCGGAATTGCTCAATCCCCTGAAAAAACCATTCAATAAAGAGCGTCGAAGTAATGATTGTAGCGCCAAAAATAATAAAGAGCCCGAAGTCATTCCTGTATTGAGGAACAACATATATTATTATTGTATATACAATAGTACTTATTGCGGAAGAGAATAGGCTTATAATGAACAGTTCTGATGCAGTGTTTCCCATTGTTTTTCTGTCTGATCTGGTACGCGCAATTTCCCGCATGCCATAGACAGGCAGCCCAAGGGACGCTGCTACAATAAAATAATTAGTGAGTGAAGCGGCAACGCCGAGTTTTCCCATATTTGCAGGCCCCAGAATGCGGGCTATGTAGGGGTAGGTCAAAAGCGGTACTACCATATTAAGGAAGGTGCTCAGGCTGGAAAAAAAGAAATTATACAAGACTTTGGATTTTTTGAAGTCGGCATTGACAGGTTCGATCACGGGGAGCCTCTTTGAGAAGATTCGTCCTTGAGCGCTGTGTGCGTTGCGCGCAAAAGCTGAGCGCGCCGGCTTACCCATCCCTGAACTGCATTGATACGCTTTTCAAGAGCCGAATAAACATCAACAATGGAAGAAACTGTTTTGCCAGGCGTTGCAGAACAAAGCCCGATCGCCAGAAGTCCTTCGTCTACAGGAAAGATCATGAATTGCATGACAAGGGCATTTTTATCGAATGCTTTTATGACAAAATACGCAAGAGGTCTGGCATTGGTAAGGGTGAGCATAACGCTGTCGCGAGCGTTCTCTATCGAAATTGAATACCATGTCGAGCCGAAATTTACATCTTGGATATGTGCAATAAAGCTGAGGCTTTCTGGCAATTTCTCAAAATGCAGGCTCGGGAGGGCTTTTGAAGAACCTGCTGCAGCCACACGATAGACATCATCGAAGAGCACCGTGGTTTTTTTTCTTGTTTCCGAGTAATAGGTAACACCAGCAATTGTTTCAATCTGTGCGAGATTATTGACGAGATCCAGCCTGTCCTTTTCAGAAAATCCTATATTTTCTAGCAAAAATATATCGCCAATGAGCCACGTGGCATCATCTTGACCAGTAAGCCATTGCCGAAAGATAGCCTTCTTTGATAAAGGTATAAAGTGTTCAACCTGCTCCTCATCGGTGGCATCAAAAAGAAGTGGCGCGCTTACCAGGAGCCTTGCCAGCTCGTTGCTTGCAAGGTTGGGTAGCACATTGCGAAGAGGCTGGGCCGCGACAAAAGATGTCAAGCCCAGCAGCAAAACAGCAATGCAGCCTGCAAGCCAGGATTTAGCAGCACGCCGCATGGTTCGTTGCAGCATCAGTATGCACCTTTCCCTTCTATTACCGCAGCAAAGGTCTTGAAAAGAATATAGAGGTCAAGCCATAAAGACCAGCTTTGAATGTAATAAATATCCATGGCAACCCGCTCCTCATAGTCGGTTTCCGAGCGACCAGAAATCTGCCATAAGCCGGAAAGACCGGGCTTCACACTTGCAAGCAAGGCATAGTTATCACCGTATTTTTCTATTTCATCATCAATTATTGGGCGAGGGCCGATCAGGCTCATCTCGCCTTTGAGCACATTCCAAAGCTGTGGAAGCTCATCAAGGCTTGTTTTGCGTAGAAGCATACCGATACGCGTTATTCGCGGGTCTTTTTTCAGCTTGAAATTTTCTTGCCATTCTTTTTGCAGATCAGGATTTTCTTGCAGCATTTTTTCGAGCATTTCCTTCGAATTTTGATGCATTGTTCTGAATTTATGTAACTCAAAGAGCTTTCCGCCTTTTCCGCGCCGGCTGTGTGTATAGATTACTGGCCCTGGCGAATCGAGTTTTATAAGAATTGCAATGAGTATGCAAAGCGGAAGGAAAACAAGTCCCCCGACAGATGACAAAACGATATCAAAAATGCGCTTTAGCACAATATTATGTGAAAGAAGCAGCTGCTGCTCGGTCTGCACAGTGAGAATGCCATCGATATCTCTTACCGACATCCAAAGATTGGTAACACCAAAATAATCTGGAACTAAAAAATAGCTTCGAAAATTGCGCACATAATCGGCGATTATGACTGAAAGCCTCTCTCTGCCCACTCCCGGCATTGCCACTAGAGCTGTCTCAAAGTTGCATTCCTTGACAAGAGGAATGCTCAATTCGAGGCCTTTTAGGACAGGAATGCCCCGATACTCTCCTTGAAGTTCAGAATTATCGTCGAGCATGACAACTGGCCTATATCCGATTGAAGGCTTGTCCAGAAGCCTGTCCACCAGCATCCTACCCGTTACCCCCGCGCCCAGGACAACAACCGGTATTCCCCAATATTTTAATTTGATGAACATTTTCCTGACAGCGCTGCGACCCATCAGAAAAATCGGCACGCTCAGAATAAATGAGAGCACGAAAGCGCTGGAATAAATATCCAATTCATGATTCTGAATATAGAGTGAAAGAATGATACCACCATGTCCCATAAAGGAAGCGATCGCAAAGCGCCTGAGCTCCTCCTGGTGCGAAATATTTACACCCGGATACATGTGCAGCAGGTATAGAACAACCAAAAAAGCTGGCAAATAAGGCCAATACGTTACAAACGATTTAAAATCGATATCTTCCATTCTAAATAGATTGATTATAAAAAAGGCAGTGCCAAAGCTGAAAAGAATAGAAAAAATATCGCCGGCTATAAACAGGATTGCCATGAACAACTTTTCCCAATTCTTTCTTCCGCGATGCCTACTCAAAAATGCTTCAGAAGTCATGCAAGACCTCGCCTATACCAGATGAGTGAATAAATACTGGAAAAACTCACGACCATATTTTAAAGCATACCATTTTTATCAAAACTCAACAACAAAAGCCAAAGGGAAGTCTACCCACGAGTTGAAGCACCCTAAATTGCGCGCGCCGGCGCAAAAGTTAAAATTTGGGGTCTGACCCCTTTTCTTAAAAAAAAAGGGCTGCCCGTTCTGGGCAGCCTTTCATCATGCGGCGAAGAGGACTTGAACCTCCATGCCTCTCGGCACTAGCACCTCAAGCTAGCGTGTCTACCAATTCCACCATCGCCGCACGCTGAGGGTTATATATACTGGCGCGCGCAAAAATGTCAAGGGGCGACGCTGGAAATTTTCATGGGCCGGGGGCGAGGACGGATACGGGATTGGGCGCCCCTGTTTTTACACAAGGTTCGGAACACTATCTAAAGGCTCTCGTACACCCGCTCGATGCCCACACAACGCCGGCTCTCCGGATCGATGCGGAACAGCGCGCCCATGATGGCGGCGCTCCCCTCGGCGGTCTCCATCTTGTAGGGGATCTGGGTGAGGAAGCGGCGGACGCAAATGTCGCCGTTCATGCCGATGACGGAGTCGACGGGGCCGGTCATGCCAAGGTCGGTGAGGTAGCCGGTTCCTTTTGGAAGCGTGCGCTCGTCGGCGGTGGGCACGTGGGTATGGGTGCCCGCGACGATGGAGGCGCGGCCATCGAGGTACCAGGCAAGGGCTTCTTTTTCTTCGTTGGATTCGGCGTGGAAGTCGACAACGATGAGGGCGCCGGCGTTTTCGCGAGCAGCATTGGCGAGGATCTGGTCGGCTTTTGCGAAGGGGCAGTCGATGTCGTACAGTTCGCGGCGGCCCTGGAGGTTGACGACAAGCCATTCGAAGCGGCCTGAAGCGCCGCTCGCTCGCGTGGGGGCAGGTAGGCCGGGGGTGCCCTGCCCTTCTACGTGCGCAACGCCCCTGCCGGGCAGGCTGCGAGGGTAGTTCGCGGGCCTTAACAGCGCGGGTTCGGCTTCGAGCAAATCGGCAGCTTCTTTGCGCTCCCACACGTGGTTGCCGCTTGTGATGACATCGACGCCATAGGAGCGCATCGCGGCGATTTCTTCCTCGCCGATACCAAAGCCTTTGAGGGCATTCTCGCCATTCGCGATGACGAGGTCGGCTTCGGTTTTTTTTATAAGAGAGGGCAAAAACGTGAAAAGCGCCCGGAGGCCGGGCGCTCCCACGATATCACCGATCATGAGGACATTTGCGGTAACAGAACTCATCGTGCGTATTCCACTATGCGGGTTTCTCTAATGATGGTCACTTTGATCCTGCCGGGATAGCGCAGGTCGGATTCGATTTTCTTGGCGATGCTCTTGCAGAGGTCCTTGGCCTGGTCATCGGAGATCTGTTCGTTGTTGACGATGATGCGCAGTTCGCGGCCGGCCTGGATGGCAAAGGCTTTTTCGACGCCGGAGAAGCTCTCGGCAACTGCTTCGAGGTCTTCAAGGCGCTTGATGTAGTTGTCGAGGGTCTCGCGGCGGGCGCCGGGCCGGGCCGCGGAAATGGCATCGGCGATCTGCACGATGACGCTCTCGGGGCAGGTAGGCTCGACGTCGTTGTGGTGTGCGGCGATCGCGTTGATGACTCTCGGATCCTCGCCGAACTTCTTGGCGATCTCGGTGCCGATCTCGGCGTGATTCATGTCGCTGTCGGTGACGATGCCTTTGCCGATATCATGCAGAAGAGCGCCGCGTTTTGCTATCTCGCGGTTGAGACCCAGCTCGGCTGCAAGAAGACCCGCAATGACTGCTACTTCCTTCGAGTGCATGAGCACGTTCTGACCGTAGCTTGTGCGGTAATAGAGACGCCCGACCGCACGGATGAGTTCAGGGGCCATGTTGTGAAGGCCCAAGTCGAAGACGACCTTTTCGCCCTCGTCGTACAGCTTCTGGGTAATTTCTCGCGTGACTTTCTGGACCATCTCCTCGATGCGCGCAGGATGGATCCGCCCATCGGCGATGAGCCGCTCGAGCGAAATTTTGGCGATTTCGCGCTGAATGGGGTCGAAGCAGGAAATGACGACCGCCTCCGGCGTATCGTCGATGATGATGTCGACGCCGGTGAGTGTTTCGAGGGTACGAATGTTACGCCCCTCTCGCCCGATGATCCTGCCCTTCATTTCGTCGGATGGAAGGCTCACGGAAGAAACAGTCGATTCAGCCGTGGATTCTGTCGCTATGCGCTGAATTGTTGTGAGCAGGATATCTTTTGCCTTTTTATCGGCAGTAAGTTGGGCTTCCTGATCGATTTTATTGATGAGCACCTGCGCGTCGTGGCGGGCTTCATTCTCCATGTTCTGGATGATGAGCTTTTTGGCCTCTTCGGCAGTAAAGCCCGAAACGCGCTCGAGTTCCGCTGCGTAACGCTCTTCCTGCCCTGCAAGAAATGCTTCTTTTTCAGCTATCGCATTTTCTCTGCTCTTGAGATTCGCCTCGATGCGCTCGATCGATGCAAGCTTGGCATCGAGGTTCTCTTCCTTAAGGAGAACGCGCCGCTCATATTTCTGCAGCTCGATTCTCCGGTCGCGTAATTCCCTCTCTTGCTGGTTTCGTTCTCGAATGATCTGATCTTTTGCTTCTACCAGGAGCTCTTTTTTCTTGGCCTCCGCCTCTTTTATCGCATCCTGCAAAACATGCTCCGCTTCCCGTTCCGCGGAAGAGAGCTGAAATCTGGCATAAAGCCAGCGGATCATCCATCCTAGAATAAGACCGGCAAGAGGAAGGACGATGTACCACACGAATGGTGCCATATCCCCTCCCTTTTGATAATATGCCGTCATTTTGATTATACCGATGGCGGGGTCTTTGTCAAGTTTGTATAAATTTATGCAAATTCTGGAGTTTTAGGACGGGTTTCATGGTTATTTGGGGCAATTTCGGGGGCGGCGCGCTTGACGACTCCGCACAAAAGGTTTACATTGATTTTAGATAAGCGAAAACTGTGGAAGGACAAGAGCCTTCCAGTAAGTTTTCAGGTTGGAATTGGCTGTTTAATGCATTGTTTTTCCTTTCGTAGCACCGGCGCGCATACGGCGGCAAACGCACAAGCCGGAACTTCTCATCTTCGTTTTTCTTTCGGAAAGACCTACAGTAATCAAAACAGACTCCTAATTTCTCCTCTGAAGACTGCCGGAGCGGCGTTGTGCTTCCTAGTGATCGCTTCCGATTCGCCCTAGGCGGATCAAACCGGTCGCCGTCGTGATGACAGCGCCAAGATTTGAGGTTTTTCCGAAATGGCTAAGAAAATTTATGTCGGTAACATGAATTACAACACTTCCGAGCGTCAGCTCCAGGATCTTTTTGCACAGTATGGTGAAGTTTCGACCGTGAACATCATCGTCGACAGGTTCACCGGCAAGGCGAAGGGATTCGGCTTTGTCGAAATGGAGAACGCCGAAGCGGCCGATGCAGCAATTGCTGCACTCAATGGCCAGGAATTCATGGGCCGCCAGCTCCGCGTGAACGAAGCGCAAGAGAAGCCCCGCTACGAAAAGGAAGATGCTGGCTACAGAAGCCGCAGATACTGATTCTCGGCTGAACTAGCTTGAAGCTTTGAGCCCGGTGCATGTGCCGCCTGCGCCGGGTTTTTTTGTGCCCTGAACAGCCGCCACATTTTTTGTACGAAAAATGTGCGCGGCGCCGCATCAGTATAAGAATCCAAAAAGCCAGAGCGGAATTTTTCTGCCAAAGCCATATTCGATATTGTCCGCTGCAACATAGCTGTCAGGTATGTCCTTTATTTGCTTTCTCGTTTTGTTCTTGCCGCCAACTTCGATAGTGATGTTGCCATCTACGATGAAATCGCCTGTATCGGCAAAGGAAAGCTCATGGCCGCAGGCAAGCTGGTTTGCAAGAAATGTCTCGCAGGCATTGCCAATATCTACGCTTTGTTTCCTGAACAAATACATCAGATTGGTATTCTCGAGGAAAAGCTTGTTGGGCTTCTGGAGAGCGCTGACACCATGCGCATCGCGATACAAAGGTCGAATAAGTTTTGCTTCGGAAAGGTATCCAAGATATGTGAGCATTGTCTGTCGGTTGAGTCCTATCTTCTCGCTCAATTTTGAGATATTGGGAATGAAGGGAGCTGATTCGGCAATAATGCTCAAGAGCTGCTTGAGTTTTGGAACATAGGCAATATCGAGCCTGCGCAGAAGGGGCAGTTCCAGCTCGAGCGTCATATTGATAGTCTCCTCAAGGCGCAAGGGATAGGTGTCGGGTTCTTCAGCAAAATACGGATAATATCCTGTCTGAAGATATGCGGGGAAAAACTGGAATGGCTTGAACTGCGAGACAATTTCAGCAGATACAGCCTCATGCTCGCTTAGGATTTTCTCGAGCGAAAATGCCGGAAATGCCATGTTTGCCGCAAGTGCAAGATACTCACGGAAGGAAAGCCCTTGCATAGTGTACACAACCGCCCTTCGGCTCAAATCCGCTTTGGCGTCGAGAAGGTGAAGAAGGGATGAACCTGTAAATGTAATAAAGAGCTCCGGATAATCGTCATAGAGATTCTTGAGGATTTGCGACCAGCCTGGATATCGGTGGACTTCGTCGAGGAACAGATGCGTTCCGCCCTTCTTTGCGAAGCTGTCTGCCAGTTCAAGAAGGCTATGATCAGAAAACCATAAATTATCGAGACTTACATAGAGCACCTTGTTCAAATCCTGAGCGAATGTCTGCTTGATGTGCTGCAAAAGAAGGGTGGTTTTTCCGACACCGCGGGCGCCCCGAATGCCAATCAATCTCGCATTCCACTGAATTGAGTCATGGATACTGCGCACAAAATGCATCGGTGTTCGCGCGACTTTATGTCTGAATTGCTCGATCAAGTGTTCCATACTCATACTATAATTCCAAATCGTAATTTTGTACAATGAAGTAAACAATTTTTTGCACTTTTTGTTTAGTATGATAAACAAAAATCAGACAAACGAGAGGCGCTGGCTCTTTAATAGCTTAAAAGAGCGCAACCGAAAGAAGGTACAGGTTGCTGGCTTGGACGCTATTCGTATTACAGGTGCTGTGATGAAGCGCTATGTCGACGCGCGTCTCCGGATTCCCTGAGCGTCGAGCATGGCGATCATATGCTTGAAGTGCTCGGGAAGGGGCGCGGCAAAGATGTGGAATTCGTTATCGGCGGGCAAGCGGATTTTGAGGCGCCGGGCGTGGAGCATGAGGGTGGCGTCGGGAAAGTGGGGGTCTTTTTTGCTGTAGATGGGGTCGCCGAGGATGGGGCAGCCGAGGTGAGCCATGTGGACGCGCAATTGATGGGTGCGGCCTGTGCGGGGATAGAGGGCGACGAGGGTGTAGCGCTGGGGTGAAGTGGCCTTCTTGGAGGGGCCGCGCTTGGATGAACTATCTTTGGAAGGGCCGTCGTGGGAGGCGCTGCCTTCTGAGGGGTTGCCATTTGAGGGGCCGCGCCGAGAAAGGCTTTGGGGCGCTTCGGAGGCGCGGGCGGTCCCGGGGCGGGTGCTGGCTGCGGCGGCGCGGGAAGCGGTGATGGGGCGGCCCGGAGGCGTGGCGGTTGGGACCGCAGATTCGGCACAGGACGCGGCAGCGCGGGAAGCGGTATTGGGGCGCGATAAGGCGGCGCGGGTCGCAGATTCGGCGCGCGCGGGAATTTCCCAGATAGCGCGCACTTTGTAGAGGGTGAGGGCGTGCTTGCCGCGGCCGGACGGGCTGACGGCGAATTTCTTGCGGTCGCGGGGGCTGCGCGCAAGCCAGGTGTCGATGCGCCCTTCGGTTGTCGGCGGGGCGCCTCTGACGATGGCGAGATATTCTTTGCGCGCTTCGCGGTCGTGGAACTGGCGGCAAAGAAATTCATGGGCGCGGGCGGTTCGGGCTACAATGATGACGCCGGAGGTGTCTTTGTCGAGGCGGTGGACAATGCCGGCGCGGGGTGGGGGTTCGTTCAACAATGGTAGTGTTCCGAAGCTTGTGTAAAACGGTATGCGCTCGTTCTCGGGCTCGCGCTTTGATGTGGAATTGGGCTCAGGCTCGGGCTCAGATTTGGACTCTGATATGGCTCTGGACTCGCGATTGAGTTCGAGCTCGTTTTTTGCCTCAGCCTCGTTCTCTGTTTGAAGTCCAGTCGCGCGAGCATCCTCACCATGCAAGGAGAGCCACAGGACGCCGTTTGCGAGGGTGCCGCTCCAGTTGCCCGCTGCGGGATGGGTTACCATGCCTTGTGGCTTGTCGATGACAAAGACATCGGCATCGCGATAGAGGATTGTAAGCGGAACAGGCTCGGGCGTGATTTCTTCAGAAGGGGCTTCGGTCCATTCGAGTCTGAGGTGGTCGCCATTCTTGATTTTATGGGAGAGCTTGACTTCTTTGCCGTTGCAGAAAAGGCATGCGCCTCGGGCTTTGAGCTGGGAGCGGCTCATGAGGGCAAGGGTTTCGGAGAGGTATTTGTCGGCGCGCACAGGCTCGGAGAGTGAGGCTGTTCCTTCCCAGACCGAGAGCTGGTGCCCGTCAGATTTAAAAAAAGGGGTCTGACCCCTTTTTTTAACTTTTTTAACCATACGCTTCCTCGCTGTGTCTGCGCGGGTGGCCGTGGACGCGCTCGCCATACTCGACATTCCAGAGGAAAAGCCCGCAGGCAGGCGCGGTGGCTCCCGCCTTGCTTCTATCGCGGGAATCAAGCAGCTCGCGCATAAGGGATTCGCCATGGGCAGGGCTCTCTGCAATCCGCTCGAGCTCGAGCATGGTGCCGACGAGCGAGCGCACCTGCTTCCAAAGAAACGCGTTACCAGCTACCTGGTACACGAGCTTTTCGCCCTCGAAAAAGAAAACCGACTCGCTGATATGTCGCGAGCGCGACGGGCTTTTGTCCTGCGCCGAAGCAAAGGTCGAAAAATCGTGCTCGCCCAGCACCACTGCGGCCATCGCATTCAGAACTGCAACGCGCGGGTAGTACGGCACAAAATGCGCGCACCGCAAGGCAAAAGGATCCGGCGTGCCCCCGCACACGAGAAAATACCGGTATCGCCGCAAGGAAGCATCGAAACGCGCATGAAAATCGGCAGGCGCTTCCTCCGATGAAAGCACGCGGACATCGCGCGGCATGAGCTTGTTGAGCGCGAGTGTGAAGCGGTCCGCTGGAATGGATTGTATGTCCGTATAAAAACTTGCGACTTGTCCCATTGCATGCACGCCGGCATCGGTGCGACCCGCGCCGTTTACGCGGATTTCGTGCCCGTGCATTTTGGAAAGCGCCTTTTCGAGCTCTTCCTGGACCGAGCGGCCGTTTTTCTGCCGCTGCCAGCCCGAAAAATCGGTGCCGTCGTAGGCGAGAACAAGTTTTATGGTGCGCAGGGTGGACGCACGGCTCGGCATGGAATCAGGGCGGGCCGAGGCTTTGGGCACAGGCGGCTGCTGAAAGTCAGGATTTTGCTGCATCGCTTTAGTTTCCTTTCTCTATGATAACCACCGCAACCGCATTGTCCCCCTCATGGGTCATCGAGATATGGATTGTGCCACCGCCATGCCGCTCGAACTCGCGACGAGCATTCCCCTCGAGTTCCATGTACGGTCTGCCCGCGCTGTCATTGACCACCGCTACTTCCTTAAGGGCGAAATGCGCAAGCCCCGAGCCGAGCGCTTTGCCGAATGCTTCTTTTGCAGCAAAACGCGCGGCCAGCGAGAGCGCCATGCCTTTGCTGCGCGATCGGGCTGTCTCGATCTCCGCAGGGTGAAAAAAGCGCACAAGAATGCCGGGGTTTTCCATCCAGCGGCGAATGCGGTCGATATGGACTATATCAATGCCTATGCCAGAAATCATGCTGTGCTCCTCATGCGCTCATGGCTGGGTGGAAGGTGCTGCAGGCGCAGGAAAAGCGGGCAGGCCAGACGATCCGGAGGGCGCCAACAATCCCGGCAACACAGACTGCACAGATTGAGCAGTGCGCACATGTACAGAAATAACCAACGGATCATATGCCTCGACATCGTATCCATCGGGTACTACAGGCGTGAGCGGGACAGTATATTGCCCGGGCTTGGTAATCCCTTTGAAATCCGCCTGGAGGTGAGCATCGGCAGCCGCTGCCGCGTCCTGTCCCTGGCGCGGCAAGAGCGTCATTTTGCCTGTCGGCATCGTTTCGGCAAAGCCCAATGTTGGATCGAGATTCACAGCCTTGATCGGCACATTGTTGAGAGTGATGCGCCGCTCCTGTTTCTGGATCCGCGCAGTGAAGCGGACAGTATTCACATCGATGAGATTGATGAGGTCCGATGGCTTCGAAAGGGGAACGGTGAGTGAAAAGTCCCCAGTTTTGCCGCTCAATTCGATCACATCAGTAGAGATATCCTTTGTATTCGCGATGAGGTTCGATGGCCCTTCGATAGCGATTTCAGACGGCACGATCTCGTACGAGATGAGTTCGTAGCCTTGCTCGAGAAAGCCCTTGAATGTGGGGCTTATCGCGACGCGCTTCGCTGCCAGGCGCTCGAATCCGATAGGGATCTCGGCCGGGTCAGCGCGGAGCTCGAGGGGATCGATATCCCGCGCTTCTCCACGACGTTCGAGTTTCACCGGTACACGGAACACGCCCTCGGATTGGTAGCGCGTAAGGTCGAGGCTAGCAACGATGTCAGCCTCGCGGATGCGGTAAATCTGGTCGCGCTCGCCGCGGATCACGACCCGGACTGTTTTTGGATAGTCTGTTGAAGGCACGAAGCTCCGCCCCTCGGAGATATTGAGCTGGACGGTGATAAGGCGCTGGTCGAGGCGCGTGAGGTTATAGAGGAACATGATGAATATCGCGATGACGAGGGAAATGACCTTGGCTGGCCAGTTTTCGAGCAGTTTCGAAATTCTTGCATCAAGGCTCATAGTCTGCCTCGCTCGTCATGCTGCGGCTTCTGCTCTCTGAAAACAGCATGCGGAGCCGCTCCAAAATCTCATCGGCGGAAAGGTCATAATACAGCTTGGAATCATATGCAAGCGAGAGTGCTCCAGTCTCTTCCGAAGCGATGAGAACGACTGCGTCGGACTCTTCGGATATGCCGAGCGCTGCGCGATGGCGCGAACCGAAGGTTTTTCGGATGTCCTGCTGGTCGGAAAGGGGCAAGAAGCAGCCTGCTGATGCAAGGCGGCCCTGAGAGATGATCGCTGCACCATCATGCAGGGGATTGTCGTGTTCGAACACTGCGATGAGAAGGCTTGTCGAGACCAGGGCATCGAGGGCAATGCCTTTTTCGATATAGGATGAAAGGCCGACTTTGCGCGCAATGACAATGAGCGCACCCCGGCGTTTTTCAGCAAGATACACGGCAGCGCTGACTGCAGCATCGATCCAGGAAGTGCGGGCAGCCGCCTTCTGCTTGATGATCGACTGGCGACCAAGCTGAATGAAAATACGCCTCAGCTCCGGCTGGAGGATGATCGCAAGACTCACCACAAGTCCGGGTGCGAGGATATTCATGATCCATGTGACGGTGGAAAGGTTGAGGAAAAAGGCAGCGCCGTAGATGGCGACGAGGATGAGAAGCCCGCGGATGAGGTATACAGCCTCGGTCATGACAAGGAGCTGGTAGGTTTTATAAATAAGGAAGGCAAGAATTGCGACATCGAGAACGGGGCGCACATAGGTAACCAGGAAGTTCACAAGGGCTGGCGCATTCATAAAGACACCTCGCGCAAAAATTCCTTGCCCAATGGGCGGGCCGGGAATATTGCCGTGAACACGCGGAAGGCGTCGACGGTTTCGGCTACATCGTGGACGCGGATGATATCAGCGCCAGCCATCCATGCGGCAAGCGCTCCGCCTATGCTGCCAGCAAGCCTTTCAGGGATTTCTCTGCCGGTGAGTTCGCCGACAAGGCGCTTGCGGGAAAGGCCTATAAGGACGGGAAAGCCCAGGGAGCGGAGGCGCCCGATTCCCCTGAGCAGGGCCAGGTTGTGTTCTTTGAGCTTTCCGAAGCCTATGCCGGGGTCGAGGATGATGGATTCAGCTGAAACGCCTGCGGCTATGGCGCCCTTGGTTACTGCTCTAAGAAATGTGTAAACTTCTTCAAGGCAGTCGGCATAGGCAGGAGCGATCTGCATGGTCGCTGGCGTACCCTGCATGTGCATGAGCACGACTGCAGCGTGGTGCTTCGCGGCAATTTCGGCCATACCGGGCGCTGCCAGCGCTTCGATATCGTTCAGGATATCCGCACCTGCCTCGAGGGCCGCGCGCGCAACCTCCGGATGACGGGTGTCCACTGAGATCACTGCATCGCTCGCTGCCCTGAAGCGTTCGATGACCGGCAGAAGCCGGGCACGTTCTTCTTTCGGATCGATTTCAATAGAACCCGGCCTAGTCGACTCGGCACCGAAATCGATGATATGGGCTCCGTGGCTCACCATAGCAAGTGCTGCCTCCACGGCTGCCTGTGGCTCGTATTTTCTGCTTCCTTCGAAAAATGAGTCAGGCGTAACATTCACAATGCCCATGATGAGTGGCTGCGCGCCGTACAGAAGGCTGCGCTGCCGCGGCAGTTTCAGTATCGTCCGCGTCAATTCGGTTTGCTCGTTCTGGCAATGGGCGCTTGCGGGGCTATCGGACATGCTGTACCTCGCCAGGAACAGGAATCGGCGTTCCCCGGGCTATGGTTGAAGCGGCAACGCTTGCGGCATACGCGTTCTTTTTCGATTCCGGCCCAAGGCTCCGCTGCAATTCTTCCAGAGCTTTCTGAATTCCCTTTGTATTCAAGCCTGCCTGTGCGAGCAGCGCCTCTCTCGAAGCTTGCGCAAGTGGCGTGTTTTCGAATCCAAGGGATCTGATGCTCGCTCGCACGCCGCGGCGAGCCAAAATCGCAGCGAGTGTTTCGCCAAACCCACCAGCTCGCACGCCATCTTCTGCCGTCAGGATTGCATCATAGCGCGCGCAGAGCGATGCCAGATATTCCTCATCGATATGCGAGAGGAACCGCACATTGTAGACGTCAGCAAGCACTGCTTTTTTCTCCAGCGCATCGGATGCATCAGCGGCTGAATATGCGAGCGGCCCGACGGCGCACACAAGAATCCGCGCTCCAGCACGCTCCCTCATCATTGTTCCCTTTCCGACTTCGAGAGGGCGCATTGCCCCGTTCGCACATGGCGAAAATGCCTTCGGATAACGCATCATGCAGGGAGCATCCAGGGAAAGAGAGAGCTTCATGAAGGCCGCAAGCTCATCTCCATCTGCGGGAGCAAAGAAAATCAAGTTCGGCATGGCTTTGAAGAGCGCAATATCATAAATTCCCTGATGCGTTTCTCCGTCTTCTCCCACCGCGCCTGCCCTGTCGAGCGCAAACAGCACCGGCACATTCGCAAGCGACACATCCTGAAACACCTGATCCACCGCGCGCTGCATGAAGGTCGAATAAATCGCGACGACAGGCCGCAAGCCCCCCTGCGCAAGTCCTGCGGCAAAGGTCACCGCATGTTGTTCCGCAATGCCGACATCGAACACGCGCTGGGGCCAGCGCTCCAGCATTTTTACAACGCCTGTGCCCGAGGCCATCGCAGCCGTAATCGCCATTACACGAGCATCAAGCTCCGCAAGTTCGATGAGCGAATTTGCAAAGCACGAAGAAAAACTCTCTCCATGGCTTGACTCGCCAGCGCCAGGGATATCGGGGCACGAAGGGCCAAGCCCATGGAAGCTCTCCGGATCCTCTTCCGCCCTTTCGAGGCCTTTTCCTTTTTTTGTAATGACATGCACGACAACAGGGCGATTGAGATTTCGCACATGCGCGAAAGCATCAATCATTGCGGTGATACTGTGCCCGTCGATCGGGCCGACATATTCGAACCCGTAATCGACAAAGAGATTTTCCTTGAAAAAGATTGCTTTGACGGCGCGCTTGCTTCTGTTGATGAATTCGGAGAGCGGCTTGCCAATGCGCGGAATCTTGAGTACGGCAGCATCGACATGGGCGCGGAAGGACTGGTAGCGCATCGATGCCGACAACTTCGACAGATAGCGCGAAATGGAGCCGACTGAACGCGAGATGGACATGCGGTTGTCATTCAAGACGAGAATGAGGGGGAACCCGAGTTGGCCGGCATTGCTGAGCCCTTCCATCGCCATGCCTGAGGTAAGCACCCCATCGCCGACCACTGCGATCACTCTGCCCTGCTTCCCTGTATGCGTGCGCGCAGCAAGAAGCCCGAGCGCCGAAGAGATCGCGGTGGAAGAGTGGCCAGTATCGAAAATGTCGTGTTCGCTTTCTTCGCGTTTCGGAAAGCCCGAAATACCGCCCTGCCGGCGCAGCGTATGAAAGCGCTCTGCCCGGCCGGTGAGGATCTTATGCGGATAGCACTGATGTCCCACATCCCACACTATTGCATCCTGCGGTGAGTGGAATACCCTGTGGAGCGCGATGGTTAGCTCCACTACCCCAAGGTTTGAAGCAAGATGCCCACCATTCAGCTGTACCGTTTCGACGATGCGGGAACGAATTTCATCCGCAAGGCGACGAAGCTCAGCCAAGGATAATTCTTTCAGGTCGGCGGGTCCGGAAATGTGATCGAGTAATGCCATGTCGATATATTGTACCATTAATTGAAATGGGTTTCCAGGATAGTGCTCCGAACCTTGTGTAAAGCAGGTAGTGCAGAGCAATTTTCTTAATCAGCGCGGCCTCTTGCCATCAAATGGGGCTCGCGACAAGATATGCATATGCTTATAGACATCAAGATTCTCCATCTGCATCGACCGATTTATTATGAAAAGATCGAACTTGTGAGCGATGAAATACATAACGATGCGATATCTGCGCTTGCCGCACGGTATGGAGAGTGCCTTTTGGTTTTCAGGAATGATAATCTGCTCATACTGAGCGATGATGGGCCGCACCTTGCCGGTAAGCTCGTGCCCTCAACGGTGTACCGCATCGCAGCCCGGAATGGCGGGAAGGGAAGCACTGACACAGCTAGCGCTATACCCGACGAGTCTCAAGGAAATATAGCGGGCAGATCTGCGCCCCGCCAGCTTTCAGCAGATTATTCTATTGCCCGATTCACCCTGTCTGCAGCGGATTACGCGTTTTTCCAGTGGCGAGCGGAATCAGCGCCCCAACCGTCCATCATATTCGAGGAATTTGCGCGCGAAATCTGGTGGGAACGGCTCGAAACCGAAGGGGCATGGTTCCTGCGACTTGTGCTCGAGGACGGGAAGACCTCGGTTCAGGCCCTAAGATCAGTGCTCTCAACCTTGTGTAAAAGAGGGCACTGAGGAAAAAGCTTTCCGACAGCCCAGCACAAGCTGTTCAACCGAGCGCCAGCTTGGGAAGATACTCAGCCTTCGCTTGCCCTGGTGTCCGCCATTCCTTCTTCCAGCTTCTCGCCATCGTCGGGCTCAAAGGGCTTCGTGTCAGAAACGCCCGTTCTTCGAAAAAGCTTCTATATACGTTCTCGAGCGCAGTTGCATCGATGCCGCTCGCCTCGGCATGGGTAGCGGGTCTTCGGCCTTTCGGCCAGCGGATACGGTAGGGCTTTAAGTAGTTGTGCCACATGAGGTAGGCCCAGAGGCGCAGCATGCCGTTTGCGACATTGCGGTTGAAGCAGACACTCTCACGATGGTGGTTTGCCAGGTCCTTTCTGAGCTCGCGATCGGTGTAGTTCGAAGAAAAGAGTGGATTGTGGATCGTCCGTGGCAAGTATGAAGAAATCGTCAGGTGCACGAGTCGCCCCTCTCCCTCACCCCAGTAGGCTGCAAGCCGCCGCACGACCCGCGCATAGTCGGGCTTCTCATCGGTGATCAGCACGAAGGGCCGCTGAGGCTGTGGCGGCTGGAGCGCAAGGCTCGTCGCCAGCACCTCCCTGAATGACCGGCCGATCCCACCCCGTTCGAGCCGAATCTTCGAATAGAGCGCCTTTGCCTTCGCCTTCTGGTCCTGCCGCATGCTCCCTGAACGCCACCGTGTGCAGTGACTGACATCGAGCACGAAGCCGCTTGTCCGTCCCACCGCAATGGGGATTTCGCTGGGGAAGTACTGCGAGCAGTCGAAGGAGACAAAGCCGTCGATACAGATGTCTTCCTTGCTCCGCCGAGCGCGCAGCATCCGGGCGTGGAGCGCAATACCCTGGCGGGCCAGTCGGTCGATACGGGTCGTAAGCAGCGAAAGCGAGCAACCGAGCGCGCGACTCATCCCCCTTAGGCTCTCCCCACCGGCCAGCCTATAGAGCACATCCCGGTACGAGACAATGCGCTTGAGATAGTAGTGCGTAGAGAAGGTCTGGGTGGAAAAGCTTTTTCCGCAGCGCGTACAACGAAACCGGCGCACCTTCCCGAAGGCCTTGGTAGCATACCAGCCAATCGCATAGGCCCAGGGCGAGGCGGGTGCCTCGTGATGGTAGGCACACGCCGGATTGGGACAAAAGGCAAACCAGTGCACGAATACCTCTATGACCGCAGTAGCGGTCATAGAGGTATTCGCGCATACTGACTATCTTTGCTTCAATTCTTTACCCAAGGTTGAGAGCACTACTCAAGGATCGCGTAAATACGGCGTACGCCTGCGCTCGACGACTGTTCCTTCGTTATCTTGAACTTCCCAAGCTCCCCTGTGTGCGTGACATGCGGCCCGCCGCACACTTCTTTCGAAAAATCTCCGATAGTATAGACTTTTACAACGGGCTCATACTTTTCGCCAAATAGGGCTATGGCGCCCGAGGCTTTGGCTTCTTCGAGGAGCATCATGGTCATTGAGACCGGCAGGTCGCGGGCAATCTGCTCGTTGACGATGCGCTCGACTTCGGCAATCTGTTCTTGAGTCATCGGCGCGGGATGAGAGAAATCAAAGCGGAGGCGCTCGGCAGTCAGGTTCGAGCCTTTCTGCGCGACATGTTCGCCGAGCACGATGCGAAGAGCCTTGTGCAAAAGGTGGGTTGCAGTGTGGTAGCGCGTGACGACCTCCGAATGGTCGGCAAGGCCGCCCTTGAACACTTGCTCGCTTCCTGCGCGCGACAGTTCCTGATGCTTTTTGAACGCTTCGTCAAAGCCCGCGCGATCCACGGCCAGGCCGTTTTCGCTCGCGAGTTCTTCGGTGAGCTCGATGGGGAAGCCATAGGTGTCGTAAAGTCTGAACGCAAGGCGCCCGGACATGATTTTTTCGGGGTTTCTGAGCAGGTTTGGCAGCATTTTTTCGAATTCGTGCTCGCCCTTTTGCAAGGTTTCGAGGAATTTTCTCTCTTCGCGCTCGAGTTCTTCGATGATACGCGCGCGGTTTTCTAGAAGCTCGGGATATGGCTCTTTGTAGATTTCGATGACCGCTTCTGCGGGCTTGGCGAGGAAAATGCCGTCAATGCCGAGTTTTCGCCCGTGTCGGACGGCTCGCCGAATGAGGCGGCGAAGGACATAGCCAGCTCCGATATTCGATGGCAGCACGGCTTTCGGGTCACCGAGAATGAATGTTGCAGCACGGATATGGTCCGCGATGATGCGGAAACTGCGATCGGTCTCCGGATTGTTGTCGAGCGCGCCGTAGCGCTTGCCTGTGATCGATTCGAGCACGGCGAGAATGGGTGTGAAGGCTTCGGTTTCGTAGACCGATTTTTTGCCTTGGAGCATAGCGACGGTGCGCTCGATGCCCATGCCCGTGTCCACGCAGGGATGCGCAAGCGGCTCATAGCTGCCGTCGTTTTTTTTGTTGTATTGCATGAACACGTCGTTCCAGATTTCGAAGTATTTGCCGCAGTGGCAGCCGGGACGGCAGTCGGGCCCGCATGCGGGTTTGCCGGTATCGACAAACATTTCGGTGTCTGGACCGCATGGACCAGTTTCGCCTGCGGGACCCCACCAGTTATCCTCACGCGGCAAGAAATAGATTCGCTCTTCGGGGATACCAAGCGAGCGCCAAATCGAAGCCGATTCCTCATCCCGGGGAACGCCCTCGTCGCCAGTGAATACAGTCACCGACAGCTTTGCCGGATCGATGCCCAAGTACTCGGGGCTTGTCAGGAATTCGTACGACCAGCGGATTGCTTCTTTTTTAAAATAGTCGCCGAGCGACCAGTTGCCAAGCATCTCGAAAAAAGTGAGGTGACTCGGATCGCCTACTGCGTCGATATCGCCGGTGCGGATGCACTTCTGGTAGTCAGTGAGGCGCTTGCCCGCCGGGTGAGGCTCGCCAAGCAGGTACGGAACGAGCGGGTGCATGCCCGCGGTGGTAAAGAGCACCGTGGGATCGTTTTCGGGGATGAGAGACTTGCCGCTTATCTCCGAATGCCCGCGGGCCTTGAAAAATTCAATGTATTTTCTGCGTAATTCATGGATTGTAATCATAGCCCAGCCAGTGTACCGAAAGCTCTTTCTCAGGTCAATGAGAGAGGTGGCCGAGCATATCCGTCACCTATTTCGCGAGCAGCGCGCACTAGTGCGCAGTTTCGAAGGCTTGACCTTTTCTTGTTTCAAGCCATGACCGGAGAGGCTCATGAATTTCAATATCTGTCACCCTGCACGGCGCAAGGGTGCGGCCTTCATATGTCAGGCAAACCAAATCATCGAGCGCGGCGGCGCGCCAAGCCGCCGGTATCTGCTCGTGAAGGTTGTAGGGATAGTTATAGGTTTCGGGCAGAATGCGAATTTTCTCTCTTTCCACGTCAGAAACGACAACCGCGCTGAACACGGCCTGAAAGAGAAATAGCCTGCGAAAATTGTCACAGCATGCTTCCAATTGAAATTCACGATCGCTCACCAGCCGTTCGAAGCTCTTGAGCCATTTTCGGAACAAGCCATTCCCTGGGCGTACCGCGAGGCCATGAGAATTGAAATATGCGCGAATCGCTTGCCGGTCGACGAAGGATTCGACTGCGAATTCGATATCCTCGATACCGACAGTTCTGAATATGCCTTTCCAGAACGGGTCGAGAGGTTCAGAAACAAGAAGCCCGACATTGTGGACATGAACCGGTCTCAGCGCTGCTGCGAACTCGCCTCCCAGATCGAACAGCAGGGGCGGCTGAACCACGAGACATTCCGGGTCAAGCCAGATCAGGGATCCCGTGTCCGACGCAGCCATCGCCTCGGCAGTGGCACATGTGAATACTTTGTCGCCGAAAGGGTAATCCATGAATTTTCTCTGCACGGAAAGCGGAATTACTTTCACCTGAAGTCCTTCGAGGTCGTCACACGGCTCATTCGCAGGTTTGGTTGCGAAAACCCATATCTCGCAGTCTCTCATCGGGCCGCCAAATGCGCGTATGCTGTCGATGAGCAGACGCGCATGCGCCTTTTCGGCGCGCGACCGAACTTGGGTGATAAAAATACATTTCAAGACCATTCTCCTTTTTTATTGCTGATAAGTATAATGATACATTATTGGATTCCCGCACAGAAGTGCAGCTTCATATCGAAAAATTCCTCAATCGTTGTTGCTGAATGAACACTCATTCATTATAATTATATACAGCGATGCTGCGCTGGCGACGAGCAAGAATCGGGCGTCAAGCTACATTCGTAGGCTGTTTCTGGAGGCAAATAATGCGCGTGTTTGTCAGTGGGGGGTTCGGGAATGTCGGTATAAGCACGGTGCGTGCGCTTCTTTCCGCTGGTCACGAGGTGTGCGTGTTCGAGCATCCTTCTGCTAAGGAGAAGCGTTCCGCGCGCCTGCGCGAGCTTTTGAAGGCATCAGGTTCGAAGCTCAAGGTTTTTTTTGGCGACATTACAGACGAAGCAGCGATTTCTGAAGCAATGGCCTGTTTTGGAATCGATGGATCTTCCGAAGGGCCAGATGCAGTGATTCACTTAGCGGGAATCATTCCGCCTCTCGCGGATCGAGATCCTGAGCTGGCATACCGCATCAATGTGGGAGGAACGAAGGCGCTCCTCGCTGTCTGCTCGATCTTGCCTCGCCCTCCTCGCTTTGTGTTTGCGTCCAGCATTGCGCTGTATGGCGACCGTCTTGCTTCGCCATGGATTTCCGCGACGGATCCGCTTTTGCCAAACGATACCTACAGCAAAACAAAACAGGAATGCGAAGCTCTCATCAGATCCTCCGGCTTGGAGTGGGTCATTCTTCGCCTCTCCTATGTTGTTTCCAGCGACTGGCTGCCCTTCGATCCCATGCTGTTCAAAGTACCGCCCGCGACACGATTCGAGGTCCTGCATACCGAAGATGCGGGGAGAGCGTTCGCGGCAACCTGCCAGAATCCGGATGCTGTAGGAAGAATTTTCAATATCGGGGGCGGAGCCGCATGCCGGACAACGTATCGCGCGTACCTCGACCGGCTCATGCGGCTTTTCGGGCTGGGCAGCTCTTCATTTTTGCCGGATGAGCTCTTTGCAAAATGCAACTTTCACTGCGGCTGGTTTGTGGATTCGGATGAAGCGGAGGCGGTTTTGCATTTCAGGAGCAAGACTCTTGAGGATTACTATTCTGAGGTACAATGGCGAACGCGATTTTTGCGCCCTTTGGCGAGCATTGCGGCCTTTGTGGTCAAGCCCTGGATGCGTTCTCTCAGTCCGTATCGGGTAAGCCCTGGCCGAGTGCGTTCTCCACAATTAGTCTGAAAAAAGCCTGAATATCATCTGCGCTGAGCTTCAGATCAGTTTTGGAGGAAAGGCGCAGGGTCTCGAGCGCGCCGAGCAGGAGCACCGTGATGCCCGTGTTGTATTGGCGCGGATCATTCTCTGCAGTGCCGGAAACCTGGCATTCTGAAACAAGCTTTGTAATCATGGAAGAAAAATACTGCAGTTTTTCTTCAAGCCTCGCAGTCGTCCCCGCTTCGGCAAGCAACAGCATGATGAGTTCGACATCGCTGAAGAGCTTTGGTAGCGCCTTGTTCACAAAGAACGAAAGGATTTTAAGCGCGGTGAGTCTTTTATCGGCGTTCTGGCTGCCAAGCTGGATCGAAGCGATTCCCTCTTCAAGCCACAATCGATACTCATTCCAGCCTTCTTCGATGATTGTCTCGACCAGCACCTGCTTTGAATCGAAATAGGTGTAGATGCTGCCGACAGGAATGCCGATTGCTTCCGCCATCTCGTTCATGGATACACCAACTCCCTCAAGCGCAAAAAGGCGCTTTGCGGTATCGAGGATGAGTTTGCGCTTTTCTTCGGTTTTGGGTCGAGGCATGAATGTTATTCCTGTATTTCTTCGAAAACGCCGAGGGTTTTGTTTTTGCGCACCCTGTTCCAGTCGAAGATCCGGCCATTCATCGAAATATAGACGCCTGCCGGAAGCAGCTGGACTGCCGCGAATGCTGCGCCGAAATTGAACAGTGCATCCGAGTCGAGGATTTTATAGGGGATCATGGCTCCGGTGAGCACGATGGTTTTATCGAGTCGGGCGCTGCCGATGAGCTTTGCCGTCTCCGCCATGGTGTCGGTTCCGTGGGTGATTATAATGTGCCGCTCTGGTGCTCTCTTGCACGCATCGAGTACCGATTGGCGATTTGCCTCTTGCATGTAGAGGCTGTCGATAAGCTGGTTGAGCTCGACTTGAACGGGCACCGATACTCGTGCGCGCTTCAATACTTCGGGAACATGCGTTTCGGTAAAGGTCAGTTCGCCTTTTATTTCGTCATAATGCTTGTCGAATGTGCCGCCAGTAACAATAATGCGAATAGCTTCGGGATTCATAATGACCGTATAGTACCATGCCGCGCAGAGATATTCCAGCATATTATTTAATACGTTATCGTTAATAATATAAGTATTGTTTTTGCAGTTATTAAATTAATTTTCTGTCAATACTGCTTGACTAATTTTTTCATTTCATTACACTTTCTTTTAATTTGCGGTATATTTTACTGCGAATATTTCGGTTTTTTGGGGAGGATTTTCAGAGTGCAATCTGAAAAAAAGTCAGTATTTTTAACGAGGAAGAAGGCTGCGAGGCTTGTTATTGCTGCTTCTTTCTGTATTGCTTCATTTTTTCTTATTTCATCTTCAGCGACGTTATTCGATTCCAGTATTTTTGCAAGCACAAAAAATAAAAATTCCAGCATTATGTTTGCTGTCACCCTTAAGAATAATGGATCCTATAGCGATCCTGTTTCGCGCCTGTATATCAATGATAAAACAAAAAATCAGGTATTAAAATTCTTCTCTGCAATTACAAATTCGATGCCCGTCGCAAAAGCGATTCTTGACAATTCGATAGCGCATAACGTCAGGCCTAGCCTTGCATTTGCGGTTGCATATGTCGAAAGCCGCTACAATCCAAAAGCCCGTTCGGTCAATACGAGCGGAAGCCTCAACAGCGGCCTTTTTCAGCTTAATTCATCGGTATTCGACAAAATAAGCGAGAAGCAGGTATTCGACCCTTATCACAATGCCAGGATTGGAATCAGCCATCTGAAAGAATACCTCATCCTCAGCGAGGATGAATTCACTGCGCTTGCCGCGTACAATGCCGGCATTACGCGCATTGCCGAGCAAGGCATTCCCGGCGTCACGTTCAAGTACATTTCGGAAGTTTCGATTATGGAACGGAAGATTATGGATCTCTTTGTTGCCAGCATGGTGCTGAGCGGCAATCCGCTCTGATATTTCGCATGCGCGCTGCATGCACGAGCATCTATTGTATGCCGCGTGCCACATTTATTGTTTGCGGCGTCTTATCGCCCAAGGCACATCAGGGTCGCATGCTCTGCACGAAGGGAGTGAGCGCCTCGGCAAGCCCTGTCGCTTCTTTGCGCCCCAGCACCACGAGGCGAAATACAGTCGCCTCAACCAGGGCAAAAAATATCTCCACTGTGCCTTTCACCGAAGAGGTCTCGCTGAATTCTCCCCGCTTTTTGCCTTCGATTACAATATCTGCTAGAATGTGCCGCATTCTGACCGTGCGCCTGCGCACTTTTTCGTCCGGATTTCCGCCTGCTGCCTTGAGCCTGAGCAAGTAATCCAGCACTACCGACAGCAGCTTCGATTCCTTCTCGCACGCTTCAACAACCATTTCGCCGATTTTTAGGATTTTTTCTTCGCTGTTCATGCTTTCGTCGTGCGCGACAACCGCGATCTCGATTTCGACTGAACCGAGAAAACGCTTGAGGCTCTCAGCAAATATCTGTTTTTTGTTCTCGAAATACAGGTAGAGAATTGTCCTTGTGATGCCGCAGCGTTCGGCAATTTTCTGGAAGGTGGTGTCTTCGTATCCTTCTTCAATAAACACATCGAGCGCTTTTTCGAGAATTTCCTGCCTGCGTTTTTCGTGAGCAACCTGTCCAGACAAAATGACCCCCTCTGTCGATATGTTATTATACCATATTCCCCATTTTTCGTACATCATTCGTTGCCCGCAGGCCAAATTCCGAGTATAGTTACCGTAGGAGAAAAACAATGGCGTTGCAGATCAGCAGATCCCTGCGATCGGTGAATGTTCCTCCGAAGCATCTCTGGATGCCTTTTGGAGCAATTGCGATACCGGATTCTGTTTCGGCGCGCGTGGTCGCGCAGAAATTCCAGTTGCCGGCAAGCGAATTGCGAGCGTTATCCCTCATCGACGATGCGTCGCGCATCATTATTGATTTGTACCGCCAGCAATTGTCAAAAATGCTCAGGCATATCGCGGAATCAGCAATGGGGACAGAGAAAGATCGTTCGGCGCTTGCAGATGTGCTCAAGGAGCTCGCGCTCGAATTTCCGCCTCCTGAAGTATTCGATGGTATCGCTGACGCCTCGGATTGGCTTGAATCGTCAAGCCGGGCAAAAGACGGCAAATTGCTCTCCCACCGCGAAGCAGCTCTCGAACAGCTCATTCTTGTCCGGCTTTTCAACGAAAACCCTGCCTGCGCACCATACAGGCCGCTATTTGACGATGGAGTCTCCCCGGCAGGGACAGCACTAGCCGGAAGCCTGGCGGCGAAAACGCCGTATCTGGCCGTTTTTTCAAAACTCGAGGAAGCACTCAAGGCGCTCCCGGGGCTTTCGTACGAAAAAGGCAAGGCGCTCGACCTCATAAGTTTCCTCAGGGAGCCTGCCAAGCGCGCGCCACAGTCGCTTAAAGCGCAACTGCAATGGATTGTCGACAATTGGGGCGAGCTGCTGGGGGATTTCCGCCTTGCCCTCCTTGCGGGCATCGATATGATCAACGAGGAAACCGCACCGCGTTTTCCGGCCGGTCCGGGGCCGGCGCACGCATACCACTATCGCAGCAGCCTGCATGAATACGAAAAATTCAGCGCGGACCGCAACTGGATGCCGTCTCTTGTGCTTTTAGCGAAGAACACCCTCGTGTGGCTGCACCAACTATCGGTTTTCTATGGCCGCGAGATTTCGCGCTTGGATCAGATTCCCGACGAAGAGCTTATCACGATGGCGGAGAGGGGCATTAACGGCCTGTGGCTCATCGGTATCTGGCAGCGAAGCCCCGCCAGCGAAAAAATCAAAAAGCTCTGCGGTAATCCGGAGGCGGCCGCTTCGGCTTACTCGCTCTTCGATTACGAAATCAGCCCGGAACTGGGCGGCTGGGAGGCATTGGACGCATTCAGGGAACAATGCCGGCAATTCGGCATTCGGCTTGCGGCTGATATGGTGCCCAATCATACCGGTATCGATTCATTCTGGGTAAGAACCAAGCCTGAGCTTTTCATGAGCGTGCCCTACTGTCCATTTCCGAGTTATACATTCAACGGACCCGACCTCTCCAGCGACCCATCGGTCGGCATTTGGCTCGAAGACCACTATTATAGCCGCACCGATGCAGCCGTCGTGTTCAAGCGGCTCGATCGGCATACAGGAGAGATCCGCTATATCTACCATGGCAACGACGGTACCGGCATGCCCTGGAACGACACTGCCCAGATCGATTTTCTCAATCCGGCAGCGCGCGAAGCGGTCAAAGAGCGCATTCTCCACGTTGCATCGCATTTCAGCATTATCCGCTTCGACGCGGCCATGGTGCTTGCAAAGCAGCATATCAGGCGCCTGTGGTACCCTGCTCCCGGCGCAGGCGGCGCGATTCCCTCGCGCTCGGAACATGCGATGAGCGATGAAGCCTTCGACGAGGCGATTCCGAATGAATTCTGGCGCGAAGTGGTCGATTTGTGCGCGGAAAAGGCGCCGGACACCTTGCTTCTTGCGGAGGCATTCTGGCTCATGGAGGGCTATTTCGTCCGCACCCTCGGCATGCACCGCGTGTACAACTCAGCCTTCATGAACATGCTCAAGGAAGAAAAGAACTCGCTCTACCGCCTGACCATAAAAAACACCCAGGAATTCGATCGGGACATTCTTAAGCGCTTTGTCAATTTCATGAGCAACCCGGATGAGGAGACGGCTGTAGCCCAATTCGGCAAGGGCGACAAGTACTTCGGCGTCGCAACCATGCTCGCCACCATGCCAGGGCTTCCCATGATCGCCCACGGTCAGATCGAAGGCTTCACCGAGAAATACGGCATGGAATTCAAGCGCTCGTACAAGGACGAAACGCCCGATCGCGACTTTATCGCCCGCCACGAGCGCGAAATTTTCCCGCTTCTTCGAACAAGGCCGCTCTTTTCCGATATCGAGCACTTTTTTCTCTACGATTACATGCGCGCCGATGGCACTATCGACGAAAATGTCTTTGCCTATACGAATGGCCAGGGCGAACAGCGCGCGCTCATCCTCTACAACAACTGCTGGGAGCGCACATCTGGCCGCATTCACAATTCATGCGCCTTTACGCAAAAAAGCCCAAGCGGCAAGAAACACCTCGAAACCATAACCCTAGCAAAAGCCCTCGGCGTCGAGCCATCGCCCGATAATTATCTCATCATGCATGAAATCCGTTCGGGACTGTGGTTCATCTATCGAAGCGAAGAAATCGCTTCGAGCGGACTGCAGGTTGCGCTCGAAGGCTACCAGAGCAAGGTGTTTCTCGAAATTTCCAGCGTGCACGACACCGAAGGACGCTATGCGCGGCTGTACGAAATCGTCGATTCGAAGGGCATTGCGGATCTCGACGATGCCCTGCTCGAGGCCGACCAACCAGACCTCTTCCGTGCCCTGCATAATGCCATAGTGAGCCTGAATGGGGTCGAAGCCGTCGAAAGCCTGTCAAAGAGCGAAGCAATCGCGCGCGCCGCCATATTCTCCGAAATGTTCTTTTCAAGGCTTTGCGCCACGGCTGGCTGCGAATATACCCACCCGGCCTCGCGCGCTGAATCGATCCGCCGGGCGGTCTCCTGGATGAGTTCGGTCTTGTCCGGTCTCTATAATCCTGAGATTCTGGATGAGGCTCCGCTCGCGGCATACAGGATCGGCGCGCCGCGCAAGCGACTGACACTTCTGGTGTATGCATTCATCTCCGCACTCGCCAAATCGTTCGCCGCTGATGGCCTGAGTGAAGATATCGGCCGTGTCGTCGAGGAATACCGCATCACCAAGAAACTAAGAGAATTTGCGGTTGCGCTGAGCAGGACCATACCCGACGAACCAGAAAACAGCATAGATCCATCTGCGGAAGCTGAAATCGCCATCGCGTGGGCACTGCGCGCCGATGCAAAGCTTTTTGCGGCGAGCGCGGTAAGCGATTCCGGCAAAAAAGAGAGCGCGGTCGGCGCGAGTCCCAGTGCGCACGACATTCTCGAATGGGCCTTCTCGAACGCGCTTATGCGCGCGGCGCTCGGTGTCAATCATTATCGCGGAACAGAGTACTTCAACAGAGAGCGGTTCGAGGCGTTTATCGGACTATTGCCTGCCTTCGGGTGGATCGACTCGATTACCCAAATCTTCCCTGAAGGCGATGTCGACGCTGTCGAATTCTGGCATCTGCGTGCAGAACTTTTGGCTGCGCATGAGGCGGATTCGGGATATCTGACTAAAACGCTTCTGGAAAACGTTTTGGCACATGCATCGCCTTGAATTGGCTTGAGCACGAATTTCTGGAGCACGCATTCCGCTAATATTTCTGGCATGGTATGAAGAGGCAGGTCGAAGCAATGGACAGGCGCGCCGCGCGCTACGCTGAGCTTTTGAAAACCCCAATCGGCTCTGATATCGAGCAATACGTGCGGGACAATACAGTAATCTTCGCTTTCCCCTCCCAGGATGCAGCGGATTCATGGGCTCGCGCGCTTTTGGCTTCGAAGGTCTTCAAGGCCGTGGCGCTCGATCGTTTTTTAGGATTTGAACCGCTATTGCGTACAATCGGGCTCGATGACGAGCGAGAACGGGAGAGCGAGCGCGCCGGGACGCGGATGGCACAGCATGCTGACCGATGGGCATGGGCGATACGGGCGCTTGAATCGCTCGAAGGCAGCGAAGCGCAACATTCGCTCGTTCTGAGACGAATTTTGCCCACTCTGCCCGGCGGCGAGTCATATAGCATTTCGCATCTTCTGCGCCTTGTGAGGCTTGTTCCGGCACTATATGAAATCGATGCCTATGCCCGGCAATCGAGGAAAGAACCACTTGGCAGCGCCGAAAAACAAAGGCAATTCGCCTTCTTGCGCGAGGAGCTCGAAGACCTAAAGGCGCTGGCGCGCCATTATCGCGATTTTCTCAATGACCAGAACATCATCGATTATCATTTTCAGGCGCAGGATCAGAGCTTGTCGTCAGGGCAGCACATTCGCGCCTACGGACTTAAAAGAGATTTTGCGCGCCTCGGGCTCGGGATCGAGCATGAGCAACCCAGACTATACTTCCCCGAAAGCGCCTTGCCAGATTCTTCTGAAATACGCCTGCCGCCCTATATTCAATTCGATTCTGCAATCGACGAAATCGAGTATGTGTTCGCTTCTATTTCTGAAGAAATCGAGCAGGGTCTCGAACCGGAAGATATTGCCATTTCAGTCTGCAGGCTGAATCCGCAGAAAGCCGCATGGATCCGCCAGATTGCCGCAGACTGCGGAGTGCCAGTATCGATTCGCTCGGGATCGCCGCTTTCTTCCACCCCATTCGGGCGTCTGTTGCGGGCCATTCAGCAGGCGTCGCGGGAAGGACTGACCCTCGATGCGCTGGACTCGCTCGCCGTGTTTACGAGCATCCAGAATCGAGATCCTGAAGCATGGAGACAGCTTCGGATAACTGCCGCTCGCGCGCATATCCCCTCGCCTTCGCCGAATGCGGCGTATGTTCATGGGCTCTGGAAGGAATCGGCGCAGATCGGCATGAGTGTTCTCAACCTTGTGCAAAAGTACGACGCGCTGTGGAAAGACATTACAGAGGTTGCGCAGAGCAAGAATTTCTCCGGGCTCTACCTGGCAATACTCCGTTTTCTCGAACGCTGGGTCGATACAACCAAACTGAGCGCGGAAAGCTATACCGATCGCTCCATGCGCATGGCGCTCGATGAACTGCAGGCTTTCGTCGAGCGCGAAGATGCTTTTCAGACAAGCCATTTTTCGCCCTTTGAGGTATATCTTGCAGCTCTGAGCACAAAAAATTACATACCGGTTATGGCGGAAAATGCTGTCCGTGTATTCGATTTCGGCACCACCGCCGGCCTGGCAGCGATTTCGCAGTACATAATCGGCGCTTCGCAGGATGGCCTGGCCGCATATTTCGAAAATCAGACCGCGCTTCGCAGTGAACTTGCATCGCTGCTGGGCCTGGACGGAACATATCGCATCGAGGAGCTCGTTGCCCTGCACAGCCTGGGCGATGCCCACTTCAGTTTTGCGCGTGAAAGTTTCGATGGCTATGAAGTCGCCCATCCTTTTTTCGGAGCCGCTTTGGCTGAAAACGCGAATGCAATGCGCAACGGGACAGCTTCTGTTCTGTCTCGGGTACCTCGACGTGTCGAGCGTGCGATATGGCAATCGACGACCATGCTGGCAAGCGATACGCCGCTCGCGCTCACCAAAGGACAAAAACAGCGCTTTTCCGAGGGCTTCTCTGCTTTCCCGGGCCACCTTGCCTTTGATACGCGCACCTATGCCCACCCCGCCCCGCTAGATGCGCCCATCGCGAAGCGTTTCCTTAAGGCCACTGACAGCTTTGATTTCGACAGAGATTTCGCCATATTCAGCCCGCATTCATTGAGAGATCGAATGCGCTGCGGGTTTCGCTGGTTTGCCTCGCGCATTGGTGCTGCAGATATGTACGCTCTCGATGATCTTTCCATGATTCTGGGCAATTTTCTGCATACAACCTACCAGCGCATCATCCGCGCGCTTATGCAGCACGCTTCTGCATCGACTTCTTCTGAGGTCACGGATGACATTTTCCTCGATATCTTCAAGCAGGCGGCCAAAACGACGGCCGAGGAAATGTTTGCCTCAAAAGGTCCAGGCATCCGGCCTGCCCTTATGACCTATTTCGATCGAGCGCGCCACCGTCTGAAAACACTCCAGGAATTCGAAGCCCTCGCATTCCAGCCATATCGAAGAGAAGGCTTCGAGCTGCCTTTCGAGCATGTTTTCGATTCCGAAAAAGCGATCCTGAGAGGCAGAATCGACTGCATTTTCAGCCGGATCGACGAGAGCGCGGGCAATGCCCAATGCCTGGTTATTATCGATTACAAAAAAAACAGCATCCCGAAAGCTTCTGCAATGCGCCCGCGCGGCCAGGAATCATCAGGGGTGGTCGACGATAGCGATGATATAGAGGATACCGCGAGCTCGATGGCTGTTCAGGAATTGCAAGTGCCGCTTTACGCCCTTGCAGAAGAACTAGATGGCAAGCTGGTTGAAGGAGCGCTGTACTGGTCGATTGAAAAAGCCGAAGGCGTAGCGTATATCGCTCCTCCCGCCCTTCCACCAGGTTATGGGCTCGCAAAAGCATTCAAAACAGCCTCGGAAACTGCTGATGTCCGCGCGGTACTGCGGCAAACGCTCGCTGCTGCAAGCATGGCTGTCCGCAATGGGGAGCTGATCGACCTAGCACTCGATCGCGCATCCTGCGGCGACTGCCCGTTCCGCGCGCTCTGCAGATATTGGTATTTTCTGGAGTCATAATGAATAAGCTCGACCTCGATGATGCACAAAGACTCGCGGCCTGCACGAAATCGACCGCAGTCGTCACTGCCGGAGCCGGCGCGGGGAAAACCCGGGCGCTCGTTGGCCGTTTTCTCTACCTTGTTCTTGAAGAGCATGTCGAGCCGGAATCGATTCTCGCACTCACGTTTACCCGCAAGGCCGCAGCCGAAATGTTCCAGCGCGTGTATGAAGCGCTCGGCCGCCCAGAAAATGCTCGCCCGGATCTTGCCAGCCGACTCTCGAATGCGCACATTCAGACGCTCGATTCGTTTTGCAGGGAAATTGTGGCTGGCTGCGCGACTTTGTACGGTTATACGCCCGATTTTGTCATAGACGAAACAGCCTGTGCCGAGGTTGCACACAAAACCGCATACCGCTACGTCCTCGAGCAAATGCAAGCAGATGGGCTGCGCGAGCTCCTTGGCGCCTTTGGTTTCGATGCGGTAGTCAGCGACTTGTTTGCTTCATTCGGAAGCGCGAATGTCGAACCTCATTGGATAGGCCAGCATGTATGCCATCGATCCTTCGAGATCGGCATGCGGGAATTCGAACAGACCGGCACCAGTGTAGTCCAGCAGATGCAAGCAATCGCGGCGCGCATACTCGATGAAGCCGGCAAGGGCACGATTTCCGATTTCAAAGAAGGGAGCGCAAAAACTGTTCGCGTCGCGCAGGTTTTGCTCGAGGCTCTCGATACGGATGCGTCAAAAGACGGGGCTAGCCCGGAGCCCGGCACAGGCAGCATGCAGCAATTTTCTCGCCTCAAGGCTTTTCTCGACTACATCGACAAGCCCGAGAACAGTGTCAACTTCCAGCGTGTCGGGAAAAAAGACATCGAAATTGCAATCAAGGAGCAGGGGCAGCTACTGTTAAGAGACAAAAAGCTGCTCAAAAAGCTTCGGCAAATCATCGATTTCGAGCTGTTCCTTCCGCAATACCGCGCTGCTATGGAACGCCTCGACGAATATGCGGACGCGCTGTGCGAAGAAAAGCGCCGCGCCAATATCATGAACTACAAGGATCTTGGAGCGCTTGCGGTTGATATCCTTTCGCGACAAAAAGATATCCGAGAGTACTGGGCATCGCGGTTCCGCTATATCCTCATCGATGAATTTCAGGACAACAATGCGATCCAGAAGCGGCTTTTGCTCTTACTGAGCCAGGAGCCGGGGATTGAGCCAGGCCCGGCGAGCGCGGAGAGTTCGACAGGAGCAGGACGTCCAGCGAAGATTGCCGAAGGCAAACTCTTTTTTGTCGGCGACGAAAAGCAATCGATTTACCTGTTCCGCGGGGCCGATGTGAGCGTGTTCAAAGCGCTGGCAAGCGAACTGGCAGCTGAGCGATTCGCGCTTGCCCGAAATTATCGCAGCGCAAAAGCGCTGATCGATTTTTTCAACGAAGTGTTTGCGGTAGTCCTGCAGCCAGCTGACCCAGCTCAGCCGCAAGCTTTCGAAGCGATCTACGAACGGATGGAAGCGAGCCCAGAGCCCGAGCCGCCAGGATTTGTTCCGCGTATCGAATACCACCTCGTTTCAGATGAAGTGCCGCTGGAGGGGACCTCGCTACAAGAAGAGGCTGGCCCAGGTTCGTCCGCTGCAACTTCTTCTGGCGCAGCCGCTCGCGTCGCGAAGCTTGGCTCAGCCCTCTCAGCCAGAGAATCCATGGCCTTCCGCATGGCCATGTGGATCCGCAATGCTGTCGAATCCTCTTCGCCATTGTATATCCGATGCAAAGATAGTCTCAGAAAAGCCGAATACAGCGATATCGCGATTCTGATGCGCACCACAAGCCGCCAATACGAAATCGAAAAATACCTGCGCATGCTCGCTGTTCCCTTTGTCACCGAGACTACTGCAAGCCTCTTCACTGAGGCACCGGTCAATGATCTCTATTTTATATTGCGCCTGTTGCTCGACAGCCACGATCTTTTTGCGACTGCTGCGGTGCTGCGAAGCCCTCTCTGCCGAATCACGAATGATGGCTATGTATCGATATTGACAGAAAAACTCAGCCTTGCGGAGCTTCGTGCCAGGTCGCCTTCCGGGGCGCTTGCAGGGCTGAGTGCGGAAGACCAGGCAGCTGTTCAACGCATGGTCTTCTTCTATGATGCCTTCAGCGCGATCGCCGATCATCTGCCGCTTATGGAGATCATCTCGTTTGCCTGGGAACGTGCGTTCATAGGTCTTTCGATTTTGTCCGATCCCCAACGCCACCCGTATCTGGAACACTGGAACGCGATACGCTCAATTGCCGCAGAGACAGAAGCACAGGGCGGCCACGTGCCTGAATTCCTCAGAACGCTTCGGGCTTTCATAGACCAGAAAAGGCTCTTCGATTCAAGCACAATCCAGAAAGAAGAAGCGCAGGGCGTCAGGCTTATGACCATCCACAAATCCAAAGGCCTCGAATTCCCTATTGTGCTCATCCCATGGATGGAAGCCGGAACGAACAAAAGCGGAGGCAGCGATCTGTGGGGCGTGCTCGATGCGCCTCCGGATACGAACCAGGACAGATACTTCACCATCGATATCGGATTCCACGACCGCGCGGATAACGGTTCGAACATTCTGCAGACGCAGGCTCGCACCTTGCGTGTCGAAAAAGAACATGCCGAGACAAAGCGCCTATTCTATGTCGCATGCACGCGCGCAATCGATCACCTCATTCTGTTTGGCGCGGCGCCTTCTCGGTCCTATGATACCGACAGTTTCCATGCGCTGCTGTTCCAGAGCACCTATAAGCTTCATCCTTCAGCAGCTGGGTATCCGGAAGCCGAGCGCCAGCAAACTGAAAATCCACAAGAAGAGCGCCCAGCAGCCGAGCACGCAGAAGCAACAAGCTCGCGGCACCTAGCGAGAATAAAGCTCAGTTTCGAACCGCTCGCGTTCGAACAGGAAGTGCACAGAGAGCGCAGAGCGACCCAGAAACCCGATCTTGCCCAAGTCGCTGCCATGTACGAACGAGCACGCATAGTCGACCTCAAAAGGCCTGCGCGCAAGTTGACGGTGAGCGCAGTTAAAGCGCACGTGGTCAGATCCGAAGCCCCTGTGCCAGCATTTTCCCCTCGCATCATCCAGGAAACCTGCTTCGAGCCTGCATCGGAAGTGTTCGAGAAAAAACGGGCGGCACAGGAAGGAACATCAGACCCGGCTGCTTTTGGCACGTTGGTGCATGAGCTGTTCGCGCATTTAGCTTCAGGCAAACCGTTTGAAACATTCTCGCCATCAGCGATGTACCGCACAGCCAGGAATTCGCTTCGCGCAGATACAGCGGGAATTGCCAGCGTAAGCCGCAACCCAACAGGGACAGAGCTTCAGAAAAAACCTTCGGACGAAATAGCGCGCGCGTACCGCGAACTTGTGCCCCTTCTGAATAGCGACTGCTTCAAAACCCTCTTACAAGGAAATACAGTCTCTATTGAATATCCTTTCCTTCTTTCTATTCCCCCGTGGATGCTCGAAGGCAGAATCGATATGCTCATTGAGCAAAGCAGCGAGGTTATCATCCTGGACTTGAAAACAGATGCACGCTTTGCCCCGATAGATTATGCTCTTCAGCTCGGTATATACCAGAAAGCGATCCGAGAGCTTTTTCCGGACAAGCGGGTTCGCGCCGGTCTTGTGTATTTGCGATTCGGCACGTTTGCATGGATCGAGGGAGAGCTTGAAGAATCCGCAATCGCGCGCTATTGTGAGGCCTTGGCTGCCGCTCAGGAATAAGGTATAGATATACATTCACATTTCGAGGAGAAACCGATGAGAATGCCTGCAAGGGCGGAAGATATCACCAAAACCGAACCGACACCATGGCATATTTTCCTGGTTCTGGCTCAAATCAATACGCTGACACTTGGCGGTGGATATGTCATTGTGCCCGCAATCGGCAATGCGTTCGAAAAACAGGGATGGATTGAAGAAGAAGAATTTTATCGCATTTTTTCGCGTGCGCAGGTATTCCCAGGACCAATAGCCCTCAGCACAGCCTTTCTTGCATCGTATAGAATCGCAGGTGTTCCGGGAGCCATAGCCGCGGTGCTCGGTACTGTGCTGCCACCATTTTTTGCGCTCATTCTTGTGGGAGGCTTTATAAGCCTCTATGGCAATACTGAGCTGTTCAAAAGGTTCTTGGGTGGCGCAGGTGCGGTTGTCCCGGGCCTTGTCGCTTCCATGTTGTGGAAAACAACCAAGAACAGGAAATGGTCCGTGCGCGCAGTGATCGAGGTGGTCGGGCTCGCGATTTTGCTGGTTGTATTCCCTTCAGCAGCATTTTTTCTTCTGCTGGGTGGCATTGCAGTATTCTATATCGGACGGCTTGTATGGAAATCCTGAGTGTTTCGCTTGCATTTTTCAAGATCGGCATAGTCGCGTTTGGGGGCGGCTGGTCGGTAGTGGGGCTCATCAAACATGAGATTGTCCCGCGATGGATGAATGCTGAAGCTTTCAATTCGCTCATCGCGATTGCGCAGTCAACGCCCGGGCCGATTGCGCTCAATGCAGCAACGCTGGTGGGATGGCAGAAAGCCGGCTTTCTGGGAGCGCTTGCCGCAACGTTTTCTGTAATTTTATTTCCTTTGCTCGCAATGAGTTCTGCTCTTGCTTTTGCCAAATATATTCCGCTCAAGCGCTCGCTCGCAGACGAAAGCCTTCGCTCGGGCAGCATGGCGATGATTCTCATGACGCTCTGGACATTGCTGCCACGCACAGCGCTGCCAATGCCTTGGATTTTTGCGCTTGCCGCCTTCGGGATCACGGCATTCACTAAGCTCAATGCGGTCTATGTGATTCTCGGAGCGGGCGCGCTCAATATGCTGATTGGCGCACTTCACTAAAACAAAGGATTTCACGAGCCCAAGGCGCGCTGGCGGTGCTGTGCTCCCTGCTATTCGCGCCGAATTTCCCGCCATTCGCGCTGGACTTCTTTGACTGCTTGAACAAAAGCAGGATACTCTCCAAGCGATTTGAGCGGAGTGAGCTCGCGAGGCAATGAAACGGGCATGACGCGCGCCAGACGCATTTCGGCAAGCAGATTGTCGACATTATCAAGCGCGCATTCGCGTTTGGATGGATCGTTGCCGGGGATATGCCAGCCTGCGTCTGGTCCCTGGCCTTCGACATAGTAGCGCTCTTTCAATAAAAGTAGAGCCCGACGCAGCCAGTCAGCGCGGTACACGCGGATTCCTACATTGGTAAGGCTGGTTGGCGCTGCATTCGGCTTCGAGCCCGCCAGTTTTTCGTGCCAGAACCCGGCAGGCAGGCCATTTTCTTCAAGAAATACAGGATAGGCGGGCTTTTCGGTCATGGCAACGGGGATAATGACGCCAATTTCAATACCTTTCGCATCGAAGGCAGCAAAAGCGCGCAATGCAAGCTCGACTGTCAGGGGCGAATTGGCATCGCCGGCAAAATTCGTGACGACATACCGGGCATTCTGCCACAGGCTCATGCACTGCAGAGCAGCATCGCCATGGCCTGATACCTGGCCATCGGGCCCTTCTTTTTGAGTGAAAAAAGCAATCCGGGAGTGGGGCATCTCAAGGGGATTCAATACCTGCGCTTCAATTTCGCGCTCCCAGCCGCGCACGACAAGGATATGCTCTTTGATTGCGCGCACCGCTTCCACTGCATACGCGGCCATGGCAATGCGCCCTTCACCCTTTTCGCCATGAATAAAATCGGGCACCGGGAAAAGACCGCGCGGCGCATCGAGAGGGAAGGAGGCAGCGACCTCGCCTGCCGGCCATGCGCCTGGGTTTTCTCTTGCCTTGAGAAGTGAAGCTTTCCAGCGCGTGCCCGCGCCTGCCAAAAAGGTGATCGATAGAGCGCGGCCTGCAAAGGCACTGCGCAGCAGCTGAGCAGTCAGCTGAACAAATAAGGCGCGGCGCATTGATTCATCGACAGGGCTTTCGGGCATAGAAAATGCCTCGAACAATGGAGCTGCGTTTATGGCGTTAGCTGCGCTGGCGGCTCTTGCTGCATTTGGCGCGCCGGCTGTCCCGGCGGTCTTTGCAATGTCATGTGTATTCGCCATTTCAGTCATCTGAACACTCATGAACAGTCCCCGGCCCACATTCGGCAGGCGGCTCAAGCGGTTGCGGCGCAAAATCAGCACGATCAGGATGGAATACCATGTATTTCTTGACAAAACCGACAGGGCGGTAGGTCATTTTGGCCTGCCTGAGCCCCTCGTCTCCGAGATCCTGTTCGCGATTGATGTACCGGTAGTGTTTTGCCAGCGATTGCGCGAATGCCTGATTGATAAACTGATAAATACCTTTGAAGCGGTCGCAGGCCTTCTCGAAATGGATTGCGAACATCTTGCCTTTCGCGAGAGGCTCACCAAGGCACCAGCCGACCGGCTCATTCTCGATATAGTACACAGCGCCTCGAAGCCCTAGAACTTCAAAATGTTCCAAAGCATCGCGCGCCGCCGCATAGTCGCCATCGACACCCTTCGCAGTCCGCCATTCTTCCAATACAGCGAGCGCATCTTTGATCCGCGCTTTTGTGAACGCTCTTTGCTCGCAGGAATACGAACTCACAAAGCCATTTACCAGATTGCGCTTTTTATGGTATGCGCGCCCATTGAGCATTGCCAGATCTTCGCGGTTATAGAGATAATCAAAATTGTCCCTGTCCTCGAAAACAAGATAGCCGCGCGCTTCAAGCTCGATGCGGTGCTGATTTGCCTGCGTCTCGGACATGTGGCGCATGTAATCATACTGGTGCATCAGCTTGTCAAAAAGGTCCACAGAAGGGAAACAGCACGGTAAATAGAAGAAGGATTTCTCCCTGCGATGCCCGGAAATAACAAGATTCCCGTCGGGCAGGCGGGAAATTCGATAGTTATAGGTGTGGCGGAACAGATAGAGCCCGGCAAACGTAAACTCTGAAATGCCGTCAGGCAAGAGATTGAGATTAGGATATAAAGCCTCTCTTGCATCGAGCTCGAGGGGCGCGAACTCAGGATAAGTCGGAATCATTATATGAATATACTACCGAAGAGGGCACGACAAGACAAGAATACCCATAATCGCATGTTCGCCTGGTTTTTACCCAAGCTTCAGAACACTACCCCAGTTCCACCCTTGCGCGACCCCACTCATCGGTGCCATATTAGACTATCATGAACAGAACAATCGAATTTCTTTCCCGTCCTTATGCGGACGAAGTAATGAACCGCTTTGTCAGCTATGCGAAGATCGACACCCAGAGCAATCGCCACGCTGAAGAAACGCCGACCACAAAAGGCCAATGGGACCTCGCGCGCACACTCGAACGCGAGCTTCGCGAGATGGGTGTGCCCGATGTCGAACTTGACGATCGCTGTTATCTGATTGCCCGCCTGCCTGCAAGTCCCGGCAAAGAGCAAGCTCCCTGTATCGGGCTTATGGCGCACATGGATACCGCGAGCGATGTTTCGGGAAGCGGCGTCAAGCCTCGAATAATCCGTGATTATGATGGCAAAGCGGTACAACTTTCGGAGCAGTACATCCTTGATCCTGCCGAGTTCCCCGATCTTGCCGAGCATGTGGATGACACCATTATCGTGACCGACGGAAGCACCCTCCTTGGCGCAGACGACAAGGCAGGTGTCGCCGAGATCATGACGGCCATCGCCTGGCTCATCAAGCATCCGGAACTCGAGCATGGCCCCATCGACATCTACTTCACGCCAGACGAGGAAACCGGCAAGGGGATGGACCACTTCCCCCTTAAAAAAGCCAGGGCAGTCGCCTGTTATACCCTCGATGGCGGGAAAGCGCCCGAAATCGAAGCCGAATGCTTCAACGCCTATGCGGTAAAGGCCGAATTTTTCGGCAAAGTAATCCATATCGGCGCCGCGCGCGGCAAGCTCGCGAATGCGGTTGCTATGGCTGCAAGTTTTATCGGCATGCTGCCGCGCTCCGAAAGCCCCGAAGCCACCGACAGTTGGTATGGGTACTACTGCCCCATCGAGGTGTCAGGTACCATCGACCATGCGTGGACCGAAGTATACCTTCGCGATTTTTCCTCGGACCGCATGCAGGAGCGCATCGCGGCGCTCAAGGCATTTGCTGCTGCAGTCGAAGTCCAGTTCCCCGGTGGACAGGTAAAATTAGCCATCACCCAGCAATACCTCAACATGAAACAGAAGCTCGATGCCCAGCCCGCAGTGCTCGAAAAACTTGAGCGGGCGATCAAGACTGCTGGCTTCGAGCCGGTCATGAAACCCATCCGCGGAGGAACCGATGGCTCGCGCCTTACCGAGATGGGCATCCCCACGCCAAACCTCTTTACTGGCGGCTACAACTATCACAGCCGCTTCGAATGGGCTTCCGTGTCGGAGATGGCGCTCGCGGTCGAAACAATCATCAATCTTGTGCTGATCTGGGCTGAATAGCCAGCATGCTGTGAATGCTGTCCAGCCAGGCTTTGCGCTGGGCATAGGTACTGTGTCGGAGGTTCCAGAACACGTGGACATCCGCTTCAGTTACGCCGCAAAATGTAAGCACATTCTCTTTCCAGACCATAACGGGCGGCCAATCATTTAGTATGCCGCTTTCCGGCTCTCGCGCGTCCGTCGTGATGAATACATCGAATCGCTTTTGTGAGAACAGGCCCGGTGCATCAGCGTTTTTGAAATCCGCTTCCCTGAATCCATATGCGATGCCCGGCCGGAACACCCTGTCCAGAAATCCCTTCATAATAGCAGGCGGGCCTCCCCACCAATCCGGATAGACAAAAACAACCCGGTCAGCTGCCTGTATCCGCTCCTGATAGCGAAGCGTCGTCTCATCGAAACTGAACTTGCGGGGCAGCTCTTCCTGGGGCATCACCGGGTTGAAAGCATCGGCATAGAGGTCGATCAAGCCCACAGGATCGTACCCTTGCTGCCCAAGCGAGCGCACAATCTCGGCAGCTATCGCACTGTTGAAACTCTGTTTTTTGGGCTGAGCCAATATTACTAAAGCGTTCATTCCGTCTCCCTCAAAAATTTTTGCTAAATTCCTACTTGACAACTAGAATATATACACAAACTTGACTATATTAGTATAGTATATGGCAGAGAAAACAGAGAAATTTTTGGAAGCAGCGTTACTGGAAATGCTCAAGGCGGTGAAAGACCCCGAGCTGGGCTATTCCATTGTCGATTTGGGCTTGGTGTACCGTGCCGAACAGACAGAAGACGGGATTGAGGTCGACTTTACCCTGACCTATATCGGCTGCCCGCTTGAGGCTCAGCTGAGAAGGGACATTGAGCGGACCTTACAGAAAAAAACCGGCATTCGTCCGGTGCGCGCGCGGCTGGTTTGGAATCCACCATGGACGATAGATCGCGCAAGCGATGAAATCCGCTTGAACATGGGCTATGCGATCTGGTAGCAGCTGGGAACTGGTGCCGGGCGTGCGGCCATCGGCCATTGATAGCGGCCGCCCGGTTTTACCCAAGGTTGAGAACACTATGAGGAAGGAACCATTATGCAAGAAGGATTGATCATTCGCGGCCTTTCGGCAGGTCTCGAAAATAAGCGCATTATCGATGCGCTGCATCTTGAAGTGCCCGACGGAGAAGTGCACGCCCTCATGGGGCCAAACGGCCATGGCAAAAGTACCCTCGCCAACATTCTTATGGGCCACCCCGGCTATGCCGTCGAGGAAGGCGAAGTGCTCTTCGATGGCGAGAATCTCCTCGATCTGGAAGTGTGGGAACGAGCGCGAAAAGGCCTCTTTCTTGCCTTTCAGTACCCAGCAGAGATCCCCGGTGTCACCGTATCGAAATTCTTGAAACGCATCGCCGACTTGCGGCGAAACCCGCCCAGGAATACCTCGGTGTTTTTAAGCGAGCTCAAAGAAAACTTGCGCATGCTCGATATCGAGCCGGCCTTTGTGAACCGCTATCTCAACGATGGCTTTTCCGGCGGCGAGAAAAAGCGGATGGAGATTCTCCAGCTTTTGACAATCCAGCCTCGCTTTGCCATTTTCGACGAAACCGATTCGGGCCTGGATATCGATGCGCTCAAAGTTGTAGCAGCAGGCATCAACCATATGCGCGGGCCTGGCTTCTCCGCCCTCGTGATTACGCATTACCGGCGCCTTCTCGATCTCGTCAAACCAGACAAGGTACATATTCTGGAAAAAGGGCACATTGTAGCTTGCGGGGGCTTCGAGCTCGTCGAGCTTCTGGAGCGCGACGGGTATGACGGCATTCGCCGCATTGTCGCGAATCCGGCGAATCCGGAAGTCCGGGAGGCTGTGTATGAGCACTGAAAGTGCTGCCCTCCAGCCTGATACCTCAATCCGAGCCATAGGGGAAGGCTACGCCGAGCGCTTCGGTTTTTCGATGCCGAACCGCTCGATCGTCAAGACCAGCCAGGGCTTGACCGAAGAAACAGTCCGCGCAATCAGCAAAACCAAGGATGAACCTGAATGGATGCTGCGCTTCAGACTCCGAGCTCTGCACCTCTTCCAGACACTTCCGATGCCCACATGGGGAGCGAATCTCTCTCAGCTCGAATTCGGCTCAATGACCTATTACTCGAAGCCCACAGAGAGTGCAAAAGATTCCTGGGATGCGCTGCCTGCTGATATCAAATCGACCTACGAACGGCTTGGTGTGCCCGAAGCGGAGCGAAAATTTCTGGCAGGCGTGGGAGCGCAGTATGACTCCGAAATGGTCTATCACAATATTCGCGAAGACCTCAAGAAAAAAGGCATCCTCTTCTCCGATGTAGAAACGGCCGTACGCGAACACCCTGGCCTAGTCAAGCGCTTTTTCGGAACCGTCGTACCGCCCGATGACAACAAATTCGCTGCGCTCAACAGCGCGGTGTGGTCGGGTGGCTCCTTTGTCTATGTGCCGCCCGGCGTGCATGTCGACATACCCCTGCAGGCGTATTTCAGAGTCAACTCGCAGGCCTTCGGCCAGTTCGAGCGGACGCTGATCATCGCGGACGAAGGATCTTTTGTGCATTACATCGAAGGCTGCACGGCGCCTGTGTTCTCGAAGGACAGCCTACATTCGGCGGTGGTGGAAATTATTGCTCTGCCGAATTCGCGGATTCGCTACTCCACAGTACAGAACTGGTCGAGCAACATGTACAACCTTGTGACCAAGCGCGCGTTTGCCTACGACAACGCAATTATGGAGTGGGTGGATGGCAATATCGGTTCCAAAGTGACCATGAAGTATCCGGCCATTTTTCTCATGGGCCCGGGGGCCCGAGGCGAAGTGCTTTCGATTGCGTTTGCGGGCAAGGGTCAGGAGCAGGATACGGGAGCGAAAATCTTCCATTTTGCATCGAATACCTCAAGCGTCATCACCTCCAAATCCATTTCGAAAGACGGAGGGACAGCGAGCTATCGAGGCCTCGTCAAAGTCGAAGCAGGGCTCACGAACATCAAGTCCAAGGTAGAATGCGACGCGCTCATCCTTGATCCCCATTCCCGCTCCAACACCTATCCTACAATGGATATCCGGTCGGAACAGGCTACCATGGAGCATGAAGCCAAGGTATCCAAAATAAGTGAAGAACAGCTCTTCTATCTCATGAGCCGCGGCCTTTCCGAAGAAGAGGCCGCGATTATGATTGTAAACGGCTTTATCGATCCGCTTGTGAAAGAATTGCCGATGGAATACGCAGTCGAACTGAACCGTCTCATAGAGCTGGAAATGGAGGGATCTGTAGGATGAGCGGCACAATCTTGGACACACTGAAGGTCTCCAGGCGCGAGAAAGCAAACGACGCTGCGGCGCTCCTTTTCCCCGCGGACTCGAAAAGTTCCGGCTTGAAGCGCCTTGATATTGCGATTTCGAGCCCCGCTTCGGGAGCGCTGTCAGGCGCTCCACAAGAACCGAAAGAACCGGCAGAATACGAACAATACAGGGAAGCTTCCATCGCGCTGGGGGCGGGAGCGGAAGCGGCTGTCCTTGTGCGCTTTGTGGCTGCCGGTGCTGCATCTCAAGATCGCGCAGCAGACGAACCGGCACGCATGCAAGACGCCCGCTTGGCGCGCGCAGAAAACCCGGAAACTCCTGGCTCCCTGCGTCTCACTACGTCCCTGCATATTCGCCTTGCAGCCCATGCTCGACTCAACCTCTATGTGCTATCAAACCTGCCTGCTTCGTTTTCCCGCGAGGCGCTCAGCCACGCCGCGCTGAGCGAAGGCGCTGTGCTCACCTGGACGAACGTGGTGTTCGATGAAGGAAATGGCCTTTATACCACCCGAATCGAACTCGAAGGAGAAGGCAGCGAACTCGATTTTGCCGGTGCCTATGGGGCTCGTTGCACTACTGAGGGAGAACACGCGCTCTCGATTCACCACACAGCGCCGCACAGCAAAAGCCGCACTATTCTCAAATCGGCGCTGAAAGATTCGGCCCATCTTGCGTTCAGGGGCCTTATCCATGTAGAAAACACAGCCCGCGGCACAGACGCGTACCTTGCGAACCGAAACCTCGTACTGGAGGATGGAGCACGCGCGGAAAGCTTCCCACAGCTCAAAATCGAAACAGACGAGGTAGCCTGCAGCCATGGGGCCACCACAGGCGGGCCTCGCCAGGAAGAGCTCTTTTATCTCATGAGCCGAGGGCTGGACCGCGCAGCAGCAAAAAACATGCTGGTGCTGGGGCATCTGGGATCGGTGCTGAACAGGCTACCGCCCGACCTCGCCGAGGAAATGGAAGACATTGCGGCATCGGCGCTTGGCCTGAACGCGCAAGGAAGCTGCATATGAAAACGACCTTCTCTGCCCTGGCTGAGGGCGCCGATATCAGCATAAACGCTGCTGTGGCCCGCGAACTGAAAAAAGAATACCCAATCTTCAGAACACTCCCCAATCTTGTCTATCTCGACAATGCCGCGACCACCCAGAAACCCTTGTCGGTGCTCGATGCTGAGCGCGATTTTTACATGCAATCCTGTGCAAATGTGCATCGCGCAATCCATACCATAGGGGAAGAGGCGACTGCTCGCTACGAGAAAGCACGCTCCAGCATGGCGCGGTTCATCGGCGCTGCCCCCAAAGAGTTGATATTCACCCGCGGAACAACTGAGTCCATCAACCTCGTCGCGCGCACCTTTGGCGAGACGCTGCGCGAAGGCGACGAAATTATTCTCTCCGTGATGGAACACCATGCGAATATGGTGCCCTGGCAGCAACTTGCCGAGCGGCGGGGTGTCGTGCTCAAATTCATCCCCGTCACCGATCTTGGCGAGCTCGATCTTGCCGAATACGAAAAACTTGTCAGCCCGAGAACGCGCCTTGTGGCAGTGACCATGGTGTCGAATGTGCTGGGCACAATCAACCCGATCGACAGGATTGTAGCAACAGCGAGGTCAGCAGGGGTGCCGGTGCTCCTCGATGCAGCACAGGCAGCGCCATCCATGCCCCTCGATGTGAAGGCGCTTGGGGCGGATTTTGTGGCTTTTTCGGGGCACAAGATGTATGGGCCTTTTGGTATCGGCATTCTTTGGGGAAGCGAAACAATGCTCGACAGAATGCCGCCATTCCTCGGGGGAGGTGACATGATCTCAGAGGTCAGGCTGGAAGGTTTTTCGGTCAATGAGCTGCCGTATAAGTTCGAAGCGGGAACACCGCCCATCGCTCAGGCAATCGGGCTTGAAGCAGCGGCCGAGTGGCTTTCCAGCGTCGGACTTGAGGCCCTGGGCGAGTATGAGTCAGCCCTCGCGCGCCGCTTTCTGGATGCGATAAAAGACATTCCTGGGCTCAGGGTTATGGGCAGCGCTCGCCAGCGCGCAGGCATTGTCGCATTCACGCTCGAAAACGCGCATGCGCACGATGTGGCTGCCTATCTGGACAGGCGCGGGATTGCAGTTCGCGCAGGGCACCATTGTGCGCATCCTCTGGCACGCCGGTTCGGTGTTGTTTCTTCAGCCCGTGCAAGCTTTGGCGCCTATAATCTGCCCGAAGACGCCGATGCCGCAGCACGGGCTCTGGCCGATGCGCAGGAGGCACTATGAGCGACCCCTACCAGGCAATATACGAAGAAATTATCCACGAGCACTACAAAAAACCGAAATACCGCAGAATCCTCGAAGGACTGCCATATGCGGAAAACCCTTCATGCGGAGACCGCGTGCGCATCTCGATACAGGTGGGCGATGATGGACACATTGCCAGCGCAGCCTTTGATGGCTCAGGCTGTTCGATCTCCATGAGCTCCGCAGACATCCTTGCCGAGGATCTTATAGGGAAAACCCCGGAAGAAGCCCGAGCGCAGGTAGAGCGCTTCCTTGCGGTACTCCGTGGCGAGCTCGACGTCGATGAACTCGATGCCTATGGCGATGCTGCAGCATTCAAGGGCATCGCCCGCCTTCCGGTGCGCGTCAAATGCGCCGCCCTCGCCTGGAGAGCAGCGCTGGCCCAACTCGACGCAATCAAATCAAAAGGCAATAAGGCCGCAGCCAGCTAAGCCGGCTCCCATAAAAGGATGTCCTCTGCCAGCTCCACATCCGCTTCGGTATGCGCGATAATCCATTCGGCTGTCCATGGCGCGAACACTTCCTTCAGAATAAAAGAGTGGCCGCTTACCACAAAAAAGCCTAGATCCGTCACCACATAGTCCACTTCATGCGCCGCCGTGAGCGGCAGGCTGCATCGCCGTTTGAGCTTGCTCGCTCCCGATTTCTCGAAATGCGTCGTCGCTGCGATGACATGCCGGGAGCCAGCCACAAGATCCATAGCGCCGCCCATCCCTGGAACCATTTTGCCGGGAATCTTGTAGTTGGCCAGGTTGCCTTCCTGATCGACTTCGAGCACGCCGAGAACCGTATAATCGACATGCCCGCCTCGAATGATTCCGAAGCTTGTCGCTGAATCGAAAAAACAGCCGCCTGGCAGGATCGTCACGGCCTTTCCGCCTGCATTGGTCAGGTCCTTGTCTTCCCCGCCGGGAGCGGGTTCAGGCCCAAGGCCGATAAGCCCGTTCTCGGACTGGAGAATTACCGTTACCTCTTTCGGAATATAGTTCCCCACCAGGGTCGGAAGGCCAATCCCCAGGTTGACCACATCTCCCGTTTTGAAAAAACGCGCGATGCGCTGCGCAATAATCTCTTTGTTTTCGATGTATTCGGGCATTGCGGTCTCCTTACGCCGTCACCAGGTAATCAACAAAAATCGATGGCGTGTGCACATGGTCTGGATCGATTGTTCCGATTTCTACCAGCTCCTCAACTTCCGCAATCACGAGCGAACAGGCGGGCGCCATAATCGGGTTGAAATTTCGCGCAGTCTTTGCATAGACAAGGTTCCCTGCTCGGTCACCTTTTTTCGCTTTAATAATCGCGACATCGCCAGGAAGCGGAAGCTCGAGCAGGTACTTTCTGCTATTCACTTCGAAGACGTGCTTGCCTTGCTCGACTTCTGTGCCTGCGCCGGTAGGCGTCAGAATACCGCCAAGCCCGAACCCCGCTGCCCGTATGCGCTCTGCCAGCGTTCCCTGCGGAACAAGCTCGACTTCGATTTCGCCAGAGCTCATGAGTTTCTGGGTTTCCGCATTGGTGCCGATGTGAGATGTGATGACCTTCCTGACAAGGTGGTTGAGAATGAGAGGCGCCAGCCCTGTTGTCCTGCCCGTTTTCGGATCGTAGATAGCCGTATCATTGCACACAATTGTGAGTTCTCCAATGTGCGCCTCGCAGAGTGCAGCGATAATCGCGTCGGGCGAGCCACAGCCGAGAAAACCGCCAATATGCACTACAGAACCGGGCTGAATGAGCGCTGCCGCTTCGCGCGCGCTGATAACGGGTTTCGCAATCATGGCTCAGTCTTCCAGCTTGTATTTCTGCACGCCCCATACCTTGGGCAACACCGCAATGCCAACCGCAAACAGCACTGCCGTCACGAGGAGCGCCAGAATGGTGCTGTCAGTTATTCCAAGCGTGACTATGCCAAACGCCGCGCAAATGGCCACAAACACCGCATAGGGCATCTGCGTTGCCACATGCTCCAGGTGTGGGCAGTTCGCGCCCGTTGACGACAGGATTGTCGTATCGGAAATCGGCGAGCAATGGTCGCCAAAGACCGCCCCTCCCATTACCGACGCCGTCGAATATACCGTGATATTGATGAGAGCATTCCCGGAGAGCCCCATTTTCTCGCCCAGCGCGACCGCGATTGGCATTGCAATCGGGATCATGATCGCCATCGTACCCCAGCTCGTCCCCGTCGAGAATGAAATAACACAGGAAATCAAAAACACAATGAGCGGCAAAAGCCAGAGCGGGAAATTGCCGCCCCGCACCGCCTGGGCAAGATAGTTCGCAAGCCCCACGCCGCCATCTTCCGGGGATTTCTTGATGATAAAACCGATAGACCACGCAAGCGAGAGAATGACAATGGCAGGCACCATCGATTTGATGCCATCCACAATCGCTTCGGCACTCTGCGAAATATTGAGGAGACGCCGCAGCAAAAAATAGATATAGGAAAAGACAATCGCGAACATGATTGAATAAAAGAGCGCCTTCGACGCATCGGTATTGTTGAAAGCCTCTCCGAGGGACATCGAGGCCATCGCTTCACCCATGTTGTGAATATTTTCGCCATCGATCGAGCCCATCCATGTCGTGACCGGGAAGAACACAACCGCGCAGACAATGAGCAGCAGAAGCGGAATGAGAAAATCGAACCAGGTAGCGTTGGTGGTCGCCGCTTTCTGATCGAGCTTGCCTGCGACAATCCCGTACTTTTTCTCGTCAAAAAGCCCAAGGCCTTTTTCGGCTCTGGCTTCCGAGCGCGCCATGGGACCGAAATCGCGCCCTTTGAATGCGACAAATGCGACCATCAGGATAGCGAAAAGCGCGTAGAGATTGTTCGGTATGGTGCGGATGAAATAGGTGAATTCGCTGATACCCAGCTTGTCGAAACCTTCGGAGCCTTTGGTATAGCTCATCACAGTGATGACCCAGCTCGAAATCGGCGCGATAATGCACACCGGCGCGGCGGTGGAATCCAGAATATAGGCAAGTTTGGCGCGCGATATCTTCTTTTCGTCGGTGACCGGCCGCATGCAGGCGCCGATGGTAAGGCTGTTGAAGTAGTCATCGATAAAAATGATGATGCCGAAAATCCAGGTCAAGAGGAGTACACTGGTTTTGCTTTTTGCCTTCTTGCCCGCCCACGAGCCAAATGCGTAGGCCGCTCCTGTTTTATGCCACATGCCGACAAGCGCCCCCAGCAGCGCACAGAACAGAATAATACGGATGTTCCAGCCGTCCGCCAGCATTTCGGCGAGCAGATCGGTAAGTCGTACGAGCGCCTGCAGCGGGTTGCCGCCAGCAACCGTCATCGCCCCGGCAAAGATGCCCAAGAACAGGCTGACAATGACATCCTTTGTCCAGATGGCCAGCAGCACCGTCAGAACCGGTGGCAACAATGCCAGAATCCCGAAGTTTTCCATATGAAGCCTCCTATGTATGAAAATGCCGCACCTGTTTGCGGGTGCGGCACTGGATACCGAGTGTCATTCTTGAGCGCGATCGGAAAGAAAAGCGCTTTTTGCTCATTTCCGGCCCTCCTGGACCATTTTTTTTACGATGAATGTGGCGACATCCTCTGCGTACGTCCCATGGCCAAAACCCGCATCGAAGCCGATTTTGGCCGCAAGCTTGTTGGAAATACGCGGGCCGCCCGCAATGCAGATGAACCTCCCGCGCTCGCCCTTCGCTTCGAGAAGCTCGATAAATTCAGTCAAATTATGAACATGCGAATTTTTCTGAGTGACCACTTGCGACACGAGAATGGCGTCGGCATTGTGGGCTTCCGCGTAGTCGATGAGTGTTTCGTTCGGCACCTGGGCGCCGAGGTTGTGCGCCTCGATCATTTCGTAGCGCTCGAGGCCGTAATGATGGTTGTAGCCCTTCATATTCATGATTGCATCGATACCGACAGTGTGGGCGTCGAAGCCGGTGCAGGCGCCGACGACCACGACCTTTCTTCCAATATGAGCTCGAATGAATGCATTGATTTCGTCCATCGTCATGGGCTTTTCGGAATCGTCGCGATCGCCTTCCACTGTGTCCCAGTCGATGCCATGCTGCGTCGCCGCATAGACCACAAAGAAGGTAAACTCGTCCGACATGGGCGCCATATGGACCACTTCCGCTTCATGGAAGCCCCAGGCCAGCGCAATTCGCCGCGCTGCCTCGAGAGCCCGCGAACCAGCCGGAACCGGAAGGCTGAACGAAAGCTGGACTTTTCCATCGTCCATCGTGTCGCCGTAAGGTCTGATGATGTGCGCCATACTGACTTCCTCCTCTATGCCGGTATTCCGCCCCCGGCTTCACGCCAGCCCAAGCGAGCGCTCAAGCATCGATTCAACAGGGTTGAAATAGCCCTCACCTTTCTCCACAATGCCTTCGAAACCCTTCCCGCCCGTGCGTGAGCGTGAAATATCCGCAAACATGGCCTTCTCGATGCTCTCCATAAGGCCAATGCGCTCGACTTCTTCCATGAAGCCTAGCGTTCGGTCGAGCACCTCATGAGCGCGGCGCACAATGAGGCCATCAGGCCTGAACTCGATCTCGTCCATGATGGACTCGATGCCGTTCATCACGTAGAGCGCGGTCTCGACAGCGATGTGGCGGTCCATCATAAAGGGCGTATGGATTGCCTCGGTGAGCATGCCCAAAAGGTGGATGCCCTGCCCTGTCGCCTTGGACACGAAGTTGAACATGTTGTCCATGACGAGGCCCTTGAAGATGTCGCCGGACATGTGCTTGGTGGGCGGCATGTATTTGAGCGGGTGTTCCGGGAAGATTTCGCGCGCCATCTGCGCCTGCGCAAGCTCGTAGAGAATGCCGTTTTCGATTGAAGGATCCATCTCGAAGGCATGGCCGAGGCCCATCTGCCAGGGCTTGAGGCCTGCGGCGTAAGCAAAGCGCTCGTTCAGGAACTGCGAAGCGAGGACGGTATAGGCTTTTTCGAAGGCGTCGCTGGTGGTAAGGTAGTTGTCTTCGCCTGTGTTGATGATGATGCCCGAATACGCGTTGATCATGCGGCTAAAGCGCTGGTCGACAAAGGTGCGGTACATGTTGATGTCGCGGAAAAGGATGCCGTACATCGAGTCGTTGAGCATCATGTCGAGGCGCTCGAGAGCACCCATCGCCGCTATTTCAGGCATGCAGAGGCCCGATGCGTAGTTGGTCTGGTAGATGTAGCGCTGCTCGCGCTCCATGACCTCGTCGAGGGCCTGCCGCATGATGCGGAAGTTTTCCTGGGTTGCGTAGGTGCCGCCAAAGCCTTCGGTGGTCGGGCCGTAGGGTACGTAATCGAGAAGGCTCTGTGCCGTGGTGCGGATAACGGCGATGACATCGGCACCAGCGAGCGCGGCGGCTTGGGCTTGTTTGACATCTTCGTAGATGTTGCCGGTGGCGACGATGAGGTAGAGAAGGGGGCTGTGGCTGCGGCCTTTGAATTCTTCGAGTTTGGATTCGCGGTAGGCGCGGTTGGCGTCGATGCGGGAGAATTGCCGCCGCGCGAGCGCTGCTGCAAGCTCCTTGGCCTTCTGGCGGTCGCCCATGGGGAGGGTCGCGATATTGAAGCCTTCGGCGATGCGCCTGTCGAGCTCGCCCTGCTCAAGGCCAGTCTGCACAAGCGCATTCGCGTACCAGACCGCGGCCCCTTCGCTCATTTTGTCGCGCAGGGCGTCGACGACAAGGTTCGGGACGGGCGCTCCTTCTGTCGAAACGCCATCCGCTCCGAGGAGCCGCAGTGTCGCGCGTTCGACGGTGACGGTCGTGTGCGCATCGATAAAATCAAGCACTGGCGCGCAAATGTTTTTTGCCAGCTCGCGCGCACGGTCGATTTTCTCTTTTGGTAAATTGAGCTTGTTGGTGACCATATCATTCAGCTCCTCGTTCTTTCTGCTTGTCCTGAGCCGGCGGAGCCCGCCGCGTATCACTCTCAGCCAGCAACTCCTGGGCTCTGTCAACGAGATCCTTGTCGAGACCAAGAAGGCGCGCCACTGCCAGCGCATCGGATTTCGCATGTGCGCTCGCCTTGCCGGTTCGAATCACTTTGTATTGCATGAGCGAATTGATCTGCGCCAAAAGAGCATCCAGCGAGCGCTCGCTCTGCGCAGGTGTCGATTCGATTATGCTCCGAGCCCGCTCTGAATCGAGACCGGCCATGCGGTACGCAGTCCCTTTGCCCTCAGGCAGCGAGCACTCAATATGCGTTGCAAACAAGGCCACAGTTCCCGAAAGCGAAGCGAGCTGTTCGACAGCCGCCTGCATCAATGCTTGGGCTTCTTTTGCGCTCGTAGTATGAGCAAACTCGTCGAAGACAGCAAAACCCGGCTCATTTTTGGCAGCGTGTAAAACCTCGATCAATCTCCGAATTTCAAATCCATATGCCGAAAGCCCCCTACCCCGGCTTTCTCCGGCCGCGCCGATCACATCGATCCAGCCAAACACGACCGTTTCGAATGCCGCAGCCGGCACAAACATGCCGCACTGCGCAAGAAGCTGCAAGAACACCAGCGTCTGCAGGACGCAGGTTTTGCCGCCCATATTTGATCCGCTCAAGATACCGACCGGCGTATCCAGTTCGAAATCAAGCGGCATATACGCCACGCCGCGCTCGCGGCATTCCTCCTCAAGCGGAATGAAACGCGCGCCATGGCATTGAATGCAAGCCGTCCCGCGCGCACGCAGGCGGGGGCGCACCATACCCAATTCCTGTGCCAGCTTCCACTGCGCCAGAGAATAATCAAACCGCTTCACGGCCCTGCAATAGGATTGCAATGCGTCTTTTGCTGCAACAACGAGGGCCGAAAGGCGCACAATCGCTGCCTGCTCAAGCAGCTTCTCCTCATCCCGCGCCTTGCGTCGCGCTTCTTCAGCTTCAAGAAGTTCGGTATCCGGTACAAGCCGAATCATCATCGAACGCGAATCGTAGGGGTCAGCAGCCAGCAAAGGCCCTTGGCCAAGACGCCCTTTCCCCATCGCATCGAGCGCCTTATCCACAGGCAGGATGAGCATCTCTCTTCCTGCAAAATCGATGCCGTATGCTGTGCGGGCAGCCTCCTGGAGCTTTCTGCGCCTCTCGAGGGCTGTTTCGCTCAATCTGGCGATCCTCGCACGCACTGCTGCCAGAGCTGGCTCATGCCGTTCGGAAATCGAAAAGCTCTCGGCATCCGAGCCTCCTGCAGACAACACGTCAAGCAATTCCTGGGTACTGAAAAAAAAACCGAACCGTGTCCGCGCTTCATCATCGAGCAATTCGAAAATGCCTTTGTAATGGACGAGAAATTTCTTGACAAGGAAAAGCTCCATGAGGCCCCATGCATCGGCATTGGATGGGCTGCTTGCGGAAATCTTTTTTGCGGCGGAATTGCTCGCGGAAAAATTGGCCGCACCGGAGCTGCCGGGGGCACTATTTCCTGATGTGCCAGCCAGCGATTCAGGGATTCGCGTCAGCCTCGAAAGGTGCCAAAAGAGCTTGTCGCGGCGCGCGGAATGTTCGAGCGAATCCAGAGCCGCGCCTGCAGCTTCGATATCGTCATAGAATGATTCCAGCGCCTCAAAATCGGTGAAAAAACCGATTTCCGCCACTCTTTCCTTGCCATAGGGGCTCAGAGGCGCAAGGCGCGCAAAAAGTGAATCAGCTTGACTGAAGGACAGGACATGCGGCGGCACAGGCAGAGGTTTTTTCATACATCGCCCCTTTTGTATCGGGCTGAACGCCCGATGTCCGCTGCTTGCGCTTGTTGAGCAAAGCGCGAACCCTCTTCATGCTCGTATGGGTTCCAGCTGAGAATCGAATCGGCGACATCGTGCGGCAGATAGAACATGAATTCTTCCGGTTCGATATCTCTAAGCGCGACAACGAAACCGCGAAACGAAATTTCTTGCTGGATAAACAGTCTACCCCGCGCTGAAAGCGACGCGATTTCGTCCGGGCGGAGAAAAACGCGCGTGATGTCCTTGATGAGTATCGGAATGTCCCTTGCGCTTTTGTGCTTTTCGAGTGTGGCGCTCGAAAGAGCCCCTTCGAAAATCAGTGCTTCGCCTTCTCGTGCTCGGGACGCATCCCATTTAGGCAAATGGACAAGCTGATAAAAAGTAGCCATGCGTTTTGCAATCTGCTGGCAATCCGCCCGATCAGCGCGGACCGCGCAGTACAATTGCGGGTCAGGAAGCACTGATATCTGCGTTAGGCGATCCAGTGTCCCATCGATGATGACTGCATCGATCCCGCGCAGGTGCCGCGCCGCTTCGACGAGCGTTGCAAGCGCTTCGCTTCGGGCTGGCCCTGCTAGGATCGCGCTTCCAGACCTTTCTGCGCGAGCCAGCACTATCGGCCCCAGCGCACTGGAACCCACCGGACCTGCGATGAGCTCCGGCATGCAATCGAGAAACGGCAGCGCGTTGGCGGCGGTCGAGAACACTTCGCCCTTCTCTACTTCGAAGGTCGGCATTTCCAAGCTCGGCATTTTCAAGGCAGGCGCACCCGCAGGCTCCCGGCCTCCACCCTCGTACCCCGCAGAAATCAGCGCGCATTTCAAGCCTTTTTCGCGAAGCAGCGCAAGTATAGCCTTCGCCAGCATGGTCTTCCCGCTTGCTGCGGCAAAACCTGCAATAAAATTCACGCGTCCTGCAAAAAGCGCAGCATTAAGCGACATAGGCTTTAGCATTTCCCGCGCTTGAGATTTTTTGGCTCAAGCACCTTTTCCTCGCCGCTCAGCAGCTTTGCAACGCCGCAGGTTGGATTGAGCCAGGGCTCATCGTAGCAGATGCGGCATTGGCCGCAGTCCTCGTGGTATGTTTCGGGCTCCTCATAGGAGGTGATGACGCCTTCGTAATTGCGCAGGATGACCCGCTTTTCGTTCGATGTGATGAGGTAATCCGGCATGACTGGAATTTTGCCGCCGCCGCCCGGTGCATCGATGACAAAGGTCGGCACGGCCATTCCGGAGGTGTGGCCGCGCAGGTTTTCGATTATTTCGATGCCCTTGGATACGGTGGTCCGGAAGTGTGAAATCCCAAGTGACATATCGCATTGATAGATATAGTAAGGTTTTACGCGAATAACCAAAAGCTTTTGCACTAACTTTTTCATGAGCACCGGGCAGTCGTTGATATCGCGCAGAAGCACGCTCTGGTTGCCCAAGGGGATGCCGGCATCGGCGAGCTTTTCGCAGGCTTCCTTGGCTTCTTTTGTTAGTTCTTTTGGATGGTTGAAGTGGGTATTCACATAGATTGGGTGGTATTTCTTGAGCATGTTCACGAGTTCGTCGGTAACGCGCATGGGCATAACGACAGGCGTGCGCGTGCCGATACGGATAATTTCGACGGTAGGAATTGCCCGCACTTTTGCGATAATGCGCTCGAGCCGCTCGGTCGACATGACGAAGGGATCGCCTCCCGAAATAAGCACGTCGCGGATTATCGGGGTTTTTCTGATGTACTCGACTGCGGCATCGATGAGCTCTTCGGATTGATGAGCGTCTTCGTGGCCGACAAAGCGGCGGCGGGTGCAGTGGCGGCAGTTCATCGAACAGATATTGGTAGCCAAAAGCAGCACGCGATCGGGATAGCGATGCGTGAGCCCCGGCACTGGAGAGTCGACATCTTCGTGCAGAGGGTCGACCTGGTCGGAAGCGAGAAAGTGCGTTTCCTGGATGCGCGGAATTGCTTGCAGGCGCACCGGGCACACGGGATTCGCTGGATCGATCAGCGACGCATAGTAGGGCGTAATCGCCATGCGGAACACTTTGAGCACTTCGCTGATATCATGGCGCTCTTTGTCAGTAAGCGGGACAACCTGTGCCAGCGTATCAATATCGCGAATGTTGTGGGCCATTTGCCAGTGCCAGTCGTACCATTCTTTAGCAGTCACTTCTTTGTAGAGTGGGATCCGCCGCCAGTCGAACGAAGGGAATTCCTGCATGTTCATCTCCTGAGCTTGAGCATGGAGCGCACGTCATCGCTCGTTGCAATGCCGAACTGCGCTTCTTTTGCAATGCGCGCGGCACGCTCGACAAGCTCCGCGTTGGATGCGGCCAGCTGGCCTTTTGCGTAATACACATTGTCTTCGAAGCCGACTCGGATCCATCCGCCTGCAGCAATCGCTCCATATTGAGCAGGCAACGAGGCCCGGCCGATGCCCATCACAGTAAAAAACGAGCCTGAAGGAAGCGCGTGCTGGAAAGCAAGCAGGTTTTCAATCGAATATGGCACCGACCCGGGAACATTCAGCACAAAACCATAATGGAAGGGCGGCTCGACAAGCCCCTCATCGATAAGGATGCGAGAGGCATACACATGCCCCACATCGAAGCACTCGAGCGTCGGGCGGACTCTGGACTTCCTGAAAGCCTCGGCAAAGCGCCGCATGACCGGCAGCGGGTTCACAATGTAGTCGTTGCCGAAATTGACCGTACCGCAATCAAGGCTGGCCATCTCGGGTTCGAGCTCGACGAGAGGAGCAAGGCGCGCTTCGGGGCTGTCGCCAACTGCACCGCCTGTCGTGATTTCTATTACAATGTCGCATTTGCGTCGGATGAGCTCCATCGTTTTTTTAAAGATGCGCGGGCTCATGGTGGGGTTGCCCTTCCCATCCCGGACATGGAGGTGCAAAATCGCAGCACCAGCCCGCCAGGCATCGTATGCGGCGTCGGCGATTTCCTCGGGTGTGACGGGCAAGGCGGGATTCTGGGCCTTGGTTGTCTCTGCGCCGGTGCACGCGCACGTGATCACCATTTTTCTATCCATATGGTCTCCTCAGCTCCCTATCGGGAATCGCCTGGCGGTGAGCTCGAGCGCTTCTTCGATTGCGGCCAGCGCCTTTTCGAGATCAGCATCGGTATGCCGGTGAGCAATATACCAATGATGGTACGGCTGAATGAAAAGCCCGCGGCGTATGGTCTGGGTGTAAAAATATTCGCGCCGCGCGCGATAGGTTTTTTCTTTGTCGGCAGGGTGAGGGTTGAATGTCATATACGGCATGGGCGGAATGCCCGAAACCGTCACCGGCATGCCCGAGCGCTCAGCGATTTCGCGAAGCCGCGCCAGAAATTGTGTGCCGCGCTTCCAGAGCGAATCGGGCACTTTTTCTCGTTCGAGAATATCGAGGCACTTCATGGCCGCGACCATTTCAAGGCTGTTTGGGAAAAAGGTCGATGACACAAACACTTTCTTTTCGGCGACCTGCATTACCTCGCGCTTTCCGACAACCGCACTGATTGCATAGCCGTTGGCGAGCGCTTTGCCAAAGGTGCCAAGGTCTGGCGTCACGCCATAGCGCTCCTGCGCACCACCCATCGAAACCCTGAACCCTGTGCGGACTTCGTCAAAGATCAGCACCGCGCCATAGGCATGCACAAGTTCTTTTACTGCTTCGAGATAGCCTGGAGGCGGGGCCATAACCGGCTTTGCATTCGGATGCCCTACAGGGGTGATGATCACTCCGGCTACCTCGCCTTTGTGGGCAGCTAGCTTTTCTTCGAGATCGTCGAGCTTTCCGTATTCGAATTCGATGGTGAGGCTCGAAATTTCCTCGGGCACGCCGCCCTGCACCTCGACGCACCAGTCGTGCCAGCCATGATAGCCACAGCGAAGAATATACTTGCGGTCCGTATATCCGCGCGCAATACGAACCGCAAGGCTCGTTGCATCGGAGCCGGTTTTGACAAGAATTGCCTGCTCGGCGCAGGGAATCAGCGACACAAGCCTGCGTTCGAGTTCATTCTGGATAGGCTGGACCAGCGAAAAGCAAAAGCCTTTTTCGAGCTGGGCCTGCACCGCTTGAGTAATCTCGGGCTCGTTGTACCCGAGAATTATCGGCCCGTAGGCGCACAGCATGTCGATATAGTCATTGCCATCCACATCGATAATGTGGCCGGCATATCCGCGCTCAAGAAAAATCGGGTACTCTCCCTCGACAAAGTTGTATGGCCTGCGGATGCCCATTATGCCGCCCGGGCAAATTTCCTTTGCCTCGGTATACATCTGCATCGATCTGTCGAGCTTGAGCCTGGGATATTCTTTTGCTGCCATTCTGGCCTCCTTTCGGGATATGCAAGCTCTTTTATTTTACATATTGCGATTCAAAGAATGCTCTGAGCTTGGGATTCTCGCGCAGCTCCCACAGCGTGATTTCTGCGTGGTCCTTGGTATAGCCATTGCCGATAATCATGAGCACATCCTTTCCGACACCTTCCGCGCCAAGGGCTGCTCTTGTAAAGCTCGTTGCCATCGAGAAAAAGTACACTATGCCCCCGTCGCGAACAGGAAGAATCGCCGCCATCTCCGTGCCCTGGATATTCACACAGCTGATCGCAATATCGAATTCGTGCCCCTTGTTTGCAGAGAGTACCTGGGTCAGAAATTCGACAGGCTTTGTTGCGTCGGCAACGACGATTTCGTGAGCAAGCCCCATATCCTGGATATATGTCCGCGAGCGCTCGGAATGGATATTCGCTACGACTCGCCCTGTGGGGCCGACGCGCTTCATCGCTTCGTAGCAGCATAAAAGGCCCGATTTCCCGCCTGCCCCAAGCACCAGAACTTTGTCGCCCGGCTTTACAAGCTTTGCCGTCTGTGCGGGCGCGCCTGCCACATCGAGCGCCGCGAGCGCAAGCCGCTCATCCATATCATCGGGAAGCTTTGCGTAAATTCCTGATTCAAAAAGAATTGCCTGCCCTTCAATCTCGACGCGGTCGATATCCTTGTGCACGGCCAGAATGCGGTCGATTTTGAGCGGTGTAAGCGATAGCGAGACGAGGCTTGCAATCTTGTCGCCTGGCTTGAGGTCGCGGCTTGCGAGTGCTGGCCCGATTTTCGCCACGCGCCCGATAAACATGCCACCTGAGCCCGTAACAGGGTTCTGCTGTTTCCCGCGCGTACTGACAATATTCATGATAATTGCCTTGATTTTTTCCTCGTCGCCAGCGGCTTCATTTTCGATTTGCGTGAAACTTGCAGAGTCGATATTGAGTGCGATAACATCAACCAGAATCTCATTATCGAATAACTTCGACATGTCATTGTCGAGCTTCTGCGCAGTCTGCGGCATTGCGCCTGCCGGTTCAATTACGCGATGTGTTCCATATTTGTCACCCATTGGCATACGTTATTTCCTCCCTGCTTATATTCCCACGGGTTTCCCGAATCGTCAATGCTGAATTTGATAAGTATATATATGTAAATATTTTATGAATATTTATGCGAAGCTGGCTCCGGGATAAAAACAAGCTGCCTGCATCGATCCTCGCAGAGCGCCAGCTAGGCAGCCTGCTTGGGATATGTTCGCGCTCGGAAAAACGCGAGCCCCAGCGCGCTTTTTGGATATTTTCGGGAAAATGAGATTCAAATTGTAACCTTACCCGCCTTGCGCTATATTGTAGTATGAACAAGAAAAAGATGCCAATTTTCTGGATGAACAGGTTTTGGTACACGCGATTTTATTCTTACGAGTGTAAAAATACAGGTTTACAAAATCGCTCTGATGCCTTATATTTATGCATGATGATTTAGAAAAAGGCAGGAGAATGCTTTCATCATTCAATTTTAAAGAGTACGAAACTGTCACCGCAAACAGCAATGCGTTCAAAGGAGTTGAAATCGATCTGATGATCGAGATCCTCAAGGACTGGAAACAGTCTCCCGGGGATCCCTATACCCTCCTTGAGCTGCGCGATGGCAAAACGCTGGTTGCATTCGCGCTCATCCATCGCGTCTCGGGGCGCAATTTCACCTTTGACATACGATTTATCGTACTTGATCAAGACTATCGCTCAAGCTCGGCAATCCAGCATCTTTTCGATATGATCGATGCTGAACTTCTCAAGAAAATCCCTTTTGCAGTCATACGCGTAGAAATTTCTTCGGTAAAAAGAGACAGCCTGGGAGAGCAAGCCCTCGAGAATGCAGGCTATAGCCTTATCGGTCACATTCCGACGTATTATGGGGAAAATGACGATTTTTATTTCTATATAAAAGCGATATTCCGCAATCCCCCTAATTTCATAAAAATATCGAAGCCATTCGAAGACCAGGCAGCTTCCGCTGCGCCTCTTGAAGAAATTCACACATTGGAAGAGTAATATGCTCGTAGGTGCAATAGAAGGCGACGGTACAGGCATGGAAGCCGCATCTGCAAGCGGCCGCGTTTAAAAGGCCGGCCTTGATTTCAGACTCTTCTTTCTGCTATAGTACGCGCGGTAATTTCGAGCCGAGATAGCTCATTTGGCAGAGCGGCGCACTCGTAATGCGCAGGTACCGGGTTCGATTCCCGGTCTCGGCTTTTTTTTCGGCGAAAGCTCGGCAACTCCACGGCATCCCTGACATGAATGTGTATGATTTGTTACAGCACTGTGGCGGGTGCTGCTTTCTTGATATCATCAACAATGGCGCTTTGTACTGTCATTGCGTGACTGTAAGCCCCTTTCTTGTCTCGTCACCCGGAGATTCGAGTCGGCCATCTCTGATGCGGATCGTCCTCGAACAGAACCGCTTCACTTCCTCGACGTTGTGAGAGACGAAGATGACAGGGCACCCATAGGAGAGCAGCGTTTTTTTGAGTTCGTCGCCGATGGCATCCTTGAGCTCAGTATCCAGGGCGGAAAACGGTTCATCCAGCAGGATGGCCTCCGGTTGGAAAGCAAAGAGTCGAGCCAAGGCAACCCGCTGCTGCTGGCCTCCCGAGATCTGTCGGGGATATCGAGAAGCTAACTGCTCTATGTGGAGCATCTCCATGTACTTTCTGGAATATCGCTCGGCACGATGCTTCCACTCTCGGTATGATTCTCCCTTTTGCCGTCCAACACCGCTGGCCACATTCTTGATGACGCTCATGTGGGGAAAGAGGGCATAGGATTGGAACAGATAGCCTACCTTCCTTTCCCGGGAAGGAAGATCGATTTCTCGCCCGCTGTCGAACAAGGCCCGGCCGTTCAACCGGACATGTCCCTTGTCGGGGTGGATGATTCCCGCGATGCACCTGAGGCTCATGCTCTTGCCACTGCCTGAAGGGCCGAGCAACCCTAGTATCTCTCCTTGCGCCACGCAAAACGAGACATCAAGTTCGAAAGGCTTGTGGGAATCGGAAGGAGCCACCTTCAGATACAGGGATACGTCCAGGCTCATCCTTTTCTCCTGCTGTCGAAGTGTGTAGTCAGCGCGAGCGATACGCAGGAAATGGCCACGATGATTCCCACCCAGATCCATGCCGTCTGCATGTCGCCTCCCGCAGTCGCAAAGTAGATGGCCATTGGTATAGTCTGCGTCTTGCCCGGAATATTGCCGGCGATCATCAAGGTGGCTCCGAACTCCCCCAGACTACGGGAGAAGCTTAAGGCCAGCCCTGCGATGAGCCCGGGCCAAGCTTCCGGCACCATGACATGTACAAACAGCTTCCATTCGGACATACCCAATGTCCTTCCAGCCCAAAGAAGTTCTTGGTCGATCTGTCTGAAAGCCCCCAGCGCGGAGCGGTACATCAAGGGAAACGAGACCACCGTTGCTGCAATAATGCTGGCTTTCCAGGAAAAGAGGATCCCCCGTTGTCCTATCTTGGCCAGCAGAATGCCGAAAGGACCGTTCTTGCCGAACAGAACCAACAGGAAGAACCCGAGGACCGTCGGAGGAAGAACCAGCGGCAAGGTGAGGATCGTATCCACGATGGTCGCCTTCCTCCCCTGCATGGTATAGCAGAGTCTGGCCACGACCGTACCGAGGACGAAGACGATCGCGCTCGAAAGTGTGGCGGCTCTGAGAGAGATATACAGGGGAGAAAGGTCAAACATAGGCTAGATAACCGAAAACCCGTACTTGGCAAAGATTCTGGCAGCCTCGTCGCAGAACAGGAAGTCCTCGAACGCTTTTGCTTCCTTGGGATGAGCACTATCCTTTACGACGCCGACGGGATAGACGATCTTCTGGTGGCTGTTCTCGGGAGCAATGGCCGAAACGGTCACCTTGTCGCTGATCTGGGCATCAGTGGAATAGACGACGCCTGCATCGACATTGCCGGTTTCAACCCAGAACAGGACCTCCCGAACATCCTTTGCCAGCACCAGCTTGCCTGCAATGGCATCACTGAGCCCCAGGTTCCTGAACACTTGTACTGCATACTGGCCAGCGGGTACCGACTTGGGATCGCCAAGGCCGATCTTCGTCACAGAGGGATTGCGCAGATCGTCAAAGCTGGAGAGCTTGATCCCGTTCTTGGGGACGACGAGGACGACGTAGTTTTCCAGGATGTTCCTGACCGTCGAAGTATCCATCAGCCCCTTGTCGATGAGAGCTTGCATCTGCTTGAGCCCAGCGGAAAAAAACAGGTCTGCAGGAGCTCCCTGCTCGATCTGCTGCTGCAGAGCCCCGGAAGATCCGTAGTTGCAGCGGATTATGATCGACGGATTCTTTGCCATGTAGACGGCCTTCAACTCATTCATGCAATCCATCAGACTGGCCGCGGCGCTGATCAGCAACTCGGTTTTCTGCCTGGAAGAGCCCTGGGCGAATCCCGCGACAACGCTCAACAAGACAAACAGACATACGAAAAACCGTTTCTTCATAATTTCCCCTCTCTTTTCTATATATGTGAATCCACGGCACATTCGCCCTGGGTCCCTTGCAGAATAGCCAGGCCGTGGGGCAGTGATTCCAGAATAGCCTGGAGATTTTCCACCGCGGCCTTGGGACTGCCAGGAAGATTGACGATGAGCGTTTGTTTGCGCGTTGCACAGACCGCGCGGCTGAGTGAAGCCCGTGCCGTGACGGAGAGACTCCGCAACCTCATCAGTTCGGCGAGGCCTGGAACCATCCGCTCCGCGATGTCGATTGTCGCCTCCGGCGTAACATCCCTGAGCGAAAGGCCGGTGCCGCCGGTAGTCAGAAGCAGGTCAGCGGTATAGGAATCGCAGATGCGCGCCATCAGGGCGGAGAGCTGCTCCCGGTCATCGGGCAAGAGCGCGGTACCGACAACCTCATATCCCTCTTCTGTCACTAAATGGTGCAGTGCGGGAGTACTTTCATCCTTCCGCTCTCCCGCATATCCCTTGTCGGAAGCGCAGAGGATGAAAACGCGCTGTGCCGTATAGGCCTCGATCGGCATGCCAGGCCTTAGAATTCCCCCGTGGAGTACCCTGGCGAAGGCCCCTTCGGTGGGCATGATGCACTTTCCCATTCGTTTCTGGATATCGCACCCGCTGTGACAAACCTTGCCGATCTGGGTCATGCGCAGTACCACATCGCCACAGACAAGGGCTGTCCCCACCGGCAGACAGGGGAAATCGAGACCATACGCGAGGAGGTTCTCGCCAAAATCGCCATCGGCGACATTCGCCCCCTGCCGGTTGAAGGCATCGACCGTGTCGGCCGAGAGCAGGCTGATCTGTCGATGCCATGTACCGGCATGGGCATCGCCCTCGATGCCCCAGTTTGCCTTCAGAGTGGCCTCTTTCATCGGCCGTTTTGGCGTTCCCTTTTCACTGCTGGCACAGATCGCCTTAATCATTCCCCTTTGCACGTCCTTAACCTCCGACAGAAGAGAGCGGCCACTCGACCGGTCCCGTCTGAAACGCATGACGAAGCTGCTTCCTTAGCACGAATGCCTCGATGCGGCGGCAAATTTCCTCAGGTGGGCTGCCGCGCTCGAGTAACTGCCTGATATCCAGACGATCCGGGTGATAGAGACAGGTCTTCAGCTGTCCTTCATTGGTGAGACGGAGCCGCTGGCACTGCGAACAGAAGCAGCTGGTCAATGCTCCGATGAACCCGACGTCGACGCCGCCGAAGCGCCGATATTCCGCGGGACCGGATCCCCAGGGCTCCGAGCCCTTAGGCCCGCGGGGGGACGCCTCTTCCCCGTACTCCTCGCCAAGAAAGGCGACGAGAGTCGCCGTGGAAACCCCTTCCCATCGAGCTCCGTCTCCGAAGGGCATCAGCTCGATAAAGCGGAGGGGAATGCCGAGCTTCCGTGCAAAGGCCATCAACTGACGGACCTGATTCCTGTAGGTGTCGGCGAGGAGCACGCAATTGAGCTTGACCGCAAGGCCTTCGGACAGGGCCGCAGCGATACCCTCCAGCACGGGCCGGACCGGGAAGCCTCCCGTCAGGGAAGCATACAAGTCCGCATCGACGGCATCGAGACTGACGTTCACCGATTGGATGCCTGCCTCTTTTAAGGCACGGGCGTCCCGAACGAGGCTTGTGCCATTGGTGGTCAACGCAAGCCGTTCGAATCCAAGCGAAGAGAGTCGGGCAATCAGCGGGATGAGCCCAGGGCGAACAGTCGGTTCCCCACCGGTAATGCGCAGGGCTCGTATGCCCATGGATCGGAACAGGGAACAAAGGAAGACCAACTGGTCATCGGATAGACCCCGGTGAACGACTCCCGGCCCGCAGTAACGACAGCGATAGTTGCAAGCCTCCGTCACCGAGAGCCTGAGATAGGTGTGGATCCGACCGAAGGAGTCCCGGAGCCCGGCATCACCGTCGGTCATAGCACCCGCTCTTTCCTCCATCCTTGAACTGGAGATGGACATCCTCCACATGCATTGAACGGTCGATTGCCTTGCAGAAGTCATAGATGGTCAACAGAGAGATGGTCGCTCCCGTGAGAGCTTCCATCTCAACTCCCGTCTTCCCCGTAGAGGCAACTGTACAGACTGCCTCTATGGCACACTCCTCGGACAGAAGTCGAAAATCGAGCTGGGCGGAAGTCAACAGCAGGTTATGACAGAGGGGAATGAGGGACGATGTCTGCTTGGTAGCCATGATACCGGCAATGCGGGCTGCGGCGAGCACATCCCCCTTCGGGACGGTCCCACCGGCGATGGCATCGAAGGCCTGCCTGCTCATAAAGATCCTGCCGGACGCGATGGCCGTGCGTTTCGTATCCACCTTAGCAGAGACATCGACCATGATGGCCTTGCCGTCCTCATCGACATGGGTCATTGCACCATTCATCTAAATGCCTCCGTTGCCGAACCCACAGTTGGGAAAGGTGCAGGTACGACACTTCAGACAGAGCCCGCCATTGCCGAGGGAGGCGATATCGTGAGCTGTGACGGGAATCCGCGCCACGAAACGGGGCAGCAGAATGTCGAAAATCGTCCTGTCCTCATACATGACGCATCCCGGAAGGCCGAGGACCGGCACGTCGCCGATGTAGGAGACAAGGAACATCGCACCGGGTAGTACAGGAGCCCCGTAACTTACGATCCTCGCCCCGCTGTTCCTAATGGCCTTCGGGGTCCGGTCGTCGGGGTCGACGCTCATGCCTCCCGTGCAGAGCACCATCTCTTCCCCATCAGCGACGGCCTGCTTGATGCAGGAGCTAATATAGACCTCGTCGTCTCCGGTCAGAATCTTCCTGGAGACCGACACGCCTACTTCGGCGAGCTTTTTCTCGACGACTCGGGAGAAGGTATCCTCGATGATGCCCTTCTTGACCTCGTTGCCGGTTACCAGGACTGTACAGCGCCTGATCACATACGGCTTTATGGAGAGCACAGGGTTGGAAACACCAGCGATAGCCGCTACCTGATCCATCTTTGCCGCATCGATCACCAGGGGAATGACCCGCATGCCGGCCAGCTTGTCGCCCTTTTTCACCCGGGCATAATTGTGGCGCGTGGCGATTATGACATCCCCAAGGCTGTTGATGCGGAGCAACCGCTCCAGATCGATCTGCAGCACACCTTCGCACGTGGCTTTCAACTCGATCTTCCCCTCCTTGACCTCGCTCCTCTCCATGTGGTCGTTTTTTGTGGCATTGCAGAGGATCTCGGCAGCCTCGTTTTCGTGGAGCATGCCCTCCTGCTTCTCCCACACATAGAGGTTCTCCTTCCCCATAGAAAGAAGGACAGGAATATCCTCTTCCCTGACAACATGCCCCTTGCGAAAACGGGCATCCTTGGTCACCCCCACGATAATCTGCGTCATGTCATGACAGAGGATATGACCCACTGCGTCCTGCGTACGGATAAGTTTCACTGTTGTGCCTCGGGGAAATAGCGTTGAAAACAGGCCTCAACTGCCTTGTACGAATCGGCTACGAAGGCATCGTACCGCTCCATGAAGGAGCGGCCTTTTTCGGTAAGGGATGAGCCTCCGCCTGCCGCCCCGCCGATGCTCTTCACTGTCAGCGGATAGCCCAGTTTCTTTTCTGCAACGTGGATGATCTTCCACGCTTTGGAATAGGACATCCCCATCATATTTGCGGCTGCGGAGAGCGACTTGGCGGTATCGATATTATGGAGCAACTCATTGACACCGGGACCGAAAAACGATCCATCCGAAGTAAAAGGTATACGGATGTAAAAAGAAAAAGCCATGGGCAATCACCGTTATTTTTTCAAAAATATAAGGAACTACAGAAGGAGTATAAGGCTATGCCGTGATGCTTGTCAACAAATGCATAATGTCACGAACATTGTATATAAAACGCCTTAAGGAATGGCAAACACCGGGAAAAGAAAAAGCGGAGTATGTTCCTCAACTTAATTCAGAAAACCTTTGCTAAAAATGAGCATTAAGGACAGAGCAGCAATCTGGGCTGCTGACTGAACCATGAAAGCAAGCGATATTTTCCCCATGATTGGCCCTTTTGTCTCATGTGAATAGCCAATACGATGCATCCGGTTCAGAATAAAAACCACGCCGATACCGCCCAGCATTGCGCACCACGCTGAATACAGAGGAAGAATCCCGGAAAAGCCGAAAATCATAAGCAAGAGCAGCGCAGAACCCATTTCAACATAAATAAGCAAAGGAGCGAGAGCCTTCCCAAGGACGACGGCCAAGGTCCACCGTCCCGCGGCGGAATCGCCCTCTATATCGCAGGCATTATTCGCGGACAGAATCGCGGCAATTGCAAGAGTCTGGGGAAGCGATACAAGCAGAAACCGGCCGGAGATAGTGCCTGTAAGTACATAAAGACATATGCAGAAATAGACAGATCCCAGAAACCCACCTGCAAAAAGCTCACCAAAAGGAGTGCTTGATATCGGTTTTGGGCCTGCGCTGTAAAAGAAACCTACGAGCATCGAGCAGAGCCCCAGCACCATAAGCGGCAGTCCGACCATCCAGGTGAGCGCAAACCCGATAGCGCCCGCGAGCCCGAAACATATGAGGCTTATTCCTAAAGCCGAGCCGGGGGAAACTCCTTCGTGAATCAGGACCTTCGCCTCTTCCCTGTTGAACCGGGGATCGTCCACATTGCGGTACCAGTCAAAATACGTATTGAAACCAGTAGTCCCCATATCCACCAGTAAGCCCGCGACGCCCAGCAGTAGCGCTTTGAGCGGATCGACGGAGCCTTTCACGGCAAGCGCATACAAAAGGCCAATGCTGTAGGTCGACGCACTTACGATCTTGGTCCGGAGTTCCACTATACCGGAAAATTGTCTGAAGGTCACAGCCCTTTATACACTCTGAAAACAGGCAAAAGCAATATCGGCATCTTGTGCGCTTCGACTGTCAGCACGGGGCGCAGGCGGGCTGGCGGACGCAGACGGGCGCTCAATCCCTCTTCTGGTAGTTCGGCGCTTCCTTAGTGATCACGATGCTGTGCGGGTGACTCTCGGCGTAGGCGGCGGCGGTTATGCGCACCATGCGGGCTTTGCGGAGTTCAGTGAAAGTGCGGGCGCCGGCGTAGCCCATGCCCGAGCGGAGGCCGCCCAACATCTGTACCATGTAATCCGAAAGCTTGCCGCGGTAGGGAACCATGCCCTCCACGCCTTCGGGAACAAGCTTGCCATTGCTCTGGCCGGAGCCATAGCGGTCGCGGCCATAGCCCTGGAGGGCGCCAACCGAGCCCATTCCGCGATAGCTCTTGAACTGGCGGCCCTCGTACAGCACAAGCTCGCCCGGCGCTTCTTCGAGCCCGGCGAGGAGGCTGCCGAGCATCACAGTTTCGGCACCTGCAGCGATGGCTTTGACAATATCGCCAGAATAGCGGATACCGCCATCGGCGATGACAGGGATCCCATAGGCACGGGCGGCCTTGGCACACTCATAGATTGCGGACAGTTGGGGCATGCCGGCTCCCGAAATGATGCGCGTTGTGCAGATCGAGCCGGCACCGACACCAACCTTGACTGCCGATGCGCCAGCTTCGATGAGCGCGCGCGTACCCTCTGCGGTCACCACATTGCCCGCGATGACAGGAATATGCGGAGCAGCCGACCTGATGCGCCTGATAGCATCGATGACCTTTTTCGAGTGGCCATGGGCTGTATCTACTACGAGCACATCGACGCCGCGAGATGCAAGGAGGGCGACGCGTTCCTCGAGGTCGGCTCCTACACCGACTGCAGCACCCGCAAGAAGCCTTCCGCGGCTGTCTGTAGCGGCATCGGGATATTCATCTCTCTTGAAAATGTCTTTGATGGTGATGAGGCCTTTGAGGCGCCCCTCGCTGTCCACGAGGGGAAGTTTTTCGATTTTGTGCTGGCGAAGAATAGCTTTCGCTTCTTCAATCGAAGTGCCCGCAGGCGCGGTGACGAGATTCTGCTTTGTCATGAATTCGGAAATCGGCTTCTGCATGTCCTCCGGGCCGCAGAAACGTCTGTCGCGGTTGGTGATGATGCCGACGAGCCGCTCCGTTTGCGGATCGACCACAGGAATGCCAGAGATGCGATAGGTTTCCATGAGATGCTCAGCCTCGGCAAGCGTCGCGGTTTCGGGGAGCCAGACGGGATCGGAAATCATGCCTGACTCGGAGCGCTTGACTTTGTAGACCTCTGCAGCCTGTGCCTCGGGTGACATGTTACGGTGGATGATACCGATACCCCCAATGCGCGCAATCGCAATTGCAAGACGCGAATCGGTCACGGTATCCATAGCAGCGGAGAGTACAGGGGCCTTGAGCCGGATGCCTGGCACCAATTCTGCTGAAATATCGACTTCGGAAGGTAAAACTTCGCTGTAGCCGGGGACGATGAGGACATCGTCGAAGGTGAGCCCTTCTGCTCCGCCTGAAAATGATTCAAAACCCATATAGGTATCCTCCTTGTAGTGTTCCGAACCTTGTGTAAAACGCAGACCGGGCGGCCGCTTCTTCTTGCACTAGCCTCACAGCCTATTAGGCCGCCCGTTTGATGGCTCGCTCAATGCCTGAAGTGCCGCACTCCAGTATGCACCACTGCCAAGCCAAGCCTGTCGGCCGCGGCGAGCACCTCCACATCCCGCACCGACCCACCCGGATGCACCACCGCGGTCACCCCCGCCTCCGCCGCTGCCTCTATGCCGTCCGCAAACGGGAAGAACGCATCCGAAGCCATAACCGCACCCTTCGCCCGCGCCCCTGCCCGCTCACACGCCTGTCGCACTGCATCGACACGATTCGTCTGTCCGCCGCCTATGCCAACCGACGCATGCCCTTTGGCAAGCACTATCGCATTCGATTTAACGTGCTGTACAAGTTTCCATGCGAAGCGCAGACTTTCCATTTCTGCTTCTGTTGGCTGGCGTGCGCTTACGACGCGCCACGTTGTATCGATGGGGTCGCCGCGATCCGGCTCTTGTACCAAAAGTCCGCCTGCTGCCGACCTCAGTTCTTTACACAAGGTTGAGAACACTAAGGGATCGGCCTCAACCAGGCGCAAATTCTTCTTTGCCTTGAGCACATCCCTTGCATCCTCCTCGAAGCTGGGCGCAGCGACACATTCTAGAAAAAGCTCTCTCAAGGCTTCCGCAGTGCTGACATCGAGCGGGCGATTCAGCGCTACAATCCCGCCGAATGCTGAAACAGGGTCGCAGGCAAGCGCGGCCTCATAGGCATCCTTAAGGTTCTCCGCCTCTGCTGCGCCGCAGGGCGAAAGGTGCTTGACAATGACTGCGGCAGGCTGCTCGAAAGAGAGGACTGCGCGCCAGGCGGCATCGAGATCAAGCAAGTTATTGTATGATAATTCTTTACCACCGAGAACTTGCCCACCGAGCGGGCCGCGCACTTTAGGTTGAATGGAGTCAGAACGCCCACCGAGCGGGCCGCGCACTATAGGTTGAATGGACTCAGAACTCCCACCAATGGACCCGCGTACTTGCGGCTGCCCAGGGCTTGGGCCACCACTTTCCACGATTGGTGAAACAGCGCTGCCGCCCTCGCTTGCAAAAGAACCTTCTTTCCGCATGCTTACAAAACTGCCGCCCCAATCCCCCACAGGAATTACAAAAAAGGCCTTCTGGTGAGGGTTTTCCCCATAGCGAAGGGTCCTCTCCACTATGCCTCTGAATTCAAAGCTGGCAGGCAGGATGCCGCTTGCTAGCGCCGCGCCGGTCGCGGCTTCACGCTCTGCAGCGCCGCCGGCTTTCTGAGCAAACCACTCCGCTATCGCTCTGTCATAAGCCGCAGTGTGCGCAAAGGCTTTTGCAGCAAGCTCGCGCCGCGTTTCAGCACCTATCCCGCCGCTCTCCGCTTCCAAAGCAATGCGCTCGTAATCCTCAGGATCGCAGATAACGCACACACGCGCAAAATTCTTTGCAGCTGCGCGGATGAGCGCGACGCCGCCGATATCGATCTGTTCAATAATTTCAGCTTCGGAAGCATTCGCTTGAGCCGCAGTCTTCTCGAAGGGGTATAAATTCACAACTACTAGATCAATAGGCTTGTAGCCATGAGCTCGCAGCTCCTCGAGATCGGCAGGCTCAGGACGAGCAAGGATGCCTGCATGGATTGCAGGATGCAATGTCTTCACTCTGCCGGAGAGCAGCTCGGACGAACCGGTATACTCAGCAATATCGACAGGCTCTATGCCAGCGCCGCGCAGTGCCGCTGAGGTACCGCCGGAAGCGAGGAATGTCCAGCCGAGCAGGGCTAATCTTTGGGCGAATTGTTCAAGGCCCTTCTTGTCATAGACCGAAATCAGCGCGAGAGGCATTGGCTATCTCCTTTTCATAAAAATAATTGATGCTTTTGCTGCGCGCGAGATCCTCCACCATTGCGACGACTTCGCGGTGTTCCACGCTGTGTATGCGCGCGGTGAGAATCTCGAGGGTATCTTCTTTATAAATGGGCACTTCTGCAAATCTCAGAACGGGGCCAGCGTCTACGCCTTCGTCAGGCACTAGGTGCAGCATGACGCCGGTTTTTTCAATGCTTCCTGCGAGGAACGCTTCGAATGCCCGCTCGATGGCATGTGTTCCCGGAAATGTTCCCGGCAAGGCTGGATGAAGATTGATTACTCTCTCCGGAAAATGCTGCAAAAAAGCCTGGCTCAGAAGGCGCATCCAGCCGAGAAGTAGTACATAATCAGGCCTCCATGATCGCACAATGACAGCAAGCCGCTCATCGTAGGCGAGCCGCTCGGGGGAGCCCCGTTTTGCTCTCGCCGGCCCGGGTAGAATGAATGAAGGTATGCCATGCTGCACGGCTCGCTGCACGCAGCCAGCTCCGGGGACATCACAGACGAGCCCTTCGATGCGCGCGCCACGAATGCTGCCTGATTCTATAGCATCGAGCAAGGCTTGAAAATTCGATCCTTCGCCAGAGGCCAGAACCACAAGCCGCAACACGTTGCTCATACGAATAGCACCTTTCCGCTGCCTGGAACAAGTTTGCCAATCACAAAGGCTGGCTCAGGGAGCAACGCCCGCATTCGATCCGTTTCATTCGCCCCAACAATCACAACCATGCCAATCCCCAGATTGAAGACGCGGCGCATCTCTTCATCCGAAACCGAGCCCCAGGCTTGCAGAAGCATGAAAAGCGGCGGCCAGGTCCAGCTGTCTGCGCGGATGCGCGCATCAAGATGCGGCGGCAAAATTCGGGGTAGATTCTCTACCATACCACCGCCAGTGATGTGTGCAAGCGCCTTGACAGGGCTGGGCTGAGCTTCGAGCGCGCGCTCTAGCAAAGGAAGATATGATCGATGCGGGCGCAAAAGCGCATCAGCAAGGCTTTCGCCCAATTCTGGCTGGACTTCTTCGAGATCCATGCCTGCAATAACCGCGCGCGCCAGCGAGTACCCATTCGTATGAAGCCCGGAAGAAGCGAGCCCCAAAAGAATGTCGTCTTCAGAAAGATCCGCGCGAGGCAAAAGCTTTTCCGCTTCCGCTGCGCCCACAATCGTCCCCGCGATATCCATCTCTCCAGCTTGATAGGTGCCCGGCATTTCCGCAGTCTCCCCGCCCAGGAGCGCACATCCAGCCTCCCGGCATGCTTGAGCCATGCCGCTCACCACCTCCGCGACATGCTCAGGATCGAGCTTGCCCGCCGCAATGTAATCCATAAAGAAAAGTGGCCTGGCGCCCTGCACAAGAATATCGTTGATTGAATGATTGACAATATCCATGCCGAGCCCCTCAAGGCGGCCGAGCGCGAGTCCAAGACTCGTCTTTGTCCCGACGCCGTCGGTGGACGCAACCAGCACTGGCTTTACAAACCCCTTGAGCACCGAGGCATCGAACTGGCCGCCAAATGCCCCGATACCAGCCACAACCTCGGGCCCATAGGTCGAGCGTACCGCTTCTTTCATGAGCTCGACTGCCCGATTGCCCGCATCGATATTGACACCAGCTTTTGCATAGGCGCTTTCGGCGCCTTCCGAGTCGTGCGATTCAACCCGTCCGAGCGCAGCGCAAATAGCTTTGGCAACTCGGTCTGCTCGATTTCCGATGTCGCTTCGGTACTGCATTCCATCAAAATGAATCTGCGTTACAGTCTCATAGGCAACAGCGCGCGCCTCCTCAAGCGAAGCGCCCAAGCCGACAACCGAGAGCACTCTGCCCCCGGCGCTGACCAGTTCGTCGCCGGGCTTTTTCGTGCCAGGCTTCTTCGTGCCCGCGTGCAGGCAAAAAGCGCGCTCAGGGAGCACTCCGATACGAATTGGTTTTTCCGTCACAGGCCGTTCAGGATACCCTTTGGAAGCTAGAACGATGCATACCGCAGCACTAGACACTCTCAGATCCAGGGGTGTTACGCGAATTGCTCCGCGCGCACACGTTTCAAGAAGCACGAGCAAATCGGACCTGATGAGCGGCAGAATGGCCTGGGTCTCCGGATCCCCGAAGCGAGCATTATACTCGAGCACTTTTGGGCCTTCTTCGGTGAGCATGAGCCCTGCATAGAGAGCTCCCACAAAGGGAGTCCCCTCTTCCGCAAGCCCTCTCATCGCCGGTTCGATGACAATACGAGCCAGCTGTTCAGCTTCTTCAATGGTACAGGCTGGAGCGAATGCTCCCATGCCGCCTGTATTCGGCCCTTTATCGCCATCCTCGAGGCGCTTATGATCGCAGGCTGCCGGCAGGACTTTGTATGATGTTCCATCGCACAGGGCGATCAGCGAAAGTTCCTCGCCTTCGAGTTTTTCCTCGATCACAATGTCTCCGCCAAGCTCGAGCAGAGTATCGATGGCCGCCTCTGTCTCCTCGAGGGATGATGGAACAATGACCCCTTTCCCAGCAGCAAGCCCCGATGCCTTCACGACAACAGGCCTGACAAAGTTCCGAGCCCAGCGCTTGGCTTGCTCAGCATCAGAAAAACTTTTTCCTTCGGCTGTCGGTATGCCGTGCCGCCTCATAAATGCCTTTGCAAAGGCTTTCGAGCTTTCGATCCGCGCCGCAGCTGCCGAAGGGCCGAAACACAGAATTCCCTGCTCCCGCACCCGATCGGCCAATCCTGCTGCAAGCGGCGCCTCAGGCCCTATCACAACCAGGTCAGCCTGCATTGCCACAGCGAGCGAAACAAGCCCTTCAATATCGCCCAGCGCAACCGCAGCAAGTTCGCCAACATCCGCCATGCCAGGATTCCCCGGCGCAATAACGAGCTTTTCGCACAAAGGAGACGCGGCAATTGCCATGGCGAGGGCATGTTCCCGCGCACCCGATCCGACAAGCAGCACGTTCATACCTGCCCCCTTCCGATTGTCTCCGGATGTCCGGAAGCCTCGGCACTCCTCTCAGTCTCGAAGCTCTCCTTGGTAAATCCTTCGTCCACTGGAATCGGGTACTGCCCGTCGAAGCATGCCCTGCAGAGCCCTTTCACACCAATCGCTTCCGAAAGCCCTTCGATGCTGAGATACGCAAGGGAATCCGCCCCTAGCAAGCGAGCAATCTCGTCCTCTCCCTTGCCCACTGCGATGAGCTCGTTAGGCGTTCCCATATCGACCCCCATATAGCAAGGATGCAGTATGCGCGGCGAAGCGATCCGCAGATGCACTTCGCGTGCTCCCGCCTGTCTGCAGAGCTTTACGAGCGGCGCGGTTGTCGTACCTCTGACAATGGAATCATCGACGAGTACAATGCGAGCTCCTTCGAGGGTCTCTCTCAAGGGGCTGAACTTGAGCGCGACGCCCTGGCGCCGCAATGCCTTTGTCGGCTCGATGAAGGTGCGCCCGATATAGCGGTTTTTTACAAGCCCTTCGCCGAATGGAATGCCGGATTGCCGCGCATATCCGATCGCGGCCGCAATCGAAGAATCCGGCACCGGAATAACAATATCAGCCGCGGCCGGCGCTTCCTCCGCGAGAATCTCACCCAGCCGACGCCTGACCGCATGGATATTCTTTCCATTCCAGACTGAATCCGGCCTCGAAAAATACACATACTCGAAACTGCATGCTGCATGTGAAACATCTATATCAGCACGAGCCCGCTGAACGAGTCCTTTCGTATCAAAGTGCAGGATTTCGCCGGGTGAAATTTCTTCATAGAATGAACAGCCCATCACCCTCAGCGCTGACGTCTCCGAAGCAACCGCAAACCCGCCCGCATCGATGCGCCCCCACGCAAGAGGCCTGAAGCCCCACGGATCGCGCACCGCATAAACACCCTCAGCAGTAAGAATCACAAGTGAATAGGCGCCAACCCATTCTTTCATTGCCGCTTCAATTCGTTCGATCCAGTCCGAGCCCTGCGTGCCCGCAAGCATCATGGCTAGAAGCTCGCTGTCTGAGCCTGTCATAAGCCCGAGCCCGCGCGACAGCAACGTTTTCCGCAGGGCGGGAGCATTTGCGATATTGCCATTGTGACCAAGGGCGAGTGGCCCATACTGGGTATCGATGACAAATGGCTGGGCGTTTCGTGCGCTCGATTTTCCTGTGGTCGAGTAGCGCGTATGCCCGATCGCGATGCTGCCGGCAAGCGCGGAGAGGTTCTGATCCCTGAACACTTGCGACACAAGTCCCACATCTTTGTGCATGTGAATCGAACCCTTATCCAGCGTCGCAATCCCTGCCGATTCCTGCCCACGATGCTGAAGCGCAAAGAGTCCGAAAAACGCGACACGCGCTGCTTCGTCAGCAATGACTGCAACGATGCCGCAGGACTCTCGCGGCTGCGAGTCATCCGGATAAGGCTCGCCCGGACGCGGTTTGCCCGAACGCCACCCATTGGCGCTCCCCCCGCAATGGCGCGGCTCATGTGAAAACCGCTCACAATCCAGGTTCATTCAGCCCGCCCCGCTTTCAATACCTTCTCATCTTCTTCGATGAGCCTGTCTGCATTCTGTTTTTGAAAGCTCGCTATTCGCCCGCGAAGCTCTGTATTTTCAAGCGCGAAAAGCTTTGCCACAAAGAGTGCCGCGTTGGCCGGATCGAGTATAAGCGCAGGAGCCACTCCCGAAGGCATGCGCAAGCTCGACCAGATGTCGACCATTGCCCATTGCTCCGAAGGTGGCGGGCAAGCGATCACCGGATACGGCGTCGCCGCATCGACAAGGCCAGAGAGCGCATTCGAACGCCCCGCCACGGTGATGTACACTGTAGGAATCTCTTCGGCTTCGTAACGGCCGATCATGTCGAGAAGTCGGCAAGGCGTCTTGTGCGCTGACGCGATACGTACCAACGACATAATCCCGAAGCTGCCTAACGCACGCTGGATCGCATCCACATGCGCCATATCAGCAGGCGAACCTGCCAATATCACAACTCGTCCTTGTACCATTTCAGCCTCCATTTTGGCTTGCGCTTCCTGGCGCTTTACCCCCGCCGCGATTTGCCCGCGCCTGCTTCAACGCCTCTTCTCACCGCCCGCTCCCTGGCAAGCGCCTCGAGCACGCGCCCCTCCACCGGATACGCTGAGGGCACAAAATCCATGCCCGTCAGGCGCTCGTACAATTCTTGATAGACTAGGCTTGCCTGCACCCAGAGGGCATCAGGCATCAGAGGCGGTTCCCCATCGCCTCGGTAACCCTTTTCCGCATAGGCAAGCCGCACAAATTCCTTGTCGCGGCTTTCCGGCTCCTGCCCTGCCTCGAAGCGCTCAGCATAGCTCGAAGCCAGCCAGAATCGCGAAGAATCCGGTGTATGCACCTCGTCTATCAGCATGAGCGTCCCATCCGAGTTAAGGCCAAACTCGTATTTGGTGTCAACGAGGATGAGCCCAGCGCGCACAGCAACCTCTGTCCCTCGTTCGAATAACGCAATGGCCGCATCCTGCACTGCGCTCCAGGTGCGGGCATCGAGGTAGCCTTTTTCGACCACTTCGCGCGGTTCGAGGCGCTCGTCGTGCCCTGTCGGGCCTCCCTTGGTGGTGGGCGTAATAATAGGCTGAGGAAGCTTCTGGTTCTTGCGCATGCCTTCGGGAAAGCGCTGGCCGTAGATAACCCGCTCGCCGAGCTCGTATCGGCGCCACAGGGCAGTCGAGGTGACCCCGGTGATATAGCCACGAACCACGACTTCGACCGGAAGCGGCCTTGCCTCGCGAACCACTGAGCAATGCGGATCAGGTACCGAAATCAGATGGTTATCGATGATATCCGCAGTCTGCCTGAACCAGAATGCCGACAGCTCGTTCAGCACCTGTCCCTTGAAAGGCACTCGCGCAAGCACCCGATCGAAGGCCGAAAGCCTGTCCGTAGTCGCAATGAAGCGCGTGCCGCCTTCAAGCCCCCACCATTCGCGGACCTTGCCCTCGCCTTCTGCGCGCCCTGTGCTGTTAAACGCTTTTGGCAAAAGCATTTGGATCAAATTTTCAGACACCATCGCAGCCCCCTACGATCTTGCATATTCAATTCCATTTCTAAACAGCCTGAGCGCTCCATCCTCCGCCCACCCCGGCATCGATGCAGACTGCCATGGAAAGACAGCATTTTCGGGGTGTGGCATGAGGCCGAGCACATTCCCGTCCGAATTGCAGATACCCGCAATATCGCCAATCGAGCCATTCGGATTGTCCGGATAGGATCCTTGTGCGGGCTCTCCCCTTTCATTTGCATATTCGAGCGCTATACAGCCTGCAACCCGCAAGCTCTCCACCACATTGGGCAAGCTCGAAGCAAAGCGCCCCTCTCCGTGCGCTACAGGACACGAAAACCCCTCAATTCCCCGAGTCCAGATCGAATTCGAGGTGCTTGCGCGAAGGCGAACCCAGCGGCACTCGAAATTTCCTCGCGCATTCTGCGCAAGAGTGAATGTGTGGCGCTCGAACGGCGCGCCCGGAAGGATGCCGGTTTTGATCAACGCCTGAAAGCCATTGCAGATACCGAGCACGGGCCGCTTCTCTTCTACAAAGCGCATAACCGCCTCTGCAAAAAAGCATTCGAAGTCCAGCGCCAGCAGCTTGCCCGCCCCAAGTGCATCGCCGTATGAAAAGCCGCCGGGAATTACGAGCATTCCATAGTCGAGGAGCAGCGCCGGCCTTTCTCTGAGCTCCGAGAGAGGCAACAGGACTGTTGTGCCACCCGCATACTCTATTGCCTCGGCGACATCATAATCGCGGTTGGTGCCGGGAGCCTTGAGCACAAGCGCTTTCATGGCAGCACCTCCCCCGCTGAATCCTTCCATGCTTTCAGCATGTCGGAAATCGAAACAGAGAGAATTTCGCTGTCCCCATCGTGAATTCTCATTACCGGCATCTGCGAAACCGCGCCAATCCGGAACGCCTGCTCCTCTCCAAAATGCCGCCCGAAGGCTTCATCTTGGCCTGCGCGAACCTCCACAAGAAGACATCCGGCGCTCTCCCCAAAGAGCAGAAGATCACGCACCATCCCATGGAGCCCAAGTGGGCTTGCTGCACACTCTTTCATCGCTCTGCCTGCTGGCTCTTGGGACGGAGGCAGCACAATGTCAGCGCCCTTTCTTCCGCCCATGCACATCTCCGCAAGCGCCAGTGTGAGCCCACCCTCCGACAGATCGTGCGCCGCGGCAACCTCGCCGGCTTGCATCGCTTCGAACAGCGCCTTGTACACCACCTGCGCGCCAGGATCGACTCCCGGCACCGCCCCTAGGTCAGCTTCAGCCCCCGCTGCGTCCTTATCCAGGAACGAAGGCTCAAAGCGCCCCACCAGCCATATCGAATCACCAGGCGATTTCAAAAACGAAGTCACAGCTTTCGAGACATCAGGCACAAAACCGAGCGCTGATACCAGAAGCGAAGGCGGTACCGCATGCCTTCTGCCGTCCGGCCCTAAATATTCATTGTAGAAAGAATCCTTCCCCGAGATGATGGGCGTGCCGAAGGCAAGCGCCGCGTCCCGCAAGCCCCTCGCCGACTCGAGCAGCGCCCACATCACTGCTGGATCATTCGGGTCGCCCATGCAGAAATTGTCCAAAATCGCGATCCGCTCGGGATCTGAGCCAACCGCTACCGCATTCCGAACCGCCTCGTCGACGACTGCCCATGCCGCCCGGTACGGATCGATTTCCGCATAATCCGGCCGCAGAGCATTCGAAAGGGCAATGCCCCAGGCTCCGCCCGTGCCCTGCGGCTTCAGCACCGCCGCATCCTGCGGCGCATCGCCCTCAGGGCCCGCAAATGGCTTGACGACAGTTCCGCCCTGCACCTCATAGTCGTAGCGCCGCACAATGCGCTCGCACGACACATTTTTAAAAAAGGGGGTCAGACCCCTTTTTTTAACTTTTTGCGGCGCGCCTTTAGGTAAAGAAGTGGTCTGACCCCTATTTTTAACTGGCGCCTCCGCCACGAGCCGTTTTTGCGGAATTCCCTTGTGGACAAATTCCATCGGCAGGTCGAGCACAACTTCGCCGCGCATCCTGATGACAAGCCTGCCATCGCCCCGGAACGAGCCGATATCCCAGAACTCCGAGCCAAAGCGCGAGCAAAGCTCCGCGAACGCCCCCACGCTCACTTCCGGAACCGCCAGCACCATCCGCTCCTGCGCCTCCGAAAGCCATATCTCCCACGGCGCAAGCCCCGGATACTTTGTCCCGATTTTTTCAAGCTCGATGTCCGCCCCGAGTTCTGACGCCATCTCTCCCACCGCCGACGAGAGCCCACCAGCCCCGCAATCCGTCACCGCATCGTAGAGCCCCGCGTCGCGCGCCGCCAACAGCACATCGAGCGTACGCTTCTGGACAATTGGGTCTCCAATCTGCACCGAAGCACCCGCGACATCGCCTGTCGAACCGTCCATGCGCATCGAAGAAAAAGTCGCCCCCCGAATACCGTCGCGCCCCGTGCGCCCGCCAAGCACGATCACCCTGTCCCCAGCCTTTGGCTCATGGTGGTGCACGCCTGCCGGCGCCAATCCCACACAACCGCAATAGACAAGCGGATTGGCCGCATATCCCGGATGAAAATGAATCGCCCCGTTCACCGTAGGGATGCCCATTTTATTGCCGTAATCTTCGACGCCCGCGACCACCCCGCGTGCAATCATTCGCGGATGCAGGCTCCCCTGCGGCAGCTCTTCTTCCGGCATATCCGGCGGCCCAAAACAGAGAATGTCCATCACCGCAATCGGCCGCGCAGAAACCCCCATGATATCGCGAATGACCCCGCCCACTCCGGTGTTCGCCCCTCCAAACGGCTCGATCGCCGATGGATGGTTGTGCGTCTCCACCTTGAATGAGATATCCCACTGCCCGTCGAAGCTCACGATGCCCGCATTATCCACGAACGCTGATCGCACCCAGGGCGCAGCGATTTCTTCGGTTGTCTTCTTTATATATGTGGAAAATATTCCGTGGACGACGGGGGGGTATGGCGAATGCGGCTGCGCGGCATTTTCAAGCTTTCCCGCTGCGCCCGCCGCCGCGTCTTTCTGCCAAAGCTCGCCCCGCACCTCGACATCTGCCTTGAATGTCTTGTGCACGCAGTGTTCACTCCAGGTCTGTGCGATCATCTCGAGCTCGACATCGGTCGCCGCTCTCCCTGCGCCCGCGAACCATGTCCGAATCGCGCACATTTCCTCGAGGTCGAGCGCGAGCCTGCGTTCGGCGGAGAGCGCGATGAGGGCCGCATCATCCATTGCAGCAATATCGTACGTTTCCACCGGTACGGGCCTCGCGCTTTCCTGCGGGAAAACCGGCCTTATCTCCCCGAATTCCCATCGCTCGATCACCGGATTGGCCAGAAGCATTTTTGTTATGCGCGCAACACTCTGCTCATCGAGCCAGTCGGCCTCGAGCTCCCAGCGTACCCCGGTCGCTGCCCGCTTGAGGCCTTTCACACCGAGTTCCTGTGCCGCCCGCACGATTTCGATTGCAACAGGATCGGTCACTCCCGGCTTGCGGCAGATTTCGACGACGCGCGGGCTGCTCGCCCCTGCGCCTGCAATCTCCGCAGGCGCCAGGCTTACAATTTCTGCAGCCGCCGCACCTCCAAAATCTCCCGTGCGCGCGCCCCCAGCATCTATTGCCTCGCTCCGTCCTTGCCCAACCACTTCCCACCGGAACTCCTGCTCCACAGGGTCCGAAAAAAGAAAAAGCCCGAGGAGATTCATCTCCTCGGGCGCTATTTCGCCTTCAACAAAATACAGCGCAATCTGGCGCGCACTGCGCAATGTCCCCATGCTAAGCGCGCGCACATCAGCCTGCAAGGCTTCGATGCGCGGTCCTCCCGAACCCTTGTTTCGCACCTCGATGCGATACAGAAAATTTCTGGTCGCCATATCCATATGTAGCAGGTCGCGCCGCTCTGTGTCAAGATAGCCTCCTCAGGGCCGCGCCGCTCTCAACATGAACCGTGCTTCGCCGCCCCCCGTGCGTACCGCGCCCTATCCCTTCGAACCGTCTAGCGCCACACAAACCACACAAAAAGCCCCGCAGCCACTGTCGTCAGCACCGTAAAAGACCCAGCAATTTTCAGCCACGACCAAACATTCACCTTAGCGCCATTCTTTTCCGAAAGGCTCACCGCTACAATATTCGCCGAAGCCCCGAACGGCGTCAGATTGCCCCCAATACATGAACCAATGAGAAGCCCGAACATAAACAGCTCTGGCCTGCCCCCCATTGTCGCTGCAAACTTCGCAGCGACCGGCAGCATCGCCGCAATATACGGAACATTGTCGACAAATCCCGACACAAGCACAGAAAATGCGATGATGAGCGAAAAACCGAGCGCCGCGCTGCCGCCCGTCCACTTCGCGAGCGCGATACCAAGGCCATCCAGCAACCCCGACTCACTCACCGTCCCCACAACTACAAAAATTCCCACAAGAAAAGCTAGCGTCCCCCAATCCAGATGGCGTACCATATTCCTGGCCTCAGCGCGCTCCTTTCGCACCCAGCCAAGCCAACCTAATCCAACCCCCGCAAGACTGACCACAAAAATCCCACTCGCAGAGTGAATCCCGCCGCCCGCTGACAGCGCAGAAAGCCCCGCCAGCCCTGCAATCATGAGCCCGAGCAGCCCTGCAGGCACCCACGATACAATCCGCTCTGCCGGCAACGACCGCCCATCGCCCTCCATCGAACGAAAATAAAAAAAGAAGTACAGCGCTCCCACAATCGAAGCAAGCTGAATCGCAAAGAAAATCGACGGCCTTCCCGCCCTGAAAAAGAAATCATTGAACGAATAATGAGCAAAATCGGCAAAAATCATCGATGGCGGATCCCCGATCAGCGTCGCTGTTCCTTGCAGATTCGCCATCACCGCAAGGCCGATCATAAGCTGCGCAAGATTCTTCTTTGTCCTGCGAGCAAGCTCAATCATAACCGGCGCGACCAGCAGTACCGTCGCGACATTTTCGACAAAAGCCGACACAAGCCCGGTGAGCAGAAGAATAATCGCAACCGCTACCCCAACAGATGGCGAGCGCTCCACTATCCGCTCAGCCAGAAACGCCGGCACCCGCGAATAGATAAACAGCTCCGCCAGCACAAGGCTCCCGAGATAAATGAGCAGAATATTCCAGTTGATGAGCGAGCTGATCGCATGGCTCGCGCTCGTAGCCCCGCCGATAACAAGCACCAGCCCAGCCCCAAGCGAGACCCATGCCTTTTTGTCCTGCATTGCGATAATGCCCGCATACATGAGCACAAGCACTACAAGAATAAACACATTCACAGCACGAACCCCCATATTTGCAATACGGAATTCCGCCGTGCACAAAAAAAGACCGCACGGCCACTCCCGTACGGTCTCGCTAGTCCCAGTGAACGGTTCGCAAAGGCCGGAAGCATACGCTCCGTCCTGACGGCCCATGCGTCTGCGCTCGCGCGCAGAAAGCTACTCCCCGTAGGAGTTAAAATAGAGCAAATCGCTTTGCATTGTCAAGAATCACAAAATGATTGCATAGTGTCACGAACCCTGCATATGAATTTGAAGTGAAGGCCTCTTTCCTTGCGTCTACAAGGAGAGGAGGTCTTCATGCATCATTTTCATTTCTGCCCAAACCCGGCCTGTGCGTATCACCAGCACGCCCCTAAAGAACGCTGGTTCGTCGCCGCAGGGTTCTATGTGACCAAAACCTTCGGCAAAGTCCAGCGCTTTCGCTGCAGCTTCTGCGGCAAGTACTTCTCTACCCAGACCTTCAGCCTTGATTACTTCGCCAAGCGCAAAATCGCCTATCCCCAGATCGAAACCCTGCTCAGCTCTTCCATGAGCATTCGCGCACTCTCACGATTCTTCTCTGCTTCGTGCGGCACCATCCAGAACCGTATCGACCGACTCGCCCGTCAGGCCATCGCCCTCCAGAGCATGCTCCGTCCCCATGCCAATCCCCATGAATCCGTCTGCATCGATGGCTTCGTCTCCTTCGATGTCTCTCAGTACTTCCCCAACAACATCACCCTCGCCGTCACCGCCGATTCTCAATTCTTCCTTGCCGCTACCCATGCCACCCTGCGCCGTTCCGGCAACACCACCGAGGCTCAAAAGCAAAGAATGTCCCTGCTCTATCGTTCGTGTACCTTTGAGCCTCGGAGCATCGAACGCTCATTCCGGGAGCTGCTCGATCGTCTTGCCCAGGAACGCATGCCCCAGCTTTGGCAGCCTCTCATCCTCATCACCGACGAAAAGCAGGAATATCGCAGAGCGCTGTATAGCCATCCGCTCTTTCGCTTGCAGAATGCAGACCATCGACTGGTGCATCTGACCGTGCACTCCACCGAACCGCGCACCTGGTACAATCCCCTCTTCGGCGCCAACTACATGGATCGCGAGCTCAGAAAGGATCAGGCTGCCCATAGACGTGAAACCGCCTGCTTTTCCCGCAATGTCGCCAATATGCTCAATCGCTTCTGCGTCTACATGGCGTGGCACAACTACGCAAAGCCCTTCCGGATCAAAGCGAACCGAAAGGCGCGTATGACCCATGGAGAAGCGGCAGGCATACCTCGCGAGCTCGTGGCCATGGGGCGCGCATGGATGTTCCGTGAACGGGCATTCCTAAGTAGGCTCTCCCTCGATCTGCTGGATCAGAAGCTCTGGAAGCGCGCATTCTCGACCCCTCTCAAAACCTCTGCGGAGTATCTGCCTCGCTATGCGCTTGCGTGAGTTTTCTCCTACCTGCCTTCTGCAAGGTTCGTAACACTATGCACAAAACCCCATTTCCGGGCTATAACTGCTGGTATGAATATTCTCTCGCTCAAGAACATATCCCTTTCGCTTAAATCGGGCCCCCTTTTCGAATCCGTCAGAATGGATATCGACGAGCGCGATCATATCGGCCTCATCGGAAAAAACGGGGCAGGAAAAACAAGCCTACTCAGACTCATCGCGGGTCTCGTGGAGCCCGACAGGGGAACTATTTCCAGAACGAAAAATTTCACCTTTTCATATCTTGCCCAGAATACCGAATTCGACCCCTCCCTTTCGCTGCGCGAATTTCTCTATCAGGGCGAGTCGACGGAAATCCGCATGCTCGTCCAGGGTCCAACTCTCCATGGCCGCGATAGCAAGCGCGATCACGAAGCCCAGCCTCCAATATCAGTCGAAAACCGGTATTTTGCCCTTCTGCGCGAACTCGGATTTTCCGATTTCGATGCGCCCATGCAGCATCTCTCCGGCGGCGAGCTCAAGAAAGCCGCGCTCGCCCGAGCCCTGGCTCCCTATTCGAACTTCCTCATCCTCGACGAACCGACCAACCATCTCGATGTCGAAACAATCGAATGGCTCGAAAGCCGCCTGCGATCCGCCGCCCAGGCTTTCATTCTCGTGACCCACGACCGCTGGTTTCTCGACGCCACCGTCAACCGGATCGCCGAAATCGAACGCCACACACTCACCCTATACCCCGGCTCCTACGCAAAATATCTCGAAAAGAAATCAGTCGAACTCGCCAGCCTCTCCAGGTCCGAGAACAAACGGCTTGCGAACCTCAAGATCGAACTCGAATGGCTCAATCGGGGAGCTCGCGCCCGTGCGACCAAAAGCGAACGCAGAAAAAAAGAAATCGAAGCCATGAGAGCCTCCCTCATCGAGAAGCCCGCCGCAGCGTATACCTTCATGTCGCAGGAAGTGCGCCTCGGAAAGAAAGTGTGCGTTCTCAAAGACGTGAGCCTGGCGTATGGCGACAGGGCTCTCTTCAGAGGATTCAGCCATGAATTCCTGCCCGGCTCGAAAACCGCCATCATCGGCCCCAATGGCTCAGGCAAAACAAGCCTCCTTTCGCTCATAGCCGGCCTCAGAAAGCCGACAGCAGGCTCCATCACGCTGGGCGAAACGGTTCGCCTGTCCTTTTTCCGCCAGACAAACGAAGCGGTGAATCCCGAAATGTCCATTCTCGACTACATCCAGGAACACGCCGATCATTTCAGACTGCCCGATGGCTCATCGCTGGATGCGGTATTGCTGCTTGAGCGATTTGGATTCGAGCGGACATTCCAAATGCAGAAATTGAGGACCCTGTCGGGAGGCGAAATCCGCAGGCTCATGCTTGTCCGGCTATTGGCCGAATCGCCCAATTTCCTGCTGCTCGACGAGCCCACCAACGACCTCGATATCGAGACTATCGAGCGGCTTGAAGAATACCTGTCCGATTTTTCCGGTTCTCTGATCGTCGTTTCGCATGACCGGCTTCTGGTCGACAGGCTGGCACAGGACATGCTCATCATCACCGGCAAAGGCACTATCGAGCGATTTACCGGCACCTATTTCGAATGGAATATCAGAAAGCAGCAGGAAGCCGAGACGCAGTTTGAATCCAAGCAGAAAGAATCAGCCTTGCAGAAACAGAAGCAGCCCTCGCCTAAAAGCCAGGGGCAACAGTTCACGCTTCAAAGCCGGAAGCCGCAGTCCACGCCAGCCAGAACAAAACTCAATTACAAAGAACAGAAAGAACTCGAGCATCTCACCGAACACATCGAGCAGATGGAGCAAAGAAAAAAGGCACTGGAAGAAGCATTCCAGGGCCCGCCCAAACCAGGCTCCAGCCTCGCCCACGCCAAAAAGGAATACGACGAACTCTGCCGTCTCATCGAGTCGGACCTTCTGCGCTGGGAAGAGTTGGCGGACAGGTTATAGTGGACAGGTCCTAGCGGACAAGTCCAAGGCTGCATTCAGGTCCCGGACTTCCTGCCCTGCGCTCGCCAGCCCGCGCCTGCTGCCCCACGCTTACCCCATCCGCGCCTGCCCCGCCCACTGCATAACCATGCACAAAATTCGCATAACCCCTTGCCTTGCATGCGCGAGAAGAGTAAACTCGCCGGAAATACTTTGGGAGGCTGTACATGACCACAGACAAAGAGAACAAAGGATCGCGTTTTGAATCGATGTGCGTCCCCGGTTCCCTCGAGCCTGCTGATTTAGCATCGCTGGACTGGAGCAAGCTCGGTTTTTCGGTAACGGTAACTCCATACATGGGAGGCAGTGTCGCCGGGCCCGATGGTGTTTTTGAACCATGCGCGGTAGTGAAAACAGGAGTATTGCGTGTACCACCCCAAGCATGCGCGCTCAACTACGGACAGTCCATATTTGAAGGCATGAAAGCCCGCCGGGGGGTCGATGGCAAAATTCGCCTCTTCAGGCCCGAAGCGAATGCCGCACGATTCGCCAGGAGCGCCGAGCGCTTCATGATGCCTGCCGTGCCCCAGGACCTCTTCATCGAAACCGTGACAAAAGTCGTCAAGGCTAACCGCGACTACATCCCGCCGGCCGAAAAAGGCTCGCTCTATATCCGCCCGGTGCTGTTCGGAATCGGAAAAACACTGCAGCCCGCCCCTGCCGACACAACCATGTTTGTCGTCTATGTCCAGCCGGTCGGAGTCTATTTTAAAGGCATGGCGACTATCTCCATAAAAGCTGACGACACCTTCCAGCGCGCCGCGGCTCGCGGTACCGGCTGGGTCAAAGCAGCCGGCAACTATGCACCCTGCTTCCTGCCCGCCTACGAAGCCAAGCACGAAGGCTTTTCCGACGTCCTCTACCTCGACCACGACGGCGTCAACGTCGAGGAAGTCGGCAGCGCCAACTTCGCGATGGTCAAGGGCGGCAAGCTCTACGTCGCCGACTCCCCCTCGATCCTCAAGGGCATAACTCGCGACTCCGTCATGCGAATCGCCATGGAAATGCTCGGAATCGAAGTGGTTTTCGCGCCGCTCGAACTCGAGCGCGTGCTCGGCCTCGGCAAGTACGCCTCCGAAGGCCCCGCCGATGAAGCCTTCTGTACCGGCACCGCCGCCGCCATCTCCCCTATCGGCTCCATGAAGTGGAAAGGCCAGAGCTACACCTTCGGCGGCGGAGCCATCGGGCCCATCACCCAGAAGCTCTTCGACGCCATCGACGGCATCCAGACCGGGCGCCGGCCCGACCCCTATGGATGGACTGTGGTGGTGGAGTGAGGAAAACGAGATCGCGGGCGGTAGGCGCTGCCGGCTGAATGAGTAGGCGGTAGAAGCCGGGCCCTGGCGCAGATGGCGGAAACTGAATGAGTGGACGCCCACCTGGCCGGCCGCACCCTGGCCGGCCAAGGCCCCACCGCTTGATGCGCCGCCCCTGAATTTGCTATATTTGCATTCGGCTGCCGCAGCGGCAGCCGCAACGGGGAATTAGCTCAGTTGGTAGAGCGATAGGTTCGCAATCTATAGGTCAGGGGTTCGAATCCCCTATTCTCCATAAGGAATTACAGAACATTTGATGCTTGAAAAACGGCAATATAACGGAAAAATGTAACGGAAACCGGTACAAACACAAAGGGGGTTTGCCATGCCCCGATCAGCAAAAGCAATTCGCTGGGAGATTTACTCTCGCCCGAACGCGAAGCAGGGCAAGCCGGTTTACTATGTGCGCGCTGTTGACATCCAAACAAAGAAAGCCCTGCTCACCCGTTCCACTGGTAGCGATTCACGGAAGGCCGCCCGCGAGCTGATCGCGGAGCTCTCCGCGAAAATGGACTTTACGCGCCTTGCCGCGGCGAAAACTGGCAACGTTGACGCGGCCTCTGCTTCGCAGATGGAAAACATGCCGCTATCGGAATACTTTGTACTGTTCTGGAACAAAGAAAAATCATTCTACCTGCTGGCCCGCGCTGATTCCGGCAAGCCGTTATCTTCTGCTTATGTCGCCGCGCAGTATGCAAATGTAAAAACGCATGCGGAACCCTTTGAGGGATTCAAAACAACGGCCCTGCGCGATGCAAACTTATTCCTGATCGAGACCTATATCCGCCACTTGCGCGCAAAGGGCGTATCGGGAAATGTAGTAGGCGACTGCCTGAACGCGATCCGCACGCCGCTCTCATGGGCAATGAAACGCGGCCTTGTGCTGGAACCATTCTCATTCTCCGGCATTATTCGCCCGAAGGAAACCTATAGGACGCGCGGCATGATCACTCGCGAAGAGCTCGCAAGAATTATCGCCCTTGATGTAGCCGATACGATACAGCCACGGCCCCGATTAAAGAAAGGCGAAACGCACGAAACACCTGGCCCCGTTGATCTGCGAATCAAAGTAGGTGTTCTGCTGGCCCACCTGGGGGCGATGAGGGCGGGCGAGATTCGCGCCCTTCGTTGGGCAGCGATTGATTTTGAGCAGAACAGAATCCACATTGAGCAGAACTTTGTTGAGGGCGATGGCCTAAAAGCTCCAAAACGTGAATCATACGGCATCGTGCCGCTTGCTGAACCCTTGCGCGAACCTTTGCAAGCTCTCCGAACCCTTGCGTTCAAGCTGGGGCGCTATAATATAAACGAGTATGTGCTGTTCTCGCTCACAACACCGAACAAGCCCATATCAATAAAAGGGCTTGAACATGGCTACTCTCGTCTTCTGGAATGGATCGGTATTCCACCTGAAGCGCAAAAAGCTCGCCGCCTTACCCTGCACGGGGGGTGGCACTTCGCCGCTTCCTTGCTGGCTGACGAGATCGGCCCCGCTCTCGCCCGCAAAATCACCCGCCACCGAAGCCTGCAAGCCTTCAAAGGTTACGATCACGAAAGCGCCGAGGCACTGGATGCTGCGCGAAAAGCCTTGCAATTCGAACCGAAGAACGAAAAAGCAGCAGAATGAATAGCACTTTTAAAGCATTTATAGGATTTTGATGCTATTTGATAGAATCTTACTATTCAGGCGTATAGCTGTACGTAGGGGTTCCTGAAGAACCCCCTTTTGACTGTATCAAGCCGCAATAAGCAGCCTGTATTGTCTTCCAAATGCTCTCTGACTATCTTGAAAAGGCCATCCAAAAGAGACACAAAAAAGGCTTTCGCCTTTTTCCGGTACAGCACCATCAGGTTCATCACCAGGTAGACCAGCATGATTGCACTCTCACTCGTCTTTCGGAATTTCGTCCCGATCCGATCCAAGGAGTATCGCCGCTTCCCTTCCCCAAACTTCCCTTCGACCGCAATCCTCGTGCTTTCATCTTCCCGCTCGATCCTTCGTTGCTCGCGAAGGATTGCTCGATTCTTTTCACTCTCGGCAAACGGCCGCCCCAGCTTCGGCCCTGAAAGCCGTATCCCATATTCCTGGCAGTACTGAAGATTTTCTCGTGTCCGGTATATTTTGTCTGCGCATACAACTTCGGGATAGTGTCCATACCGCCGTTTGTACTGCTCGATTTGTCCCTTCAAATCCTGACTCTCGTTATACGCTTCCCACGAAAGCCGATGCACTTCCACAAGTCCATTCACCAAGCTCACCGACAGCTTCGCCCCAAACTTATACATCCCGCGTGCTTTGCCTCTCGCAATCGGCCGCACATGCGGCCTTGAGATGCTCAGTATCCTTCCTTCAATCGAATGGCTCTTCTTCGTGTACAGGTGTCGCTGCTGCCACACCAGCTCATGGATCACCACAAGATCGCTATACTGCTTTCTGGAAAGCCCGCCCAATCCCACCAGACCCTTGTAATCATTGATGATTCTCAGATTCCGCTCAATGTACTGCAGTTGCTTTTTCAGTGCTTTCCGTATCGTCTGCTCCCGTGGCTTGCGATTCCGTATGAACCGCAAGAATTCTTTTCTCGCAATCTTCCGATACGTCCGCGGCTTTTCATACCCTGTCGGAGCCTGTTCATGCAGCGTATCGATGATCTGCTCGGTTTTTCTCCTCGCCTCATCCAGCAGTGTCACATCATGCGGAAAGCGTATGTCTATCGGCGCGCAGGTTGCATCAACAATCAGTGTTCCTTTGTTCCCTCCTTCCGGAGGTTCTTGATCATCATGAGATTTCTCAGCTTCCTCTTTCTGGCGTTCGATGATCATTGCGTTGATCTCTTTCAGAATATTTCCCGATAGTCTTTTTCTGAAATGCACCATCATGCTGGGATCAAAGGGCAGTTCATCTTTATACCCTTCGAATCCCAGAAAGTATTGGAGGTATGGACTTTCCCGAATATATTCAACCAGTTCTTCATCAGCCAGCTTTGATTTTTCTTTGATAATGAGAGCGCCTAACGCGACTCGAACCGGCAGCGCAGGTCTGCCATTATTCGACACAAAAAGCGCAGCATATTTTTCTTCAACCCTGTCCCACGGGATCAAATTAGCCAGAATAACCCACCGATTCTGCCGATTCAGTTTCCCTCCAAAGACCATGTCGAACTTCTCAAATTCGGGTACTTTTTCTTTCGTTCGGTACATTCTTTCCCTTTCAAGTGCACGGGTTTTGAGGCAATTTCTGCAATTTTCATGCACTTTCCAAGGTTATTTTATCATGTATTCTTTTATCTTACAAGGTATTATGAATTTTTCAAGAGTCTCTAACTGCATGATGGTGGTTATGGTGATTCTCTAGGCTGATGGCTGTAATATTGCGACAATAATTCTTTGGCTCGCGGCTGCTACAACCCAAAAACCATGCCTTCGGTAAACCATTGAAACTAAAACTCAAGCTTATCTTGCTCACTATTTGTGCTCTCTTCAATTTCGAAATCAGTGTTGAATTGCCTGAGAGATAACAAATAGAGTTGGTCCGAAAAGGCGTTTTCTCACCTGCTGATCATGGTTCTGATTTTGCGTTCCAGCATCAGATCGAAATCGCTGCCAGGGCATCCAGGATATTCCCGATTGGGAACATTGCGCGGAGGTGGTCAACCGTTTCGAGAAGCTTGAGAAACTCAGGAAGGGGTGGTGAGGGACAACCAATCTACAACAATGGGAATCACTGAAATACCCAGACAGAGCCACCATGATTCCGGGTTGGAAATCTATTTATTGTCCGAAGTCATGACCTGACCCACAGGAATGCCGGAAGAGCCGAAAATGAAGACGCGGCTCCATAACAAAATGCTATCAGACTTTCATTCCCTGTTTATGGTTTAAGATTTCATACCTCTCTAAATTTAATCCATGCACGGAGGTATGTATGGCGATTATCCGACTTGAAAAGGTAAAAAAAACGTACCCACTTGGAAAAACAGTGGTTCCGGCGGTAAAAGGCGTCGACTTTGAAATTCAAAAGAGTGACTTTATCTCATTGGCTGGTCCTTCAGGATCTGGGAAAACGACTATTTTGAACATGATTGGCTGTATCGATACGCCCACAGAAGGGGTCGTAGAAATAGATGGTGTAAAGACCTCGGATTTAAATGATAAGGAGATTACCAGACTCCGGCATCGCACTATCGGCTTCATTTTTCAGTCCTTTAATCTCATTCCCGTTCTGAATGTGTACGAAAACATTGAATTCCCTCTTCTGATTGGAGATACGGGAATCTCACAGAAGGAACAGAAAAAATGGATACAATTCTTAATTGAAGAAGTAGGATTGGGACAGTGGCAAAAACATCGGCCCAACGAGCTTTCTGGTGGACAGCGGCAACGGGTCGCCATTGCACGGGCGCTGGTCACAAAACCTAAGATTGTGCTGGCCGATGAGCCGACGGCAAACCTGGATTCCGCCACCGGTGAGACCATCATCAACTTGATGAAGAAAATGAACAAGGAATTGGGCACCACTTTCCTCTTCAGCACCCATGATCAAAAAATTGTGGATCTGGCGGACCATGTGATCCGGCTCAAGGACGGCCTCGTTTCAGAAAATTATCGGCCAAAGGCGGTGTAACATGGTCATCCTGAAAATTGCCTTCAGAAATCTTCTGGAACACAAGGTAAAAACGGCCATTGTGGGTACCCTTATTGCGTTGGCGGTCATGTTCATGGTTACGGGCAATTCAATTTTGGATACGATCCGGACCGGTATGAAGCAGAGCTATTCCGCCAATTATACCGGGGACCTCATTGTGCACGGGACATCGAAAGACAGCTTTTCCCTCCTCGCTTCAGGTCCTGGCGCCGCCTCCGGTTCGGATATTCCGCAAATACCGGAGTTCCAGACAGTCCGCAGCAGTATTGAACAGATGCCTCAGGTGCAGTCTGTTCTGCCTCTGCTCTCCGGGTCTGCAAGCATCAGTTTAAATGAAGAAACTGCGGGATTCACCATGTTATGGGGAGCCAATTTTGATGAATACGCACTGATGTTTCCTGATTCTCTTGAATTTACCCAGGGCGGATTTCCGGAAGAGCCAGGCCCCTATATTCTGTTGTCAGAAAGTGTCCGGGAAGCTGCGGAAAAAGAAACTGGGAAACCCCTTCATATCGGAGATTCAATCACCCTGGCAGGTTTTGGCGCCAGCGGGAGCCGTCTGCGGGAGGCGACGATTGCCGGGTTCTTCCGGTTTAAGCGGGGTAATGAACAGCTTAATCTGGTATCTCTTATAGATGCAAACATCCTCCGCAGTTTAAAGGGTATGACCAGGAACCCAATGGGGGTGGATATCGCCAGCAGTTCCTTGGGCGCTAATGGAACTACAGAAGCTGCGACTACAGATGATGAACTCTTCGGTAATGGGGGAAGTCTGGTTCAAACGATCCAGCCAGTCCAGTCGGGTGCCTTGGTGAATTATGATGCTATTCTAGGGGATACCTCGATCCGGAATAGATACACCGAGCTTGATCCCAATGCATGGAATTTTTTGCTTATCCGTCTTAAGGATTCAGCCTCTATACCGGCAACACAAGAATCGATTCAGACCATGCTGACTACCGGCAGCATCGATGCACAAGTCTCTGATTGGAGCTGGGGGGCCGGCACGGTGGCAACCCTGGCAATGGCCCTGCAGTTTATTTTCAACATCATCATCGCCATTATTCTTGTGGTGGCCATCATCATCATCATCATGAACACCCTGGTCATCTCCGTAACCGAACGGATTCCCGAAATCGGGACCATCCGGGCCATCGGAGCGGGAAAAGGTTTTGTCCGTCGCATGATCCTCTGGGAAACCCTGACCCTGTCGGTGGTGGCCGGCCTTGTGGGCCTCCTCATCGGTTCGGTGCTTCTCCTTGTGGTGAATAGGGTTGGTATTGCTTCCAGCAATATGTTTTTTGCAATCCTCTTTGGCGGGTCTACCCTGCGGCCTGTGCTGTCCATGGGATCTCTTGTCTGGAGTCTACTTGCGGCAGTTGCAATTGGTCTAGTTTCAAGCCTGTATCCTGCGTCGATTGCCTTGAAAATCGCACCAGTCAAGGCGATGCAAAAAATTTAGGAAGGTAACCATGTTACAAATGATACGAATTGCCCTGAGAAACATATCGCGGCAAAAAAAACGAAGTATCCTGTTGGGAAGCGCGATTGCATTCGGGTTTTTGGTGATTACCCTGGTTAATGGATTTACCGGAGGACTTCTGAAAACTACCAAGGAAAACCTTTCCCATCTTTTTGGGGGTCATATTTATATAAGCGGCTCCATCGTGAGCCCCCTGGGTTCGGAACTGCCCATGATCCAGGATAGTTTCGCCGCAGAAGAGGCTATCAAGGCCATCTCGGATCGAGTCGCTTCGGTGCAGTACCGTTCAAAGACGACGGGTACCCTCTATTTCGGGAACAAAGAACAAACCCAGAAACTGGAAGGGGTCGATTTCGCTGCGGAGCAGTCCTTCCGGACCAATATTGATATAAGCAAGGGTAGCCTTGCGGATATTGATAAGCCGGGCTCTCTGATACTTCCGGAGGCTACGGCGAAAAAACTGGGCGTCGAGATTGGAGAGACCCTGCTCTACCGAGCGAGTACGGTAACGGGCCAGCAGAACATTGGCGAATTTACTCTCATTGCCACAACAACCAGCAGCAGCGTTATGGTGATGGACACTGGATATACTTCCAAGGCCTACCTGAATACCCTCATCGGCCTGGATGAGGGGGACTATCAATCCATCAATATATTTCTTAAGGACGTAGCGGAAGTACAAACGGTGGCCGATAGGCTCTATAGCAACCTTGCCAGCAATGCTCCGGTTAGTCCCCGTATTTCCGCGGATTCTACCAGCAGTCCCCGCAATATGTCCGCCATGCGGAGCAGCCTCATGGGGATGAATCAGATTGTTCAGGTTGCCAAGGAGGAGCAATGGAAGGGCACCAAATTTTCCGTGACTACCATAGAGGACCTCATGTCGCCCATTTTGTCGCTGCTCTCCATTATTCAGGCAGTGGCCTTCTTGGTCTTTATCATCCTGCTGGTGATCATCATGGTAGGAATTATGAATTCCTATCGGATGGTTATGATTGAGCGAACCGAAGAAATCGGCACCATGCGAGCCCTGGGAGTCCAGAAGTCGGGGATACGAACTATCTTTTTCACCGAAGCCCTGTCGGAGGCTGTGCTGGGAACCGCAAGCGGCTTTGTACTGGCCCTGCTGATTGGAGGTATCTTGAGCCTCATCAATTTTGGCAGTGGCAGTTTCCTGTCCCTCTTTCTGGCCAGGGGGCACTTTGTGCTTCAGTTCTCCATTCCGGAGGCGCTCAAGAACATGCTGATAATCTGTGTCATGAGCATCATGGCGGTCTATCTCCCCGCCCGGAGTGCGGCAAATCTGGAACCCGCCCAGGCCTTGCGGGCAACCTATTAAGGGCAATGTGTCCCTGGGTCCGAGGGCCGGGCTGAGACATCGAGCCAACGGGCTTCGGGGGTCCACATTTTTATTATAGTCAGGAGTTTTGTATGAGAAAGAGATATGCGTTAGTAAGTCTGGTTATAGTGCTTCTGCTGGTGCCGATGTCCGGAATTTTCGCACAGGCCGCTTCCGCGGTCCCGGATTTCAAGGCTATGCTTAAGACCATCGATGAACGGAGCAATTTTACCGGTAGGGACTTTTCCGCAAAAATAAAAATGGTCAGCGAAGATCCCGAAAAAGGAACCACGACCCGGGTGGCCAAGACCTTCCGTCGTGACCGGGATGACAGTTTTTTGATACTCTTTATGGAACCGGCGGATCAGCTCGGTCAGGGGTATCTGAAGCTGGGGGACAATATGTGGTTTTATGACCCTCAGAGCAGAAAATTTACCCACAGTTCTCTTAAGGAGAATGTGCAGGGCACGGATGCTAAAAATTCCGATTTTAGGCAATCCACCTATTCTGTCGATTATACCGTCACTTCCTGGACCGAAGGGAAACTGGGAGCCTACGATGTGTGGATTCTGGAATTGCAGGGGGCAACCAACGAAGTAACCTATCCCTATAAAAAGATCTATGTGACCAAAAAGGACCAGCTGCTGCTGAAAAGCGAAGATTACTCCCTTTCCAAGCGCTTGTTGCGTACTTCATATTTCACAAGCTATGCAAAAATAGGTACTTCCTATATCGCCAATTCGGTCATGTATGTGGATGCCCTGGTCCAGGGAAAACGGACAAGCATAACCTTTACGGATATTTCGCTGGATAATCTGCCAGACTCGGTCTTTACCAAGGCTTATTTGGAACGGGTTAACCGCTAGGGAGGCTGCCATGAATATGCGAACATTGTTCTATAGTATTGTTTCAGCAGGTCTATTGATGGCCGGCCTCTTCCCCCTGCAGGCCCAGACTGATGATGAGCTTTTCGGGTCCTCCGAAAGCCTTGTCACAGAGGCTCCACTGGTAAAACCTGTGGAATCATCTGCCTCTGATATTTCAACAGGATTACTGAAGACCGAGACCGTAAAAATAGGCGGCGCTTTTACCTTCAGCCTTGCCGGAACTGCTGCGGGAGATTCAACGATCTTTTCTGATTATCCGACTCCTTCCGTTGTATCTTATGCAGACCTCTATGCCGATGCCCGGCCCGCGGATAATTTCCGATTTTTCATCAAGGGCCGTTTTAGTTATCCCTATACCTCCGACTCTTCGGGAAATAATCCCTTCAGTTTACGGGAAGCCTATGCGGATATAGAGCCCCTTTCCGGAATCAATGCCCGTTTGGGAAAACAGACCGCAAACTGGGGTGTAGGGTACTTTTTCAGCCCAGGGAATTTGCTGGACTTCGGGACCATCGATCCGGAAAATCCGACGGAAGAACGAACCGGTCCCCTGGCGGTAAAATTCCAGCGGTCCCAGCGCACCAGCAACTATTACCTCTACCTCCTGCTCGACTCTGCCTATTCGGGCGGTCCCATTGGCCTTGCCCCCAAGGCGGAATGGGTGTTGGGTTCCTCGGAACTAAGTCTGGGTGCCTACTGGCAGAATGATAAACCCTGGGCCGTGACAGGCAGTATAACCTTTCCCATGGGGCCTCTGGACATGTTTGTCGAAGGAGCCGTGAAGGGCAATATAGACAAGAATTTCCTGGTGCTAAATGGTCCGGCCCTGACAGCAGAGACTCGGCAGGATAAAATCTTTGGCCAGGGAACAATCGGCTTTTCATGGTCCATGGATGACAGTGAGGGGCGGTATTCCCTGTCTCTGCGGGGACAATACTATTACAACGGCCTTGGATACGAAAATTCGGATCTGTTCATTGCATATCCCATGCAGGTTGCATCGCTTTTGCAACAGAAAACTATTACCGTCCAGGATCTTAAGGAACGGGGTCAGCACTATGGGGCAGGTAGCCTTGGAATCAGTAAAATACTGTCTTCCGATTTTGGTCTGTCCTTTTTCTGGCTGGGAAATTTAAGCGACAGTTCAGGGAAAACAAGTGCAACTCTGTCCTGGAGCGGTCTGGATAAGTTGAACTGCAGCATTGCATATTCTTATGCCTATGGTCAGGAAGGCACAGAATTCCGCCCCGTTGGAAGCGTTGCTTCATCCATTACCTTGAAGGTTTCCCTTTCCATGGCTACATTCTAAGGGAGGAGTTGACCGATGAAAGCGCGGGTATTGGTAATAGAGGACGACCAGGCTCTCGCAGATCTGATGGTGTTGTACCTGGAAAGGGAAGGGCTGGAATGCCATATTGCCCCATCGGCAGAAGCAGCCCTGCCCATTATGGAGCAGAACGAAATAGATCTGATTCTGTTGGATATCAACTTGCCTGGAATGGATGGGTTCGAGTTTCTTCAGGAATTGCGCACCCATTGCACAGTACCCATTATTATTGTGTCAGCTCGGGAAACGGAAGAAGATATTATTACAGGCCTTTCCATGGGGGCAGATGAATATATAACCAAACCGGTAGCCCCTCGAGTGCTGGTAGCCCGGGTGCGGGCTTTGCTTCGCCGTATGCATATGCAGAATAATGATGAAGCTGGACGCCGCGAAACTCAGTTCGGCCCATACACAATCGACTTTGATGCCTGCATGCTGATGAAGGGCTCTGAGCGGGTTCCTCTTTCTGCCAGGGAGTTTGATGTGCTGGCCTTTCTGGTTGAAAATGCAGGCAAGACCTATGCACCTGAAGAAATCTACACCCAAGTGTGGGGTCAGCAATACGGCGATATAACTACTATCGGAGTGTATATACAGCGGCTCAGAAAAAAAATCGAAGCAAATCCTGCAGAGCCAAGATACTTGATTACCGTGAAAGGGAAGGGGTACCTGTTCAGCTATGACAATTAAAACCAAATTGCTGGTTATCGTTTTGGTCATTGTATTGTTGCCGCTTATTTCGGGGGGACTCCTGATTGCCTATCAGCGGTTCACCGCAGGAACTTCCTATTCTTTTTTATTGATGGAATCGGTGCAGAATGTATCCCGACGGGTACAGCTGTTTCTTGATTCTGGAAATTATGATGCATTTTCAAAGCTTCCAGATGGTACTGAAATCGTAATAAAAAGTGATGATGGCCGCATCCTGTTCCAGAACCCCACAACCCTGGATATTTCTGCATTTGGGAAAGATACCAAGCAGGATTACCACATGTTTCGCTTTAGTTCAAAATCTGGCTCCGGCACCGTGTATCTTTCCTATCCTTCCAGTGATGTAAAAACCAGAGACCTTTATGGGCTTCCGTTTAAAATCGTATTTGCTATTATCATTCTGTTTATAATCGGAACTGCTCTGGGCATTTTGAAGGGCCTGGATGTGTCCATTAGAAAACTGGAGAATGCCACCAAAAAAATTGCATCGGGCGATCTGGATTTTCCCGCCGATGAATTTATAACTTCGGACCTGGCATCTTTGGGGCAGGCGTTGGATCAGATGCGAATCCAGCTTAAGGAAGACCGGGAACGTCGTGATCGCTTTATTATGGGAGTTTCTCATGACCTTAAAACACCCCTGGCGGGAATTCAAGGATACACTGCGGCACTTCGGGATGGGATGGCAGATACACCTGAAAAACAACAAGCCTATTACAAGATTATTGCTGATAAGGCCTCCATCTTGGAAGGTCGGCTTGGTCACCTCATCAATCTGGCAAAAGTGACCACCAATGAATGGTATCAAACTCTGGAAGAGCAGGATCTGAACAGTTTTCTGGAAGAAACCGGCAGGTCGCTCGCGGAATATGCTTCCTTTCATGGGTTTTTCCTGGAAATTAAAAATGAACTACCAAAACCATGCCCGCTTTTGTTTGACAAGGATATGATTCGTCGGGTTTTTGAAAACCTTGTTTCCAATGCCTTGGCCTATGGGGATAAAACTATACCTGTTCTAATACACGGTCGGAGGGTTTCAGATTCGGAAACTCTAGAAATTATAGTAGAAAACGGCGGCACGCCCATTCCACCTGAACATAGGGATAAACTATTTGAACCCTTTTTCCGGGGCGATCGAAGCAGAAACAGTTCTGGCTTCGGCCTGGGCCTTGCCTCGGTAAAATCCATCATAGAGTCCCATGGCTGGACTATCAACCTGGATACCCAAGCCATGAACCGTACCCGGTTTGTTATACAAATTCCATAGAACTACTTTCCCATTCGAGGGGCATTGATGCATTTCCGCTGTGTAGGTCGAGAAGGCCAAACGCGAGCTTGATCCCCCACCACCCCGCAATCCTTTTGACCAGCGCTGCCAGCGCATCCAGGAGGTTCCCGATTGGGAACATTGCGCGGAGGTGGTCAACCGGCTCGAGAAACTGGAGAAGCTCAGGAAGGGCTGGTGAGGGAAAAGCCATGCTATTTCATAATGACGCCCCGGCCGGACCGTGCAATCTCTTGTTCGATCCTGCTTTTATCATTCACCCTTGATAATAGGTACTCCCAGCAGGCTGGATACGAGCGCGTGCACTGCAGCAATGGGCAGGAACACGACAATGCTGATCATCATGCTGATTTCATACAACAGGTTGCTTTTTTCGACTGGCTTTCCTTTTATACGATTTCGGAACGCGCTCAAAACAATGCCATAGGCGTTTCCGAACATGATTGCGCGTATCGCGCCCAAAATCCCGAGCGCTTTTGTTGTTCCATATGTATCGACTATCTGCTGCCAGGAGGCAGCAGATGGGTGACCTCTCGTGTCGGCGTAGTGCTGGGCGAAAAACACAGCCTTTACTTCATCATCGGGAATGCCGTCAGTGACACCAGCCAAAAGCTTTTGAATTTCTTCATTGCTCATACCCTGCTCGAGTGCCATTTTGGTATGCCCATAGGTGCATACCTCGCAACCATTGACCTCGGTTACCGCCAGCATGATCCTTTCGATAAATTCAGGACTGATTTCCTTGCGTTTTTTGCCTTTGACCATATACTTCATGGTTCTTAATGCTTGATAAAGGATGATATATCCTTCCGGAAGCGAATACATTTTTTTATAAAACTGCTGCGCCATAGTTATAACTCCTTTGAGTAATAGAGGAATTTTCAGCTGTATTTTGCACGCTCACTCATTTGAACTTGAAGCCTTCATAGAAGATTCTTGCATTCTTGAAATGCCTTTTGAAATACCGGCTGTGTTGTTTGATCATTTTCTCTGGTCCGCATATATAGACATCCGTACCGGCTTCCAGCTCATATCCATCAAAATGTAGACGGTCTGATTTGGCAGTGTCGACAAAATGAACTGAAAAACGTGGATTGTCTTTTTGATATTTCTCCAAAAAGTCTTTATAGACAGCTTCTTCTTCTCCCCGAAAGGAATAGAACAAGGTGATGGTTTTATCGGCTGTATGTTTTTTCAGATAGGAAATGAAGGGTGTAATCCCAATCCCTCCCGCAATCCAGAGCTGTTTATCTCTCCCCTTCTCGAAATCAAGGTGTCCATAAGGACCATCCAGAGATATCGCAGTGCCTTCTTTCAATTCGGAATACAGCTGCTTCGTATAATCTCCAAGACCTTTGATGGTAAGATATATGATTGAGCCGTCACCTCCGGATATAGAAAAAGGATGAGGAGCTTTTTCAATACCTTTTTGAAAGATTTTCAAGAATACATACTGACCGCTTTGATAAACCAGAGTTGTTTCAAGTTTAATGGCAATCTCGATGGATGATGCACTTACTCTCTTGATATCGGTTATTTTCCCCTTGTACCTGAACTGTGCTTTTTGATAGAAAAACAGCATGTACAACCCAGCTGACAAACCCATTAAGGAAGTGAGACCAACCCAGATGCTCAAGGGTGAAAATTCGAACAAATTGTACCGGCTCGAAAAGTAAGTATGATAAACACCTAATGCATACGGAATAATCAATAAGCGGTGAAAGATCCGCCAATTTTCATACTTCATTTTTTTACTGAAAAGTGCAATCAGAACTAAAACAATAAACAATATTTGCCCGAAGCTTCCAAACGCGGCGGAAAGAGTTTTTTCTCCCCCATTGGATATTTCTGCTACCGATTCAGAAAGCCTGCCATGAATAAAAATCAAAGCCACGGAAAAAATGGCCAGGTACTTGTGAAACACATACACATTCTGGAGTCCGCCAAACCATGTTTCAATTCTCTTATTTCTGGTTGAAAGAATAAATACAAGAAAGAGACCTGACAACGATAACCCCGCCAGAATATGGCTGAGCCGATCCAATGGAATTATTTCGATGCTTGGCGTTGCCAAAATCCATATGAGCAGGGTCAACCCCAAAATACCGAAAATCAGCAAAATACCTTTAAATGTTTTCACTATTACTTCCCCTTAGGCATTTTTCTAAAATAGCGAAGTAAAATGTTGGGAGCAATTAATTAGAGATGAAAAGTATATAACAACAAAAAAGCCGGAAAAGAGAGACATGAAGAGCCACTCACTCGAGCAGCTCTTCGCAGTCTTTTCAAAATTCAGATAAATGCGCCTATAAAACCCACATGATCACTGATGGGAAATAAGTGATGATGAACAATACAACAATCAATGACAGTAAGAAAGGCCACACTTCTGCAATCGAGTCTTTCAAGCTGGCCCCAAGGACACGCGATGAGGTTAAAAGAGTTAAACCAAAGGGAGGAGTGACCATTCCGATCGCCAGATTTGTGGTAAGAATAATGCCAAAGTGCACTAGATCGATATGGAGTGCTTCGAGAATCGGCAAGAGAAGGGGCACAATAATTACCTGAATGGCTGAGGACTCCAAGAACATGCCTGCAAACAATACAGTGATATTGACAGCGAAGAGTAGCGTGTATTTATTCATGCCAAGTGAAAGGACAGCCTCAAAAGCCTTTTGCGGTATCTGAAGATAGATCATTACCCATGCGAATAGCGAAGCCGCAGCAATAATTATCATTATACCGGCAGAGGAAATTGCCGATTGCATTAAAATGCTTGGCAGATCTTTGAGCTTGATTTCCTTAAATACAAAGACACCAACAATGATAGAATAGATGACGGCAGCAATCGCTGACTCAGTCGGTGTAAAGATACCCAGGAATACGCCACCTACGATAATAACTGGCGTGCCGAGGGCTACAAGCGTGTCGATGACAACTTCTTTGACTGATTTGTTCCCGAGATCTCTAACAGGCCGGGGAATCTTGTGCTTTTTCGCGGTCAAGTATGTTGTAACAAGCAGAGCAATAATAATGAGTATCCCAGAAGGAAAACCAACTTTATATAAGCTACCAACAGATGCCTTGGAGAGTGTTCCATACAAAATGAATGCAATGCTTGGCGGTATAATGATACCAACTGGGCTCGCTGATGCCACGATAGCCGTAGCGTAGGATTTTGGATAAGAGTGATCTTTGAATCCCGCAAGCATGACGCCACCAATAGCTGCTGCAGTGGCTATTCCAGATCCTGATATCGCCGCAAAGAGCATGCATGAGAGGACTGCGGTCATTCCAAGGCCACCCGTGATCCTCCCTACAAACATACCTGCAAAGTTTACGAGCCGCTTCGCAAGTCCTCCCTTGTTCATGAGATCCCCGGCAAGAATAAAAAATGGAATAGCCAGCAGTGCGACTGAATCGATACTGCTAAAAAAGCTTTGAACTGCCTGCACAGGATTTATAGCATTTTCTGGATTGAATAAACCCGAAAGAAGAATCGTAATAAGTCCCGATCCTGCCATCGCAGTAGCTATCGGTGCACCCACAGCGAGAAGCACCAGTACTGATCCGAACAATACAAGAGTCATGCTTGTACCTCACTGGTCATTTTCACATCCTGAATCCCCTGTAGAATTCCGATGAAGGTCTGGAATACGAACACGCTAAATGCAGGAGGGTATATCCAGTAAACCCAACGTTTCGGAAGGCGCATATTCGTAGTCAATTGGCTACCGGCAAGTTTGATCAATCTGAATGATATGATAAACATGATTGTGAATATGACAAGCGAAATCAGTTGCTGTACAATAATAAGCCATTTCTTGTTCCTGCCTTTGAGTATCTCTTCAAGCACACTGATATTGATGTGATTTCTGCGTTTGGCGATCATTGCAAAACCTATCATAACAGCCCAAACGTTTGCATAACGGGTAAGTTCCTCTGTCCATTTAAACCCCGTACCGATGAAATATCGTAGAATCACCTGTAAAGCGAAGCTGATTATCATGATAGAGAAGAGAGACACGATTGCCCAACCACAAATCCTGTCAATTGTGTCGCTTATCTTAAACAATAGTTTCATGAATAACTCCCAAAATAACAGTGAACTATAAAAGAGGCCGATACCTGCGACCAATCGCGGATCGACCTCTTTCCATTCAATGCGAACCTTAAATAATTATCATCGAATGGCGACAATCTCGTCGTAAAGTTTCTTTATCTCTCCCTTGGCATATTTATCGATTACCGGTTTCACCTTTTCGATAAAGGGGGCAGTGTCTACACTGTTGAAAATCATGCCTTTTGAAATCAGATCGGCTTTCGCTTTTGCTTCGTCATTCTTCTGAATGATACCCAACTTTATCGCTGAGTCATTCGCAGCTTTCTGGAAGATAATCTGATCATCTGCAGGGAGTTTTCTGAACCAGTCATACCCAGCCATCAGTGTAGCGAATGCAAAAACGTGCCCAGTTTCAGACATATATTTCTGCACTTCATTGATTTTGTAATCCCTTGTGGTAACAATAGTATTCTCATGAGCATCAACAGTGCCCTGCTGGAGCGCTGTGTAGACTTCTCCCCAAGCCATAGCCTGGGCGTTTGCACCGAGTGCCTTGAATGTGTCGATATAAAGGGAGCTTTCCGCAACACGAATTTTCACACCTTTTAAATCCTCTGGCTTTGTGATCGGTCCGACCTTGGCGCTTGTTGTAACATGTCTATAACCGCGGGGCATATTGCTGAGGAAATGGAGACCATACTGATCTCCAAAGGTCAAAAGCTTTTTATTTACATCAGAGGCAAGGAATTTTTCAACATGATCCCAATTCCGGAACAGAAACGGCAAATCGAGTACATCCAATTCTCTGACGAACTGGTTTATATCTGAAGTAGTAATAACTGCCAACTGGATGTTTCCAGCTTGCAAGCCTTCCATGAGAGCTGTAGATCCTCCAAGCTGTCCACCACCGTAGATAATGATTTTATATTTGTTGTTGGATGCTTCTTCGACTTGCCGCTTGAATTCCTTTGCCCAGTTGTCGTATGCGGTATTGGGAGCTGCAATATGCCCAAGCTTGATCTCTTTCTGCGCGAATGCGCCTCCGACCACAACAAATAGCATTGTAGCCACAATCATCCCACCAATGAGCCTCTTTTTCATCACTGACCTCCTATAAAATCTATATGAATGCTACTATGTAGCATTTCGTTCTAAATTACAGAAACGAAACGCCACCAGGTTCCTCCACGCGGGTTTCAGATGGCTTTTCCTGTGGCTTTGGCAAGGTCGTATGCAACTTGGATAATCCAGTCCTCCTGCCCGCCGACCGCTTTACGTTTGCCTACCTCTATCAACACATTACGAACATCGATGCCAAATCGCTCGGCTGCTTTTCGGGCATGGAGCATGAAACTGGAATATACCCCAGCATATCCCATGATGAGCGAATTCGAATCATGGAGCGGCATCTGCTTTCCCTTTTCGACAACAAGAGGTAGCAACACTTTTTCTGCTGCATCCATAGTCTTGAAAAGATCAGCACCAATTTCGTATCCCGACTTTTTGAGAGCTGCCACGAGCATTTCGGTTCCCGCATTGCCGGCACCAGCCCCCATGCCACCGAGTGAACCATCGAGATAAGTTGCACCAGCTTTAGCTGCTGCAAGAGAATTGGCTATTGCACAGCCTAAATTATCATGTGCGTGGTGACCGACTGGGACACGAAGTGCATTCTTCAATGCCGCTACCCGGGCATAGACATCGTCTGGTAGTAACGCGCCTGCAGAATCGGTTGCATAGATCACATCTGCTCCATAGGATTCCATGATACGTGCCTGCTCCACTAGTTTGTCGATGTCCGCCATGTGCGCCATCATCAGAAAACCAACAACAAACATTCCCATCTGCTTAGCTGCTTTGATGTATTCCTCCGAGACATCGGCTTCGGTAATGTGGGTTGCGACACGAACAACCGAAGCACCGCGCTTGTGAGCTTCTTTTAGAAGTTCGAGGGTTCCGATACCGGGAACAAGCAGCACTGCAATCTTTGCCTTTTTTGCCACTTTCACAGCGGTTGATACCAGATCGAGTTCATTCTCTACAGAATAGCCGTAGGTCAGAGAGGAGCCTCCCAGGCCATCGCCATGAGTAACTTCAATGATATCGATACCTGCATCATCGAGAGCAGCGACAACCTTTTCTACATCTGAGCTTGTATACTGATGTGATACAGAGTGACTGCCATCTCTCAAACTTGTATCGGTAATGGATATTCTGCTCATCGTCTTCCCTCCAGGATTCTTTGAGCGAATTGCTCGCCAATGAACACTGCTGCTGCGTTGATGATGTCGAGGTTGCCTGCATATTTTGGAAGAAAGTCTCCAAGCCCCTCCACTTCAATGACGGTGGTTACGACGTCATCTTGTAAGATTGGTTCTACGAGGAACCGGTAACCAGGAACATAAATTCGTAGTTTTTTGATAATGTCATCGATTGAAGCACGTATCGCAGCTAAATCAGGTTTCCGGACCCTCGTGTGGATTGTATTGCGCATTAAAATAGGTGGTTCGGCTGGATTAAGTACGATAATCGTTTTTGCAGAATCAGCACCACCAATTGTTTGAAGAGCCTTGGTCGTCGTTTCAATAAACTCGTCAAGGTTTTGTCGTGTTCCGGGACCTGCGCTTTTTGAGCTGACTGAAGATACGACCTCTGCATAATAGACTTCAGCAACACGGTTAATTGCATAGACAATAGGTGTCGTTGCTTGCCCTGCGCATGTCACTAAATTAACGTTGTCGAGCGCAAATATGCTCTCGTCGAGGTTCACGGAGGGTACCACATAGGGCCCCACAGCAGCTGGCGTCAGATCTATCGCTATTTTCCCCGCAGCCTTGAGCTTGGGTGCATGCTGAAGATGAGGTATGGCCCCGGTTGCATCGAAGACTATTTTGATCTCGTCAACTGCGAGCATTTCGTCGATTCCTTTGATTGTAGTAGGAATTCCAAATTTTCTCGCAATTTCGATGCCTGGTGATTCTTTTACCCCGACAACATAAGCAACTTCTAATAGAGGGCTTCGCTGTAATTTGAAAAGCAGATCAGTTCCAATGTTGCCAGGTCCAATGATGGCTGACTTTATCTTTTTTGCCATTGAGGTGTGCTCCTTAGTAAAACGTTACTTCGACTTCGCCTAGACTCGAATATGTCGCCTTGAAAGTATCACCTTTTTCAGCTGCGATCGCCGCAGACAGTGCTCCCGAGAGAATCACTTCACCTTTCTTCAGAAGCGTCCCGTAGTTTCGCATCTTATTTGCCAGCCAGGCGACACAGAAGGCGGGATCACCGAGCACATCGGTTCCAGAACCAGAGTTCATCTTCTCACCATTTTTAAACAAATCCATTTTTTCGGCTTTGAGGTCTATTTCGTATATTTTTTTCTTTACATTTCCAAGGATATACATACCTGAAGACGCATTGTCGGCTACCGTATCGACGAGGCTAATCTTCCAATCTTTTATGCGGGTATCCACAATTTCCAGAGCTGCAATAACATATTCCGTAGATTCGAGGACGTCCTCGACGAGTATTTCACCGGGCATATCAAGATCACGAGAGAGGACAAATGCAATCTCAGCTTCCACCTTTGGCTGGATCATCCTTCTACGCTCAATTCGACCATCTTTCACTTCCATATCGGAAAAGAGGTGTCCAAAATCGGGTGTATCCACATTGAGCATGTTCTGCATTGCTTTGGAAGTGAGGCCGATCTTTTTCCCACTGATCTTTTTGCCAGCAGCAAGAGCCCGCTCAACGTTGAGCATCTGTATTTCGTACGCGCTGTCAACATCGAGATTCGGAAAGCGGTCCGACAACCTTGTCACTGGATTAGCGGTTACCCATGCATTATGAAGGTCGTTTGCGGCAGCATCAATTTCGTACTTAGAAAGAGCCATTAGAATTCTCCTGCAAGGAAAGCTTCAACCACAGCCACGAAGCGTAAATTCTGTTCGATTTGCGTCCAGTGTCCACACTTGCCAAACATGTGAAGTTGCGCATTCGGTATAAGTTGAAATAATGTCATTGATGTCTCAATGGGAATGATCTCGTCTTCTCTACCGTGAATAATGAGTGTTTCGTGTCGGATTGCAGCAATATCTGCGTATTTCGAAGCCATCATATCGACCCCCTTCTGACGGGGAGCAGGGAACATTCTGCCGAAAGTCTCTTGATATCCAGGGCGAATACTCGCCTCGTAACGCATTTTCACGAGATCTTCGGTCGCAATTGCTTTATCGTAGACAAAACTATTGATGGCTACCCGCATTGCTTCCAGGGAGGGTTGATATCCCCACACATGATCCAAGCCTTTTGTGATCTTGAACTCCGTACCCATCGAACCCATAAGAACTAGCTTGTGAATCCGATCTGGATGATATATAGCCATCCAGAGGGCAAGCGCACCACCAAAAGAGTTCCCGACCAAGTCCACCTGCTCGAGATTGAGGGCGTCAAGGAAATCAACGAGTTGTTTCCCCCACATATCCATATTGAAATCGATGTTCTCGGGACGCTCTGTGTATCCAAAGCCAACCATATCAGGCGCTATGACCCTCCTGCGGGCAGCCAACTTTGGAATGACAAGGCGCCAGTTTGCCCAGGCGGAGACTCCTGGGCCCGAGCCATGGATGAGGACCACGGGATCACCCGAGCCGACATCATGATAGTTGGTCTTGAAACCGCCTGTGATAATGCTCTCTCCGATCTCGGGGTTGGCCTGATTTTTCTCTTCCATAAAAATACCTCCTTGTCGCATGTATTTATCGAGATTATCACTGTGCTATATTATAGCACAGTGTTCTTATTATAAATTATGTTAAACCTGTTTTCTGAAACTGTCAATAAAAATTACTATTGGTTTTGATAACCAAGAGCTTCGGAAATTGCTTTTGCAGCACCCCGGACTGAAGTTTCAAGAAATGATTCCCTCTCGACATCGAGTCTAATCGTTGGAATGGAAATGCTTACTGCAGCGCACACTGCCCCGCGAGCGTCTATTACTGGTGCGGCAAAACACTTGAGCCCAATCGAGAATTCTTCATCATCATAGGCGATCTTTGATTTACGAATTGTTGCGAGTTCATCCTTGAGTCTTTTGATTTCAGTAATAGTTTTAGGGGTGCGTTTTTCCAAAGGTCGCCTCAGAACACGCTCAATTTCCTCATCGGTTTGAAATGCCAAAAGGCACTTCCCGACTCCCGTGCAATATGCAGGATTCCGTTTGCCGATAAACGAAGCTATGCTTAGCGCATTATCGCACTCCACCTTATCGATATAAACGACTTCGCCTCTATCATAGATCGCGAGATGTACGGTCTCTTTGACCGTGTCGACAAGCTTCCTCAAAATCGGATGTGCAATCTCCGCCGTACTGAAAGCGGATAGTTTATTCTGGCTGAGCTCAATCGTTTTCAGCCCCAGCCTATAAAGGCCATTGTCGGGATTCTGCTCAATATAACCACGGCGTTCCAGTGTGCTTATCAACCCAAATACAGTACTTTTATTGAGATTAAGCAATCTGGCGATCTCCGATACACCAATTTCCGGTTTACGGCTCGAGAAGATTTCGAGTATCGATAATGCTCTGTCCACTGACTGGATATAGCCCGAAGGGCGGGGTGTAAAGGCTCTGTTCGGTTCCTGTGTTACAGTCGGTGTTGCATCTGTAGACTTGTCTTCCTTGTAACTCGCTGTTGATAGCGCTTTGGGTTTTCTTGGCATACCATGATTATACAATGCTGAACAAAGTTCTGAAAGCCGCCGCATTGCCGTATCGAAAATCTAAGCGAAACCATTAGGCAAGAATAGCAGATAAACGCTTGTTATTGGCATGCAACTGTTACATACGCAAGGCAGAAAGACAAGAAGGAGTATAATCGGGCGTTTGTTGAGTAGCGAATGAGGAGGCATAGGGGCCACTTTCGACAACAAATGCAGCAAGCACTTGAAGGTATATTTCAGAGAACTAAAATGAGTTCTTTTGTCTAGCCCCCCTTTGGACTTTCCATGATGCTGACATTATAAGTGTACAGATTTAAGGGAGGAGATCAGATCAAGGCGGGCCAGGCAATGCGCTTCCCGGGAAGCGAGGACAAATTCAGTTATGTTCTCGGCATGCCGTTCGGCACCGAATACATAAAAGCCATCACGTCAACCAAGCCTTTTGCCACCATGGAAGCTGACTTTTCCGACTTGCAGGGTCCGGCTGCAGCGGCGATAACCCGCGGCCTTTCTGTTGTAGCTTCCGATTCCACTCGCGCGGAAGCGCTTGCGGTGTATGCCATCATGCCGTAAGGAGTTGATTTTTTAGGACGGTTATTCAGAATTCAGAAAAGGATGAACAAGATTTTTGACATGATGACGGGATGAGGAGGAATGGCAGAGGTGCAACACGAGACTTTTCCCAAGGGCTGCACAGCGTTTTGCGATTTTTTCAATTTCGCGCCGTAATGCCTCATCGAGCCAGTAACGTATTTTGTGTAAACGGCTTGATTCTTTTAAGAGTAATTTTATTGATGGTTCCTTTTTCTATGACCAATTTCAAACTAGAGTCATTGTATTTAAATAATCCAAGGCAACGGAATGCCAGGTAATCCTAAGCGAGTCATGCCATCGAGTACCTGCTGACGCAGAATTGGCCATAGTGTTTTCATTATTTGCTTCTCGTGGAAAATCTTTCGTGCTTCATCATTTTCCCATGCTTTTTCGAATGCCGATTGATCTATTACTGAGAAAGCAATAATTATAGTTGCTTCATGGGAATATAGCTCCTTCTCACCCATGAACATCGCAACTGTATATTTAGGTCTCAAAAGCAAAGTACTAGGATTTTGCAAAATTTGATCATCTGAAGCAAATATCTGATTCCAGTTGATTTTTATCTCTGAGCCTGGCTGTATTTGCTCATCTGTGCGTTGAAAACTAATTCTTAATGACGGCACGCTATCGAAAACTCCTCCTGGGTGTACCGCCAGCCTTTCTCCTTGGGCTCGAAGGTCCTGTCAAACTCTTCCGCGGCCGCTGGGTCGATGCCGAATACGACGCTCTCGTGATATTTCCACGCATGGCCGGCGAATACGCCTTCCTTCAGCTCGAGCACGAGGAGGCTGAAGGGGTACCTGCCCTCCGCGTTGCCGATGTTGAAGTCCCTGCCGCTTTTGAACCCATGCTTGCAGTAGTTGTATGGGCTCCCGTAGATGATGATTGCCGCGTGCCCGGATTCCCTCGCCTTCTGGATGGTGTGCCGGATCAATGCTGACCCTATGCCTTTCCGCTGGTACTCGGGAAGGACGCTCACCGGCCCGAAGGTGATTGTTTCCAGCCTCCCGCCCTGCTCGTTCTCGACGAAGGACCTCGTGTACATGATGTTCCCGACAAGCCTGCCGTCCGCAAGAGCGACGAAATCCAGCTCCCTCATGAAATCCTCGTGGCTTCTCATGACGTGGGCCAGGTAATGCTCGACGCATCCCGGGACGTAGAGGTTCCAGAACGCCTCGCGGGTGATCTCTTCCACCCTCCTGAAGTCTTCCGGGGTTTCATTGCGGATTGTGATGTTCATTTCAGCGTGCCTCTCATCTGTCCGATTCTATCCCGGAAATCGCCAGGATGAAAGAAGTTAGCTGACTGGCCTGGCCCATAGCGGCGAGATTATCCACCGGAAAGGATATTTGCACAATTTCCAATTTCTACTTGAATTTTGTACCAATGTGCGCTATTTTATTTCAATAGAACGAATTAAATTGGTACGCGTCTCATGGCTTCTCTATATCCAGGTCGATGTCGACGAGCATCCGGATGAGAGAGGGCGCTACATCATTACAGGAAGCCACCAGCTGCATATCAGGGCGAAAGTGAGCCAATCGCTAGCAGGCAGGACAGCCCTGCTCGAGCTGCTGCCGCTTTCAATCGAGGAGTTGAACAATGCCGGTATTGCCATGGATCGCGACGAATATCTTTACACAGGCTTTCTGCCCCGAATCTACCAGGAGGGCCTTGATCCGAGCATGCTCTATAGAAATTACTACCAGACGTATGTCGAGCGCGATGTGCGTCAGATCGCGTCGATCCGCAATCTTTTAGCTTTTGAAACCTTCCTCAAACTGCTTGCGGGCAGGGTTGGCCAGATACTCAACCTGAGCGATCTTGCCAACTCAACCGGTGTCAGCTCGACGACGCTGTCCGAATGGTTGAGTATTCTGGAAGCATCGTTCATCGTGTACCGGCTGAAGCCGTATTTCCGCAATTTCGGGAAACGGCTTATCAAGGCGCCAAAGCTGTATTTTCTGGAACCAGGGCTCGTGAATTACTTGCTCGGCATTCGGGATGTTCAGCAGATTCCAACGCATCCGCTTCTTGGAGGCATGTTCGAGAATCTGGTCGTTTCGGAAGCAATCAAGGCGTGCCTCAATGCAAGAATGAATCCCAATCTCTATTTCTTGCGAGACAGCAAGGGACTCGAGTGCGATCTCCTGGTTGAGCGTGAGAATAGGCTCATGCCGATCGAAATCAAGGCATCGCGGACATTTTCCGCGGATTTCTGCAAGAAGTTCTCCGCTATCCGAAAGCTCGATCCCGCATTCGAGACCGGAGTCATCGTGTATGGCGGCGACAGGTCTTTTGAATATGCTGCCTGCAAGGTCATCGGATTTGCCGACACCGCGCAATTGTTTGGGGGAAAAACACCTGCTGACCAACAAGTCATAATGAAGTGACCGCACCGAGCTTATATGCGTAGTAGCGCTGCTGCAGTGGATTTTGGCTTGCTCGGCCTTGTCGACATTGTATATATGTAAACCGCGCGCCAGTTGCCCGCCTCGCAGCCAAGCGCTCGTTATGCAGGCATTTTCGGATCGTCAAGGGTCATCTTATTCAGCTTCATAAGGAAGAGACTGAATCCTGACTCTGCAGGGAAGCCTGAAAGAAGACGGCATCGAGGTGAATATTCACACTGCAGGCAGTTCAACCTCTATACAAGTAAAGGAAATGTATATATTCTACCAGAGAATTTTCTCCATTCTCACACTGCACCAGATGGATTAACGAGATGCGATTCCCGCAATTAAACTACGCACCTAAAAAGATACAGGGCTTTTATATTTTTTTGTTTATGCTTGTTCTGTTCACCTCGCTCTATGGCTTTTACAGACTAAAATCACACGATTTTTCAATGTATATCGAGTCTATACAACATTCTTCGCAGATTATTGTTGAGCAAACAGCAAACATCGTTTCGTACGGGTTTTTCCAATGGGACCAAATGAGACATGCTATTGCGACAGATAATATTCAGTTCTATCAAGAGCAATTTGATAAGATCAAAGAGCTTGAGCCTAAATATATTGAAACTGTGACGATCCAGAAAGAAGCACTTAATGTCGAACAGATGTACCAGATAGCAAAGCAAGGCAACGCATTGGCAATCCGATTCAGAATTTTCGACGATCTAGGTCAGAATCCCCTCGAGGGAGTATATGTCCTCGCAGAATTCAATTACAAAAAGCTTTTAAGCCAGCTCGATAGCAGACATGTTTTGAAAATAGCGGACCAAGGTTATCCATTGCCTTTTGGTTTTAACGCGGCGGCTTCGAAAAGCCTCTTAGGCATTGGCCATTATTTAAGTGCTATATCGGTCGCTCTGCTTGTAGTGCTCTTAATGACTACATTTGAGCAACAAAGTATCCGGAACCACTATCACGAAGATGGATTATATCGAATTATCAGTCTGTTCGAACGCAAAGACAGCTATACGGCAAACCATTCGCGCAAAGTCGCGCTTATTAGCGAATTTATTGGCAAAAAAGCAGGCTTGCGGGGAGCTGCCCTCCGAAACTTGACTATTGCGGCACTTTTGCATGATATCGGCAAAATTGGCGTTCCGGAACACATCATCGATAAACAAGACAAGCTTACAGACGAAGAATTCAAAATCATGAAAAAACATGCCAATTTAGGAGCTGAAATTTTCAGGCTGTATCCAGAAATTTCGCATTTGTCGGATATAGTTTTGCATCACCATGAGCGGATAGATGGATCCGGCTATCCGGAAGGGCTCAAAGGAGACGAAATCCCCTTTGCTGCACGAATTATTGCAATTGCCGATGTCTACGAAGCGCTCACCGCTGACCGCCCTTATCACAAAGCCACGTCCCCTGAGCAAGCGGTCCGCACCATGGCCTCGATGCCCCTCGATCCAATGCTCTTGGAAATTGTCAAGAACGATTTTCAGGAGCTCGAAGCGATGCTAAGAAAAAAGCAAGAAGAGGCTTGAGTGCTATTGATTTGGTTTTGTATTTCGAGGCGGCTATTTCATCCATCCCTCAGCAGGCCAAAGATCTTCGTCAAAAAGGTATCGAAATTAAGACTATTGGAAGCTGGTTTTGCCTATGCAAAGTCACATCAAAATAGGACCCGGAACAGAAACGATCTCGCAAAAATATATTGCTTTGCGGCACAAGCAATAAAGAAAGTCGAATCCACAATCAGCGCAGGGTCTGCAGCCTTGACAATTGAATGCATGTTGATTAGAAGAGAAATACTGCAGCCAAGAGAGGCCTGCAGATCGCACGGTTACTATTCTCAACGAGGACCGCGATGAAAATTACGCTCGAATATATTGGCTTTCTGAAAATAGAAGGCATAAAATCCGGCACTGTGGTGGAAGCTCCAAACGGGAGTACCGCCGCGTCTATTCTCGACATGTGCAAGCTCACCGGTTCGTACCGAAAATACATTGTGCCCATTATCAACGGCGAGCGCTCGAGCCATGACCGGGTGCTCAAGGACGGCGACCGGATGTTCATCTACCTGCCGGTAGGCGGGGGCTGAGCATGGTCGCGGCGAACATGCATGGGCCGAAAACGGCGAAGCCGGGAGGGCAGGCAAAAGGGGCCGACTTCCTGGCCCGCAATCCTCCTGCCCTCGAGCATATTGCCGGCAAGAGAGTCGGCATCATCGGCCTGGGCGGACTCGGCTCGAACATAGCGATGATGCTCGCGAGGGCGGGAATCACATCATTCAGGCTGGCCGACTTCGACACTGTCTCGCTGGAAAATCTGAACCGCCAGCACTATTTCTCGGCGCATGTCGGCCAGGCAAAGACCGAGGCGCTTGCCTCCCAGATGGAAGCACTGAACCCGAGAATTGAGCTCGAGCTGTGGCCCACCCGGATCGAAGAAGAGGACCTTGATGCGTTCGCTCAGGACTGCGACGTCCTTGTCGAGGCTGTAGACGATGCCGCTACTAAAGCGATGATTTACGCATGGTTCAGGCAGGAAAAGCGGGCTTTGTGGCTCGTGACGGCGTCGGGGCTGGGCGGGCTCGAGCCTGCAAATACCATCCGCACGATGCACCTCGCCGGGAAACTCATAGCCTGTGGTGACTTCGAAACCTCATCGGAGAACGGCAACGGCGTCTGCGCCCCGCGCGTCATGCTCGTCGCGGCGCATCAGGCACTCGCCGTGCTCAGGATTCTGGCGGAGGTTGAAGCTGAAGCATAAGCCTAAGATTTCAGCCGGCACCCCACACTCTCATGCTCTGTTATACAAAAGGGGCTGCCCGACTTTCGGGCAGCCCCTTTTTCGGTTCATGAACATGGATCAGTGCGCGCCTGATTATGAAACGAAAACCTCTCTGCTCTGATGGCGCATTGCATTGAAAATAGCGCTGATGAGGGTGCCCGCGGGGCTTGCGTCAGAAGCGGCAATTGGTGTCGACAACTTGGCCTTCAAGGCTTCGATCTGCTCGGCCTTCATGCCGCCCTGAAGCAAATAGCTCTTCGCGCCCGCGGCGAGGTCCGCCTTGTCCAGGTCGTTCGTACCCGCAATGACTTTCAGCATGCCAAGAACATCCTGCGAAATCAAAGTGTACTGGTCGGTGCCTTTCTTGACGCCGTAATAGTCGATGTAGCTCTGCATATAGTCTTCGACGATCTCGTCTTTGGAGGCGCCCATGAGGGCTTCAACGAGGGCGGCAAAGAATCCCGTGCGGTCCTTTCCTTCCGTGCAGTGGACAAGGTACGGTCCGTCATGCTCGGCCATAAACACAAGGCCTTTGATGACATTTGCCCTGAATTCGTCGCTTGCAAAGGCCAGGTTCATGTTGAGGAAAATGACCTGGTTGCTGCCGGCGAGAGCTGCATAGTACGGCGAGGCGAAATCTTTTGCCGCAAGGTAATTCTTCATATTATCAGCAGAATCCGAGAGATTAACGATAGTACGAACGCCGGCTTCTTTTATAAGCCTGTCCGCAAAGGCTGCGCGGCCGAGCTGGTTGTCGATTGGACTCGAACTGCGGTACAGCACACCTTTCGCAATGCCGCCGAGCGCAATGTTCCGGAAATTCGCGAATACCTCATCCGAAGTATAGTCTTCGCGCTTGTTGGAGCGCACAAGCCTTCGGATCTCGTATTGTGTCAGATATGCGCCGGGCCTTGAAAGCATGATCGTGAACTTGCTGCCCACATCAACCTGCGCGACCACATTGAGCTTTCCGTAGTTGATGCACACCGCGATATTGGTCTGCCCGGGATACGCGCGGACAAGCGGGTCGCCATTATTCACATAGTAGCCATCCAGGTACGGTGCCTCGAGCACAAAGCCATTGTTGAACACGACCGTTACCATATCTCCGAACTTGAAGCCGAGCGCGTTGAAATCGGCGATTGTGATATCACTGAGGGCATGACCGTATTTTTCGATCTGGGTCACGGTGCCGGTGACATTCGGGGCTTTGAGCACTGCGCTAGCCGAAAGCTTTACTTTGAGCGCCGCGATTTCATCCGAGGACAAACCGATGCTCTGCAAATACCACTGGGCAAATTTGGCCAGAGGCATACCAGAGATGTCGGTGCCCTTCGGAAGCCCACTCATCGCGGTAGTCAGCGAGGTCACAATATTACTGTTAGCGATTGCGGTATACTGGTCGGTACCTTTTTTAACGCCATAATAATTTTCGTAGCTCATCATATAGTCTGCAACTACTTCCTGAAGTCTGGCACCCATCAGCGATTCCAGCACTGCGCTGACAAATCCCGCACGATCCTTGCCTTCAGTACAGTGGAGCAGGTACGGCCCATCGTTCTGGATGAGGAAGCGAAGGCCTTCTGCCAATTTCGCGCCAAATTCCGGAGCGGTCAGATCGACGCCCATGTTCAGCGCTTTTACCTTGCCAGCCTCATAGAGCGACTTGTAATAGTTCGATTTGAAGCCGGGCGCTGCGAGATACTTTTGAATGTCTGCTTCGGAATCAGACAGATTGAGGACCGTCTTGATGCCGACAGCCTGCGCAAGGGCGTCTGCGTAGGCGGCGCGGCCAATTTCGTTGTTGATCGGATTGCTGCTCCGATATACAAGACCAGGCTTGATGCCCGTCGTAGCGATGCTCCGGAAGTTGGCAAAAATCGAATCGGCTGCATAATCTGAGCGAACATTTGTGCGTTTGAGCTGGCGGATCAGGTACTCCGACAGGTAGCCGGCTTTTTCGGCCAGCCCGAAGGTCAGGGTGTCGCCGACTTTGGCGTTGTACTTGGTCGAGAAATTACCCATGTTTATGGCGACAACGAGCAAATTATTCTTCTGGTCATCCCGCACCACAAGACTTCCGGTGTCGACATCGCTGTAGGATGTACAGAACGGAATCTTGAGCACGTTACCGCCAATAGTCACGTTCAGGACATCGCCAAGCGCAAAGCCGGCGTCGTAGAGCGCCTTGGGTTTGATATCCACGGTGAGGTTGCCGTATTTCTGTACCTCGACGACGGTCCCGGTAATGGTGAGGGCATTGTCGCCCGCAATCGCCGCCAACGGCAGGACAAACGCGATGAACGCGACAGCCAAAAGCGACAAAGTAAATCTGCTTATTTTCTGCATAGTTTCCTCCGCAGAAAAGTATAGCCACTCGACCTGGAGTCTACAAGACTGACGCAAATATCTCGATTTCTATTTCCGGTTGCTGTAGCGGCCAGTCATCCCTTGTAACTTGCCTCATACTCCTCAACAAGCTCGTCCATGAGATCCTGAACCGGGACTATTTTTTCAATTCGCCATGCATTGGCCCCTGCAAACGCAAATCCATTCTCCAGGTTGCCTTTCTGTGCGTTGAGCAAGGCCAGCGAAATGCAATACGGCGCTTTTTCTACATCGCAGGTGATGATGCAATGATAGGGGCAGGTGAATGGTTTTTTCTTTCCTTGCTCTACATCATCAAGAAATTTGTTGTCAATTGCCCGGCCGGGCATGCCGACAGGGCTTTTTATTATTCTCAAGTCTTCTTTGCTGGCTTCAATATACGCATTCTTGAATTTGATCGAGGCATCGCACTCGTTCGTCGCTACGAACCGGGTCGCTATCTGGACTCCCGAAGCGCCCATCTCAATGAATTTTCTAATATCAGCGCCCGTGTAGATGCCGCCGCCCGCAATGACAGGAATTTTCCTTCCCGTTTTTTCTTCAAAAGGACGGACAGCCTGAATCACTTCAGGAACAATATTTTCAAGCGCAAATGCAGGGTCTTCAAGTTGCTCTGCCTTGAAGCCCAGGTGCCCTCCGGCCATTGGCCCTTCAACAACAAACGCATCGGGCAGGTAGTTGTATCGCTCCAGCCATCGCCGTGCGAGCAAGGTAGCAGCTCTTCCCGAAGAAACAATGGGCACCAATTTTGTCGTGCTGCCATGCAAATACTCAGGGAGGTTCATCGGGAGCCCGGCTCCTGAAAAGATGATATCGATTTTTTCCTCTATCGCTGTTCTGACCATGTCGGCAAAATTGCTTAAGGCAACCATAATGTTGACGCCGAGAACACCTTTGGTAAGAGACCTTGCTTTTCGTATTTCCCGCCTGAGGGCGCGAATATTCGCTCCGAGAAAGTCCTTGAATCCATCGGGCTCGAGAAGGCCGATCCCCGCTGCCGCAATAACCCCGATCCCGCCCGCATTCGCAACGGCCGCAGCCAACCCCGACAGCGATATTCCCACGCCCATTCCACCCTGAATTATAGGGATTCGAGCTGATAGATCGCCTATTACCAATGCTTTTAGTTCTCTGCTGATCAAAGTTATCTCCTTCACGGCCACATGGAGCAATTTAGAATTGATAGCCCTCATCTGCGTGCCATATTTTGCACTATAACACTTTTTGAAATTTTGTCAAAGCATGGGCAGAATGAGTACTTTTACACAAGCTTAGCAAAGAATATTTATACATTTTGTCACTTGTCAGGCTTTACTTCCCTGTCTATTTCTGATACATTCGCAAAAATATTCCGTTAGAGGAGGCAGGCAATGAATACGACATTCAAATCCAGAGTGTTTGCGGTCGAAAAAGTGCAATTTGGCCCGAACGAAGAATACGTGGTGCGAGGTGGTCGCCATCTGTTTCCCCTATTGCCGAAGGCTTTTGACGGAATTCGCCAAATCGGGGTCCTGGGTTGGGGGAGCCAGGGCCCTGCACAAGCGCAGAACCTGAGAGATTCGCTCGAAGGCACTGGCATCCGCGTCAAGGTTGGCCTGCGGCAGAATTCTTCGTCCTGGAAACTGGCGGAGGCTGCCGGCTTCCGAACAGAAAATGGCACGCTAGGCGAGATGATGGATGTTGCAAGAGAATCTGATCTCGTGCTGCTCCTCATCTCGGATGCAGCCCAGGCTGAGCTCTATCCGCAGATTTTCAAGGCACTCAAACCGGGTGCGACGCTTGGTCTGTCGCATGGTTTTTTGCTCGCCGTTCTGAAGATACATGGCGACAAGTTCCCCGCTAATATCAATGTCATTGGCGTATGCCCCAAAGGGATGGGACCCTCGGTGCGCAGGCTGTATGAGCAGGGAAAGCACATCAATGGGGCCGGGATCAATACCAGTTTCGCAGTCGAGCAGGATATCGACGGTAAAGCAACCGATTATGCGCTCGCCTGGTCTATTGCAATCGGTGCGCCTTTCACATTCCAAACAACGCTCGAAAAAGAGTACCTTTCGGACATATTCGGAGAGCGGGCTGTTCTGCTGGGAGCCGTGCATGGCATTGTCGAATTCCTCTTCCGCCATTACCAGGCGCAAGGCATGTCGCCGGAAGAAGCCTTTGTCCATGCCACCGAGAGCATCACAGGGCCGATTTCGAAGACCATCAGCCGCAAAGGCTTGATTGGAGTCTATAATTCCTTGTCAGAAAAAGACAAAGAAATTTTCAGAAAAGCCTATGGCGCCGCATACAGACCGAACTACGAAATCCACAGAGAAATCTACGACGAGGTCGCATCTGGCAATGAAATCCGCTCGGTGATTCTTGCGAACAAGCGCATCGAGGCAATGCCGATGGCCAAAATCGACGGCACCTTCATGTGGAAAACAGGCGAAAAAGTCCGCGCACAACGAAACGAAGCGGCAATTCCGCTGGAGCCATTTACCGCAGGCGTGTATATCGCGTGCATGATGGCACAAATCGATCTGCTTGCTGAAAAAGGCCATGCATATTCCGAAATTGTCAATGAATCGGTCATTGAAGCAGTCGACTCGCTCAACCCGTTCATGCATTTCAAGGGTGTAGCCTACATGGTCGACAACTGCTCGATCACTGCACGGCTCGGTGCGCGCAAGTGGGCTTCACGCTACGATTACATATTGATGCAAGAGGCTGAGCCCTTGTGGGCAGAGGGAAAAGGCGAGGACGAGGCGCTCATGCAGAAATTTCTGGAACACCCGGTGCATGGCGCGCTTTCGGTTGCAGCATCCATGCGTCCGAGTGTAGATATCGCAGTGCAATAATCTGGATAATGTTCTCAACTTAAAGCTGTATCCTTCATGCTTCGTCGCCCACAACTAGCCCACCATTGACACAGGCACTGATGGGTGTATGCTTACACATATGCGCACATATTGAGATATGCATATATAAGGCCGGTACAATCGGCCCAAGGAGGCGCAGCATGAAGCATTCGAGCCTTTTCAAGCATTATTGGTGGGCAGCTCTTGTGAGCGTCTTGTTCCTGGCAATGAGCTGTGCGAGCGCGCCATCCGCGCAAGCGCCAAGCGCGCCGCAATCCCAAGCCGCGGTGGCCTCCTCTTCCGGCGCACTGCCAGCGCCTCAGCAAGCCGCAGCGCAGCCTGGAGTCGCGGCGCCTAAGTCCGATATCTGGCCAAAAATCTATGATGATGAGACCTATCTTACAACCTTCGATTCCTCTTGGTCCGAAGGAGAAGCTGTCGGCGCCATCAAGAACCTTCAGAATGCCATGGTAGAATTCACGGCAGGGATTCCTTTTTCGGAATTGGATGTCGACCCCTATGGATTGAGGGCGAAATGGTCGTGGACCGAAGGTTCGTTCATAAAGAGCGCGAACCTCATTATCCCCTTCGATCAGGTGTCATATATTCTGCTCGAGCATTACCCTGTGCTTAACAAAGAGTACAAATGGGGGCTTCTGGTCGGTATTGCCAACGCGAATCCGGCATCGATCCGGACGCCGACGCGCGATGCAGCCGAACGCCTTGGCAAAGCAATCCTCGTGCTTGCCAAAGCTCGCGGTGCAAAGGTGAGCCTTCCGAACGTTCGTTTCGGAGCCTCGTTGAGCCCATTAAGCGAAGCGCAGGCTCAGGCAGCCGGTATTCTGCAGTCAGGGGGTATCATCATTTCGTGGGTTTTCAAAGAGAGCCCTGCAGAAAAAGCAGGCTTTTCTCCTCAGGATATCATCACCAAAGCTGATGGAAAGCCGGTTCAAAAAAGTGATGATCTCTTTTCCGCAATCAATGATGCCGCAGCGGCCGGCAAAAGCCAAATTAAAATAGATGGAATCCGGCGCAGCTATCGCATCGACAACAAGATGTATGTCGAAATCTTTGTGCCTGTCACCTTCACATTGGCTATCGAGCAGGCAGGAGGCGCAAAATGAACGCGAAACGTATGCTAGTTGCCGCAGCATTGTGCGCGGTCTTTGCTGGTGCGCTTTTTGCCCAAGGCGCAGATCCCAAAACCGTCACGCCAGCCTGGGTGACAGAAAAGCAGATTGCCCAGCAGGCTCAGACGCAGCCTCAGACGCAGGCTCAACCAGAAGCTGCAAAACCAAAAGGATTCAATGTATTTTTTATCGGTTATGATTATCCGACCTTTTCGGGCGCGCTCGCTCCCTCTCTGACAAGCTGGACAGGCCCTTTGAATTTCAGTCTTGGAATAGAATCAGCGAATTCCACTGGCTCATCGATGCTGTCAGGGTTGGAACTTGAATTCTTCATTGCCGCGCCAAGCAAAGGTTTGCGCCTGCAGATGAACGACATGGTGATGATAGGGTATTCTCTTGCGCTCAAACCTGTGCGTCTCAATATTGGCGCTCGTCTCGGGCTCAGCCTTCTCGATGTCACGGACAATACCTCAGCTGCGAACACATACACGGGGTTGGGCGGCCTCGTCGGGCCTGAGGCATCGTTGTACGCCGAGTTAGCTCCCGATTTCTGGCTCTGGGTGAGGGGGCGGTACGCGCTCTCATACTACATGAGCCTTATAAGCAACGGCTCAAGCCCACTCGACACTGGATCGAATACGCTCAATACCCTGAGCCTGGAAGCAGGACTGGCGTTTAGGATGTAATGAGCGAGCCTGGGATTCAGGATATAAGGGGGCCTGATTCCTGAAGCGCGGCATTTGGTCTCACGATGAAGCCTGTCCGAGCGCATGTAGCAATGCATGCAAGCCAAGGATATAGCTGTATGCTCCAAACCCCGAAATTTGCCCTATACAGACAGGCGCGATAACCGAAGTATGGCGAAACTCTTCACGCTTGTAGATATTCGAAAGGTGCACCTCGACAGCTGGAATATTGACCGCGGCTATAGCATCCCGAAGGGCAATTGAATAGTGGGTGTACGCGCCCGCGTTTATGACGATGCCGTCGATTTTCCCCGCGCAGCTATGTATGTAATCGACAAGCTGGCCTTCGATATTCGACTGATAAAACTCGGTGGTTGCGCCACACTTTTTCGCCTCTTGCTCGATTTCCTTGTTGATCTGATCAAGTGTTTCTGCACCATAAATGCCCGGTTCCCGCGTGCCGAGCAAGTTCAGATTGGGGCCATGAATCACTGCGATATTGAGATTTTTCATGTGAGCCTCTCTTCCAGATATCCTTTTTCGGGCATGAGCCCTGACCGATAGCCTGAATTCATTCGATAACCCCCTTATGGCTTGCAGATATACCAAGCGCTTTGCGGCCCAACTCTCAGTACTTTTACATCGGAAAAATTGCCAGCAAGCTCCTGCCGGACTGTGCGAATAAAATTGAAATAGTCGCCGCCTTCGAGATATTCGACGATGCTGGTAAGGAGACGCTTGTTCTCGCTGTAATCGTGAAACAGCACGGTATCCTTACTGATTCTTTTGCATTCGCGATAGAGGATGAGCCGGTCTTCCAGAGGCAAGCCATGCGCGACATACGCCGCGCTCACGAGGTCGAATGATGCATCGGCTATGCCATGCGCCCCGAGGATATCGACCACCGAACAGCGAAGACCGGATTTTGCCGCGTGCACAATCATTTCCTGAGCCACATCAATGCCTTCGACATCCCATCCTTCAGCCCACAGCGCAGACGTGAACGCCCCTGTGCCGCAGCCGATATCGAGCGCCCGCTTGTCATGCGGCGACGGCAGGGCTGTTCTTCCGATATCGAAACATCGGGCATACGATCGCGTCTGGCCGGCAAAAAACCAGCTGTAGGGTATGGCAATGCGATTGAAAAGCCTAGCATGGCGCTCGCGATGATTCATGTTCAGACTATACTATATTTAGTTGTCTCTGCGAAATCGGGTTGACTTTTGTGCGTGATGCACGGGAATATGACGAGATCTAGACTAGAAAAAAGCGAGGTACTGCAGTGCATCGATCTGGGAAAAGGAATCTGTTGAGATATGCTGGCTGGTTGCCTTTTTTTATGATGCTGATCACTCTTCCTGCAGCTGCGTATGCAGCCAGTCCGCGCGATATCATATTTGGCGGTATTGCCTGGGGCTTGCGACAGACAAGCGGCCCTGTCGATCCGGGACCAAATACATTCAGTAATTCGCCAGATCAGGTGTGGGTGGATGAACAGGGCAGCGTTCACCTCACCTTGCAAAAGCGCGACAACGTCTGGACCGCTTCCGAAATGATGGCCAAAAAAGACGCTGGCTACGGTACCTATCGATTTACGGTTTCGAGCTCCGAAAGCTCGCTCGACCCCAATATCGTATTCGGATTTTTCACGTGGGACAAGGCGCCGGAGGCTTTCAACCGCGAAATCGATATCGAGATTTCGAGATGGGGAGTCAAGGACGGGCCGAACGGATGGTTCACCGTCCAGCCCTACGATGTCCCCGGAAACCAGCACGCCTTCAATCTGCCCAAAGCCGCAAGCTACACATTCGAAATGCGATGGGACAAAGGCCTGGTCGAATTTGTGCTGTACTGCGACGGCAAGCTGAGCGAATACTGGAAATACGCTGGCCGCGTTCCAGAGCCAGGGCGGGCAAGGCTACGAATCAATCTCTGGCTGTTCAGAGGGAAGGCGCCACAGGGGCCAGGGCCGTACGAGGTGGTTATCTCCGATTTTTCATATGTTCCTTCGAGATAAACAATTTGCTTTAGCCATAATCAGCTCGGCCTATCGGCTCATATCCGAGCTTGAATCGCGGCCAGTTCTAAGCTAGAGTTATAGTCAAATTACTCTATATTGGGGAATCAATGAGAAAACGTATAGCGGTGATCGAGGCTGGTATAAGCGGGCGCCATTCACTTAACCGCAATTGGCGCGGAAAATGGAACCACTGGCTGCGCAGATCCAAAAAACGCATGCGCTTACGCATGGGCATTCTCTACTATGTGCTTCGCTCAGGCCGCATTCCCTTGAAGACGAAGCTTCTTGGAAGCCTGGCGCTCGGATACTTTCTGAGCCCGATCGATCTCATTCCCGATTTTATCCCGATTCTCGGACAGCTCGACGACGCTATAATTCTGCCGCTGCTCATCGCGTTCACCCTGCGCAGTGTGCCAAAAGAGCTTGTGCGCGATTGTGCCCGCAAAGCCATCCGCGAACCAGTATCCTTGTCGAAAAACTGGCGTGCAGGCGCAGTGGTAGTGCTGATCTGGATATTTATTCTTGCTTTGCTGGGCTGCTGGATTATAAAGTGCATACATGCGTAATGCATAAGCCAGTGCCAGAAGAATTCATCAAAAAACATTTTCACTCGGTACTGAATTTTTGATATAATCATATTTAGAGCGAATTTGCTTACTCGCAGAGCATGGACATGACCAAAGACGGCGAGAAAATGAACCTGACCGCACGCATTTTCTTCAACGCAGGCTTCTATTTTGTGCGCTACATCATATATGGCATAAAAATCTGCGGCACAAAAAATATCGAGCGCTGCAAATCGCCCCTTGTCTTTGTGTCCAATCATGAGGGCGCCTTCGGACCAGTGAGCCTTCTTTCGACCTTGCCGGTGCGGGCATATCCATGGGTCACGCACGAAATCATGTCCAGGCGCGAGTGCGCGGCCTATCTCCAGAAGGATTTCACCGAAGCAGCACTCAAACTGGGCCCCCGGCTCAATGCAATCGTATCGAAGATCATATGCTATGCCTGCGTCGCCATCATGCAGGCTCTACGCGCAATTCCCGTCTACAGAAACTCGAGAAAGATTCTCGGCACGCTCCAATATAGCCTCAACATGCTCGAACAGGGCAAAAACATTCTCATTTTCCCGGAAATTCCCAGCACCGCGAAGAACACCCAGCTCGGCGACCTCTATACCGGATTTTTGCACCTTGCGCGCATGTACTACTCACGCCACAGCCAGCCACTCACCTTTGTCCCAATCGCCGTAAACAAGAAAGCGCGCCGCGTCAGCATAGGCTCGCCCGTCATCTACAACCCCGACAATCCCTTCTGGCTCGAAAAAGAACGTCTCAAACAGGAAATCTCCGGCGAAATTCAGGATATGTTTTCTTCAATGGAAGAAGCCAGGATTTCGGGGTAGAACCTATCGTATAGAGAAGATTGCATGTTTTCCTTGCTGCCTGCATGTACATCAACAATGCATTGAAGCATATGCAAGGTTCATTACACTATGCAATTCTTGACTAATTTAATAATCTTTTATATATTGATAAAAAAGGAACGATACTTGTATGAAAATTGTAATTATCGGAAATGGTATCGCGGCGACTTCAGCAGCGACGAAGATCCGCGAGTTCGATGCTTCCTGCGAAATCACAATGCTCTCGGATGAAAACACTCCATTTTATTCGAGGCCACGCCTTCTGGATTACCTTGCCGGAAAGGTTTCATTCGAACAGATCACCATAAAAAGCGAGCAATGGTACAACAAGCTCAATATTGAGCTTGTGAGCGGCGCAAAAGTCTTCTCTATTACTCCTCAAGAAAACAAGATTATCACGTCCAAGGGCGATATATCCTACGATGCGCTGCTTGTCGCTTCGGGAGCGAGCGCCGCAACGCCGCCCTTCTTCAGGCCTGATCTGAAAAACGTTTTTCGGTTGCGCACAAAAGAGGATGCGGATCGAATTATCGCCGCAGCACAACATGTGCGAACTGCCGCAATCATCGGCGGGGGCCTTCTTGGCATTGAAACCGGATTCGCACTCACCTCCCGGGGGCTCACTACCACGGTTATTGAAATCGCTGATAGGCTTCTCCCCAAACAGCTCGATGCAGAATCTTCACTGCTTTTGAAAGCGTCTCTTGAAGAAAAAGGGCTGCGCTTTCTGACCGGCAAGCAGGCTGCCGCACTCGATGCCGACCGGGAAGGGCTTTGTATCACCTGCACTGATGCCACTGTGCTTCGAGCCGATATCATTGTTGTCTCGGCAGGGATACGCCCAAATGTCGGCTTTCTTGAAGGTTCGGGAGTCAATGTGGGCAGGGGAATCATTGTGGACGAAAAGCTTCGCACAAATATCGGCAATATCTACGCCGCAGGCGACTGCGCCGAGTTCAGGAGCACGTTGTACGGCATTTGGCCAGCCGCAAAGGAACAGGGAGAGATTGCGGGCGCGATTATCGCGGGCCAGGATGCTGTCTACAACGGGAGTATCATGAGCGCAAAGCTCAAGGTCGTGGGGATCGAGGTCGCATCGATAGGGGATATCGCTGTGGGGCTTGGCACAAGAACAGAATCCCAGCGCGAGGGCTCGTCGTTCAGAAAGCTCTTTTATGAAAACGGCCGGTTGAAAGGCGCGATTCTCATTGGCGATACATCTGATTATTTCAAATTGCAGAAGGAAATAGCACTTCCAGCTCCTCGCCAATCTGCTTGAGCTGGGCGGCAACCAATATTTCCGCGGAATCGGCCGCTTCGTCTTGGCTGAGGCCGAGCTTCATGAAGACTTTGGTACAGAAATACTCGAGAGCCTTGCGCGGTATGCGAATTGTCCCTGTCATCTTGATTCTCCGGATAAAAGCGAGTACATGTATCAGGATACAACAAGGATTCAATAAATGGAACTTGCGTTTCTGCATCAATCGACGGCACAACGGCGCGATCGTATTCTGAATGGCCCGATTTCGCAAACGCTTTTATTCCTCGCTGCGCCGACGCTCATGCTTGGCATCGTGCAGGCGCTCATGCCGCTGATGGACGGGCTTTTTATCAACAATATCGCAGGAACGCTTGTGGCAAGCTCGGTGACGTTCAGCGAGCCGGTGATCAATATGGCCATGGCGCTTGCGCAAGGCTTGAGTGTGGCGGCGATGGCTATTATAGGACAGCTGAACGGGCGCGGCAGTTTTGATGAATCCAAGCGCACCTCGACGCAGATTGTTGTGATGGGGTCGATACTTGGCTGCCTTTCGGCGCCGCTGCTCGTGGTCGCGGCTGCTATAATCTCCGCGCGGATCAATCAGCAGATTTCACATAACGTCTTTCTTTATCTCTCGCTCTACGCGCTTGTTCTGCCTTTCTCGTTCCTTGAATCGATCTACAACGGCCTGAAAAACGCGAATGGAAAGCCCGAGGCGCCCTTTATCCGCATGGTGCTCATGCTGGCGCTCAAGATCCTTTTCAATTTCGTGTTCATCTACGCGCTCAGGCTGGGCATCGTGGGCTGCGTGCTGTCCTCACTCGCTGCAAATATCCTGATAACCGTCTGGATGTTCTGGGAATTATTTGTAAAGAAAGGACCGGACCGGCTCGAGCTGAGGGGTTTCCGATTCGATATGATGGCCGTGCGCCAGCTTTTCCAGGTTGGCGCCCCAGCCATGCTTAACACCTTCATACTCAATCTCGGTTTTTTCCTTATAAATACTGAAGTTGAAAAATACGGGCCGGTTGTGCTGAATGGTCAGGGCATCGCGAACAACATCACGCAGGTAGCCTTCATTTTGCCGGGAGCCTTCAGCTCGGCAGTCACGACCATGGTGAGCATGAATATCGGCGCCGAGAATCCCGGCAAGGCGAAAAAGTCGCTCGTTGGAGGCGCGGTCCTGAGCGCAATCACCGCGGCAATCGTCATCGCCGTCATCGTACCGCTCTCGTCGCACCTGACGATTCTTTTCACACGGCGGGCCGACGTGCTTGAGATCGCGAACCGCGCCCTTCACATCTACACCTACTCAGTGATCGGCTTCGGCGTGACTATCACGATCCAAGGGGCCTTCATCGGGCTCGGCAAGACCAGGGTGCCGCTCGTGCTTGGCGTCCTGCGAATATGGTTCCTTCGCTACCTCTTCATCCTGGCGACAGAAAAGTACCTCAAGTACTACGCCGTGTTCTGGGGCAACCTCTTCTCGAACTACACCGCCTCGTTCATCGCTATCTTCCTCATCTCGAGGACGAGGTGGGAGTCGGCGATACGTCAGAAGGAGCCAAAAAGCTCTTGACAGATGGAGAGCGCCGCCTGGTGCAAGCCTCGAAGGCGAATGCGCTGAGTTTGTGCGCATAGTGGAGGAGAGAAAAATTTATCTAGCACTTAATATTCGCATACAAATAGCCTGACTTTTGCAGTTCCTGCATTAAAAAAGTGTTGTAATATCTTATTTAATAATGAATAGCGTGTGTTGGTTCATAACAAAAATCTGTAATGCATCTCCTTAGTGTTTTCGCTTTGTCTGGGCAAGAAGATGGCGAATCTCCTGCAAGGTACGCGACTGCTTTGAAAAATCAATCCCAAGATTCTTCCCAATCGCCTCAAGCACCGCATCGTAGTAATCAAAGACATAGAGGTTCTTCCCCACGCTCGTGCCGCAGGCACTCGCCAAGGCCTGTTGCATCGCCGCGGCGGAATACTGCCAGTCAAGGCGATATTCCAAGAGGCGCATGAGGAGTAAACTCACAAAGCAGATGAAAAAGTGCGCGCGAATATGGCTCTCGGTGGAGAGGAAGACCGGCCGCGCCTTGAG
>WESA01000102.1 GCA_009768935.1 Rectinema subterraneum
TTGTTTAATGTCAACTGAATTTCCCTGGAATTATCATGAGGATTTCCCCCTCGTTATCAACAGGAATTCCCTGGTTTCATCATCAGCCTGTCTGGCAGGCGGTTTTGTTATGCACCTCCTTCCCCAAGCCGAGAGCCAGCTTCAACCGTTGTCTTTGGTTTTGCCGTGCCTGGCCCAGGTTGCCGCATGAGGGCATGCGTCATTCTATAGCTTTTCGCTTCGAAGAGTAAAAGATGACCATGATGAACCAACCGATCGATCATGGCAGCGGCCATCTGCTCATCGGTAAAGATTCCTCCCCACTTCGAGAATTCAAGGTTCGTCGTGAGGATCAGGCTTTTACTCTCGTAACTGTCGGCAATAATCCTGAATAAAAGCTGGGAACCTTCCCGATCCACGGGAACATACCCCCACTCGTCCAAAATCAGGAGATCCAGCTGCTTTAAGTCCCGTATAAGGCGTTCGAGTGTGCCGGCCTTGTACGCCTCGGTCAGCTTAAGCACGAGCTCGGTGACCGTGAGGAACCGCACCGAAAGCCCCTTTTCACAGGCGGCAATGCCGAGTGCGATCGCCATGTGAGTTTTTCCGGTACCGACACCGCCATAGAGCACAAGATTCTTTTTTTCGGGAATGAAGTCGGCACGAAGCAACTCTTCCTTGCTGAGGGCTGGCGGGAAGCGGATTTCTGAGAAATCGTAGTCTTCAAAGCTCTTGAAGACGGGAAACCCCGCACGATTCAGGAGCCTGGCTTTCTTGCCGCGTTCCCGTCGGTCGATTTCTTCTGACAGCACTTTTAAGAGGAATTCTTCCTGCCGCGGGGTGGCTTCGCTCTCGCACAGCTCAACCACACGGCTTGAGAGCATGAGTTTGCGACTCATGGAGGCGATTGTAATCCTCGTGCGTTCGCGTTCCTGTGGTGTACGGATCATACCTGGACCCCTTCCAGGAATTCGTCGTACACATGAAGATCCTGGCCGCGCTCTGGGGCCATAGTGAGCCCGTAGCCGGCAATCCTCGCGGCAAGGATCGCCGCGTCATGGAAGGATGTTCTGGAGCGCTGTACGCCTTCCTCGAGCGCTTGTACGGCGATTTCAAAGCCGTATTCGCTTGAAAGCGTGTGCATAGTCTTCAGCGTCGCGTGCAGCTGCGTGCGTTGCTGTCGGTCCATGAGAGATTTCAAAGGATCGGGAATCAGTTCCCGGATTCCTGAGTTTTTCCATGCGCCGGGGTTATTCATAAGGACGGCGAGCGAAGTACGGTAATCGCTGCTATCGCTTCGCCGTTCCCCATAGACGCGGCTATGGCGAACTACAAGGCGTTTGTGGTCGTCCAGGATGTCGATCGAATGCGCGCGAATTGCGACGAGTACTTCTTGGCCTGCATACTCAGGACTCGTCGAGTAGTAGTGACGGGAATCGATTCGCACTTTGCCGTAGCCGTCAGCCTTCAGGTAGTCATAGCGCACGGGATCGAAAGCGGTGCGTGGAAGCGGCAATAATGCTCGTGTATCCTCTTCGAAGAGGTCCTTGATCGGCAGGAGCTTCTTGTAGTGCGACTCCTGGGCCTTGGAAGCATGCAGCGAAAGCAGGGTCCTGTTGTAGTCTTCGATATCGTCGAATGCAGGCTCTGGCACAAAGAGGTTTCTGCGGGTATAGCCAATCTTTGCTTCGACGTTGCCTTTTTCATGACCCGATTCCGGGTTGCAGAATCGCACGGAAAAGCCGTAATGGGCTCGCATTCTGGAAAACAGCTCCGCTTCGTGGATTATCTCGCCGATACGCCTGCCGACACCGGTGGCATTGTCGAAGACCACCAATGGCGGTACGCCGCCGATATAGGCAAAGATATCCTTGAGCCCCTGGCAAACGCATTCAGCGGTTTCTCCGCCGAATATCTGCGTAAAGCTGTCATTGCTGTAGGGAAACGAGAGGGTAAGATACTTCTTGCGAACCATGGTTCCGCGTTCCAGGAAGTCAGCCTCACCAAAATCAGCTTGGCTTTCGCCGGGGTGCCAGACCAGTTCCATGCTCGCCCGCACGGTACGCTGTTCCTGAAGTACTCGTTTCACATATCGCTGGACGGTATTGTAGGAACAGGCATAGCCGGCAACTTCTGAAATAAGTCGATCGTGGATACGTTTCGCGGTGTGCCGCTGCTTATGCCACCGCCCTTGATCTTCTAAAAGCCATGAATCAATGAGCGGCTTATACGGATCCAGGATTGATTCTTTTGTCATCTTTTCCGGTGGTTTTGGAGAAAAATCATCTTGCTTCAGGTACTTTCGTACTGTTTTAGGGTCTACTCCATAGATTCTGGCTAACTCGGCCACTGAACTTCCTTCTCGGTACTGTTCCCTGATACCTTGTATTTGGGGCATGTTGATCACCTTCCTTGATCCTCCCTTGTCGTTGTTGGTCCTTCGACAAAGGGATTCTGGATTACCAGGAGGCAGTGTTCAACTGCCCCTGATTTTTCCCGGGAATTCCCAGTGATAAAACCAGGGAAATCTATCTGATATTTTCAGGGATTTTCAGCTTATATTAAACA
>WESA01000020.1 GCA_009768935.1 Rectinema subterraneum
GCCCAAGCCCCTGCTGCAAAAGAATTTCAGATGTCGAAAGAGACGGAAGGCCCGAAGAATGCGTCAGAAGGTGGTGAATCGTGATGGGGCCACTTTCGGCGCTACCATCGAAGGCGCCGATGTTGGGGGCGCCATCGGGAGTGCCTCCGGTTGCGCGAAGTTTCAAAGGGATATAGCGCCCGGCAGGGTCTTCCAGCGTCAGCGCGCCCCGTTCAGCAAGCAATAGAACGGCAGTAGCCACAAAAGCCTTGGTGCATGAACCAATTCCATACAAAGTGTCAGCAGTTGCGGGCAAAAATCGCTCGCGATCCCGCCAGCCAAAACCGCCTCCATACACGAGCTCATCATCTTTCATGACCGCGACACTGTAGCCAGGCGTTTTAGTTTCGTGCATGGCTTCGGGGATATACTGTTCTATAAATTGCGCAGCTCTTTGTGTTTCTGTCATCTGCATTTGCTTCTAGTCCTTCAATTGCCGAGTGTTTTTGTATTTTAGTATATGCACCGGGCGAACGCTATGTCGGGCGCGAGTAGAGAACTGATTTAAAGAATCTGCTTTCAAGGCCAGCAAAATAGGGCTTAATCAGGATATAGAGACGATATTCAATATTTATGCTTGGTTTCTTTTTATTTATACCAAAAACAGTTGACATTGGCATATGCCAATTATACAATTCTTTTCAGGAGGCAATATATGGCTGATACAAAGAAACAAGCTCTTTCCTTTGGAGCTGTTCTCGTCGTTTCTGCGGCTGTTTTCTCCGGACATTTTGGAGTGGGTGACACCATTTTCCCTGCAATGCTGGGAAGAACTACCGGAGCTTCGTGGTTTATAGCGGCGCTCGGCTATGGTGTCGTGAACAGCTTCATGGTGTTTTTGGCCTACCTTGCTATATCAAGGCAGAATTATTCTCTTGTTGGCTTGACAGCAATGGTTCTGGGCAAAGGCTTTGCGATTGCGTATACCACGATCGCCGTCCTCATCATGGGACCAGTCTTCATACTGCCGCGTGTCAGTTCTGCGACGCATGAGATGGCTGTTGCGCAATTTTTCCCGTCGATTCCCATTTGGGTAACCCTTCTTGTCTATTTTGCTCTCAATTATTATTTTGCCTATAACCGCTCCAAAGTCATAGACAGAATAGGCAAATATCTGGCCCCTGCACTTATTGTTTTCATGATTATCCTGGTTATCAAAGGAATCTTTGCTCCTCTGTCAGCGGTTGCCTCAACAGGATCGTCTACCGCCTTCAGCGACGGCATCATTAACGGTTACAATACAATGAACGCCCTGGGAGCATCGATTTTCGGAATCTGGATTATCAACGAACTCAAGCGACGGGGTATCGAAGATGCGAAATCCCGAAGTTCCACCATCATTACGATAGGTATTTTTGCTGCCCTTGCTCTTCTTCTTACTTCAACTGGTCTTACCTATCTGGGTGCATCTTCAGGCGGGCTCTTTCCGGATGCGGCAATCGGAGTTCTCTCTGTTAAAATAGCGGAAGGTCTCTTGGGATACTTTGGCAAAATAGTATTTGCTGTCATTATCGCGCTGGCCTGCATTACAACCTCCGTAGGCCTTACCTCGGCAGCAGGTGATACCTTCGAGCAGATGAGCGGAGGCAAAATCAAGTACAAATTTACTGTAGCAGCCAGCAGTATCATTGGTTTTTTGCTGGGTCTCATAGGTCTTTCCAAAATTGTGGGCTATACGGTTCCATGGCTGATGCTCATTTATCCTGCCCTTGTCATTATTATCATCATGTCACTCTTTACTGACTTTCTCAAAGTCAAGCTTGCTACCCAGGCAGGCGTTCTCGTAGCGATACTTTTCAGTATAGGCGATTTTCTGGCGGGTCTTGGCATCGCAAATACGCCTTTCTCGATGCTGAATACAGCAATGCCTCTACGGAATCAAGCGCTCACTTGGCTCTTCCCGTCTATTGCTGCCATTGTGGTATTCCAGATTATCGCTGTCATAGGCAGAGGGAAAGAAGCGCAAGATGAAGCGGTCAAACCGTAGGGGAGAGGGAGGCTCTATGAATACAATGGACATGCTGGACAACTTGTCGGTCAGGGTAGTGGCTGAAGATTCAGTGATGTATGAGAGCCCCTTTTGGGGTCAACATGGAATTTCGCTTTATGTGACCGCGAGTAAAGATGGTTTTGTAAGGCATATTCTGATAGATGTAGGCCAGAGTCACGAAGCACTTCTCCACAACATGAGACTTATGGGGATCGATCCAGCCAGTATCGATGCTATTGTGCTCACTCATTGCCACTATGATCATACTCAGGGTCTGGCGGAAGTGCTGAGGGCAATTGGAAAAACCGATATACCCGTTATTGCCCATCCGGATCTCTTCAGGCTCAATTTCATCGACAAGCCTTATTTACGGCATGTAGGGATAACGTCAGATGATGCAAAATCAAACCTGGAGAAAATTGGTGCAGCCTTTTTCCTCACGGCGGATCCTCTCCAGCTTATGCCCGGGCTTGCAACGACCGGATATATACAGCGCCAGACCGATTTCGAGGAAGTGGGCATACCGCTCAAGACAATCGATACGCAGAATCACCTTGTCCAGGATCCCATGAATGACGATATATCGGTCATCGGGGCCGTAAAAGGGAAAGGGATCGTCATACTTTCCGGATGCAGCCACGCCGGGATTGTCAACATAACAAAACATGCCATAGCCATGAGCGGTATTTCAGAAGTTACCTCGATTATTGGTGGATTGCACCTTGTTGAAGCGCCTATGGAGAGGATTGCAAAAACGGTGGATGCTCTCGATTCGCTCGTCGTTGGCTCGATCTACGCAGGGCACTGCACCGGGTTCAATGCCCAAGTCGAACTCAGAAAGAAATTCGGAACGCGATTCATGCCTCTGCAGACAGGGAATTATTTCGAATACCCATGAGTTTCGGAGAGGGAGGGGGGCTTTGCGTGCCGCGAAGTCTTCTGGCTATGCCTCTAAAGGCCTCTAAAGGGAGCTTTTTGAAGAAGATTTATTTTGACTGAAATCAACTGGGCAGGCATTTGAAATGGTGGTGATGAGCACAAACTGGGTGGATCCGGCGAATTCCTCGATAATCCTGTCGAAAGCTTTGAAGATCGTTGCACTCTCGCCATAGGTGATGCTGCTCATGGGGCCAACCTGCACAGGAAGCCCGAAGCTTTCGATAATGTTGACTGCTTTTTGTATGAAGGGTGAAATATGCGCTTCTCTTATTGGATACATGGAAAATTGTACTTCAATAAGCATTTTGTCACTTCCTTTGTTCAGCTTTTTTGCCTGTGCCGACAAGGAGAGCACCAAATGGCACAAGGTGGTGTCTCCCAAAATGTTCAATAGCATCTGCTCTCTCTAGAATGAAATTTGGAGGCGAAGGGCTTAAGAAAACCGTCGATTTTACCTCAACGTTATTCACATATGTTGAAAGAAACTTTTTCAGCTCTCTATACGAATAAAAATGTGCCTCATCATAAAGGCTTTTTTTGAATAGCCCTTTTACTCTGCGTGATATGCCATACAGGGACCAGAGGTTGAGCACTCCAACGGCAACGATGCCCGAGGGTTTGGTGACACGAACCATTTCCTGCAAAAAGCGCTCAGGCATTTTTGAAAATTCAATGGAGGTCATTGCAAGCACTACATCAAAAGAATTATCCGGATAGGGGATTGCTTCGCCTAAACCGTACTTTACTTCAAGACCACGCTTTTCGGCTATTGCACGCATTTTTGGGGAAGGTTCGATGCCCTCGACGTTTGCACCTCGCTTCTGGAACTCTATTGCAAAGAGCCCTGTGCCTATACCAATTTCAAGCAGATGGATGCCACTCAATGCAGGCAGCGAATTCAACAACAGATCCAGCTCGAATGCAAACACTTTCCTGCCGGCAGGCGTCAAAAACCAGCTATCGTATTCGTTGGCAAAATCATCAAACAGCACTTTTGGGTCTGTGACCGGAGATGATGATCCGGCTTCCATGTCCAGATTATGATTATTTGCATGATAACAGACAAGAGCTTGCGTTTTATATAGATGAGCGCGCAATCTTCCAGCAACGAACCCGAATACCGATCCATGCTTCGAGATTCGAGGTGAATTCGGCGAAAAGGTCTTGCCTGATTGAATTTCGAGCGCCCTCAACTTCAGGCTCTCTTCGAAAACCACATCGATTTCCGTTCCGATATTGTCGCGCCAGAAATAGATGTATGCTTGAATCGACTCTTTGGCAGAAACGATAGAGCGTGTTTTGTGCAAGTCGCTGAAATATAATGCATTATTACTTGATTTTACAATTTGTCAGTTGAAGTTACAAAACGTAATGAATACAAGGAAGGGAAAATTTCAATGGCGGTGCGGCTGGGATAAAAAAATTGAAATACCGGCCCTGCCTGCTGCCCAGCTTTCAGCATTTCAGTTTCTTTTCAAGAAAATCGAAAACCGAGCCGAGATCGGAAAACCTGAGGCTGGCGGCGGCATCGAGATGGGTCGCCATATCATTGACGATCACGAGCCTGCCGCCATGTTCGAGGGTATATTCCGGAAGGGTCGCGGCAGGGTAGACGAGCAGGGTCGAGCCGAGGACGAGGAGCAGATCGGCTGAGCGAGCTTCTTCTATTGCTTCGGCGAGCGCTTCTGCGGGCAGGCTTTCGCCGAAAAACGTGATATCCGGCTTGAGCACGGCGTCACATTTTTTGCACCGGGGAATATCTCCTGCGCGGACAATTGCGGCCACTTCGCTGAAGGTCATGGACCAGGCGCACCTCGGGCAATGATGCAAGGACGGAGAGCCATGGATTTCGATGACGCGACGGCTTCCTGCTTTCTGATGCAGTAGGTCAATATTCTGCGTGATAATGGCTTTCAAAATGCCCCGCTTTTCCAACTCCGCGAGGACCTTGTGAACGACCGAAGGCTTCTTGTCGCCCAGCCCGTAGATGAAGTCCTTGGTCATCTTGTAATAGAAGGAGGGGTCCTGCCTGAAAATGTCGATATCGAAGATCTTGTCAGCATCGGGGGTCTTGTAGAGGCCGTTCTTGCCGCGAAAATCGCGTATGCCGGAGAGGGTGCTCACCCCTGCGCCGGTGAACGCGACGCAATGGCGGGACGCGAGTAGCATGTCGTAGAGGGCCTGGAGGTTTTCGGGGCTGGCGCTGTCACAGTCGCGAGATATTTGTGATTGTGATGTCATATTGTCAGTATAACAAAAAGGCCCGCTGTTTGCAGGCCATTCATCGAGAGCGACCGACGGGAGTCGAACCCGCTTCACGAGCTTGGGAGGCTCGCCGGCGACCGTATCATCCAAAATCAGCACGAATCATTTCGTGCGTCAAGGATCATCTCCTTTCCCCAGCAGGGTCATGGTAATTCCCCCAGGGGTACTTGCCTTGTTACAATACGCTCAAAAGCAGCTGCCAAGCAAAATATTGCGAATACCCTGTGCTCTCCATTGCCAACGCCATGGCTTTAAATTCGCGAGCTTTATCTTTTAAAAGCAAAATAGACTTTTTATCTTTGTCCACGATCGCTGATGAAAAATGCTTATATCGCTTCTAGCTCCATCAACGCTCCGCTGCGATATTCATGAATGTCTGATCATACTCTTCTTTGCGCAAGATGGTGTCATAGAGCCCGATGTCCTCGCCTTCGTGCCTGTCGATGCCGACGTATCGCAGGCTGGCATCCTCATAGCGCTTGAACTTGTAGACCGCGTCGTTCATGAGGGCACTGTTGAAGACGCCGAGGCTTATCAGAAGCTCAAAATCCTTCACGGTGAGTCCGGTCACCTTTTTGAAGAGGCCTGGCTCCAGCTGGGTGATGACATCCTTGAGGGTGCGCTCGCGGTAATCGGTCAGGTACATGAAGGCGGGAATCCGCGTCGCAAATTTGATGAGCTTTTCCTGAATTTGCCTGCGCTTGCTCTTGTATTCTTTTTCTTCTTCGCTGAGCTTGAGTTTTTCTTCCTTGGCGAGCTGGCGATCGTTGGCCTCGCGCTTGAGTTTTTTGACTGCCTCGGATTTGTTGATGATGGTCTCGATGTCCTGGTTCAGACTGCGGAAGCCTTCGATGCTCATAAGTGCCCGCATGGCTTCTTCATTGCTCATGAGCCGGCGCAGGGTATCGTTGTCTACATTTACCAGGAGGGCGCTTTCCTAGCGGCGGGCGAGCAGGGTGGCGGTGGTACCACTCATCGACATGTCGAGAATGCCTGCGGCATCGATGCGTTTCATGGAGCTGCCGTCATAGGCCAGCACCGGCAGGAAGCTGATGAATTCCTCGACCTTCTTCTCAGGGTTGGCTTCGTTGACATCCAGACGGCAGGCATAGTCGGCAATCTGCCTCAGGGCACGGTCAGGCGCAAAATCGAAGACGTAGCATTCCTCCTTGAGAATCAGCTCCTCGTTCGGCGATTGCCCGTCCGGATTCTTGAGCGTCCAAGGCGATTGCACCCGGAATGCAGCCTGGAAATAGGTTTCCGGGCTTGAGGAGTTGCGCAGCATGAAAATGCCGGTCCAGGGTCGAACCGTCACGCCGGTAGTCAGTTTTCCGCAGGAGAGCGTAATGGTCTTCGTCTTGAGGGGATCATCCATCGCCTTCAGTACCGGTTCCAGTGCCGCGACTCCGATTCCGGCAGCATTACCTGCGGCCACAACGACGGTGTAATCGTGATAGAACTTGTTCTGCCGTTGCGCCATAAGGTTGCGCATGGCATAACAGGACGCCACGCTTGGAAGGAACCATAGGGTATGGGTTAGCACATTAAGCAGCCGCGCATCGGAATATGGAAACGGCGGCTTTCTGGCCCCCATTTTCAGATTGTCCACCGTAGTTTCCAGAAATGATCCACGAATAAGGTCGAGCCACTTTTGAACTTCGTTTTCGTACTTAAATCGCGCGTCCTTTCCGATCCCCTCGGCGCGGAAAAACTCGTTCAGGTCAAACTCGTTGAACTCGCCAGAAGCGATGGCGCGGAATGGCGTGCCGGAAAGATAGAGGTTAGAGTGATCAGTGAAAACCGTGCCGCGGCTCATAGGCATAGATGGAGGGGATGTACGTCGAGGCGCGGAGGAAAGAATTCCTTACTCATCGATCAATACTCTTTTCAGCACACCAGATTTGTCTTTACCGAGTGCAAGCGATGCAACAGCATGCTTTTCATCTGACGCTTAAGCTCGCGCACGCTCCAGTGTTCCTTTTCGCATTGTCTGGTATAAAAACTGATTTCCAGGTCGTTGTCGGCTTTCAGGATTTCGGCATAATGGCTCCAGCTCAATTGTCCAGACAGCGTCTGGATATTTTGAACCTTGAGGTAGAATTGCTGAATCTGGAAAAGATTGGAGTTGCTGAATCCCTTGCCGAACTCCGCCGTCAGGTCCTGGGAAAGCCGATCCAGCAGGTCAGTCCCCTGCTCGGTTTTGGCACTGCCTTTCTGCTCGAATTCCACAATTTATCAATCATTTCTGTTCCTACAGTTATCTCTTTTCGTTCGTACTCGATCTGACTCTTTGCATAGCGGTCTTCTACGACGCGGAGCTTTCGTTTGAGGATTTCGGCAAGAAAATTGCCTGTCCCGCAGGCGGGTTCAAGAAAGCGCGAATCGATTTGTTCGGTCTCCGGCTTTACGAGGTCAAGCATGGCGTTGACTTCGCGCTCGCCGGTCAGCACCTCGCCATGGTTGGCAACCCTCTGTTTTGATTTTGCCTGCTTTTGCATAGCTTTAAATCCATCTTTCTATGGGAATATTATCATACACTTCAGCCTGGTGGGAGATGCCGCATTGTCTTCACAGAACGTTAGATTGTCGTTGGACCAATTTGCAATTTTCCATGGTTGCTGGGTGCTGCAATGAATAATAGTGCTTACGCAAATTCGTTATAGATTCTTATAATAGAATCTGGCGACAAGCCAAGAACAGCTCTTGGAGAATGAAATGAAGATCAAGATCGCTAACCTTACTGAAGAAAGCCTGCAAGATGCTCCTGAATGGGATGGCTATCCTTTTAGCTGCAAGTACTGCCTGTATTGGGAGTTCCCTGGAGAGTCCACAGGACCAATCGAACAATCGAAAGACAAAGCGATCCGCATGAAGACCGCTTGGTTGCAGAGAACGAATGAACATTTTGGCAATTGCGGCAAGATTGCGTACGTTGATGGAGTGGCAGAAGGGTACGCCCACTATGCACCGCCGGGATTTTTCCCTCGTGTTGCAGAATACCAAGCCGGGCCGCCAAGCCAGGAGGCAGTTCTAATCTCATGCCTTTTCATTCCTCGGCATCGATTCAGAAAATTGGGTCTGGGCTCGCAACTTCTTGACAATGTCCTTGCTGAGTTGAAACAAAGAGGGATCGGCGCAGTTGAAACTTTCGCCAGAAAGGGCAAGGCAGATAATCCATCTGGGCCTGCAGAGTTCTACTTCCGCAATGGGTTCAGGATATATCGAGATGACGCGGAGTATCCGCTGTTGCGTTTGGTTCTGTGATGAGCATGGATTATCTAGATGGCTTTTCTTGCACAATGCTTTTTCAGAATCCACTATTAATCAAGAAGGTCGATGCTGATTAAGTCGATGAGGACATTCGCGTCATGGATGAGCAGTGTCATTTTTCAGGAGCTCCTGACAACGAATATCTTCTATCGACGTGTTGGCAAGGTATGCTGCTTTTGATATCGATATCATCTCTTCGGAAATTGCCCTGTGAAGAAGTTGCTCGAAGCGCAGTGGATGCTCGTCGATTGGATAGCGGTTTGGCTCCTGTTTTCGCCAGTTTCTGGCACTTATTTCGCGGCTGAAAGATTCATAGACATACTCGGAGATAATTTCTTCCTGCTTCGCCCGGTACATGATGGCCTGCATTGAAATACCATATTGTTTCTTGAGTCTGTCAAGTTCAAAGAATGAAATCTCCGTGCGCTTTAAGCCCAATTCTTTTACAAGAACACCCCGGGGTAATAGGAATGCGCCTCCAAAAGAATGGCAAAGCTTCTCCCTCTCAGAATTGGATAGGGAATCGGAAAACTTCAGGGAGAGATGAGCAAACTCATGCAATGCAGTAAGACGTTTACGGTCGGATGGTGCATTTGAATTCAGAATTATGAATGGCGATTGCTTTACCCATCCAGAGAGCCCATCGAAGCTATCACTCCCGTTGATCTCGAGTACTCGTATGGAATGCTCTTCGAGGCAGTTGATTATGTAGCTAATCGGCTCTTCCAATCCGAAGCCCCAAGCCTTCCGAAGCTCCATGGCGGCTTTCCGAATATCATCAAGACTGGAGATTACATAGTCTGAAAGAGGGTTTGTGAAGGGGAGAGAAGCCGGGAAGAACGATTCAAGTTCGGCATATCGCTCGATAGTGTCTTTGATCCGGGCCTTTAGGGTTTCCATGGCTTTTTTACCCAAGGCAGCCTTTTTCCGGAAATTTATGGAGTCCACAGCTATTTCATATTTAGAAAAGAAATAATCAGGCTTTACTTCAAGAGCCTCACTCAAGGCGATGAGGGTTTCGCTGTCAGGAGACATGAGATTATTTTCGTATTTGCTGATGGCTTGCTTGGATACTCTATGTCCCATCTTGGCAACAAGAGCATCCATGGAAAGGCCAGCCATTATTCGGGCAGCCTTGAGCCTCTGGCCAAAAGATGACGGCATTGGAAAGTCCTCCTTTTGTTTACAAATATAATATATCAACCTTGACTTGTCTACTCAAAATATTTATTATTTACACAGACTCATATGAGTCATTTAAAACATAAAATGAGGTATCTTATGGCAACGAACCCTCCTTCTCACGATGGTCATCGAAATGGTGCTGTTCGCAAGCGTTCACAAGTTCATAACCCGAAAAATGACAACTGGACGAAAAGGGATAAAGAAACCGGCAGGTTCATTGATCAAAAACAGGATGGGAAACCGTTCAAAGGCGTGCGGAAAGAGAAGTAATTTACCACCCGGAAACAGTAACAATTATAATGTTTAACTATCAAGCTATGCTAAGCTTATTCCCATTTGACGAGCGCGATCGTGTAGTGCTCCCCGCTTTTCGGACCACTTGGGTAACAAATTTCTGTCGATGATGCGTAATTCAAGGCCATGTGCAGCTGTATTTCATTATAATACAATACACATGGTCTGAATTAAGAGAGGGGCAGAAAAACGCACAGGTACGAAAAAATCTTTGTGCAGTTCTGGATAAACAAGCAGCTTCGGCGTTCTTACAGTTGAAACATAATATTTGTGCGCAACCAATTTTTAAATCTAGAGCGACCGACGGGAGTCGAACCCGCTTCACGAGCTTGGGAAGCTCGGGTAATACCGGTATACGACGGTCGCGTTTTTCAATGTGCCGCTTTTCGCGGCAGGAATCAGAGGTAACCGTCGTGCTGCTCCGGCTATTGCCGGTTTGCCAGGCGCTGCGGTTCTCTGCATGCGCGCCGTCGCGGTACGACGGTCGCGTTTTTCAATGTGCCGCTTTTCGCGGCAGGAATCAGAGGTAACCGTCGTGCTGCTCCGGCTATTGCCGGTTTGCCAGCACTGGGGCCTCTGCATGCGCGCCGTCGCGGTACGACGGTCGCGTTTTTAAATTTGCCGCTTTTCGCGGCAGGAATCAGAGGAAACCGTCGTGCTGCTCCGGCTATTGCCGGTGTGCGAGCACTGGGGCCTCTGGGGGTGCGCCGTCGCGGTACGACGGTCGCGTTTTTAAATTTGCCGCTTTTCGCGGCAGGAATCAGAGGAAACCGTCGTGCTGCTCCGGCTTTTGCCGGTTTGCCAGGCGCTGCGGTTCTCTGCATGCGCGCCGTCGCGGTACGACGGTCGCGTTTTTAAATTCGTCGCTTCTCGCGACGGTATTAAGAGGTAACCGTCGTGCTGCTCCGGCAATTGCCGGTGTGCGAGCACTGGGGCCTCTGGGGGTGCGCCGTCGCGGTACGACGCGTACATTGCGCGTCGCTAATCGCGGCGCGCTGCGATTTGAAAATATAGCCGGCAGGCTGGGGCTTGGTCAAGGGCGCAGCGGCAACCTGCAGGGTTCAGAACGAGGTAATGACGTTGATCCCGGTACCGGGGAATTGGTCCATCTTATGCAGGAATTCGACACCCTGCGCGAGGGACAGGCGCGCGGTGATGAGCCGTTCAGGGTGGAGTTTGCCCGCAGCGATCATGCCAAGGAGTACACTATAGCGATGCGCTTGAATGCCGTGGCTTCCGTAGATTTCCAGTTCGCGGGCTACCACGAGGTCCATGGGAATTTCCGGATGGCTCTGGTCAGCGAGCATGAGGCCCACCTGCACGTGATGCCCGCGCTTGGCTAAGCAAGCAATAGAATTGAAGCAGGTCTGTCGGCTTCCCAGAGCATCCATGGAAACGTGCGCTCCTCCTCCAGTGACGTCGCGGATTGCGGATAGGACATCGGGGACTTCTCGCGAATTGATCACGACTTCCGCACCGAGTTCCCGCGCCATGGCAAGCTTGTCGCTCTGGATATCAATCGCGATGATTCTGGCACCCATCGCTGCAGCAATCATGATGGCGGACAGGCCGACTCCTCCGCAACCATGAATGGCTACCCATTCGCCCGCGCGAACTTTTGCCTGGGCTTCCAGGGCACGAAAGGCTGTCGCAAAGCGGCATCCGAGGCTCGCGGCTGTGGCTGAATCTATCGCGTCGGGAAGCCGCACGAGGTTCATGTCGGCATAGCGGATAGCGACGAATTCAGCAAACGAGCCCCAATGGGTGAATCCGGGCTGAAACTGGTTGTCGCAAACCTGCTGATTGCCGGTGAGGCAGGGCGTACAGTGCCCGCAGCCGGCTACAAATGGCATGGTCACCCGGTCGCCTATTTTCCAGTTCTGCACGCTTTTTCCTACCTCGACGATGGTTCCTGCCAGTTCGTGTCCTGGCACGTGGGGAAGCTTGATATCAGGATCGTGTCCTTGCCATCCATGCCAGTCGCTTCGGCATATGCCTGTGGCATCAACAGCAAGGACAACGCCTCCGTCAGGGGCTTTTGGGTCAGGGACTTCCGAGATGGTGAGCGGCGCTCCAAATTCGGCGAATACTGCTGCTTTCATACGATACTCTTATTTTCTGTGAGTTTGTTTTCATTCATGAATAGCGCCGCGTCCGCCTCCGAAAAAAATACGAACCAGATAACGCGCGGCATAGACGCAGGGGAGCCCGCTAGAAACTCCTGCACGGTTTTCCATGCGATGCGCGCCGCGCGGACTTTTGGAAAGCCATAGATGCCTGTCGAAATTGCCGGGAAGGCGACGCAGGCAAGGCCTTCGCGCGCGGCTACCGCCAGGGATTCGCGATAGCATGATTCAAGGGTCTCGTCTTCGTGATGCTCCCCGCCGCGCCATATGGGGCCGACGGTATGGATGACTCGCTTAGCGGGGAGGCGGCCTGCGGTTGTGGCGACGGCGCGGCCGGGAGGAAGGCCTTCTTTGAGGGGGCCAGCACGGAGCGTGCGGCATTCTTCGAGAATTTGGGGTCCTCCAGCGCTATGAATGGCTCCATCGACACCGCCTCCGCCAAGAAGGCTCGAATTCGCCGCATTGACGATGGCGTCACATTCAAGCGTGGTGATATCGCCAACCGCTACAATGCAGCGACCATCGGGAGAACGATACAATGTTTTCATAGTGGCGCCCTCCTTCTTTTATCCATTCAGCACCTTGAGAACGTGCCGCAGCCAAGGCTGCGGGTTGCAACCTTATTCTTCGATCTTTCCCTGCTGGTTTTTGCGGGCTTCGAGCAATTCTCTTATTTTTGCGATGAGCGCGTCGAAGTTGAGGGGCTTGGCAAAGAAGGCATCGGCGCCGGCTTCCATCATTTTGGGCTGTGCTTCTTCCTGAGCGATACCGGTCATGGCGATAACAGCTGGCTGCCCAAACGATTCGTCCGACCTAATTTTCTTGCAGAGAGAAAAGCCATCGACGCCGGGAAGGTTCAAGTCCAAAAGCACGATTGCCGGATGCCGCTCGGCAATGATTCGCCCCGCCTCAAAGCCGTCGAATGCCTGCGCGACGCGCAATTCTTCGATTTTTCGCTCGAGGAGCCGCTTAAGGATAGTATTGAGGTCTTTGTCGTCGTCGACGATAAGGGCAAGGCCCAGGTCAACCGGCATGGTGAGATCTTCATGCAGTTCTTCAGGGATGCGCATGTCACGCTCTTTGAGGAATGTAACGAGGTCTTCTGCATAGACGCGGTATTGCCCGCCGGGGGTGGTGAATGCTTTGAGATGACCTGCTCGTATCCAATTTATTGCTGTTTGATTGACTACTCCACACAGTTTGGCGATTTCGAGTGCGGAGAACGTGCGCACTTTCTTGTCAAGTTTGCCCATTTGCTGCCTCTGTCTTCAATAGTATACAGAAAGAGTCTTTTGGAATCTATAAAAAGCATATTCTATTCATGCAAGAAAATCCATAGAATAAATGCACAAACATAGCAGGCTAAAGTCCTTGCAATTTTCCCTTTTTTCCCGTACCGTACGGTCACTATGGAAGCAACGACAGTTTTGGATTCGAGCAGCATTGAGGCGCTCACTATCGATGAATCCGGAATCGCGCAACGCATTGCTCAGGAGTTGGCAATTCGTCTTTCGCAGGTTATGGCGGTCTTGAGCCTTTCGGCAGAGGGCTGCACGATTCCCTTTATAAGCCGCTATCGCAAGGAGCGAACGGGTAACCTCGACGAGGTGCAGGTTCGCGATTGTATCCAAAAGTTCCAAAGTTACAAAAATCTCGAAGAGCGAAGGCTCGAGGTGCTGAAAGGCATCAATGCGCTCGGCAAGCTCGATGCGTTTCTCTACGAGAATATTCAGAAAGCAAAGACCCTCGCGGAGCTCGAGGACCTCTGGGCTCCGTTCAAGAAAAAGAAAAAGACGCGGGGCATGCTCGCGCAGGAAAAGGGCCTGGGGCCGCTTGCTGAGCTCATGGCAAAGGCACCGCTGGAAGAGGTACTGGCCGCGGCGCCTTCTTTTGTGCGCTTGGATGATGAGCATCCCGAGCTATCGGTACCGAGCGCTGAGGAAGCGCGGGCCGGAGCTCGCGATATTCTTGCGGAGAGGCTTTCGCAGGATGCAGAGATTCGCGCGTACGTCAAGCATGTGGTCATGCAGAATGGTGTGCTTTCGGTGAAAGGCATCGGCGAGGAGGAAAAGCGCGAGCAGTCCACCTACCAGATGTACTGGGATTACAAGGAGCCGCTCTCGACACTCAAGCATCATCGGGTGCTGGCTGTGAATCGCGGAGAGCGCGAGGGCGAGCTCGATGTGTCGATCGAAATCGATGATGTGCTCGTGGAGGAGCTCGTGCTGGAGCGGGTTCGACCTGCGAATGCCCAGCACAAGGAAGCCTTGGCCGATGGGCTTGCGCGGCTTCTTTTGCCGGCTGTGCGGCGGGAAATCCGCTCGGACCTCACAGAGAGCGCAGAGATGCACGCCATCGATGTGTTCAGCACGAATCTGCGCAATCTTCTCATGCAGCCCCCCTTGCGGGGCACGCGCGTGCTCGGTATCGATCCGGGCATCCGGACGGGAACCAAGTGCGCGGCGCTCGACGAGACCGGCAAGTTCCTCGACTATTTCGTGATCAACCAGGAGACGAAGCCCGATCAAGGCAAGAAGGATGTGGCCGCTGCAGTGACCAAGCACAAGCTTTCGGTCATTGCGGTCGGCAATGGTACGGGGAGCCACGAGGTCCAAAAGCTAGTGGCCGAAGCAATTGCGGAGAACCATCTCGACTGCCGATTTGCGGTTGTGGATGAGGATGGCGCTTCGGTGTACTCGGCGAGCGACCTGGCGCGCGAGGAATTTCCTGAGCTCGATCTGACGATTCGAGGGGCTATTTCCATTGGGCGGCGCCTGCAAGACCCGCTTGCGGAGCTCGTCAAGATCGATCCAAAGAGTATCGGCGTGGGGCTCTACCAGCACGATGTGAACCAGAAACAGCTTGCGGATCGCCTGGATGAAGTCGTGAGCTCGGTGGTGAACCAGGTGGGCGTGAATCTGAATACGGCGAGTTATTCGCTCTTGAAGTATGTGTCGGGTATCAACGGGAGCTTGGCCAAAAAAATCGTCAAGTTCCGCGATGCGAGCGGCGTGATTCGTAATCGCTCACTGCTCAAGGAAATACCGGGGCTTGGGGAGAAGACATTCGAGCAGTGCGCGGGCTTCCTCAAGATTCCGGAGGGCGACAATCCGCTCGACAATACCTGGGTGCACCCCGAGAATTACGCGCTCGCGGCGGAAATCCTGCCCATCGTAAAGTCTGGCCGCGATCCTTCCCGCGAGGAACGGGCGGCGCTCAAAGAAAAATACGGCGTCGGCGATATCACGCTCGACGATATCATCACCGAGCTCAAAAAACCGAACCGCGACCCGCGCGAGGATCTGCCGCCGCCGCTTCTGCAGCAGGGAGTGCTCTCGTTTGAATATTTGCAGCCAGGCATGAAGGTGAAGGGCAAGGTCAAGAACGTGGTCGATTTCGGCGCCTTTGTCGACATCGGGATCAAGGAGAGCGCGCTCATCCATGTGTCGGAAATGGGTGACCGCTTTGTGAAAAACCCGATGGAAGTGCTGCGCGTGGGCGACCTCAAGGAATTCACGATTATAAGCATCGATCCGGTGCGGCGGCGCATCGGGCTTTCGCTGCGGAGTGATGCGAAGGTGCAGGCAGGAGGGGTTCAGGCGAATGCTGAAAAGCCAAAGGTGGTCACTGACTCGAGGACGAATCTTGCTGGCAGCGCGACAACAAGCGAAGGAAGACGGGCAGACAAACGGCACGCGCCACGGGAACCCGAAGGCGACGGCATGACCTACAATCCGTTCGCAGACCTGCTGAAAAAGAGATAGCAAAGAGAGCGGTGTTGGCGCTGGGCAGGCTGCTAAAATGACCGAGCAGGGGCCTGTGCTTGGGCTGTGCGCTGCTGCCGTCAGGTTTTTAACTTGATAACTTGACAAGTTGAAATATTCTCAATATTTTGATGCTATGAAGAACTTGTCCGTCGGCGAACTCAAAAATCAATTCTCCGAAGTGCTGGAAAAGATACAAAAAGGAGAATCGTTTGGTATTCTATACGGCAGAAAGAAAAAGCCCATTGCTATGATTGTTCCCTATGCTGAAAAAACCAAGAAAAGCAAACGGCAGATCGGCCTGCTCGAAGGCAAAGTGGATATCCGCTTTGCTGACGATTTCAAGATGACCGAAGAGGAATTGTTAGGGCAGCAATGAACTATCTTCTTGATACACATGTATTTTTATGGGCGCTTACAAAAACGGAAGAACTTTCGAGAAAAGCAAAGGAAGCCATCGAAAATCCCGGCAATGAAATTTATATCAGCGCAATTTCATTTTGGGAAATCTCAATAAAGACCCGACTGAAGAAACTGGATTTGGGCCCGCTGCGTCCAGATGATCTGCTTCAGTATGCAGAAAAAATGGAATTTCAAGCTATAAGCCTCACACCAGAAGAAGCAATGACCTATTATAAACTCAATGAAAATTCGCATAGCGACCCATTTGATCGAATGCTTGTCTGGCAAGCAATTTCCAGAAATATGGCGTTGATAAGCAAGGACAACGAATTCGCAAAATTCATTCCGTATGGCCTTACGCTTGTTTGGTGAAGGCAGTTGATAAAGGTACGCCGCGCAAGGCTTGGACATACTGCATGATTTCCAGCTTTGCGCCTTGCATCCTCTGTTCCCCTTCAGTATAATCATGATTGCCCTCGTGCGAATGCTCGGTGTCGGTTTTTGTGCCGCCTTTTCCCCCAACCCCAGCGGCCAACCCTACCCCCCGATGCCGACGTTGCACGAGGGTTTTGTGTAGTTTGGAGGCCGCAATGGAAACGCATCACGTGCCCGGTGCGCGGCAGGAAAATCGCGCTGGGTCTCCATCCTTGAGCGGACGCGCCCTTATGATCCGCAGCGCAACACTCGAGGACAGCCCCGCGCTCGCGTCCTTGGCTGGCCAGCTCGGCTATCCCGCGAGCCCGGAAAAGGTTCGCGAGCGCCTTCCGCGGTATATTGGCGCACCCGAGGCTCGCGTCATCGTCGCGGAGCATGAGGGGCAGGTTATCGGCTGGACAAGTATCGAGGTTGTCGACCATTTCTATCTCGACAAGTTTGCGGAGATTTCGGGCTTTGTCGTCGATGAGCGGTTTCGCGGGCAAGGGGTAGGGCATGCGCTCATGCAGGAGGCAGAGCGCTGGACCGCCGCGCATGGGCTCAGCACTTTGCGGCTCAAAACCAATGTCGTGCGCGAAGATGCGCACCGATTCTACGAAAATCTCGGCTTCGAGCGGACGAAAACGCAGTATACCTATGTGAAGAAGCTTGCGCGGCTTGCGGCTGACCTGTAACAATACAATATGGCTATCAATTTTGAGCGCCTTGCGGGGAATACGTTCGTCGCGCGAGGCCCGACCAATATTGGGCTCTATATTTGCAGGCGTGAGGGTGTGCCGGGTGAAAGTGTGCTGGCAGAAGGCGTGCCGATCGAAGCCCAGTCGGGAAAAGCTGCGTCGCAGGCCCACGGCGGATCGCGTGCCTTCCTCATAGATTCCGGCGGCGATGCGGATGCGGGTAGGCGGATTCTGCGCGAGTGTGAGCGGCTTGGCGTGCATTTGGCTGGAATCATCAACACGCATTCGAACGCGGACCACTGCGGAGGGAATGCGTTTTTGCAGGCTCGAATTGGCTGCGCGGTCTGCGCGACCGAGGCCGAGGCAGCATTTCTCGGCTATCCTCTGCTCGAGACTTCGTTCCTGGCCGGCGGCTACCCTCAAAAAGCATTGAAAAACAAGTTTCTTATGGCGCCTGTTTCGCGGGCGACGCATATTCTGAATCCGCCCTGTGCGCTCTCTCTTGATGCCGAGGGGCAGATTCAAATGCGCACGCTTTTTAAGGGCCAAGTTCAGGTGCGGGCGCTTCCTGAGGGAGTTGTCAGCGGGGAGCCAGCCCCTCGCGCAGAACCAGAGTCCCAAAGCGATCCGCAGTCAGAATGCCGTATCGTTTCCTTGCCAGGCCACTATTTTGGCATGGTCGGGGTGATGACGCCCGACAGGGTATTTTTCGCTGCAGATGCGCTCGCAGGCAAGCCGATTCTCGAGAAGTACCACATTTTCTTTTTCTATGATCTCGCTGCTGAGCTCGAGACGCTCGCGATGCTTGAAACAATCGAGGCGGACTGGTTTGTGCCCTCGCACGCCGAGCCAACGCAGGACATACGACCGCTTGTGGAGCTCAACCGGCGCAAAATTAACGAGATAGCTGATGTAATTGTGGGGTTGTGCGCAGGCGGCCAAGATGTACGGGAATCTGGCGGTCACTCTCTGGAAGATATCTTCGCCGGGGTATGCGCGCACTATGGCATCTCGCTCGACGATAATCAGCATGTGCTGGTTGGATCGACGATTCGTTCGTATTTGTCCTGGCTTTCCAATCAGGGACGGCTGGAATATTCGTTTATCAATGGTAGAATGATCTTCAAGGTGAAACAATGAGCAAAAAGAAAGCAAATCAGGCGCGAGGCTGCACAAGAAATTTCAATAAGCGCGTTGCAGCAGGCTTTGGACGCACAGCTATGCTTGTTGCGCTTCTCTTTTTGATTGCAGGCGGGTCAGGAACTGCATTTGCCCAAGGGCACCTGGCGGTGGATCTGGGGCACCCGGTGTATTCAGTCATTGAAACCGCAGAGCTGCGCGGGGTGGTCACGAGGCTCTCTTCGGTGAAACCCTACACAAGCCAGCAGGTGGCCGAGCTCCTGGCTCAGATGCTGGGGCACATGGAGGCATTTTCACCATCTGAACAGGCACTGATCCAGCACTATGCCAAAGAATTCAAGGCCGGCAAAGGCGTTGAGCAGGCGCTCTGGCAGGATGCCGCTGGTACAGCGCGGGCTGGAATCCGTGTCGAGGCAACAACTCGCTTCGGTGTTGGCGAGCTTGTCGATTTGATGGATGGTTCGGGTGCGACGGCGCTCAAGGACCTGTGGCATATCAATTCGCGATGGGTGCCGTATTTGGCGGGCGAGCCGCTGCCATGGCTCTCGATGAAGGGCGAGGCGGGCTTCACCTTCGACAAAATCGAGAAAAATTTATATTTGCCATACGAATTTACGAAAGAGTGGGATGCGGGCCATATCTGGCTTGGGACGCCTCGCTATTCAGATGGCACGCTCGACTATCCCACGGCGAGCTACGATATCCGCGAAGATATCGCTGCGGAGACCGATTCGGGCTCGCTGATGGTGCGGCTTTCGCGCTTCAGGCGGGATTGGGGCATCGGCTCGGGTTCGTTCTCGCTCTCGGGGACGGCGCGGCCCTTCGTGGGCTTCGAGACGGTGTTTCGCCCCTCGAAGTTCTTTGCAATTTCGGGGCTCGTGGGCTCGCTCACGAATTGGGAGAAGGGAGAGAATGAGAAGAGCACAATAACATCATTAATTGCTGATACCAATGGTGATGGCTTAATAAACAATCTTGATACGCCCGTATTCTCAGCCCTTTCCTACCAAAAGATGCTCGGCCTCCAGCGCATGGAGCTCTTCCCATTCGACTGGCTGACGATTTCTGCGACGAGCACGCTGGTGGGCGCAAAGCGCTTCGAACTCGGGTATTTCTCGCCGCTTTTGTTCTCGGTGATGTACCAGAACCAGCTCGCCGATGTCGACAATCTCGGTGTGCAGGTGGACGGGCAGATTCTCGTGCCGCGGATCGGCAAGTTCTATGCGTCGTTCTATGCGGATGAGATGGAAATCACGAACCTTTCGGAGCTCTTCACCAAAGTGCGCAACATGTTCGCCCTGCAGGGCGGCGTGAAGGTGCCGATTCCCGGGCTGTCCTTCGCGACCGTCACGGCACAGTACACCAAGATCGAGCCTTTCGTGTACTCGCACTATGCGACCTGGTACCCGGATTACAGGCTGCGCGTGGATACTTCGTATACGCAGGATGGGGAGAACCTCGGCTATTACCTTCCGCCAAACTCAGACGAATTTTTGGTCAATCTTGAAGCGATGCCCGCGCCAGGCTGGCGTGTGGGGCTCAAATACCGCTTTGTGCGGCATGGGGACAATCCGCAGGCGGACTGGGATAACCACTTGCCGGAAATTTTTGGCGATGTCAACAAATACATGGATTATAATCAATTATATTCCTACAATAAGAATTTCCTCCACGATGGCATCTACGACTACAACCATATCGGCACAATCAATGTAAGCTGGAAGCCGACCCAGCCGCCAAAGCTTCTTGGCGCTTCGATCCCCTTCGAGCTCAGCGCGGGTTATGGGCTATCCTACACCTGGTGGGAGGATGGGACAGGCGCAGGCAGGCCAGTTTCCGCCCCGCAGTGGAAGAATGTGCTCACAATGTCGGTGAAATTGTTTTTGTAGAGCGGGAGCTGTGCTGCTCTTGAGCCTAAGGTTGATACATAGCATTTCAAGTTTTCAGTAAATTTTGATTGACAATTCCGAAGGAGCAGTCGTATAATTCTTGCTAAGCTTGTATAACAAGTTCGATAGAACGTCTAACAAGCCAAAGGAGCACGATGGTATGAGAAGAATAGGCATATTCGCGGTTGTGTTGCTGGTCGCTGCGAGTGGTTTTACATTTGCGCAATCTTCTTCGCCGACTCGGGTTGGATGCATTCTTGGTGTCGGTGGTCTGGGGGATCTCTCTTTCAATGATCTCGTCTATGCGGGTCTTCAGAAAGCGCAAAAAGAGCTTGGTATTCAGTTCGATTATGTTGAGCCACAATCGATTTCAGATTTCGAAACCTATCTGCGGAAAATGGCTTCAATGAAGACCTACAGCGTCATCATTTCGGTCGGGTACGACCAGGTCGACCCGCTTACCAAGGTTGCGCCTCAATTTCCCGGCCAGAAATTCGCCATTATTGATGAAAGTCTGAATTTGCCGAATGTGGTCAGTTATGTTTCCAAGGAAGAAGAAGGCTCCTTCCTGGTTGGTGCACTTGCCGGCTTTCTCAAAAAAGCAAACACAGCGAAGAATCCAACCATCGGCTTCATCGCCGCGCTTGATATTCCCTTGCTCGATAAATTCTATGCAGGGTATGAGGCGGGCGCCCGCTATGTGAATTCTTCGGTCAAAGTGATTGCGAACTATATTGGTGGCAATGCTCCGTTCAGCGATATTACTACGGCAAAGGAAATCGCTCTGAAACAGTTCAACCAGGGAGCGGATATCATTTATCACGCCGCAGGCGGTTCGGGTCTTGGTGTTTTCCAGGCTGCCAAGGAAAAGAATTTCTATGCTATCGGCGTGAATTCGAATCAGAATCCCATAGACCCCAATCATATCATTGCAAGCATGCTCAAAAGAGTCGATACCGCAGCATACAAAATTGCAGTAGCGGCTAAGCAGGGCAATCTGAAGACAGGCAAGACGGTCATACTAGGCCTGGCTGATGGTGGCATCGATTACACCGTCGAAGGAAGCAAGGTTACTATTGATCCAAAAATTCTCAAGGCTGTCAATGATATAAAGCAGTCAATTATTGATGGGAAATTGACTGCTCCTGACACACATGCCAAAGTGGAAGCGTTTTTGAAAGCGAATACATATAAATAAGGCCTGCAGCTTGTAGCGAGAAAATACTGCGGGATTCTCCCCTTCCCGCAGTTTTTTTATAAATGAGGTAACAAATGCCGGCGATACTGATGAAGCAGATAAGCAAAGCCTTCGACAGGCTCAAAGCGCTTGATCATGTGGATTTTGAGGTTGACGCGGGGGAAGTACATTGTCTTCTCGGTGAAAATGGTGCGGGCAAATCTACTCTCATGAATATTCTGTATGGGCTATATCACGCTGATGCGGGAGAAATATATATCCACGGGAAAGCGGTTCACATTGCGAATCCCAAAATTGCGCAGCAATACCATATCGGTATGGTACATCAGCATTTCATGCTTATTGAGTCGATGACTGTCTTGCAGAATATCATCCTCGGGAATGAAGCCGGCAGATTTGCAATCGATTATGCTGAAAATAGATCACGAATCGATGAGCTGGAAAGATTGTATCATTTTGATTTTGATCTGGATAAACCGATTTCGGTCCTCAGCGTTGGAGAAAAGCAAAGAGTAGAAATTTTCAAAGCACTCTATCGTGGGGCAGATATTGTTATTCTAGATGAACCGACTGCGGTTCTAACCCCTCAGGAAGTAGATGTACTGTTCCGTATTCTCGATGACATGCGAAAACAGGGTAAAACAATTATTTTCATTACCCATAAATTGCATGAAACCATGGTGCTTTCTGATCGAGTCACTGTACTACGTAATGGCAAGATAATCGGTTCACTTCGTACTGAAGAGGTTACACCGAAAATTCTCGCAACAATGATGGTTGGGTATGCAATAGATTTCGACATTGTTAAAAGTACCTTCAAGCCGGGTAAGCCTGTGCTGGAACTTCGGCAATTGAAGGTGCTGGCAGCATCGCATGCGACCATTTCTCTGCAAGTCCGGCAAGGGGAGATATACGGCATTGCGGGCGTTGACGGAAACGGCCAGCAGGAGCTTGAAGGCATTTTGGCAGGGACAGCGAAGCCCTTGTCTGGTCGGATAATTTTTAATGGAGAAGATATTACCGCTATGCCAGCAGCGAAACGAAAAGCAAAAGGGATAGCTCTCATACCTTCTGACAGACTTCAGAATGCAATTTTGCCGGGTATGCCGATCATTGACAACTATCTTCTTGGATTCCAGCACAACAGCATGTTTTCTCATTTTGGCATATTGCGATTCAATGTTCTGAAAAAGCATGCCGACAACATGGTCAACCAATATTCCATTAAAATTTCCGCTCTGGAGCAGCCCATTTCACAGCTTTCGGGGGGCAATCAGCAGAAAATCGTCTTCAGCCGAGAAGCTGGCCTTAATCCTTTGCTGCTGGTTGCAGTGCAGCCCGTTCGAGGCCTGGATATTGGCGCAATCGATGCAATTCATCGTCAATTGCTGCAATTGCGCGACAGAGGGAAGGCAATTTTACTCATTTCTACGGAACTTTCTGAAATCATGGAAATGAGCGACACCATTGGGGTGCTGTATAAAGGCGAACTTATCGCTCAACGCAAAGCGGGAGAAGTTACCATAGAGCAATTAGGGCTTTTCATGGCAGGGGAGAGACCCGAATGACAAGAAATCGGAAGTATCTGGAAGATGTGGGGTTTTCTCTTGTTGCAATCTTGCTATCCTTCCTGCTTGTTGCGGTCATCATGCTCATCCTCGGCTATAATCCGATCGAAGCGTATAAAGCACTATTTGAAGGAGCTTTTGGTTCTTCGTATTCGCTTTCTTTGACCTTGAGCAAAAGCGTGCCGCTTATATTTGTGGGGCTTGCGGTGGGATTTGCTCTTCAGGGTGGCTTATTCAATATCGGCGGTGAAGGACAGATTTATATCGGAGGATTTGTAGCTGCAATAACCGGCTTGCTGCTGTCGCACACAATTCCGGCTTTCATTACATTGCCTGTCGCCGTATTGAGTGGAATGGCAGGCGGTTTTTTATGGGGCGGCACAATCGGACTTATAAAAGCCAAACTGAACATCAATGAAGTCATTGTAGCCATAATGATGAATTACATAGCCCAGCTCATGACTTCCTATTTTGTAAACGGCCCGTTCATTGCTGCCAAAAGCATGACTCCGCAGACTGAAATCTTGCCTTTGAATCTTCAACTACCCAAAATCATACCGAATACGCAATTGACCACAAGCCTGTATATTGCCTTGATCATGTGCGTCCTATATGGCTTTGTCATGAAAAGGACTGTATTTGGCTTTGAAGTGAAGGCCATGGGCAATAATTTGCACTCGGCTGCGACAGGCGGCATCTATGTAGCAAGAAACACTGTTCTCATTATGGCACTTTCAGGTGCCTTGGCGGCGATGGCTGGCATTTTTGAAGTATTTGGCACATATGGAAGATTCATTGACGGTTTTTCTTCTGGTATCGGATTTACCGGCATTGCAATCGCGTTTATCGGGCAGAGCACTCCCATCGGAATTATTCTCGCGTCGCTATTGTTCGGTAGCCTGCAAGCCGGCGCTATGCAGATGAGCATGATGGCAGGCATATCCGCGAACATAAATAATGTAATCCAGGGTCTGGTGATTGTATTTATCGCAACTCCGAACATTATCAGATTTGCATTCGGCAAACGGAGGTCATAAAGAATATGGCAACAATGATGTTTGTTGTGAATATGTTAACGATGACGTTCAGGTTAGCGGTACCGATTGCGCTTGCTTCGATTGGGGTTTCCATATCTGAAAGAGCCGGGATAATCAATCTCGGTATTGAGGGAATAATGCTTTTGGGGGCACTTGGCGGCGCGGTAGGGTCATATGTATTCAGCAATGCATGGATGGGCATATTGCTGGCGCTAATCACGGGCATCGCGATTGGTGTTCTGTATGCGTTTTTTGTCCTGAAATTCGAAGCAAACCAATCAGTGATCGGCATTGGTTTGAATATAATCGCAAGCGGTCTGACTGTCGTCATAGTAAAGTTCATATGGAAAAAAGAGGGAATTTCAGGAATCGTCACTCAAATGTCCACATATTCCGTTCCATTTTTACGCAATATTCCCGTGATAGGAGCTTTTTTCACTGATCAGTCACCTTTCATTCTGCTTACCCTCTTAATAGCGCTTGCGTGCTCGTATGGAATGTGGAGAACGAAAATCGGCCTTCGGCTGCAGGCCATTGGAGAAAATCCGCTTGCTGCAGCAACTGCTGGCATACCTGTAGCCAGGTATCGTACAGGGGCAATTGTCGTCGGCAGCTCTCTGGCGGCACTTGGCGGAGCCTATCTTTCCATTGTGCACAGCAATCTGTTTGTGAGCAATATGGTGGCCGGAAGGGGATTCATCGCAATAGCCGCCAATATTCTTGGTGGATGGAATCCTATGGGCTCATTGCTGGCGAGTTTGCTGTTTGCGTTTGCCCAGGCATTGCGTTTCCAGTTCTCTGCAGTACATTTCCCGGACCAGATCAGCCAGATTATTCCCTATGTCATCACTTTGCTTGTGCTTGTCGGCGTGGGAAGAAAGACGAGAGCGCCGGCAAAGCTGGGAGTTCTCGAATGAGCCGCATATTTCTGCGCCATGGCATTGTACTCACCATTGATGACTGCGATGCCTATTACCCTGATGGATGTATTGTCATCGAACATGAAAAATTGATCTTTGTCGGCGAAGATGCGCAGCATCCTGGGATACATCCTGAAGATTCAGTACTCGATATGCGTGGAAAGCTCATAATGCCCGGTTTGATCAACACGCATGTGCATTCTCATTCCCCCTTATTCCGCAATTTCGGAGAAGATGTACCGCTACAGGTTTGGCTCAATGACATTATGTGGCCAGCTGAATCACACATGACGGAAGAGCACGCATACTATGCCGCGCTGCATACGTGCCTGGAATTCATTTCGAGCGGCGTCACAACGTTTGCCGATCAGTTCTATTTTGCCGATGCGGTAGCAAGGGCTGTCGAAAAAAGTGGATTGAGGGCTTTTCTCTGTTCAAGCATATTTGAAAACGGAAAAAGCGAACGTGGGCAGACAGTGCAGACTGCGGCAGATTTTATTGCGGCATGGAAAGGCAGAAATCCGCTGATTACTCCAGGATTGGGTCCCCATGCCCCTTACAGTGTCTCGGCTGAACAGTGGCGAAGCATTGTTGCATTGTCGCAGGCAACGCATACGCTGATTCACACACATATCTCGGAAACAAAAACAGAAAATCGGAAAAGTTTTGCAGAAAAAGGGGAAAGCCCCACGAAATGGCTCGAGAGTCTCGGAGTTTTCAGCTGCCCGACTCTGGCAGCGCATTGCATTTATTTGTCAGATGAAGATATTGCAGTTTTTAGGAACCATAATGTGCATGTAAGCTACAATCCCGTAAGCAATCTGAAGCTGGTTTCGGGGATTATGCCATATTTGAAACTGAAAACTGCAGGTGTACAGATATCGCTGGGGACAGATGGCGCCCAGAGCAACAACACCCTGGATTTGCTGCAGGACCTGAAATTGGCCGTGCTGATTCAAAAACAGAAGGAAAATGATCCTGCTTTCTTTTCGGTATTTGACGCTGTCCGGCTTGTGACTATTGAAGGAGCAAAAGCATTGGGTCTGGATTCTGTTATCGGTACGCTTGAAGCCGGAAAACAGGCCGACCTTATCGCGCTCGATATACAGCAGCCTCATCTGCAGCCGCTCCATACCGATTCGATACAGATGCTCTATACGATGCTTGTATATTGTGCCTCGGGAAAGGACGTAACCGATGCGATGGTGCAGGGGACATGGCTCATGAAGGACAGAGAAATCCTGACACTCGATGTTCATTCTGTTTTGCACAATACGGCTGATATCTCGGAGCAGCTTCGCAAAAAAGCGGGACTGACCGGGGACTGATGCAGATATGTATTTTCGTCATTGTATAATGACGAACAGAATATGAGAGAGGAGATGCCAAATGGCTCTGGATAAGAATGCGATTACAAAAAACACAAAGCAATACCACATTGAGCTGAATGTAGGAGATATCGGGGAATATGTGCTTTTGCCGGGCGATCCTGCGCGAAGTGACAGAGTAGCCAAATACCTCGATGATGCGAAACTGATGGCAAACCACAGGGAACATCGAACTTTCACCGGCTATTACAAAGGCATAAAAGTCAGCGTTACTTCCACAGGAATGGGCTGCCCTTCTACCGCAATAGCAGCAGAAGAGCTCATTCATATAGGCGCCAGACATCTGATCCGTATCGGGAGTTCAGCCGCATTGAGGCCGGATATCAAAATCGGAGATCTTCTCATTACCACTGCCGCGATGAAAAACGAAGGCACTTCGAAATTCTATGTTCCGGAGAATTTCCCTGCTGTCCCCGATTTTGAATTCACTCATTTGCTGATTGATGTAGCAAAGGAAATGACATCCGGCAGCGATAAAAGAGTATTTGCTGGTATAAGCAGTACCGATGACGCTTTTTATGGAGAGACGCCGGAGTTCATCAAGAAGCTTCAGGATCTTAAGATTCAGAATATCGAAATGGAAGCATCGGCCCTTTTTACAATCGGCCACTTGCGTGATGTCGTGACTGCGTGCATATGCGGCGCTTCGGGCAATCTGACAACAGGCGAAGTCATTTATACCACGGAAAATTACAAGCTCGCGGAAGCATGGGATCTTGAAATCAGGGTTGTGCTGGAGGCAATTTACAGAAATGAGCAGAGAAAAAAATCTGATGTTCGTATGTAAGGACTGGCTGCGTCATGAACAATGAAGAATCCCTCAAGTTCAGGGAAACAAAAAAACCGCTGTATGTCGAAATCTATGAAAAGCTTTTTCAATTCATTGAGGAGAGGAATTTTCATGAAGGAGACAGGCTGCCTGGTGAAAACAGCCTCGCATCGGAATTGGGGGTAAGCCGGACTACACTAAGACAGGCGCTTGTCCTAATGACGGAAGACGGGGTGATTCACAGGATTCATGGCAAAGGGAATTTTATTGCAAATCTTGCGCCAAGAAATCTGGCAGGACTGGAAAATATCGCGAATCCCGTCAAAGCCTTCACGACAGTTCCTGTTGATGAAATCAATATTGATATGCGATTTGAAGCAGCCAGTGAATATGTCATGAAGCTTTTTGGATACGAGAAAAGCAAAGTGGTTATGGCTTCAGATCGCTGGTACAGGTCTGGCCCCCGCCTGATCGCATGCTGTTTCGCCTTTTCGGACCTTGATGTAATTTCGAGCCACAATATAGATATTCAGGATGCTGAAATAGTCAAAGCATTTCTGGAGAAGCAGGTTTACGAATTGTCTTCTGTTTCTCTGAATCACATCAATATTACTAATCGGAAGGAGTTCTCCAACATAAACATAAAAATGGATTCCAATACGCTCATATTGCTGAGCGAGACACTGTATTCTTCAGAAAATAAAATACTGACGCATAACAAATATTATCTGGATCCGTTGTATTTCGATATAGTTGCCAATGGTCGTCATATAAATCGAATCTAGAATTCTAGTCATTCACCCCCTTGATCCGCGGCATAGGCCCGCGGTAGAGCGACTTGTCGCCGCTGCAGCGTTCGATTTCCGCCTGCATGAGGTCTTGGACCTGATTCGAGAATCTGATGGCCCTGGCAAGGGTTTCATGAGCGGTGGCTCCGCAAGCAGGCGGCTGGATGGGGTTCAAAACATGCACCGTCACCTGAATGCGGCTCGACTTCTGTCCCCTGAACGTTGAGTGTCCTGCGCGCTTTTTGAGCACGGTGACGATGGGCACGACCGGCGCGCCAAATTTTATTGCGAAGTAGAACGCCCCGCCTTTGAAGGGATAGATGTTTTGATTACCGAGGAAGCACTCGCCCTCAGGATAGAAGTGAATGAGACCGCGTGTAGAAAGCGCATGTGCGACAGCTTGTTCAATATCATTCAATCGAGCTCTGTTCCTGGGAAGGGGAATGCCGCCGAGCAAGCGTACAAAGGACCCCAGTACCGGCGCCTCGCATGTCTCTTCGAGGAGGGTGAAAAAAGTGCGCCGCGGGAAAATTGCAAGCCCATGGAAGAGGGGGTCGAGCGGCATGCAGTGGTTGCTGACAAGGATTGCAGGGGAGGGAAGCTTGGGCGGCACGCTCGCTGTGGGCGATGTGCGCGTGGCGTTGGGCGTATTCAAGCGGCTGGGCGAGCCTTCATCCATGCCTGCGCTTGATGTGGCGTCGCAGCCCCGCCCTATTTTGATGCGATAGAAAGCTTTGCTGATCGGCCAGCCCACCAGAGCGATAAGCGCAATGAGAATATCCCAGATGAGACGCGAAAAAGGAGTATCGTTTGTGAGCGGCGCGCCTTTTCGGTATCTCATATGACCTTTCTGCCTTTCCACTCGACACCGCCTTCTTTGCGAACCTGCCTGTAGCCACTCCAGAGTGCCGAGAGGGCGTTTACAAAAATGAGTGGATAGATAAACGGCACATATGCCGGCAGTCTTCGGTCGATTGCCTCAAGAATCCATGTGTACAAGGTCAGAATTGCCGAAGCCTTGAGGAAGGGAACAGCCGGCCCGAGCCATGGGATGTTTATAAACCAGACGATAATCGGCACAAAAAAGACAAGCGGCACCGCAACCGTGCCCAGAAAGAGGAACAGGGTATTTTTGCCGAGATAATCATAGGCATTTTTTGCGATTCCCTGTATTGCTCCTCTGTAATCGTTATACATGCGGCATTCTACCGACATCCTCAAATCAACGAATGCGATTCTGCCCCCTTGCTGCTTGACAATGTTTGCCATTTTGACATCTTCGGTCGCCTGTTTTCGAACAGGCTCATAGCCGCCAATCTTCTCGAAAAATGCCCGTCTGAACAGCATGAATTGGCCGATGGCATGGCTGATTTTGGATGATTTAACAAGGGGAATGAGGTAAAGCGGCATAGCGAGCATAGTCAAAATATAAATCGATGGTTCAACCGAGGCTTCGGCAAAAGTAGGCATGACATGGTGTACATACCCCGTGACGAGATCAGCCTTATATCGCTCTGCAACGGCTATCGCTCTGCCGATGGAATCCGGCTTGTGCACCGTATCTGCATCGGTGCAGAGCATATATTCCTCTTCGACATGACCAGAAAGCTCCTGCAATGCATGCGGCTTGCCGTACCAGCCTTCCGGCAGGGGCTCAGCTCGGAATGCCTTGAATTTCCGCGGATAGCGCTGCATGTAGCTTTTGAGGATTTCCCATGTTTCGTCGGTGGAATTGTCGTCGATGACATAGATTTGGTACGAACGGTAGTTCTGCTTGAGGAGCGAGTCGAGGCAGGGGCGTATCCGCAAGGCTTCGTTGCGCGCAGGTACAAGTACTGCGACTGAGGGGCCTGATTCTTTTGGCTCGATGGATTGGGTATGCACCAGCCAGAAAATATTTGACACTGTCACAAAAAAGAAGAAAATGCATGCGGCAAAAATGATAATACCATATGCGGTCAATAGTGCGATGCTCATTGTGATAGTTTCTCCAATTCGCTTTTTGCGTAATTATTTTCAGGATATAGCTCGAGCGCAGCTCTGAACCACCAGGCCGCATGTTCGGACAGTTTGAGGTTTGCATACGCGGTTGCAATGCCTACACGCAGATCGAAGAGCACATCGCGCTGAACTCCCCCTTCACACAGCAGCACAATACCTGCGTACATCTCGAGGGCTTTTTTGTAATTTCCGCCCCAAATGGGCGGCGGGTAGGCAAGCGCGCTCGCTTTGAGCAATAGGGCTTTGATGTTGTGCGGGTCCGATTCGAGCGCTTTGCTGGCATACTGGCCGATTTTGGGGCCGTTGGCGAGGAGAAACCCCAGGTCTTTGAGAATACTGAGCTCGCCTAGCGGCTCAGCCAGTACTATCAGCGAAGTCGGTGTTTCGCCAGAAATATCGATGACTGAGCGCGCAGCCGAAACCGCCTGCTCGAACCAGGGAACAGCTTGTTTCTTATTCTTGTGGTCATTCCAGGAACGCCCAGCAAGGTACGCGATGCGTGCATTCATGAGAGAGCGATCCGTATGGGAGAACGGTGCTCCAGCGACAATTTTAAGGAGGCTGGCTGCCCTGGCATCGATCGTTTCGGGCGGAACATTGTTGTAGACATCATCCCGCAGACCCAGGAATGCTTTGATCGCGTCAGCGCTCAATTCCTGCGGAAAAGCAACGCCAGGCAAAAGCTCCTGCTTAGGGGACAGAGCTCCGGCGGAAGGAAACTGAAAATTGCCCACTGAGGAGGGATTCTGGGGAGGGGCCAGAAACGCGCTCTGTGCAGGGGCTTGCTGTGCCCCTGTATAATATCCATTCAGCAACAACAAAACAAAGGCCATTGCAGATGCTAACTGGCCCACTTTCTGGCGGCGGCTGTGTAGAACGCGCATTGGCTTTAAGAATATCAGACTTTATCGCTTGCGTGAATATTTAATGTTGATATACCATTCATTTGTTGGTCTGCGCCATTTGCAGACCAAGGAGGAGCCCGCCTCATGTGCGATACTGTCATTCTCATGGACAACTCTGGCAAGCCAGCCTTTTTTGGAAAGAATAGCGACAGGCATCCAGAAGAGCCGCAAGCGCTTTTGTACATTTCAGAGCGCGCACCCTCGACCGTCATGTTGAGAGAGGGGGTCGAGTACCAAGATAAAGGATTTGCGTTGCTTCTTTCGAAGCCCTCATGGATGGCAGGCGGCGAAATGGGCGTGAACAGCCAGGGGCTCTCCATCGGGAACGAAGCGGTTTTTTCGCGCTTCAAGCCCGATGAGCATGGCATTTTGGGTATGGATATCCTCAGAGCCGCGCTATCGGCATGTGCAAGCGCCAAAGAAGCACTAGATTTTATTACTTCTTTTATAGAGAAATATGGGCAGGGCGGGAATGGCGCGTATAAAGGCAAGCTTATCTACAACAACAGTTTCCTTGCTGCCGATCCCCAGGAAGCTTACATTATCGAAACCGCCGGCAAGCGCTGGGCATGGCGAAGCGCAATGGTCGCCGATGCGATTTCGAATGCATACTGCATCGAAGACGACTACAAGCGCCTCGATATGCAGACTCGCAAGGAAATCGCTCCTGTCAATGAGCGCGCAGCGTGTTCGGACGAATCAGACCCCGGCCGCAAGGGCAAGCGCAATTCCTGGAAAGCGCACGTTGAGGACCGCAAGTATCTCTTTTTTACCAAAGGTGAACAGCGACGCTCAAGCTCGCTTGGTGGGCTCATGCGCATCGCTGCGGAAAGAGCGAGCAGCGCGCAGACCGAAGCGCAGAACGAGGCGCAGTCCGAGCCGAAGGCGCAACTTGAAAAAATATTTTCTCTCCTGCGATCCCACGAAGGAGCGACAAAACCCGGGCCATTTCTTAGTCGAATGAAAAATCTCTGCGTCCATCCGGGCCTTTTCCCGCAGAGTGCGACGACCGCCTCGATGGTTGTGGAGTACCTGCCCGGAGGAGCACTCGTATGGCATACCGACAGCTCGTACCCCTGCATTTCGCTCTATAAGCCAGTGCTCCTGAAAGATGGGCGCTTTTATTCGCTCTGGAAGCCTTTCTGCGCTGAAAACAAAGCCGAAGAACGGTATGCTTCATGGAATTCGCACAGACAATGGGCTGTCAAATCAGGCCATCTGCAGCTTTCTGCAAAGGAAGATTTTGCCCTATCGCGGGATGCGGCGCAAGCGTCTATTATTCGCATCGCCCAGCAGGCTTTCGATTCGGTTTCCAGAGAAAAAGGCTCGCCTGAGCGCATAAGCTCAGTCTATGCGAATGAAGTTGCTGCGATTGTGGGCGAGTGGGAGAAACGCTGGGGAAATTGACCATGGATCGCACGCGCCCTTCTTCTCTTGTCATTCTGCTTTTTATTTTGAGCATTATTCTGGCGGTGGCCACAGTGGCGGTTACGCGCATTATCGAACATTCGCGGCCTGATGTCCGTGCGCAATTCACCATTTATCTTGAAAAACTCCAGCCGCAGTCGATGCTGGTAGCCGCGACAACACAAGAGCGCTACAGCGCCTCGAAGGAATTCACGGCAAAACTGCTCGCCATTTTCAAGATCAAGGCCAAAATTCGCCTGAGCGCGCTTGCGGATGTAACGTACGTGATTTCGGCCGCGGATCCTTCTGCATGGTCAGCTCGATGGGATCCGAAAAAGCGGATACTGTCGATTTCGACACCGCCACCCGATTGCCTTTTGCCTGCTGTGCATACAGATACAATCGAAATTGTGTCCGAAAACGCAAATCTGCTCACCAACACCATATTCCGCCTCAAGGAAGAAGCAGCGCGCATGCAGAGCGAGCTTTCGAATGACCTCATGGTTCATGCAAAAGCGAGCCTGGATGAGCCACAAGTCCTTCAATCGATCGAAGATGGTGTGCGCCGGTTTGCGCTTGTCTTTTGCGAAAGCGCACACATTGGAAAGCCTGTTGCAATTGACATACAATTAGCGCCAAGATTGACAGAACGATAAAACTGTAAGAAAATACATAAATCATATATTTTTCTGAAGGAAAATAAATGGAGGCGCACATGAAAAAACTTGCGTTTGTGTTTGTGTTGTTCGTGGCAGCGCTGAGCGCGCTGTCTGCGCAGCTGCCGGTCAATCTCTATGGCCGCGCGGCCTCGGGACCGAATGGAGTGGTCGCTGCAGCAAAGCCTGAAGCATCCCAGGTTGGCATTGATATCCTGAAAAAAGGCGGCAATGCGGTTGATGCAGCGGTTGCTACCGGGTTTGCTCTCGGCGTACTCGAGCCGAATGCATCCGGCGTTGGCGGCGGCGGATTCATGATTATCAAAATGAAAGACATGACTGAGCCGGTCGTCATCGATTTCCGCGAAATGGCACCGTCAAAATCGACTCCGACCATGTATCTCGGTGCTGATGGCAAAGTTGTTCCGAACTCGACCATCGAGGGCGGACTTGCTGTCGGAGTTCCCGGCGAGGTTAAGGGCCTTCTGTATGCGCTCGAGCACTACGGTTCGGGTAAATTGAGCCGCGCGGATATCATCCAGCCCGCCATTCAGTGGGCGCTTACAGGCGTTCCGGTTACGGTCAACCTTGCTTCGATTATCAAGGACAACTATGGCAAACTGGTCAAGTACGAAAACGGTGCGCAGATTTACCTGAAAGACGGGCTTCCTTATGAAGTAGGCGATGTCATCTACAATCCCGATCTCGCAAAGACGCTCGCGAAGATCGTAAAGGAAGGAGCTGACGCCGTATACAAAGGCGAAATTGCCGAAGCCATCGTCAAGGAAATCCAGAAACGCGGCGGGATCCTCACGCTCGAAGATCTTGCGAACTATGAAGTAAAGATCCGCAAGCCAGTTGAAGGAAGCTATCGTGGCTACAAAGTATATTCGGTACCGCCTGCTTCCTCTGGCGGCACGCACCTCATCGAGATTCTCAACATTCTCGAAAACTTCGATGTGAAAAAACTGGGATTCCAGACTGCACAGTCTGCACACCTGTGGTCCGAAATTCTCAAGCTGACCTTTGCGGATCGCTCCAAGTACATGGCTGACACCGAGTTTGTCAAAGTACCGCTCGCAGGGCTCACCAGCAAGGAATACGCAAAGGAGCAGGCAGCCAGAATCGATCTGAACAAGCCCCTCGCTCCAGTCACAGCAGGCGACCCATGGAAGTATGAATCAGGCTCGACCACCCACTTCTCCGTGATGGACAAAGAAGGGAATATGGTCGCAGTGACCAAGACTATCAATTACTTCTTCGGCTCTGGCGTTACGATCCCCGGCTGGGGCTTTATCATGAACGACGAGATGGATGACTTTGTGGCCACTCCTGGCTCGGTCAATTCTGTCGAACCCGGAAAGCGCCCACTCTCCAGCATGAGCCCGACGCTCGTGCTCGATCCGCAAGGACGTTCGTTCATGACGATCGGCTCGCCCGGCGCGACCCGCATTTTCCCGACGGTAGCCCAGGTCATCTCGAATGTCATCGATTTTGGATTCCCGATTCAGGAAGCTATTTTGGCTCCTCGCGTGTGGCAGGGAGCCTCGGGCGCCCTCAACATCGAAGGGCGCTACCCGGCCAGCGCACTGGATGGGATCAAGAAGCTGGGTCATGATGTCACTATCCGTGGCGATTGGGATGCCTATTTCGGCGGCGTACACGCGGTCGTGTACGACTACGACAAGGGCGTGCTCTATGGCGGAGCGGACCCAAGGCGTGATGGGCAGGCCGCGGCGTTCTAATGTATAATTGGCAGACAGCGCAAACTGCCTGCTTCGCTTCAGCGAGCATTCAGCCGGCTGCCTCATGGGGCCGGCTGTTTTTCAAGAAAGGGGTTTTCTATGAAACGTTCTCGTTCTGTATTGCTTCTGGTGGCAGCCGTTATTGCGGTCCTTGCGCCGCTTTCGCTTGCTGCGTACAACTTGAAAGCGCCGTTCGCCTCGCAACCTGCTTTGCTCACTTCAATTGGGCAGAGCGCAGATGTCGAGATGGCAAAAGCAATTATCAACAGACTGAAAATCAGCTTTACCATGGATTCGCTGGTTAAGGCACAGGGGCTCGCGAGTTCGAATGCCAAAACACTCATTATTGTCATTGGCGGTTCCTCGAAAGGCCTGGGAGCTGCAGGTATCTCTGCAGATGCCGAGCTCGAACGCACCAAAGCGCTGCTTGCCGAAGCGAAAAAGCGCGGAATGAAGATAATTGGCCTGCACATCGGCGGCGAAGCGCGGCGCGGCGAACTCTCCGACCGCTTTATCAATGCGGCAGTGCCGTCATGCGATTATTTCATTGTAGTTGAAGACGGAAACAACGACGGTCTGTTCACGAAGCTCTGCGGGACGAAGATTCCCCTTGATGTCGTGCAGAAGATTTCCCAGGTCGGTGAGCCGCTTGCGGCCGCATTTCTGAAATAGCGAGGCAGATTGTGTCGCAGGAATTTCTGTTGTTTATCCTGATGGTAGGCGTGTTTGCAGCAGGCTGTTTCGCGCTCAAGTGGCCGGTTTCCGTGTCGATGCTGCTGGCTGCAGTGGCCGGCGCGCTCGCTGGTGGCGTGCAGAATCCGATTCGGCATCTTGTTGAAGGCACATTCGGATATGTCGATACGATACTGACGATTGCGACTGCGATGATGTTCATGACGGGGTTTCGGGATTCAGGGGCACTTGAGGCGCTGACCGCGGCGGTGATCCGGAAATTCAATAAACTGCCGGGTCTCCTCATGATCCTGCTCACCTTTGTCATTATGGTGCCGGGGATGATCACGGGCAGTTCGACCGCGTCGGTGTTGACGGCGGGAGCGGTGGTAGCGCCGATGTTCGCTTCGATGGGTATGTCCGCCCTCGATTCGGGAGCGCTTATTTCGATTGCGGCGATTTTGGGCATGATTGCGCCGCCTGTGAATATCCCCGCAATGATTATCGGCGGCGGCATCGACATGCCCTATGTCGGTTTTGAAATACCGCTCATTTTGCTTACATTTCCGCTGGCGATCGCGTTCGCGTTCTGGTTTGGCTGGAGGAATGTACGCAAAGTCGACCGCTCGAAAGTTGTGGAATCGCTCGATTTTTCGGCTTTGAACCAGTATGGCGCATGGCGGCTTTTCTCTCCGCTCATCCTCATTTTTGTGCTGATGATTCTCGACAAAACGGTGCCGCGCGTGTTCGGCCTCGGGATGCCCCTCATTTTTCTTTTGGGGACAGCGCTGACCTGGGTGACAGGGAAGCGTTTTGAGATTCTGAAATCGGCAAAAAAGGCGATTGAGGATGTACTGCCGGTGCTGGGGATTCTGGTTGGTGTCGGGATGTTCATTCAGATTATGACTGCAACCGGCGTGCGAGGGTTTATCGTTGTAAATGCGCTCTCGGTGCCGCCTGCGCTCCTGTATGTGATGATCGCCGTTTCGATTCCGCTGTTTGGAGCGATTTCGGCATTCGGGTCTTCAAGCGTGCTTGGTGTGCCGTTCATGCTCGCGCTGCTTGGCAAGGATCAGATTATCGCGGCGGCATCCCTTTCGCTCATTGCAGCACTTGGCGATTTTATGCCGCCTACCGCGCTCGCAGCAATTTTTGCGGCAAGAGTTGTCGGGCTGGAAAAATATGGCGGAGTACTCAAAAAGCTTGTTGTGCCCGGCCTGATTATCGCGGTGTACGGTATCCTGTTCATTCTGTTCTCGAAACAGATCAGAGCTTTGTACTAGGAGGGCGGTCATGTTCTATATCTATTTGGCTATATTGGCGATTGTGCTCGCCCTGACGGTCTGGGTGCTCTTCGATACGAAGAAGCTTTCTCTGCAGGTGACGGCGGCGATGGTGATCGTGCCGCTTTTGCTCAGACTTTTAATGATTAAATGAGGGCGGCCATGCAGAAACATACAATTAGCGCGATTATCTGCCTTGCGGGAGCGCTGGTGGCGGCCGCGATTGCCGGAGCGTCGTTCCTTGCCATGCGAAAACCGGATTTGATTGTGCGCGGGCCTGGCGTTACCGATGTAAAGATGCTCTCGGACTGGTTCCCTGGTCTGAAAGGAACGCCCGGCGATACCGAAGTGTATATATTGAAAGGCGCTGATGATGGCGCATCGATGCTCGTGCTGGGAGGTACCCACCCGAATGAGCCCGCAGGCCACATAGCTGCAATCATGCTCATCGAAAATGCTCAGCCGAAATCTGGGACGCTGTATGTGATACCGAGAGCAAACGCTTCAGGTTTTACAGCGAATGACCCGCAGGAGGGCGCGCCCCAGAGTTTTACTATTCAAACACCGAACGGTCCGCGCGTATTCCGCTATGGATCCCGGGCAACCAACCCCATTCACCAATGGCCTGACCCGAACGTCTACATTCATGCATCGTCCGGGCAAACCCTCTCCGGCAGCGAAACGCGCAACCTGAACCGCGGATACCCCGGTCGTCCCGACGGCACACTCACCGAACGTGTGTGCTACGGCATTGTCCAGCTCATCAAAAAAGAAAATGTGACAATTACGGTCGATCTGCACGAGGCTTCGCCTGAGTATCCGGTTATCAACGCGATCGTTGCGCACCCGAAAGCCATGCAGCTTGCTTCCGATATGGTGCTCGGCCTTGAAATGCAGGACATCAAGATCAGCTTGGAGCCATCGCCGGTCAATTTGCGCGGGCTGACGCACCGCGAACTCGGGGACTTCACAGACACGCTCCCGGTGCTCATGGAGACCGCGAATGCCTCCCAAGGACGGCTCAGGGGGCGGACTGACGAAGCCCTCGTCCTGACAGGGAAGGACAAGTGGTATGTGCGCGCCGAAAAACTCGGGCGCCTCTATGTTCCATACGACGAAAAGGGGCATCCGCTCGAGGAGCGCGTGGGGCGGCATGTAACTGCCATATCGGAGCTTATGAATTCATGGAATCTGGAGCATCCGGAAAAGCCGCTCGAATTTGAGGGACTTCCAGGATATGAGGATTTTCTGACAAAGGGCATCGGGGTGTTCCTGCTGCCGCTGCCTGCGAAAAATTAGCATTTGAGCGCGAGCAGCTTGATAAGAAAGCCGTCCGGACAGTCATATGACATTCATATGCATCCGGGCGGCTTTTTATTTCAAAGCAGGGCGGCCAGCAGTTCATTCAGCAGTTCTATCGAGCTTCGCGCGCGCCTCTGCTTCAATCCACATGGAAAAGCCTGAAAAATAGCCGCTTCGGGCAGTCAAGCATCGCCGTGAACACGAGTGAATAGGCGAGCGCAAGCGCTGTCTCTCTGGCTCCCAGCGCAGGGATGATAAAACCAAAAGCTCCCATGAGGAAAAAAATCGCCATCGTACTGCCCGTGCTCACCAAAAGAAGCGTGCCCGGCATCGAATCCCAGAAGCATCGCCGCTCGCGCACAATGAGTACGCGGAACTGGCTTGTAAAAATCAACGTGAGCAGAACAAAGGTCTGCATATGCCCGAAATCGAGCCGAAGCAGGTCCTGGCCAATAAAAATGCCGCCAATTCCTTGCGCAGCAAGCAAAAGTCCGATTGCGAGCGAGGCAAGCGTGATATTCTTCACTTTCCACTGGTTTGGCGCCTGGGCATCCTTCGCGTTGTCCGTTGCAAGGGACATCGTCACAAAATCATTCGCGAACACGAGAAGGCTCATGTCCAGCATCGAAAGGATCATGTTCCTGAACAGGAAAAAGCCGGCGACAAGCAGGCCCAGCACCTGCACGACCTTGGTGACCTTGTTGATGACCCAGGTGAGCATGCGCTGATACGTTCTTCTGCTGAGCCGGATCGCCTGGACAATGACACCCACGCCTTCCTGCGTGAGCACGACACTCGCGGAGGCTTTGGCGACATCTGCGGCATTGCTCACTGCAATCCCCATTTCGGCTTGTTTGAGCGCAGGGGCATCGTTGACGCCGTCGCCTGTCATGCCCACTATATAGCCGCTCTTTTGCAAAAGTTTGACAATGCGGTATTTGTCCTCGGGGAAAATCTCGGCAAAACCATCGATTTGCGCGACTTTGCGGGCCTGCGCGCCTTCATCCATGCCATCGAGTTCCTTGATGCTGATGATATTGGGGCCGATGCCTGCCTGAACCGAAATTTCCCTGGCGATGGCGAGGCTGTCGCCCGTCAGCATGATCGGTTTGACATTGAGTGCACGCAGGTCGGCGATCATCGCACGAGAATCGGAGCGGATGGGGTCGGCGAGCGCGAGGATGCCGATGAGTTCGGGCGGGCTCTCGGGTGCGGCGCCCTCACACGCGCGGGCTACCGCGATTGTCCGATACCCTTTTTGGGCAAAGAGCGCGACTTGTGCGTTGATGTCGCTCCTGGCGGATTCGCTGGTGGCCGAGCAGAGTTCGAGGATAATTGGTACGGCGCCTTTCAGCACATGGTAGCGAGAACCGGCGCATTCTATGACAGCCTCGGTGCGCCGCGTCGCCGGGCTGAACGGTGTAAAAGAAAGCTGAGCGCAGCCTTTTGTGGCAAGGCCGCGGGCGGCCGCCGCGTTCAGGATGGCGCTGTCGATCAGGTCCATGTTGTCCGCGCTCGAAGCAAGGGCGGCGATGCGCAATATGTCGTCCTCGCTGAAACCCGGCGACGCGGCGCTGCTGACGACACTCAACTTATTCTGCGTGATGGTTCCCGTCTTGTCGAAGCACACCACCGAAATCGAAGCCGCATCTTCGATCGCATCGAGGCGGGTGACGAGCGCTCCCTTTTCCGCCATCTGCGAGCCCGCGGCAGCCTGCACAATGGTGAGGACCGCTGGCAGCGCGACAGGGACCGCACCGATCAGGAACGTCACGATGAAGGAAAGAATCATCAAGAATGGAATATGCAAGACCAGCGCATAAATTCCTACAGCAAAAGAAGATACGATGCCGAGATACATCATGTATCTGACAATCGTGAGCATCACCTCTTCCTGGTGCGAAACCGGCTTGGCAATTTTGACGAGGCTGGCGGTCTTGCCGAAAAAAGTGTTGCCTCCGGTGTTCAGCACAAGGCAGGTGGCTTCACCCTGGCGCGCGATAGAGCTCGAGTACACGATGCTGTTTTCGCTCCGTTCCGCGGGCAGCGATTCTCCGGTCAGGGAGGATTCGTCCACCGAGAGATTGCCTCGCACGATTTTTACATCGGCCGGGACAATGTCGCCGAGCTTGACGAGGATAATGTCGCCGGGCACGAGCTCTATAGCATCGATAGTCTGCCAGTTCCTGTCGCGGAGCACGCGGGCGTTCACGGCAAGGCGCTTTTTCAGAAGCTCGAGCGCCTTTGAGGCATTTCGCTGGTGCATGAATCCAATCACGGCGTTGATCGAAAGAAGAAGAAAAATTATGACCGATTCGGTGACATGGCCCAGAAAAGCGGCGAGTACAATGGCAATTTCCAGAAGCCAGGGCATTGGTCCCCAGTAGCGCGACAGATACTGCGCAAGTGGATGCGTTTTCTTTTCTTCGATGGCGTTGAGGCCGAGCCGGGCGAGGCGGGCTGAGGCTTCGGAGCTGGCAAGGCCGTCCACTGAAGCGTTCAGTTTTGCGAGGGTCTCTTCAAGCGAAAGGGTTTTGAACGCCTCGGTAGAGTCACTGAAGGCCCCGGTGGACGGTTGCACGGCCTGTGCCATGGTCAGCTGCTCTTCTGTAGTATGGGCTCGAGCGCTTTGTCGATTTTTTGAAGGACATCCGGCGTGAGCTTGGGCAGGACATCGAGTGCGCCGAGGTTTTCCTCGAGCTGGGAGAGGCGGCTTGCGCCGGTGATGACGGTGCTCACGTTCGGGTTACGCGCAACCCAGGCGAGGGCGAGTTGGCTCATCGTGCAGCCAAGGGATTCGGCAATTGGGCGCAAATTCTCGATCGTCGCGATGACTTCATCGTGGTACCAGCGCTCCTGCAGCCATTCATAGCCTGGCAAGGCAAAGCGGGAATCTTTGGGTATGCCGTTTTTGTATTTGCCCGACAGGAGGCCCGAGGCGAGCGGGCTGAATGTGGTCAGGCCGAGGCCGATGCCTTCGTAGAGGCGGGCGAATTCCTTTTCGACTTTGGTGCGGACAAGGAGGCTGTATTGAGGCTGTTCCATCTGTGGTTTGCGCAGGTTGCGCTTGTCGGCGATTTCCCATGCTTCGCGAATCTGTTCTGCTGACCATTCGCTTGTGCCCCAATAGAGCGCTTTGCCGGAGGAAACAATATCGTGCATCGCCCAGACTGTCTCTTCGATGGGCGTTTCGGGGTCAGGTCGATGGCAGAAAAGAAGATCGACGTACTTCATGTCGAGTCGCTCGAGGCTCCCCTCAATGCCTTCAAGAAGGTATTTGCGGTTGAGCGTGTTCTTTTCATTTGGGCCTTCGTTGATGCCCCAGAAGAGCTTGGTCGACACGAGGTACGAGCCACGCCTAAGCCCGAGTTTGCGGAAGGCCTGGCCCATGATGGTTTCCGATTTGCCGGCTGAATAGACTTCGGCGTTATCGAAAAAGTTGATGCCATGGTCGTAGGCGAACTTGATCATCTGCGTGGCGGCTTCGGTGTCTACCTGTGAGCCATAGGTGACCCACGATCCGAGCGATAATACTGAAACTTTGATTCCTGCTGAACCCAATCGACGATAGAGCATCATGCGACTCCTTTTTTACAGTATTTCCGGGGGCGATTCTGCAAGATCCAAGCAGTCAAGCAGAATTGAGCCCTTTATGAAAACATACTACACTGACGTGCGAAAGGGAAGGTTTGCAATGGATGAACGTGCAGGAATATTCAAGATTCTCCATATATCGGACTTGCATCTCGGCAAGGGTCTGCGATCGCGCGATCTTGCTGAGGATCAGGCACATATTCTGAGCTCGATTGTCCGGGAGACAGCGAGACTGGCGCCTGACCTCGTGCTCATTGCGGGAGACATCTTCGACCGCAGCATTCCTTCGGAGAGCGCGCAGACCATGTTTGGGCGCTTTATGGCGGATTTGCGGCGGGCTCTGCCGTTTGACGGGCGAATTCTTGTGATTCCGGGGAACCATGACTCGGCGCGGCGTGTCGCGTTTGCCGCGGAACTGTTCGAAGCGGTCGGCATTCATCTTGTGAGTAATGTGCGGCCGGCACCGGCGCTGGTTCTGGAAAAAGGGGGGAAGCGGGCGGCGGTGTGGGCGCTGCCATTTGTGACGCATGGAGCATTCCATGAATTCAGGCGCACCTGGCTCGATGCCGCTGATGAATTTCCAGAAACCGGGGCCGGGAGGATGGCGGATCACATGGCGAGCATCATTGCAAACCTCCGTCCCCATTTTGCCGAGTATGACGTGAATGTGCTCGCGGCCCATTGCTATGTCTGCGGAGCTGAACTGTCCGAATCGGACAGCGCATTCATCGGGGGGACAGAGGCGGTGCCCGCTTCTTTGTTCGAGCCTTTCGACTATGTGGCGCTTGGACACCTGCACCGCATGCAAGCTCTGTTCCCGCATATGTGGTACTCGGGCGCGCCTATGGCGATGTCCTTCGGGGACGGAGGTTCGGACAAGAATTCAGATAAGGGCTTTTTGTGTGTCGAGATCGATGCAGCGAACGGACGTCTCACTGTTTCCCCTATCGCGCTCGAGCCCCTTCGCAAAATGAAGCGCGTGCGCGGCAGTTTTTCGGAATTGACAAAGGAGACGCCAGAGCCAGCCGATCAGGATTATATCGAAGTGGTTTTGACCGATACCGACCCTGTTTACAATGCCTTCAGCGAACTTGCCAAACGTTTTCCCAATCTTGCCGGCGTGCAGCAGGAAGCATTCCAGAAAATTGCTCTGGGAGGCGCCGGCGACAATTTGGGCCCGAGCGCACAATCTTGGCTCAGCCTCTCCCGGGAGCGCAATGTGCACGCAGCTGTGCTCGAAGATTTCCGGTCATTTGCAAAATACATTCTCGATGAAGAACCCGCTGAGGAATTGGTTGCAGCATTCGAAGCATTGATCGCAGAGATGGCGGAGGAACGCGAATGAGACCAATTCGACTGGCTTTTGAGCATTTCGGCCCATATGCCGAACGCCAGGATATCGATTTCAGCGCGCTTGAGGACTTCTTTCTCATCTACGGGAAAACGGGCTCTGGCAAGACTACTATTTTCGACGCCATAGCATACGCGCTCTACGGCGAAGCAATCGGGGGACGGAGCAATTTGGAGAGGGAATTCGCCTCCCGCTTTTCCTCTCAGGGCAGCAAGCCCTGGGTCGAGTTCGAGTTTTCTGCCTCATCAGCCCAATGGAAAGTGTACAGAAGCGTTCCTTATAAAAAGCAGAACCGCAAAGGGAAGGAAAGCGAAGCAGCAGCCGAGGCGGCGCTGTATCGAATGAATGAAGCCAGTAAAAGTTATGAGCTCGTTGCGGATCGCATCACTCCAGTAAATGAAGCGTTGCTTGACCTTTTGCGTCTGCGTGCGGATGAATTTTCGAAGATTGTGCTGCTGCCGCAAGGCGAATTCCAGGAATTTCTGGAGATGAAGACAAGCGACCGGGCGGCTATTCTCGAAAAGCTGTTCGATGTAAGCATGTATGAAAAGGCTACGGAAATGGCGCGCAGGAAGGTTGACCTGCTCTCTTCTTCATTGAGCGCAAAAAACGACGAGCTCGAGCGGCTTGCATCTGAGTTGGGGTCAGACCCCTTGGCGCGAATTGCCGCAATGCGCAAAGCCTTCGAAGGTTTCATAGCACAGATCGAAGAAACCAAGGAGAATGCCTCTCATCTTGATACCGAAATAGCTCAGATAAACGAGCGTATAGAGTTGTGGCAGGCTTTTATGTCTGCGCGGGCTGCCTTTATCGAGCTGGAGCATTCGAAACCCTCATTCAAAGCCAGAGCGGCATCGCTCGATGCGGCAAAAAATCTCGCAACTCTTGCAGGGCTCGCGCAAACCCTTCGCAGCCAGCATGAAGATTTTCTTGCAGTCCTGAAAGAAGCGCAGCGGGCAGGGACAGGGCTTGCAAAGTTGGAGAAAGCAAGGCTCGAGGTCGAGAGGGACAAGGAACGCTTGCCGGGGCTGAAAAACCGGCAGAACGAACTTCAGCGGACAGCGGCGTTGTATCAGCGCGCGCTCGACGCATGGCGTAGAAAAGAGGAAACAGCCCACAATCTCGACGAACTACAAAAAAGAATTAGCATTGCGCTTGATTCCTGCGTTGCTCGCGAACAAGAATTGGCTTTGACAAGAAAGCGCATATCGGAGTTTGAAGCGCTGCTCGCGAAGGAACCCGAAGCGCAAGCTCTCGCGCAGAACAATGCGGTAGCCATCGAGGCGCTCAAAAGGGCAGAGGGGCTGGCGAAGCAGTTGGAACATCTGAATTCGCAGCGCGCGCAAATCTTACGTGAAATTCAAACCACGGAAGATTTGCTCCTCACCGCCTCCCGAGACCTTGCATCCGCTGAGGAAGCCCGCTCTCGTCTGGAAGATGCATTTCGCCTCGCGCAGGCTGGAATACTCGCCGCAGCGCTCGAAGAAGGCGAACCCTGCCCCGTGTGTGGTTCACCTCATCATCCGCACCCGGCAAGCCTGCCTAACCACGCCCCCGATGAACAGACTGTTCGCCAAGCGCAGGATGCGGTCGAAACTCAAAAAGCC
>WESA01000103.1 GCA_009768935.1 Rectinema subterraneum
TATGGCAAAAGTGAAAGTTGGCGTAGCAGGATATGGCGTCATTGGTCAGCGATTGGCAGATGGTGTGGCGTTGCAGGGCGACATGGAGCTTGTCGGCGTCGCGGATGTCGCGGTGACGCTTTCGGTGCGCGCACTGCGCGAGAAGGGCATGCCCTACAAGTTCTTTCTTGCCGCACCCGAGAAGCGCGAAGAATTCGACAAAGCAGGCATCCCGGTTTCCGGCACGCTCGAAGACCTTGTGCAGCAAGTCGATGTCATGCTCGATGCCACGAGCGCCGGAGTGGGCGCCAAAAACCGGCTGCTCTATGAGAAATACGGCAAGAAAGCGATTTTCCAGGGCGGCGAGAAGAACTCGGTTGCGGATGTGTTTTTCCATGGTTACGCGAACTACGAAAAAGGCATCGGCGCACAGTTCCTCAAGCTGACCAGCTGCAACACGACGGGCCTCATCCGCGCGGTGGACTGCATCGATCGCAAGGTAGGCGTGGAGAAAGTAGCCATTACCATTATCCGCCGCGTGGCGGACCCCGGCGACTACCATCGCGGGCTCACGAATGCCCTCCAGATTGACAAGGCTCCGAGCCACCAGGCGCTCGACCTCATGACCATCATGCCCCATGTCGATGCCACCGGCATCCTTGTGCACACCCCCGTGACCCACGGCCACATCATCACCGTCGTTGCAACGCCCAAAAAATCGGTGACCCCGGAAAATGTCATCGAATTCTTCCGCGAGCATCCGCGTATCCGTGTTGTTTCCATTGCCGAAGGATTCTTGGGCAACGCGAGCCTCTTCCGGTATGCGCGCGACCTCGGCAACCCCCGCGGCGACATGTACGAAATCGCAGCCTGGGAAGATACAGTCGTCATGAGCGGTAAGGATGTGATGTTCGCGATCAATGTGCCCCAGGAAGCGGTGGTTATCCCCGAAAACATGGACGCAGTCCGTGCCTGCATGCGCATGCAGCTCGACCGCATTGAGGCGACGGATACGACGAACCGGTATCTGGGTATCGGCAAGTGGCGCAATCCAGGCTGAGCGCCGTCGTGGTGGGCGCCTCATATCTGCAAATATCTCTGTGTGCGGCGCCTCACCCAGTCTACTTTTTTTCAATGGAGGTGTCCCATGCAAGGCCCACGCCTGAAAATCCGCCCCGTCACCGAGCTTGAGCTGCACGGCAAAACCGTCATCTTCAGGCCCGACATCAATTCCCCTATCGACCCCACAACCAAGCGCATTGTCAACACGAACCGGATCGAAAAGACCGTGCCGACCCTCAACCTCATGCTCGAACGCGGCGCAAAAGTCGCGCTCATCGCACATCAGGGCGATACCCTGGATTACCAGAACCTCATCCCGCTCGCGGAGCACGCGGAGATTCTCTCGCGCCTGTCGGGACATCGCGTGTCCTACATCGATGATGTCTGCGGGCCAGCGGCGCAAGCCGCAGTCAAAGCGCTGTCTCCGGGAGAAGCTGTCATTCTCGGCAATTTGCGCTACCTCGCCGAAGAGATCAGCACCTTCGAAACCGTGGTCAAGCTCACCGCGGAGGAGATGACCCAGACCTGGCTTGTCCGAAGCCTCGCTCCGCTTGCCGACTACTACGTGAACGACGCCTTCGCTGCCGCGCACCGAAACGCACCCTCGATGGTCGCATTCCAGGAAATACTGCCCACCGCCGGCGGGATCCAGCTCATGGAGGAATATACCGCGCTCAAGTCAGTTATGGAGAACCCGCGGCGGCCCTGCGTGTATGTGCTGGGTGGAGCCAAGATTTCCGATGCGTTTGACATGATGCGCAAGGTGCTGACCGACGGGAGCGCTGACTATATCCTCACCGCGGGCGTCACCGGTATCGTGATGCACATTGCGCGCGGCGTGGATTTTGGCCCAACAATCACGAAATTTCTAGCCGACCGCGCCCTCGACACCTTTATACCCGAAGCAAAATCGCTGCTTAAGGAGTTTAGCAGCCACTATGTGCTGCCGGTCGACTTTGCCTATGACGCGAATGTGGGGCAGGGCGCGCCGTCTTCGGCACAAGCAGGCACAAAGCCCGGCCAGAGCACGTCGCACAATTCCAAGCCAGTCCGTGCCGAGGCGCCCGTCGGCTCGCTCCCCAAAGACCGGCTTCTGCCCGATGTGGGCCGCCAGACCATCGAGCTTTTCAAAGAATACATTGGCAAGGCCGGCTCGATCTTTGTGAACGGCCCGGCAGGCATGTACGAACACGAGCCCTGGTCGGATGGCACACGCGAAATCTGGCAAGCCATCGCGGACGCGCCTGGCTATACCGTAATCGGCGGCGGCGACACCATCACCGCGGCAACGCGCTTTACCGACCTTTCAAAATATGGCTATGTCTGCACAGGTGGCGGCGCGATGGTGCGCTTCCTTGCAGGCAAGCGCCTGCCGCTTATCGAAGCGATGGAGCGCGCCTTCGAGCGCAATCTGCAAGCTCCGCTCCGAAGGTAGGTTGCGAGCAGAATTGTGAGCCCGGG
>WESA01000021.1 GCA_009768935.1 Rectinema subterraneum
CCTCGCGATGGACACCCTTGGCGTTCGGCTACTGGTTCCCCTTACCGGGCCCAGACGGGACTTGGCAATGTATTGCCGCACCCGCTAGTGAGTGCGCCCTGCCGGGCGCACAACGAAAAAGGCGGCCTTCTTTCGAAAGCCGCCCATTCTTGCACAGTTTACGCTGATTTATGACTCGAGCTTACCTAGGATCCGCAGAGCCTAAGCAATTACACCAGCCCCTGCGCAATCATTGCGTCAGCGACTTTCTTGAAGCCCGCAATATTCGCTCCCACAATGTAATTGCCTTCAAAGCCATATTTGGCTGCGGTTTCAACACAGCTCTTGTGGATGTTGGTCATGATCTCGTGCAGGCGATGATCGACTTCTTCAGCGCTCCAAGCAAGCCGCATCGAGTTCTGGCTCATTTCAAGGCCGCTTGTCGCGACACCGCCCGCATTCGCTGCCTTGCCAGGCCCGAACGGGATCTCCTTTTCGATAAAGAGCTTCCATGCTTCCGGCGTACATCCCATATTCGAAACTTCGACGACAGTTTTTACGCCGTTGGCGATAAGCATCTTGGCATCTTCGCCATTGAGCTCGTTCTGGATAGCACAGGGCATCGCGATATCGACCTTCTGTTCCCATGGTTTTTTGCCTTTGTAGAAGACGGCCTTGGGGAATTTCTTGACATAGGTTTCCACTTTGTTGCGGTCGATGATGAGCATTTCCTCGAGATAGTCCCACTTTTCCTGCGTTCCGACGCCATCAGGATCGTACACATAGCCGTCCGGCCCGGAAATGGTGACGACCTTTGCACCGAGCTGGCTGGCTTTGATGCAGGCGCCCCATGCGACATTTCCGAAGCCTGATACCGACACAGTCTTGCCTTCAAGCGTTTCGCCGCGAAGCTTGAGCATCTCCTCTGCAAAATACACCGCGCCAAATCCGGTCGCTTCGGGCCTGATCAGAGATCCGCCAAACGACAATCCTTTGCCGGTAAACACGCCGGAAAATTGGTTTGCAAGCCTTTTGTACTGGCCGAACATGTAGCCTACCTCGCGCCCACCAACGCCGATATCACCAGCAGGGACATCGGTGTCCGGTCCGATATGGCGGAAAAGCTCAGTTACAAAACTCTGGCAGAAGCGCATAATCTCGTTGTCACTCTTGCCATTCGGGTCGAAATCCGATCCGCCCTTGCCGCCGCCCATCGGAAGCCCAGTGAGCGAATTCTTGAAAATCTGTTCGAATGCCAGAAATTTGAGGGTGGAAAGCGTAACTTTCGGATGGAAGCGAATCCCGCCCTTATACGGCCCGATCGCCGAATTGAACTGAACCCGGTAGCCGCGATTGACATGGTATTCGCCCTTGTCATCCACCCAGGGAACACGGAACATCACGACTCGCTCTGGCTCGACAATGCGCTCCAATATCTTCTGCTGCCGATATTTCGGCTCTGCTTCAATGAGCGGGGTGATAGATTCCAGAACCTCTTCTGTAGCCTGCAGGAACTCGCTTTCCCATGGATAGCGAGCGCGAAGTCCATCCAGCACTTCTTTTATGTAGGAATTCATGTGTCCCTCCTTTTAGGGATTGTTCTTTTTCATGATGCCGGCAGAATGTCAGCATTCAAATTCTATACCTGTTTATCGAATCATGCAAGTTGAATTGATATTTGAAATGCCGTTTTATATTATGAAACGAGAATTCTGTCTATGCGCACAATGGTGAGGCGGTGCCCTTCCATTGCTTCCACAGTGAACTGAAGGTCTCCTGCAGTGACTTGCTCTCCGGTCGCAGGAATGCGCTCGAAAAGATCAAACACATATCCGGCCAGACTATCGTATTCTCCAATGGGCAGCTGCGCGCCAATAGCCTCATTAAGGTCCTCGAGCCTGATGCGAGCATCACAACGCCATGTATTTTCGCTGACTTTTATTACCTGTTCTGTCTCTTCATCGAATTCATCCTGAATTTCGCCAACGATCTCTTCGATAATGTCTTCAAGACACACTATGCCAGCGGTTCCGCCGTACTCATCCACTGCAATGGCAATATGCACGTGTCTGCGCTTGAATTCTTTTAAAAGACTGTCGATTCGTTTTGTTTCGGGCACAAAATAAGGCGGGCGGATCAGGCGCTTAAGCTCGAGGGGCTCTTTTTTTACAAGTGCCGCAAGCACATCCTTCGCATAGAGAATACCCACAATATTATCGATTGTATCGGAATACACCGGAATTCGCGAATGCCCCGACTCTACCAATATCGCAAGTATCTCATCTATCGAAGTTGTGTTATCGACACAGACGGTATCTGTCCGAGGCACCATAACATCTTTGACTATTTTCTCCGGAAGATGCTCCACTCCTTCGATCATTTCGCGCTGTTCTTCGACTGATTCATTGCTCGACAATTCTGTCTTCGCGCGCGGCTTAAATATCTGCGAAAGAAGACTCATAGAATCGAATTTCCTCCCAGCTGGCCCAAGAGCTGTTCCTGGAGATGCATCATTGGCTGATCCGGCTCATTATCTTCATGATTCATGCCTGACAGATGAAGAATGCCATGAATGATGAGCCTCCGCAACTCTTCGTCCGCGCTTACGCCAAAATCCTCCGCATTGCGGTAGAGAGCCGGAACGCTGATCACTACATCGCCAGCGATAAAAACATCTTCGCCATCGTTTACATGTTCGAGTTCTCCAAGGGTAAACGACAGCACGTCTGTCGGCGCATCGATGTTCCGATAGTCTCGGTTGAGCGATTGCATGGTTGCATCATCGCAGAATGTGAGCGAAATCTGCCAGTTCTGTTTTTTAAGCGCATCGAGCACAGACAGCGCATAATTAGCAGCGCGCTGCGCCCAAGCAGGCTCGTCGGTTCCAATTACTGAATAAAAGACTTCATTCCCGTTCATTGCTGCTCCTGGCCTGGATATTCGATCCGGGTATGCATCTGGGATTGCAGAATCCTCGAAAAAGCCTCCTCGGTGATGCGGATGTCGCGCATAGTGAGCTCGCTGTCTTCGAGCTGGCCGGTGTTCAGCTTATGCAAAATGAGCTGATGAACGAATTGCTCGAGTTTGGCTGAGCTTGGGTTTTTCAGCGAACGGGAAGCGGCTTCCACAGTATCGGCAAGCATGACGATCGCGGCTTCCTTGCTTTTCGGATGCTCTCCCTGATAGCTGAAAGACTGCACATCCGCCTCTGAGACGCTGTCTTTCACTTTGCTGATGATGGCTTCCATAACCGAATTGCCGTGGTGCTGGCCGATAATCTCAATGACTTCTTTCGGAAGTCCTATCTCCCGACCACGCTCGACACCATCTTTCACATGTCGCCGGATAATGCTCGCGGAAAGCGACGGGTTGATATCATCATGCCGATTGACGCCTTTTTGGTTTTCCGTGAAATATTCAGGGTGCTCGATTTTTCCAATATCGTGATAGTATGCGCCTATCCGGGCTAAAAGCGGGTTCGCGCCGATATCTTTGGCTGCGGCTTCTGCGAGATGCGCGACTTGTATCGAATGGGCATATGTCCCCGGAGCGTTCGAGAGCATTTCCTTGAGAATTGGAGCATTGATGTCAGCGAGTTCCATGAGGCGGAACTGTGTAGCCCTGTCGAGAAGACGCTCGAAAAGAGGCAGCAGGAGCAGAATGAACGAGCCGCCTGCAAAACCATTGAGCGCTCCAAGACCCATAGACTGGATGAGCTCTGCTGCATTCGGTTTCTGGTTGAGCAGAAGTATTATTGCAAGCAATGCTTGTATTATAGCCTGGAAAATTGCTGCGCGGGCGAGCATGATTCTCGTTCGGGCAGTCCGCATGGTCAGCGTCGCAGATATTCCTGCCAAAAGAATGCCGATCATGAACTGCGCATTCAGATTTGTCGCCGCACCCGTCAGAAAAAATGAAATCAGGCTGAAGAAAATGCCCGTCCGCGGCCCGTAGAGCAACGAAACAAGCCCCGCGAACAGAGAAGCTGGCACAAACAGCGCTCCACGCGAAAGACTCTTGCTGTCAATCACATTCTGAATCACCAGAATCCAGTACAATAAAATGAGCAGTGAAGAAAGCAAAAACAGCAGCGAAGACCTGTCGCTCGGAAAATCGGACAAATCCTTCACTCTGGCGAGCAGGAACCCGAGCAGTGAAGCCACAAGGAGCAGTCCCAGCCCAGTCATCAATACGCCGACATCGGAAACCAGAATCGCCGAACGTATTGTCTTTATCTGCTGATATAATTCCGGTGTGACCAGTTCGCCTTTCCGGACGAGAATTTCGTTTCGGCTTACAAACCGTGTCACCGGTTCCACCCGCGCGCGGGCCGCTGCAATGCGCTTTTCCGAAAGACCCTGGTCAAAGAATACATTCTCTCGCAGAAGCGCTTTCCCGAGAAGGCGCACATACTGTTTCATCGATTCCGGAACGTGCCGTGCATCCATTTCATCGTCTAGCCGATTACCCAGATTCGCAAGCGTAATCATGCCATTCACCGGCAGCTGTTCACTCTCCTGCCTGGTCCCCAAAGTGCGGACAAGCTCGTAATAATTGGGATTGAATTGATCGAAAACTCCATCGGGGAGGGATACAACTCCTTTCCCCAGCATACTCTCAACAATATCGCTGACATAGACAAACGCCTGGGCATTCAATTTCGCGCGCACCAGAACAGTGTACAGTTCCGGCTGAAACAAGTCTGGAAAACGGCTTCGCAAAAGGAGGCTCAGCGCATCTACCCCTCCAGGCTCCCCAGCAAGCTGCCTATAATACGAAGCAAATGCTTCGGCCTTTTCGCGCACCGCTGATGTGATTTTGTCATCGAGGACAAAGACGGCAAGCACAAGCCGTTCTTCAGCCAGAATTTTCCGCTGGGTCGCTTCCTTATCGACATATACTGTATCTTTGCCCGCATACACATCGGAATCGGCTACCTTGCCTGGCTGGATGGATCTGAGCGAATTGCGGCTTCCAAGAGCAGAAGGCCCCAAAAATACAAGGCCGACCGCTGCAATGACGATTGCCGCCAGAAAGTACCACATCGACGGCGCCATCGAAGCAAGCTGCCTCAGGAGGGAACTGAAAAACAGCTCATCATTATTCTTTTTCATATGCTTCTATAATCTTGCGCACCAATGGACTTCGCACGACATCGCGCGCATCGAGCCTGCTCACGAATACTTCATCGATATGCTCAAGCAGGGTAACAGCATGGACAAGGCCAGATTCGTTTTTCTTTGGCAGATCGATCTGAGTAATGTCCCCTGTCACGATCGCTTTGGTATGGTCGCCGAGCCTGGTCAGAAACATCTTCATCTGTTCCTTTGTCGTATTCTGTCCCTCATCCAATATCACAATGCAATTGGTAAGGCTGCGACCGCGCATGTATGCAAGCGGCGCGACTTCAATCGCCCTGCTCTCTTCGAGACGGCGAATGGTTTCATATGGAACAAGCGCTTCCATGGCATCATAGAGGGGTCTGAGATAAGGATTGATTTTCTGCTCCAGGTCACCTGGAAGATAGCCAAGGCTTTCGCCCGCCTCTACGACGGGGCGGGTCAGAATAAGCTTCCTTCTTGTTTTCGCTAGAAGTTCCCGCAGCGCATACGCCATGGCGAGGTAGGTTTTGCCGGTTCCTGCAGGACCAATCGCAAATACCAGATCATGCATCGCAATGCCCTGGAGATACAAGCTCTGTCCGGAGGAACGGGGGAAAACTTTGCCAAACCCGTTCGGAATCTGGATGCAGGTATCGAGAAACTTCGAAATACCGCTTTCGTTCTCTTCTGGCGCGCTTTGATCTCCTCTGTCGTCAGGCTGTTTCCCTTCGGGCGTCAACTCTGCATGAAGGGCAATGATGAGTTCGGGCGTGGCAGGAACTCCATCTTCAATCGAGGTTCCGATTGCACTGACAAGCTGCGAGAAAAGGCCGACAACCTCGTCATTCTCGCTTTCGATGAAAAGCTCGTTCCCTCTGCTCAGCACCCGCGCGCCAAGAAGGCTGCTCAACACAGAAAGATTGTAGTCGTTTGCACCACAGAGTTCCGCGAGAAGGCGTGTATCTTCAAGTACTATATGCGAAGGACTCAATCGCTCTCCTGATTCATGAAAAAATGCGCTATTACTTTTAATATACTACGATATACTTACTCTTTCCAGTCATCGCGCTGCTTGCGGAGCGCGTATTATTCGCGGAAGGCGCCTTCGCTGTAATTGATTGAGCTCTTGATCGCGGATATATCTTTCCAGGTAACAGCTATGCTGAACGACACGTCCATCTGGTAGTAAGGCCGTCCTGTATCCGGCGTGATCAGTGTCGGCCCCGCAGCGATACTTCCGGCAAGATCCCAGTCGTGGGCATCGACCGCAAGTGTGAGCGAAAGCTTCTGCAGCTTGAAGAGTGTCCGCTGAAGACGTGCGCTGTCCCAAATCGAAAGGCTGTCGAGCAAGTCATTGAAAAAGTTTCTCTTATATATTTCGGGATCGAGATCACCGGCTACAGGGAGCAGCCCCGCGTAATACCTCCAGAAAGATTTATTGATCGATGAGACCGAAAGATCGAGGGACAAGCCGCCCGAATTCTTGAGGGAAATGCGAAAATCAGAGCCAAATATGGCATTTGTGTATTGAATGAGATTTTGACTGAGCGAAAGAGCGCTCCCAAATTCGAAATACCACACCAGCTTGTCGCTGATATCCTGCGGCGGCTTCATCATGAGCACCGGTTTCCAGGAGAGCGAAACAGTAGAAGGTCTGAAATATTGCGTCCCGTCCTGGATCCATGAGCCACTTTTAAATGTATAGCCATTGGCTTTCTGCGCGGTGAAGCGAGCATTGAAGGACCAGGCTGTGATGTCGGCACTCACACTGAGTGGCGCATTCGCATCAAAATCCCAGGCTGCGTTCGCCGCAAATCGCAGTTGTTTCAATGGCTGCAACGAGACATTTCCGGCAAGCGAAGTTGACTTGAGGTCAGCCAGCGAAGATTGGCGGGAAATGATATACGCCGCTCCGAAACTGGCAATTCCGGCGGCGGAAGATAGAGAGAATGTGTAATTCTCGAGGAGAGGAGGCAAGGCGATTTTAAAACTCAAGCGTTCCGATGTCGAGCCGATTTTTGCTGCGAGCTCGGCGAGTATGGAGTGATCGCGTATCATGGTATCGTCCCATGAAAGCCAATTCAATTTATATACAGGGTTTGCATTGACACCACTGCCGTCGAGGCCTTCATAGCTCACCATGGCAATTTTGCCGGACAATGAGTACTGGAGTTTTGAAGCAGCGAGCATATCGATATTTCGCAGAGGCGACCATATGATGCTCGTCCCGGCATTCCAGCTCGCCGTGTTGTAGCCATAGTCAGCGAGCTTGAATGGATGTACTGTTGTGGGAGAAACGCGCTCGTCATACAAATACGGACGATACTGCACCTGCCCGCTTACGCCGCTCGAAAATTGAAAATCGAGAGCAGCTTTCTCGACAGAAAGCTGAGAATTCAAGCTGGCATTATTGCGGCTGCCCAGAAGCCAGTACCAACTTTTAAAGTCGATATCCTGCGGTTTCTGCCAGGCAAAGCTATAGAATCGATCTTCGATATACATTGCATTGGAAGTGGTCCACCCCAATGAAGCAGCATTGCTCCGCGCGATGATGCCGGAAGCAGAGAATGTCGTATCTACCACGCGCGCATTTTCTGGATAGAAAAAATGCCGTTGTGGATTGACTGCATTGAGACGAAGCTGTGCCGCTGTCATTCCGCTTGTCGATGCATATTTGCTCTTCCAGCTGAGCGATGAAGAGAGGTTGCTTAGATTGAATGTCAGAGGTTTCTGAGTGTTCTTCGCTCTCCATGACCATGAAAGGCTGGCTTTCTGGACAAATGAAGTGCGTTCGCTCACAGTACTGCTCGCGCCACCGAATATCGAGAAGAAATCATAGGACTCTTTGCGATCCAGAAAATCCTGATCGATGAACGGATCGGAATAGAACGGCAGACTCACCTTCCAGCTCAGCCCCGAAGCATTCCGCCTGGAAGACGCTTCAAAGCTGGTCACAAACCTCACCGGCAGAGCAATTGAGCCAAATTTCCAGTCATTCCATACCGATTTGTAGTTTCCTGCCCAATCGTATGGCGAATAGTAGCCGGTCGACTCAAGAAAAACAGAACGCGACAGCCCCACGCCGACAAGCCAGCTGAGATTGACAGGCAAGCGGGATGCGCTTTTTCCGCGCAAGCCCGCAAAGGCGCCAAGAGAAGAATATGCATCGACAAGCACGGCAAGCGATGACGTATCGCTTTGTTCTGTGGTTGTTTGCGTTCTTGAGACATATGTGCCGAATGAGCCGGTAGCCCCTTGCTGAAGCGAAAATGCAGACGACTGGCGAGCTTCCGCGCCCTGGGTTCCCGCTACATAGGTCGTTGTCTGAACAAAGCCGCCCTGACGGGACCGGAACCCGACTACGGGATGAAACACGGACGCTTTTGAAGGATAATAGAAAAACGGCAGCCACAATACCGGAATACTGCCGACATACAAAGTCGCATTGACTACCGCCCAATCGCCCGAACCGAACAGCCATATTTTTTTCGCGCGCAGAATATAGTGCGGATCAATCGCATCGCATGCGGTAAGCGACCCATTCGCAAGCGAAACCACCTCTTCGGACTTGGAAATCAGTGTGCCAAAATGGACAATCAGTGTTCGGCTTTCCGCTCCGGTTGGTTCCATATTGAACGAGCCATCGACAAACACGCCAGAGGATTCATCGAGATTCACAGCGATGGATTGGCCCTTGTAAATATCGGTTCTGGTTTTCGTTTCCCTTGTGTACTCGACATTGCCAGCCGCCTGTACTTCGTTTGTATCCCTGTTGAACACAAGGTATTGCGCCGATATGCGGTGAATCGTTCCTTGCGAGTCTGCAAAGCGAATCTCTAGAGGGCCATTGACGCGTATCTCTTTGGTGCCATTTTCAATTGTAAAATACTGAACATTTCCGGCCTTTTCGATAGTCATGGAAACATCGCCCTTGACTTTTGGAATTGGCTCGAATCCAAAATGGGCAAAAAGGCGAGCTCTGAGCTCATCGGCTGTTCCGTCTGCAGAAAGCCCATATTCTGCCGCGATATCGCGAAGCTCGTAGATCGTCGCTGCGGCAATTCTAAAGCGCAAAGTTTTGCGGGCGAAATCTTCAGGAACCGGAGAAGCGGAAATCGCTGTGGGGATGGATTGTGTATCTGTTTGCTGCGCCGTAGACTCTTCGGCGGGAGACGATTGGTTTACAGCCTCCTGTGCCGGCAAAAATAGAATCAAAATGAACAGCAAGCCAAAAATGCAGAGTATGCGACGCATCGCCTGGTATCGTACATGGAAGAGGAATGGAAAGGCAAGAATCAGCTTAGCGAGGTCCCGATATTTCGAGCATTGGTCCCAGATATTGCCCCGTGTAGGATTGTTTGCAGCGCGCAATATCTTCGGGCGTGCCTTCTGCAACGATCATGCCGCCTCGATCCCCGCCTTCCGGCCCGAGGTCGATGACCCAGTCGGCCTGTTTGATGATATCGAGGTTATGCTCGATCATGACGACTGTGTTACCGCTGTCCACAAGGCGATGGATTACCTCCAGCAACTGGCGGACATCAGCAAAATGCAGGCCTGTCGTAGGCTCATCCAGAAAATAGAGGGTACGACCTGTCGCGCGCTTCGCCAGCTCGAGGGAAAGCTTGACTCGCTGGGCTTCGCCACCAGATAGCGTCAGCGCAGACTGTCCCAGGCGAATGTATCCCAAGCCAACATCGAGCATTGTCTTCAGTCTGTGGGCAATCGAAGGGATATGCGCAAAAAATCCGCTCGCCTCTTCCACGGTCATATTGAGCACATCTGCGATATTCTTCCCCTTGAAACGCACATCGAGCGTATCGGCATTGAAACGTTTCCCATGGCAGACTTCGCAGGTGATATAAACATCCGGCAGAAAATTCATTTCGATTTTGATGGTGCCGTCGCCCTGGCAGTGCTCGCAGCGCCCGCCTTTTACATTGAAACTGAAGCGGCCGGGCTTCCATCCGCGTGCGCGCGATTCCGGAAGGCTTGCAAAGAGCTCGCGGATGGGCGTGAACACGCCGACATAGGTCGCAGGATTCGAGCGCGGTGTGCGGCCAATGGGGCTCTGGTCGATGTTGATGATTTTGTCGATGTGCTCGAGCCCATGGATTGCCTCGAAAGCTCCTTCGCGATGCGAAGAGCGCATGATGCGGTTGGAAATGGCAGGATACAGTACATCGGAGAGCAGCGTGCTCTTGCCCGAGCCCGATACGCCCGTGATGCAGACAAATTTTCCTAACGGGATTTTCACATCGATATGCTTGAGGTTGTGCTCGCTGGCGCCCTTCACCGTGATATAGGCCCCATTTCCCTGGCGTCTGACCTTCGGCACGTCGATTCTGAGCGTTCCAGCCAGATATTGTCCGGTAAGGCTATCGGGATGAGCAATGACTTCGGGGACTGTCCCTTGCGCAACAACATAGCCGCCATGCTCGCCGGCACCGGGTCCAAGGTCGACGAGATAATCCGCGGTGCGGAGCGTCTGCTCGTCGTGTTCGACTACTATGAGCGTATTGCCGAGGTCGCGCAGGTAGGTGAGCGTATCGATAAGGCGCTGGTTGTCCCGCTGATGAAGGCCGATCGATGGCTCATCAAGGATATAGAGAACGCCGACAAGCGAGCTTCCGATCTGCGTCGCAAGGCGAATACGCTGGGCTTCTCCACCCGAAAGCGTCGCCGCCTTGCGCTCGAGCGTCAGATAATCGAGCCCGACATTGCGTAAAAAGCCGAGCCTCGCCACTATCTCTTTCAGAATGAGCTTCGAAATCTGCGCTTCAGTCGGGGTGAGCTTGAGCGATTCGAAAAACTGAACCGCTTCGCCAACGGGCATGCAGGTTATGTCATAGATGTTTTTACCACCTATAGTTACTGCAAGCGCCTCCGGTCGGAGCCGCTTTCCGTGGCAGACCTCGCATTCCTTTTCGATCATAAAGGATTCGAGCCAGTCCTTGATTTCATCGCTCGTCGATTCCATGTAGCGACGGCGCAAATCTGCCAAAATGCCAGGAAATTTCGACTGGTATTCGAAGTGACCCGTGCGGTCTCTGTTGTCATACCGAACATGGATATCTTCGTCGCTGCCATAGAGGATGGCGTGCATCACTTTTTCAGGAAGCGATTCAAAGGGCGTATCGAGGCTGAAATGGTAATGATGCGCGAGCGCTTCAAAGCGGGAGCGGTTCCATGCGGATGTCGGATTGTAGGGAATACATCCGCCTTCGTTGAAAGAAAGGCTTTTATCGGGGATTATGAGGTCGGGGTCGAACTCCATGTTCATGCCGAGCCCGGCGCAAGCGGGGCAGGCTCCCTGTGGCGCATTGAACGAAAAGAGGCGCGGTTCCATTTCGGGCAACGATATGCCGCAGACCGGGCAGGCGCCTTTCTGGCTGAAAAATTCTTCTTTGAGCTGGCCTTCTTGCGCTCCGCTCCCTTCGCGAATCACCGTGACTATGCCATCGGCAATGCCGAGTGCTGTCTCGACCGCTTCGGCAACCCGCCGCCTGCTTTCTTCAGAAAGCCGTATTCTATCGACAACTAATTCGATAGTATGCTTTTTTTGCTTTTCAAGCGCTGGGGGCACCTCGAGCTCGATGAACTGCCCATCAACGCGTGCCCGCAAGAAGCCCTGCTTGAGTGCATCTTCAAGTACCTTGCGATGCTCGCCTTTCTGGGCGCGGATAACTGGAGCCAGAATCTGCAATTTGGTCTCGCTGGGCCATGACAATATGACATCGAGAATCTGGTCGACACTCTGCTCACGGATTTCCCGCCCGCAGGATGGGCAGTGCGGCACACCAATGCGCGCAAAAAGCAGGCGCAAGTAATCGTAGATTTCGGTGACGGTCCCCACGGTTGAACGCGGGTTCCGGGTGGTCGTCTTTTGCTCTATAGAAATAGCCGGTGAAAGGCCTTCGATATAATCGACATCGGGCTTGTCCATGCGTCCCAGGAACTGGCGCGCATATGCCGAAAGCGATTCGACATAGCGCCTCTGGCCTTCGGCAAAAATAGTATCGAACGCCAGAGAACTCTTCCCCGAACCGGAAAGGCCCGAGATAACTATGAGCTTGTTGCGCGGCAATTCAAGGTCGATATTTTTCAGGTTATGTTCGCGTGCACCCTTGATGATGAGCTTGTCCATTGCGGTAAAAGCATACTGCGGCGAGGGGAGTCGAGGCAAGTATGCTTGACATATGTATAGCTGTTCGGAATGTGAAAAAATGCAGGAGAAAAGGACTCAGGTCAATCACGCGCCAAGGAATTCGAACCAGATGTGCTGCTTGTCTATGGTTGACCGGAAATTGCGCGACGGCACAGGGCTGGTGGATGGCAAGTACATGATGCTGCGCATCTGGCCGCCTATTTCGATGCTGATTCTGCCGCCGGCCATGCGCAGAGCTTTTCTTGCAAGCAGGCGATTCTCTGGCGATACTACATGGCGCATAAAAAGAGAGGCAGCAAGTGCGCCATTGAGTCCTACCCATTTTATAGAAGGATATTGTCCAAGCAGATCCCGGATATCATTGAGCGCGACGATTTCAAGCTCACCATCAGCGCTTGTCTGTCTGCGGCACGATTGCACCATGTCCCAAATAAGAAGCCCCAGACTGCTTGCAAGCGCAATCTTTGCGGAATAATTATCGAGCGACCCGGGGGGCAATACAATTCCTCTTTCCATCGCAAAGGCAGCCAGAATCGGCCAGAAATGGTTGCGCGGGTGCCCATAGTATTCGCCTTTTTCTTTGGACCGGATTGACGGGAATGAGCCAAGCGCCAGCAATCGCGGCGCGCTTTCGTCACCAGCCGGAGAAAAGCCCTGCTCTATGCTGCCCTGCCCAACAGGCTCCCCCTTCTCCAAAGGCTCAGACATTGAACTTGAAGAACATGATATCGCCATCCTGCACGACATATTCACGCCCTTCCTGGCGCATTTTCCCTGCAGCGCGGACAGCGGCTTCCGAGCCATACTGGATGAGGTCGTCGTAGTGGTAGACCTCAGCTTTGATGAACCCTTTCTCAAAATCGGTATGAATGACCCCGGCGGCTGCGGGAGCCTTGTCGCCCGCAAGAATCGTCCATGCGCGGCACTCATCCTCACCTGCGGTAAAAAAGGTGCGCAAACCAAGGAGCCGATACGCAGCGTGCGCTAGCGACGCAAGCCCTGGCGCTTCGAGGCCTATTCCAGCAAGGAACTCGGCGCGTTCCGCAGGATCTTCTATGTCAGCAAGCTCAGCTTCGAATTTACCGCATATGACCACTGCCTCGGAACCTTGCTTCTCTGCAATTTCTTTCACTATATCGACATATTTGTTTCCATGCACTCCCGATTCGTCGACATTGCAGACAAAGAGCTCCTTTTTCATAGTCATAAGAAAGCTGCGACGCGCAAATTCGATTTCTTCAGGCTCAAGGTCAACCGTGAATGCTGGCTTGCCCTCCTGGAGTGCCGGCCTGACCTTCTGCAGTACAGCAATCTCCTTTTCGGTATCTTTTTTCAGGTTGGGATCCTGTACTTTGAGCTGACGATTCAATTTATCGAGCCTGCGATCGATGCTGTCGAGATCGGCAAGCGCCAGCTCAGTATGGATCACATCGATATCATCAGCAGGATCCACTTTGCCTGCCACATGGATGATATCAGGATCATCGAAACACCGCACAACATGCGCGATCATGCCCACTTCCCGGATATGGGAGAGAAACTGGTTGCCCAGCCCCTCGCCTTTCGAAGCACCGCGAACAAGCCCTGCAATATCCACAAACTCCACAACTGCAGGTACTTTTCGTCTGGGCTTGAAAATCTCGCACAGCCGATCCAGGCGCTTGTCCGGCAGAGGCACAATGCCCACATTCGGATCGATTGTGCAGAAAGGATAATTGGCAGCTTCCGCTTTTGCGCTCGTAAGCGCCGAGAAAATCGTCGATTTTCCTACATTTGGTAGACCGACTATTCCACAGTTCAATGGCATGGTATATACACCTTTATCATATTGCTTGCGTTGTTGCGAACAGACAATAACAGTATACTACAAGCCAGTATACGGCAAGAGCAAAACCTTGCGTTTCATATATTGAAACGCAAGTTCGAAATTTCGAAATTCGATATTTACTGACTGGAAAAACTGGGGTAGGATAACTGCAGCCATCAAATCATCGAGGAGGATCGATTGATGCAGGATTTTTCGAAGTATCTATCCGCCAATGCGAATAACATGAAAAAATCCGTTATCAGGGAGCTGCTCAAACTCACGAATCAGCCTGATATCATTTCTTTCGCCGGCGGGCTTCCCGCTCCTGAGACATTTCCAGTCGAAGAATTGAGAGAAGCGAGCGATCGCGTCTTCAGAAAATATGGAGACAAGATTCTGCAATACGGCACTACTGAAGGCGACAATGATCTCAAAGCACAGCTTGTTGCCTACGAATCGGCGCAGGGCATCAAGCTTGGCCCTGAAAACCTGCTTATCACCTCCGCGAGCCAGCAGGCTCTCGATATGCTGCCCAAGCTTTTTCTCGACCCGGGCGATTATGTAATCGCCGGCCGCCCCACCTATGTTGGCGCCATCCAAGCAATCCAGTCATATCAGGGCAACGTGCTCGGCATTCCGTTCAGTACCGCTGATGATGGATTCGATATGGTAGAGCTCGAAAAACGCTACGAACGAGCAATCAGCGCAAAGAAACGCATTAAATACATCTATGTCATTCCTGATTTCCAGAACCCCTCCGGAATATGCTGGAGCCTCGAAAAAAGGAAAGCGCTCCTCGAATTCGCCTATCGCGAAGGCCTTTTTATTGTAGAAGATGCTCCATATCGCGAAATACGTTTCATGGGAGAGCCTGTGCCTTCCATCTACCAGCTTGACCAGCAGATGCAGAACAGGGGCATTGTTATCAATCTGAAGACATTTTCCAAAATACTCGCCCCCGGCACACGCATAGGCTGGATTATCGCGCGCGAAGATCTCATCCAGAAAATGGTCATTGCGAAACAGGCCATGGACCTCTGCACGAGCGTCCTCACCCAGAAAATGATTGCAGAGTTTATGGCGACAGGGAAGCTCAAGGATATCGTTGCACGAACCTGCGGCATCTATCGCAACAAGCGCAATTTCATGCTCGAAATGTTCGAGAAATATATGCCCAAGCGTTTCGATCTTGCATGGACAAAGCCGGAAGGCGGGCTTTTTCTCTGGCTCTCGCTGCCACGCTACATCGACACGGACAAAATGTTCTACAAAGCTGTCGAAAAAAAAGTAGCCTATGTGGTCGGCAGCGCATTCTATTTCGACGAGCCAGAAACCAACTCGATGCGCATCAACTTCTCGTACTCGAGCTTTGAGCAGATCGAAGAAGGAACCAAGCGGCTCGCCAACGTGATCAGTGAAGAAATAGAGGCGCACGAAGCAGGCCCGCGCGGGCAGACTTCGCCTGAGGATATATAAAGCTTCATTGTAGGTAACCCGCTTTTTCATGGCCACCGCTTTCGTGATGCCTAAGCAAGCCTGAATATTAAGCTTAATTAAATATCATTTTTTGTTTTCGAATTCTGTTGCCGCGCCCGGACTAAATCGCTATTTTCTCAAGAAGGAAATGAAATATTCAGTTCTGGAGCGGTATCATGCAAATTATCGAGTTGCGCAATGCAAAAAAAGACTATCTTCTGGGCAAAGTAACCGTGCCGGCAATCAAGGGGGTATCCTTTGCAATCGAGAGAGGAGATTTTGTGTCGATTGCGGGACCTTCGGGCTCAGGCAAGACAACCATTCTCAATATGATCGGCCTCATCGATATTCCTACTTCGGGGGAAGTCATCATCGACGGTAAGAATACTTCGGGGCTATCGGATCAGGAGCTTACCCGCTTTCGCCATGAAGTGCTCGGATTCATTTTCCAATCATTCAACCTTATTCCGGTGCTCAATGTATGGGAAAATATCGAGTTCCCTCTCCTTCTTGGAAGGACGCGCGTTCCCAAGAATGAATGGAAGGATTGGATCGATTTTCTCATCGGTGAAGTCGGGCTTGGCGACTGGAGAGACCACAAGCCGAACGAGCTTTCGGGAGGTCAGCGCCAGCGTGTCGCCATCGCGCGCGCACTCGTGACCAAGCCTTCCATAGTGCTCGCGGATGAGCCCACAGCCAACCTCGATTCTGCTACTGGTGAGCAGATCATCGATCTCATGAAAAAAATCAACCGCGAAATTCAAACCACATTCATATTTTCGACGCATGACGCCACGATTGTCAGTATTGCCGATCATGTCATCCGCTTGCGGGATGGAACTATCATCGAAAACAGGCGCAATGGCGAAGACATAAACGGCTCGGGCGCCGTTGGCGCACCAGTGGAGGATTGAGTATGGCCGTCATTCTCAGAATGGCGTTCCGCAACATCAGGGAACACAAATCGAAGAGCCTTATCATCGGCATCCTTCTCGCGCTCGGAGCCTTGATTCTGGTTGTCGGAACCGCTTTCATCGATGCTTCGCAAGCTGGCATCCGCTCGACATTTTCCGATGTGTATACAGGCGATATTTTTATTTCCGGCATCAGCTCCGAAGGCCCGGTATCGCTGTTCGGCGTTTCCTCTCCCGGAGGGCTCGCGGCGACGCCGATAATCCCGAATTACGAAAAAGTCCTTTCCATCGTAAAATCGACGCCTCATATTGCCGGCCATTCTTCGCTGGCAACAGGCTTTGCCCAGCTGACACGCGAGGACAGCACGCCGCAACAAGCCAATGCGCTCAAAAGTACAATTCAGTCCCAGGATCGCTTTTTGTTTCTCTTTGGTGTCGATGCTGCTTCGTACTGGAATCTTTTCAATCAGGTGGAAATCGTTCAGGGTGAGCGCCTTCAGCCAGGACAGCCCGGCCTTATGATCAGCGAGAGCCAGCGCCAGAAATTTTCAGACTGGCTCGGCAAGCCGCTTTCGATTGGCGACACATTGCTCATCCAGGGCTTCTCTTCTGCTGGAATGCGCCTTCGCGAGCTTCCGATAGTCGGCATATTCCAGCTCAAGGAACAAGGGGCTTCTCCTGAACAGCTCGCCTACATCGATATCGAATCGCTGCGAGTAATGAGCGGGATGACAGTTGGCGCAAACGAACCGATCCAGCTTAAGCCTGAAGAGACGAGCATGCTGTCTACTGACAATGCCGATTCTTTGTTCGGCGAGGATGTGACGGTCACGCAAGGGTCCTCGACAGGTATCGATGTCAATGCCATCGCTGCGCAGATTGCACAAGAGAGCGCTGCAAAGCCTCTACAGGCCGATGAAGGGGCATGGCAATTCATTGTTGCCAAAGCGGATTCTCCGCGCAATGTGCAACGAACTATTGCTGCATTGAATGCGTCCTTCGCGAAAGAAGGTATCCCTGTGGTTGCCGGGGACTGGCAGAAAGCTGCCGGACCTTACGGGCAGTCCATCGACGTGGTCCGCATTGTCTTCGCAGCGGCAATCATCATCCTGTCGATTGTGGCGATTATCATTATCATGAATACATTTGTAATATCGGTTATAGAGCGCACTTCGGAAATCGGCACGATGCGCGCTATCGGCGCAGGAAAGGGCTTTGTCCGCGGTTTGTTCACAGCCGAAGCGACCGCACTTGCACTGGTGTCCTCAGTAGTTGGAGCGGGGCTCGGCATTGCAGTGACTTCGATACTGAGAGCGCTCCATATCGAAGCGACAAACCAGTTCTTCCTTATTCTTTTTGGTGGAAAATACATGAATCCGATTGTATCCGCCGGAAATATGATTACCGCGATCGTCGTCATGGTCGTGGTTGGCTTTATCGCCCACCTGTATCCGGTCTCGCTGGCACTCAAAATCCAGCCGGTCAGGGCGATGCAGGAAGAATAGGAGCACTACTATGAATATGGTTCTACCGCGCATTGCGGCGCGCAATCTTCTCAGGCAGAAAAAGCGGACAATTCTACTTGCGGGGGCCATCGCGTTCGGCATCATGATTGTCACGCTCATCAATGGTTTTGCTGGCTCCTTCATCCAGAATGTTTCCGAGAACTTCGCATATCTCATGGGTGGACATGTATTCGTGAGCGGCTCGGAATATACCCCCTCGGGCAAGCGCATCTCTGTAATCCGCGATGATTCCGTCATTATGAAAGCCCTGGAGGATTCAGGGCAGAAATGGGCGAGCATTGCGAAAACCAGCCAGGCGACTGCCTCCCTTATCTTTGAAGGAAAGAGCGTTAGTCAGAACCTGACTGGAATCGACATCACGCATTCCAAAATGCTGAAAGAGCGACTTGTGCTCGTCAAAGGCAGTTGGGAAGATGCAAGCCAGCCTGATGCAATCATTATTTCCCAGAGCGTCGCGAACAAGCTCAACGTACTGCCCGGCGACAAGATTGTCGCCCAGCTCCAGACCGTGACAGGGCAAAACAATGTCGGAGAATTCAGGGTGGCTGCCATTTCCGTGGACTCGAGCATTATCGGCTCGAGAATGACCTATGTGCAGCTTGAGTATCTCAACAACCTCATCGGACTTGGCAAGGGCGAATACATGTCGCTTGGCATCATGCTGGACAGGCTCGATCTCTCGGATGGATTCGCGACGTCTCTCTACACTTCCATGAAAGGAAACGGAATTCAGCTTTTTGACAGAAATGCAAAGCAGGAAAGCACCTCGACAACGCCTTTCCAGGCAATGATCAGCGAGCAGAACAGCGAAACCTGGAGCGGCACGAAATACCGTGTCTATACAATCGACGATGTGCTTTCGCAAGCGCGCCAAATAGTGGTCGCCCTCGATACCGCGAGCGTGGCAATTCTCATCGTGCTGTTTGCCATTGTTATGATCGGCATTTCCAATACCTTCCGCATGTCGATGTACGAACGTATCCGCGAAATCGGAACAATGCGAGCAGTCGGCGTCCAGCGCGGAGAAATACGGGCGATGTTCCTGTACGAAGCTCTTTTCCTTGCGCTTGCTGGGGCGATAGCGGGCATCGTGCTTGCGCTTGTCATTATGGGAATTCTCGGCTTGTTCAGCTTCGATCCACAGTCGGCAATATTCCTTATTCTCAAGCGCGGACACCTGTCGTTCTATCTGCCGCCGCTGCGGGCCATAGGCAATATCGCAATTATCGCAGTGCTCACGCTGGTTGCAGTGTATGCGCCGGCCAATGCAGCAGCCAAGCTTGCGCCGGCCGAAGCGCTCAGAACAGTCAAATAACACAAGGAGTCAATAGATGAATGTTTTTTTCAGGAAACGAAATCCAAAATTTGTAAAAGCCGCCTCTCTGGCTGTGATGATGCTGGCCGGGTTGCTGGCAGCGGTGCCGACAGTCTTTGCCCAGGCAAAGCCAGATCCAGTCGCACTGCTCAAGGAATTGGATCAGCTCAGCGATTTTTCAGGAAAAGATTTTTCTGCGGTATTTACTATCGTCACCCAGAAGCCTGGCGAGAAGGACAGCGTGACGCAGGCGCGCATTTTCCGCCGCGACACAAAAAAGCAGTTCCTTATTCTCATTCTCCTGCCCGAAGTGAACAAAGGCCAGGGCTACCTCCGCGAGGAGGACAATGTCTGGTTCTATGATCCGACGAGCCGCAAGTTCTCGCACTCTTCGGTAAAAGAAAATCTCCAGAATACAAAAGCGAAAAACAGCGACTTCACGCTGAGTTCCTTTGCTGATGATTATGCGGTCACCAGCATGACGGAAGGAACGCTGGGCAAATTCCCCGTCTGGATCCTCGACTTGAAAGCGAAAACAAACGAGGTCTCCTATGAGCGCGTAGTTCTGTACATTCGTAAGGATCGAACGATGCTCCTAAAGCGCGAGGATTATTCGGTGAACGGCAGGCTTATGCGCACCACCGCCTATCCGAAATATATCGAGCTCGATGGCAAGCTTCTGTCGACGCAGATACTCATTCTCGATGAAATCAACAAGGGCGAGAAGAGCCAGATCACAATGGCTGAGCAGTCGGTTGCCCCCTTGCCGGACAAGGTCTTCACCAAGGCCTTCCTCGAGCAGGTGAGCAGATAGGGAGGCAGATATGACAAAGCGCTTTATCGCAATAGCAGGCATAGTCCTTTTTTTGAGCATGGCGGTTCAATTTGTTTCAGCGCAGGAAGGCGGCACGGATCTCGATTCGCTGTTTGGCGAGGAAGTTGTAGTACCAGAGAATCCCGCTGGTCAGACAGCTCAGCCAGATCAGACCGGCCAGGGAGGCTCGGCGATCGCAGCCAACCCCTTACAAGGGCTCTTAAAAACTGAAGCTGTCAGGATTGGCGGCTCGATCACCGGCACCGTCGGCATTTCGGGTACCTGGAATGATCCGTGGACAAAGGGCTTTGATATCACCGCTCCTGATGCGCAGCAGCTATCGCCAGCCTTGAGCAGCCTCGTCTATTTCGATGCGCGGCCCGACGAGGAATTCAGGGTGTATGGATCTGTCAAGACTGCATGGCCATTTTCGAGCAAATACAGTGTTTTGAACTCGGCCACCCTTGTGAACAGCACAACATTGTCGACAACAAGCACTTCGATCACTGTCCCCGATGTGAGCATCTTCGAACTTTTCTCGGATTTTCAGCTTGGGGACAAAGCCTATTTCCGGTTTGGCAAGGCGACAGTCAAATGGGGTGTGGGCTACTTTTTCAGCCCGGCGGATATCATCAACCTCGAGCAGATTAACCTTTTCGACCCGACAGCCCAACGCGAAGGACCGCTTCAGTTCCGTGTGCTCATGCCCTTTGGCCCGAGCCAGAACACCGTAAGCTTCTATACAATTTTCGATACATCAAACCCGGATTTTTCGACGACAGCGCTGGCCGGCAAAGCCGAATTTGTGCTCGGCCGCTATGAGCTCGGTGTGAGCGGTTACTATCGCGACGATACCGCGGAGCGCGCGGCACTCACACTGACAGGCCCCTTGGGGAAATTCGATGTCTTTGCAGAGGGCGTCATTTCAAGAGGAAGCCCAAAGACATTCTATTCTTTCTCGACGAGTGCGCCGTATTACAGCACATCTGCATCCAAAGACCATCGCACAACTCTTTATCCTTCCGCAACCGCGGGCTTTCTCTACAATGACCAGAACAACAACATCACCGCTATCGCACAATATTACTATAATGGAGAAGGTTACGCCGACAGCGAAAGAAGCAGCTCAATTTCAGCGCTCAATGCCTTGCTCTCCATGCCCCTTCCTGATGCAACAAAAACTGCGCTGACGGGCCTCAGCAAGCTCTTTGCGTATGGTTCAGGCAGGCATTATGGCGCAGCCAGCATCTCATTCTCGGAAATCGGTGGCAGCGATTTTTCAGCCTCTTTGCTGGGGCTTGCGAATTTTTCTGATTTGTCCGGCCTTGTCCAGCCAAGCGTAAGCTGGCAGGTTGCCGACAGACTTAAGCTGACCGGCTCTGCTCTTTTCTTCTTTGGCGCAAGCGATACAGAGTATGGCATTCTCAGGCCGAATAACCCGATGACGCTCAGCTTGTCGCTTTCAGCAGGTACGGGCAATTTTTGATGCCTAGTGGAATGCCGAGGGCGCTTTTGATATAGTAGTTTCAAAGGAAATGGTCAAATTCTGTGCCGGCACGGCCGCTGCTGGACTTTGCCCTGCAGCCGCGGCTGGCACAAAAGAGAGGATATGCCATGAAAGTACATTCCATAACGCCTCGCATCTATGCAATCCATGCGGATATCAGAAGCGATGATCTTTTCGAAGGCATCTGGCCCATACCATATGGAGTATCGCTCAATTCGTATCTTGTGAAAGGCGAAAAAATCGCCCTCATCGACCTCGTGCGCGACTGGGTTGGCGCCCCTGGAGAGCTCGCCGGCCAGCTTGCGGCTGCCAGAACTAGCCTCAGCGACATCGATTATCTCATTCTCAACCACCTCGAGCCTGACCATACCGGCTGGCTCGGTGAATTCCTCGAGATCAACAAAAAAGCTATCATCCTCGCCACAGCCAAAGGCATCGAACTTGTGAACAACTTTTATTTCGAACATGAGCGAGTGCGGGCTGTCAAAAATGGAGAAACCCTGGATTTGGGTGCTGGCCAAGTTCTTCAATTCTTCGAAACGCCCAATGTGCACTGGCCCGAAACCATGATGACATGGGCACTAGATGGCGGCGTGCTATTTTCCTGCGATGGATTTGGAAGCTTCGGCGCCCTTGGAGACCGCGTCTTCGACGATGAGTTCTCTGCAGAAGAGCACGAGTTTTTCGAAGCTGAATCGCTTCGGTATTATGCCAATATCGTCGCAAGTTTCGGCCTTTTCGTGAAGCGCGCTGTCGACAAGCTTTCGAATCTTCAGATAAAGGTGGTTGCACCCAGCCATGGCATTATCTGGAGAGAACACCCCGAGATGATCATTGAGCGATATCTCCGCTACGCCGATTACCTCGAGGGCTCAAGAGAAAAAGAAATCGCCATTGTGTGGGGATCCATGTACGGCAACACGGAAAACGGCCTCCAGCACGTCATCGAAGGTATTGAAGAAGAACAGGTTCCCTATACGATCCATCGCGTGCCGAATGATAATGTCTCATGGGTTCTGGCAGATGCATACAAAAGCGAAGGCATCGTAATCGCCATGCCTACTTACGAGTACAAAATGTTCCCGCCGATGGCCTATGTGCTCGATATTTTCGAACGAAAGCATGTATGGTACCGCAAAGCCCTGCGTATCGGAAGTTTCGGCTGGGTTGGCGGCGCAAAAAAAGAATACGAAGCGAAAATTGCACAGCTCAAATGGGATTCCCTCGAGCCTGTTGAATGGGCCGGCGCCCCCGATGAAGAAACTGCTGAGCTCTTGCGCGAACGGGGCCGAGAGCTTGCCCGACTTGTCAAAGGGGCATAAAAAGGCGCTCACGCAGGTCGCGCAGGATCCGCGCCCCTCGTTGCTCAGCGCTTCCCAAAACGATCGGCGGCCACTATCAGCACAAAGAAGAATGCAATTGTCGCAAAAACCCCTATAAGGCCGCCCGCTGACACACCAATTGCCTGAACAGCGGGGCTTGCATTCTTGAGTGTCTCTATAAGATTTTCCATATTCTCCCCTACTTCACCAGAAGCGGCACAAGCGCCAAAACCAGACCGCCTGCAATAATCGATCCGAGCTGACCTGAAACATTCGCGCCAATGGCCTGCATAAGGATAATGTTGCCACGCTCCTCGTCGTTTGCCATTTTCTGGATGACGCGCGCGGACATCGGGAAAGCGGAAATGCCACAGGCTCCAATCATCGGGTTGATCTTGCGCTCGTGCGGCAGGAACAGATTGACGAACTTCGCGAACAGCACGCCGCCCGCCGTGTCGAATACAAACGCCACAAGCCCCATCGCGAGAATAAGAAGAGTCTGCCAGTTCAGGAACTTTTCAGCTGACATGCTGCCGCCGATGGTGATTCCCAAAAGGAGCGTCACCAGATAGGCAAGCTCATTCTGGGCGAACTGAGAAAGCCGCTCCAGGACTCCAGATTCACGGATAAGATTGCCAAACATGAGCGAGCCGACAAGCGGCACTGAAATCGGCGCGACAATACCCGCTGTCATCGTTACAACAATCGGAAACAAAATCCTGAGCCAGTGGGGCGCCGGCTTTTCATGCAATGCCATATGGATGCCCCGTTCCTGCTTTGTCGTAAGAAGCCTGATGACCGGCGGCTGGATGATAGGCACGAGCGACATATAGGAATATGCCGCAACCGAAATTGGTGCAAGATAATCGCGGGCAAACTTGTTCGCCACATAGATGGCTGTTGGCCCGTCCGCCGCCCCGATGATGCCTATGGACGCCGCAGTTTTCAGATCGAAGCCGAGCAATGTTGCGATGATCATTGTCGCAAAGATGCCGAATTGCGCGGCTGCCCCAAAAAAAATCATGAGGGGATTGCGGAACAGCGGCCCGAAGTCGATCATCGCCCCCACCGCAATAAAAATCAGCAAAGGAAAGAGCTCATTTGCAATTCCTGCATCATACAGGATGTGCAGGAATCCTGGCACACCCTCATGTTCCCATGCAATTGCGAGCGGCAGATTGACGAGGATCGAGCCAAAACCAATCGGCAGAAGGAGCATGGGCTCGTACTGCTTTTTTATTGCGAGCCATATGAGCAGTCCGCCGATGCCATACATGACCAGCATTTTCCAGGTAATCGAAGTAAAGCCGATAAATACATCCTGCATGGATTGAATGTACTCTACAGCGGCCATCCAGGACAAGAATACAACAGGAAGGGACAATAGCTGCAAATCTCAACAAGGGCGGAAAGGCTTCGCTTCGCTTCGATTCTTTACACAAGGTTAAGAACACTATTGAAAGGGCCCCGCCGCGGGCGGTATATCCGCAGTAAAGCGCGCTGGATTAATTGCTGCCTTTATAGTAAAGTGGCTGCGCTATGGAAGCTATGGAAGCTATGAAAGCTATAAACACCGCGATTGTCGCCGTTGGCCTTTCAGGCGGAGTGGATTCTTCGCTTGCGGCATATCTCCTTAAAGAACAAGGATATGCAGTCATAGGCCTTACGATGAAAATATGGAAAGGCGCCTATAAGATTCAAGAAGATCTCAAGCATGCGTGTTTCGGCCCTGGTGAGGAGGAAGACATCGCCGCGTGCGAGCGGCTGTGCGCCCGGCTCGATATTCCCTATCATGTCATCGATTTGTCTGAAGAATATGAGCGCTTTGTCATCGAATACTTCAGGAAAGAATATCTCGTCGGAAGAACGCCGAACCCTTGCATCATCTGCAACCGCGAGATCAAATTTGGCTTTCTCATTGAACGCGCGCACCAGGCGGGCCTCGAATTCGATTATTTTGCGACTGGGCATTATGTTCGCAAAGCGACCATTGATGGCATCACCTACCTCAAGACAGCGCGCGATGCAGGCAAAGACCAGAGCTACTTCCTTTATGGACTCGATTCCGAGCGCCTATCGCACATCATGTTTCCGCTTGGCGAAATGACAAAAGAGCAGACGCGTGCAGCTGCGCGCACCCACGGGCTCGAAGTCGCCGAAAAGCCCGAGAGCCAGGATTTCGTAGGAGGCGGCGATTACGCGCCGCTTTTCGAAAATGATAAGCCCGAAGCCGGCGATATTGTTGATATAAAAGGCAATGTGCTGGGGCGGCACCGCGGACTGCCCTTCTACACAATTGGCCAGCGGCGCGGGCTCGGAATTTCCATAGGAACAGAGCCGCTCTACGTCCTCGCCCTCGATGCAAAACTGAACCGCGTCATTGTTGGCCATGGGAAAGGCCTTTTCTCTTCGGGCCTCATTTCGAATTCATTCAGGCTGCAGAATCCCTGTGATTTGGGCAAATCCTTTGCTTGCCGAGTAAAAATTCGCCAGAACCACAAGCCCGCACCAGCGACTGTCCTCGTGCAATCCAATGGCGAAGCGCGCATCGAATTCGAAATTCCCCAGAGAGCCGTTGCGCCCGGACAATCCGCAGTGCTCTACTCGGATGACGGGCTTGTGCTTGGCGGCGGAATTATCGATGAGGCAATCCCTGACGAGGACATTGAAGAATAACAGCGTGCTGCATTCAGGCTGAGCGCCGGAATATAGAAAAACAACAGCGCGCTGCCTTCGGCATTCAAGATTTCAGCCTTGATTTTTCGAATGAGTTCAAGTATTTTATGGTATTGAGCATCATGGGGGTGCACTGGTTTCGACCTGTGCGGTTCGTGGTGTGCGCTGCAGGTGGAGTGGCTACTCTCCTCAAAGTGGCAAAACCTTTAAGTGCCAACAACAACGGCGCTTTCGCTCTCGCTGCGTAAGTAGCAGGCGACGGACACCATAGCGGGCTGTCTCCGACGCTATGGAGGTCTGTAACACTCGGGGGCTTACCTTGGGGCTGGTCCGGAAGTTCCGAGGGACATCAAACCGGAATACGGAGCCGGACGCGCGCCAATCCACTCGCCGGATCCCGACAATATACCGATTGGCTAAACCTGTAGACGCGTGCATTGCACGCCCGGGGACGGGGGTTCAATTCCCCCCACCTCCATATTGCCGGCCATATGCATCTACGAGAACAATATCGCGCCCTTCATGTATCCGTCGCGGCGCTCGAGCGCCGTGGTGAAAATCTCTTTCGCCTGCTCAACCGGAGCCCAATGCGTTATCAGCTTCTCGTTCGAAAAAGTGCCTGCGATCATAAGATCGATCGTGCGCTGGAAGAGATCGCTAAAATGCGAATTCACTCCCGGCTGGATATTCAAAATGCGCCATGCATTGATGTGCCATGCATCGAGATCGAACTCATGCATATGATGGTGCCATGCGAAATTCTCGATAATGGCACCGGTCTTTGCGACGGCAAGCGCGAGCTGCATCGATGAAGGCTTCCCAGCGGTTTCTATTATTACGTCGAAATGTTTTCGATAATCTTCAGGGATGGCATCCCCTTCGATTTTAACCGTGCGAGTCACTCCGAATTCGCGAGCTAAGCTAAGCCTTTTTTCATCCACATCGAAGGCGACAACCTCGCGCGCCAGGGTCTTTGCAAGCCCTTGCGCAAAAATGAGCCCCATATAGCCAGCCCCGACAAGTGCGACCGAATCACCTGGCTGGATTCCCGCATACACAAGGCCATTTACAATGCAGACAACTGGCTCAACAACCCAATACTTGAGCGGTATCGGATTTTCGGGGATAACTGTCGCCTTGTCTTCCGTGCGAATCGCATGGCGAGCCATGAGGGCTCCGCCTGGCGTGCCGATAGGTACTTCATGGCAGGCAACGCGCTGGCCGACCTTGATCGATGCGACATTGTCGCCAACCTTTATCACTCGCCCCACCCCTTCGTGCCCTGCTGCAAAAGGATATGGATGGAATTTTCCGAATTTGCCCGCAAATGCAAGTACATCCCAGCTGCACATGCCGCATATTTCCATTTCCACAAGCACTTCATGAGCTTTCGGCTCCGGGATTTCCATTTTCCTCAGCTCGATCGACCGTTCTCCCAGATACCAGAGCGCTTCTGTCTTCATTGCATGCCTCCTCAATCTTCTTTGGCCCGCAATTGATCGAGCCATACTGCGCCGATGATGATGAGCCCTTTCACAACTTGCTGAAAATATGGCGAAATACCCAGCAGATTCATGCCGTTATTGATAACGCCGATAAGCAGCGAGCCGATGAATGTGCCCCACACACTGCCACGCCCGCCATTCAGGCTCGCTCCGCCAATGACCACCGCAGCGATGACATCCAGTTCGTAGCCAGTTCCAGCAACAGGCTCGGCGGAATTCAGCCTCGATGTGAGAATAAGCGCGCTGAAACCTGCGGTGGCTCCCGAAATGACGTACACCAACGTCTTGTAAAAATTCGAATTGATACCCGAAAGCCGCACTGTCTCTTCATTGCCGCCGATCGCATAGGTATACCTGCCCAGTTTTGTCTGCGTGAGTACAATATACGCGATTATTACTATGACTAAAAAAATAATGATCGGAATCGGCAGCCCAAGGACATAGCCGCCGCCAATCAGGCGGAATGCGGGAGAAAAACCGGAAATGGGATAGCCCTTTGTATAGATGAGCGTAAGCCCTCGCGCGATGCTCATCATGCCAAGGGTGACAACAAATGGTGTGATTCTGGCCTTGGTGATGAAAATACCGCTCGCAAAGCCGCAGGCAATTCCCACACCGAGCGTGGCGATAATAACAAGGATTATTGGATTGCCCGCCTTGAGCATTCCTGCGCAAATTGCTCCCGACACGCCAAGAACCGACCCGACTGAAAGATCAATTCCGCCTGTGAGAATGACAAAGGTCATCCCGACTGCCATTATGCCGTAAATCGATGTCTGCCGGATCACATTGATTATGTTGTTTACTGTTAAGAACACAGGAGAAAAAATGGAAAGGACAACCAGAATAATGAAAAAGGCAAGAATGATGCCATAATTTTTCAACGTCTCGACGAATTTTACTTTCATGATTCAGCTCCTGCCTCAAGCGGTGTTTGTTGGCTGGCGTTCTCCCGAAGGCCAAGCGCATATTCCATTACAGTCTCGCTGTCTGCTTCATCCCTGCGAAATTCTTTGACAATTCTGCCGCCGAAGACGACCTCGATCCGGTCGCTCATATTGAGGACTTCCGGCAATTCAGAAGAAACCATGACCACACCTGCCCCGTCTTTTGCAAGGTTCTGCATCAGTTTATAGATTTCGACCTTCGCACCGACATCGATGCCTCGGGTGGGCTCATCGAAGATGTACACTTTGCAATTGTGCAAAAACCATTTCGCGAGAATTACCTTCTGTTGGTTGCCTCCGGACAGATAGCGCACGAGCTGTCTGGCGGAAGGTGTCTTGATATTCATTGTCTCGATCATTTTCCCTACAAGGGCGCTCAATTTTTTCTGTTTCAGAAAACCGAAAACGGATTCCTTGTCGAGAATTGTCATCGTGGCATTGTCCTGAACTGATAAGCCCAGCACGAGCCCCTGGTGTTTTCTCTCCTCTGGAATAAGGCCGATGCCTTTTCTGACTGCATCGCACACACCGCGAATATGTTCTTCTTTGCCATCGATATAGATTCTGCCAGCATCCTTTTTCATGCGGCCATAGATTGTCTGCATTATTTCGGTGCGGCCGGCGCCGACCAGGCCGGTAAATCCGACAATTTCGCCTTTGCGCACGCTGAATGAAACATCAGTACAGTAGCCCTTTTTGCTCAAGCCTTCGATGCGCAGCACCTCTTCGCCGATTGGTATGGATATTTTGGGATACTGCTCGGTGAGCGTCCGCCCAACCATATGTTTGATTATCTCGGCGGTAGTGAGTTCGGCCAAGGGTTTTGTCAGTATTTTTTCGCCGTCTCGCAATATTGTAACACGCTCAGCAACTTTGGGAATTTCTTCCAGCCTGTGAGATATGTAGATGATCGACACTTCGCTTTTCTTGAGATTGTGGATAATTTCAAAGAGCTTGTCCACTTCGTTCCCGGTGAGGGGCGCAGTTGGTTCATCCATGACAAGAATATCGGATTTGAGAGAAAGAGCTTTCGCGATTTCCACAACTTGCTGATATGCGGGGCTCAGCATGTAAACCTTTGTTCTGGGATTGATATCGACATTGAAGGGCTTAAGAAGCGTATGTACATCGCTGTACATTTTTTTCCAGTCGATAAAACCCCCGGGAAGCATAGGCTCCCTTCCAATAAAAATATTTTCGGCAACGGAAAGCTGGCGAATAAGATTCAGCTCTTGATAAATAACCGACACGCCTGCATTGATCATCGCCTTGATACCGCGCGTCGTAATCTTTTTTCCTTTCAGCCAGATTTCACCTTCGTCTGCGCGATACAGCCCGGACAATATCTTCATCAGTGTCGATTTCCCGGCTCCGTTTTCGCCTACCAATGCATGGACCTCTCCTTTTTTGAGATCGAAATCCACGGATTTCAAGGCCTGGACTCCCGGAAAAGACTTGCTTATGCCCTTCATGGAAAGCACAATGTCATCCATATGTTCGCCTTTTGCTCGCGATTTTAGAAAAAGGGCCGGCCTGTTCAGCCGGCCCTCCAGAGAGGCTTCGTATGCAATTTCTCAGGCGCCTCTCGATCAGCCGCTCATTCCGAAATTGCCGTCATGTCCTTATTTGGTTACGGGCAGAGGGCTGATAAATACCACTTTCTGCGGCGGATTCACATTATTCTTGATCTTGTTGACAAGCGCTTCCAGTGCCATCGCGGCCTGTTTGCCGGGGAACTGGTCGATCGTCGCATTCAGTTTGCCTTCTTTCATATAGGTGAAGGCATCGGTCGTCGCATCGAATCCAATCGTAACCTTTGTTGCCGGCTTAATGCCTGCTGCAAGCATTGCCTCGATCGCACCGATGATCATCTCGTCGTTCGCACCGAATACGGCGTCGAATTTTGGATACACCTGCATGAGGTTTTCCATTACGGACTGCGCTTTGGAGCGGGTGAAATCCGCGGTCTGGGAGACAAGGATCTTGACATTCGAAGCCTTCATCACCTCGTCGAACCCTTTCTTGCGGTCGATTGCAGCGGATGATCCCGGTGTCCCTTCGAGCTCGATGACAGTTCCCTTGTTGCCGAGTTTTTCGATAATGAACCGGGCTGCTGCGCGGCCGCCTTCCACATTGTCGGCGCCCACATGGATGAGAACTTTGTCTGTGTTCGCTTTGCGGTCTACAGTGGCGACAGGAATACCAGCTTTCACCGCGGCTTCAATCGCCGGAACAAGAGAATCCTCTGTCATTGGCGATATGAGAATTCCATCGACCTTCTGGGAAATGAATGTTTCTATGGCTGCCATTTGCTTGTCCGAAGCATTCTGCGCATCGATAAAGTTTATCTTTACGCCGAGCTTTGCGGCAGCTGCTTCAGCTTCCTGCTTCATGGTGACGAAGAACGGGAACTGAAGGCCAGGGACTGTCATGCCTATGACAATCTGCTTCTGCGCAAAAACAGAAACAGGAACCAAGGCGATGACCACCAGCGCGACAAGAATAACCTTTTTCATTGTAGCCTCCTGTTTAGAAAAGGTTTGCATTCTGCAATCATATTATCAGGCGATTCTGTCCTGTTGTCAACAAGAAAGCGCAATTTTTTTCATGAAATCATTTGTGCAATCGATTGCAAGAAAAAGATACATAGTTGCCAACTATCCGCATGATATTGAAATTTTTATTTATATAATATGAAATTATTTAATCTTCTGTTCGACCTTGACAACTTGCTAAAAGTGCGATATCGTTTGTGCAATCGTTATCATGAATCGGGGCTGACCATATGCCGTCGTTAAAAGATGTCGCAAGGCTGGCAGGTGTATCGACATCCACCGTATCGCGGGCAATCAACGGAACTATTCCTGTGTCCGAAGAGACTCGCCTGAGAGTCGAAAAAGCAGTCCGCGACATGGGCTACAAACCCAACCTGGTCGCGCAAAGCCTGCGAATCAAAAGTACGAGGCTCCTCGGGCTTGTTGTGCCGGAAATGCAGCATGAAACCTTTATTTCCTTCATCCGCTTTACTGAAGAAGCCGCTGAGGCAAAAGGCTACAATCTCATAATCGGCTCGACTAATTCCGACCCCGACCGGGAAGAGCGGTTCATCGAGAACCTCATCCGGCGCAATATCGATGGCATCATATTCTCCCGCGTTTCCGACAAGAGCCATGTGCTCAAGATTCTCGACAGGACAAAAATTCCGGTCGTCATTATCGACCGCACACTCGAAAGAGAAGATATTCCATCTGTAGTTATGGACAATTACGAAAGCGGCAAGCTGGTTGCAGAGCATCTGCTCTCGCTCGGCCACCGGGCTTTCGCATGCATTACCGGCCCGCTCGACATTGCGATAAATCGCGACAGGCTTGCCGGTTTTCGGGATACTGTGCTGGCAGGTGGCGGGACTCTGGAAGACAAGTGTATCTACGAGGGCAATTTCAAGTTCGAATCGGGCAAAAAAGGTATTGCGTATCTTCTCGACACGGGAGCACGATTCACTGCGCTGTGGGCTCAGAATGACTATATGGCAGTTGGCGTGCTCAACCTGCTTTCTGATCGCGGCATAGCGGTTCCTGGCGAGATTTCCGTCGCCGGGCTCGACAATATCCAGCAATCGTGGATGATGCGACCATCGCTGACCACTGTAGCTCAACCCTTCCGCGAAATGTGCACGCATGCGGTCGATATCATAATCGATCGAGCTGGCAGGGAAGATGACAATAGAGAAAAAATCCGGGTAATGCTCAAGCCGGAACTCATCGTTCGGGAAACAACGGCAAGACCGCCAGAAGGCAGCTTTGCCGCCGAAAGAAAAGAAGTTGAAAGAAAATAATAAGAACTGCACAGGAGGCTATTCTATGGCACATGAAAAACAGCTCGTCGAAAAAGCCTTGAATGAAGGCAATGGCGTATTCAGGCTCGAGCCCGCATGGGTTCCGCGCTCGTTCTGCATCCCCGGCAGGCGCCTCAAACTGCATCCAAATGATTATTATGCGTATGGCGCAAACCGCGGCGGCATCGATGAACGCTGGTTCGCTTCGACTACCAAAGCGGACAACGGCCCTTTGACAACCCCATTCGAAGGCCTTTCGTTTATCTGGGTGGATGAAAAGCAGCATGTGCTCCTGAAAGATGCGATCGAGCTCGCTGGACGCGAAATCCTGGGGGATGCTGTCATGAAAAAGCATGGCGGATGGCGCGCGTATTCGAAATTTTTCGACAATCAGGAACCTCTGCCCCACCATGTGCACCACACCGACAAAATGGCCGCAAATATAGGCCAGATGGGAAAGCCCGAATCCTACTATTTCCCGAAGCAGCTCAACAATCACGGTGGATGGTTCCCCTATACCTTCTTCGGCCTCAACCCGGGCACGACCAGGGAACAGATCAAGCAATGCCTCGCTGACTGGGAGAAAAAGGACAACAATATCCTCGCGCTCTCGCGGGCTTACCTGCTGCAGCCCGGCACTGGTTGGGATGTACCGCCCGGAATCCTGCACGCACCTGGCTCCCTGCTCACCTATGAACCACAGCGCGCTTCTGATGTATTTGCGATGTTCCAGAATATCGTATGGAATTCCTACACACCCAAAGAGCTTTTGCAGAAGGATATTCCCGAGGACAAAAAAGACGACCTCGACTACTATGTAGAGCTTCTGGACTGGGAACTCAACACCGATCCGCTCTTCTACGAGCATCGCTTCATGCCGCCCAAACCCGCCAAGCCTTTGGAAGACATGCGCGCGGAAGGTTATGAGGAGCACGACATTGTCTACAAGTCCGAATATTTTTCGGCCAAAGAATTGACCATTCTTCCGGGGCGCTCGGCGCTCATCAAGGACAAGGGCCCATACGGTGCCATAGTCATTCAGGGACACGGGAAATTCGGCTCGCTCGACATCGAGTCGCCGGCCATGATCCGCTTCGGCCAGATGACACATGACGAGCTCTTTGTCACGGAGCGCGCGGCGCGTGAAGGGGTGCTGATTACCAACACAAGCGACACTGACGACCTCGTCATGCTCAAGCACTTCGGGCCCGAGGCTTAAGGCTTGAAGAAGGAGGCGCCATGATGCATACCGCGGCGGATGTCGAACGCATAGCATATTTTGGCCGGAATTCTGTTCTGCTCAGCAATGAAAAGGTACGCGCGATCGTCGATGATCTTGGCGGCATGATGCCAGAATTCAGTCTTAAAAAAGGGAAAGGCGCAGTGAACGCGCACTGGATACCAGATTTTCGCGGCAATTCTGGGCTGCCCTGGTCCTCGCACGAGCATGGGCAATACTGGAAAGCAAACATTCTCTATATTCTGGCTGGCGACTTCCCCTGCAGCCCGAATTTTGGCCCCGATTGCACAGTGGATGGCGTCGGGCTTCCTGCCCATGGCTGGACAGCGAATGAGCGATGGAATTTAGCGTCTTCAGGCGCCATACAGGATGGCAATGCTGCGTATGCAAAATTCACGCTCGAAAGCCCGGATGTGCGTATGCCGCTTTCCTACACAAAATACGATGTCGTGCAGGCAGGAAAACCGGCATACTACAGCGCCATGACCATAGAGAACCATGGCGATGCTCCCGTCTCCATAAACCTTGCTCGGCACAACACGCTGGGCTCGCCCTTCCTCCAGGCTGGCTGCCGCATCTATGTGAGTGCTGAGCGTTGTATGACCGCACCAAAGGGCACCGAATTCGACGACACTGGCAGGCTTGCGCAGGGCGCTGAGTTCGACAGCCTGCTCAAGGCGCCAGGCCGCGACGGCAAACCGGTCGACCTGAGCATTGTCCCGGGCATGATCGGGTATACCGATTTCGTGACTGGTGCAATCCCTGCACACAAGGCGCTGGGCTGGAGCTGTGTCGTCAATCCGGTTCTGAAGCTCGCCTATGTAACATTTTTCCCTGGGCCACGAGGGCTGCCAAACGATGAAATCGCGCTCGGCTTCAACGACCTCTGGATGCAGTACGGCGGGCGCAATTTTACACCGTGGGCTTTGCACGAAGGCGGTGCAGATCGGACATTCTGTCTCGGCACAGAGAACGCCGTCGGGGCTTTTGCCAATGGCCTTGCGTATTCCCGCGCGCATCCCGAATTGCTCGGGACGCCAACAATGGTGACCATCCCGGCAAAAAGCGCACGTACGCTCAACTACGGAACCGCGCTTGTCGAACTGGAAGATGCATTGGCTGCCGAGGCCATAACCGATATAGAAGCGGAAGGCGACATGCTTGTGCTCAAAACCGCGAGGACCTACCAGCGGGTGTCGCTCGATGCCTCGTTCTCCGGGCTGCGAGAACTCGTATCGCGCCTGCTGAAATGAAACATGAGAGCTCCAGAAACCAATACTCGCTTGGAATATACGAAAAAGCCATGCCTCCATCGCTCATCCTTTCGGAAAAACTGCTGGCTGCGGCGCGGCATGGCTACGATTTTATGGAACTTAGCATCGATGAGAGCGATGAAAAATTAGCTCGCCTCGAAGCGTCAGCTCAGTGGAAGCGCGAGCTAGTAAACGCAGCACAGGACGCTGGCATTCGCATTTTGACCATGTGCCTGTCCGGTCACAGAAAATACCCTATTGGCAGTGCAGACCCGAAAACCCGCGCGCGCGGTATGGAAATCATGGAGGGCGCGATACTTCTGGCTGCAGACCTCGGTATACGAATTATTCAGATTGCCGGTTACGACGCCTATTATGAGCCTTCGACAGAAACGACGCAGGCGCTCTTTGCTGAAAACCTGGCAAAAAGTGTGGCATTCGCGGCACGCTATGGGGTCTGCCTCGCTTTCGAAACAATGGAAACACCTTTTATGAATACTGTAGAAAAAGCGCTCAGGTTTGTGCGGAAAATCGACTCGCCATTTCTGCAGATCTATCCCGATGTCGGCAATGTGACGAATGCGTTTGAAGGCGATATTACGCGCATTTCTCAAGATATCTTGGGCGGCGCAGGGCATTTGGTGGCAGTCCATTTGAAAGAGACGCAGCCCGGTATTTTCCGCGAAATACCGTACGGGAAGGGGCATGTCAATTTCGATACATGCGTTGAAGCGGCATTTTCTGCCGGCGCGCGGATTTTTACCTCGGAATTCTGGTACCAGAAAGGCGCAGATTGGGAGCTCGACATTGGGCGTGCCCACGCATTCCTCAGAAAAAAGCTCGATCGAATCAGTAGCGGAGAATGAATATGCAACACTATTTTCTCGGCATCGACAACGGAGGCACCGTTGCAAAAGCTGCCCTCTTCGATGAAACAGGCGCAGAAATAGCCATCGCATCCGAAACCGTGCCCTTCTCTGCCCCGAAACCCGGCTTTGCCGAGCGCGACATGCTCGAGCTCTGGCAGGCTAATTGCCGAATCATCCGAGAAGTGCTCCAGAAGTCGCGCATTCCTTCAAAGTTGATAGCAGGAGTTGCCTGTACAGGCCATGGCAAAGGGCTCTACCTCTGGGGAAAAAATGAAAGGCCAGCTTACCCCGGCATAGTTTCCACCGACACAAGGGCTTGGGAATACCCCTTGCGCTGGGAGAAAGACGGCACCGCTCAAACCGTCTATGCAAAAACCTTTCAGAAAATACTTGCCTGCCAGCCTGTCTCGCTTGTCGCATGGCTCAAGGACCATGCTTCCGAGGTTATTGAACGCACGAAATGGGTATTCGAAGCCAAGGATTATGTGCGTTTTATGCTGACAGGTGAAGCGTATGCCGAAATCACCGACTATTCCGGATCCGGGCTTTTGAACATCCGCGACCGGAGCTTCGACAGCGCGCTTTTGGAAGCCTATGGCCTTGGCGATTTGTACGACAAACTGCCGCCGCTTGTTCACTCCACAGACCTGTGCGGAAAAATCAGCGCGTCAGCAGCTCAGGCGACGGGGCTTGTCGAAGGAACGCCGGTTGCGGGGGGCATGTTCGATATCGATGCCTGTGCGGTGGCTTCGGGTGTGATCGATGAGCAATATTTCTGTGTCGTCGCCGGCACTTGGAGCATCAATGAATATTTGTCCAGAAGGCCCGTCACCGACGGCAACATCATGATGAACTCGCTTTTCTGCATGCCTGAATATTACCTGATCGAGGAATCGAGCCCCACCTCTGCCGGTAATTACGAATGGTTCATCAATTTCTTTCTGGATAAAGAAAAAAATGAGGCTGCGGAAGCCGGCCTCAGTATTTTCGAGTTCGCAGAGCGCATGGCCCGGCACATCGCGCCAGAAGATTGCGATCTTGTATTCCTGCCATTTCTCTTCGGCTCGAACTATAATCCTGAGGCGCGGGCCTGTTTTGCAGGCTTTTCAGCCCGGCACACGAGGGCGCACATGATTCGCGCTGTGCTCGAAGGAATTGTGTTCAGCCACAAAACGCATATCGACAAACTGCTTGCGACGCGCACGCCTCCGCTTGCTGTGCGTCTCACCGGAGGAGCAGCCAGGTCGAGAGAATGGGTCCAGATGTTCGCCGATGTCATCGGCCTTCCGGTAGAAACGGTTCTTGCATCGGAACCGGGAGCCCTGGGCTGCGCTATGTCGGCCGCAGTCGCAAGCGGCACCTACAGAGATTTGCGCGAAGCAGCCGCGCATATGGTAAAGCTTGGAAGCCGCTTCGAGCCAGATTCCGCCAAAGCTGGAATGTATCTAAAAAAATACAAGCTCTACAAGGATATCGCCGATTCGCTCGATCACTCATGGAAAGGCTTCAGCCCGCAAACTCCTTCGACAGAGCTTCCATCATAACCTCGCGAGGCGCCTCGAGCCCTGTCCACAGCTTGAAGCCTATGACTCCCTGATTGACCAGCATGCCAAGCCCATCGATCGTCTTTGCGCCGCGCGCTTCAGCCTTTTTCAGGAATGCGGTGTGCGGCGGATTGGGGATGACATCGCAGACAACGAGGTCGGGCCGGATTGTCCGATAATCGATGTCCGGCACTGCTTCTATATCCGGGAAAAGGCCGATCGAGGTCGCATTGACCAAGATGTCCGTATCTTCCGGAATTGCAAGCTGCCTGTCCCATAGCAGAAAGTCGGCGTGGCACTGTGTCGCCTCATTCAGTGTCCTCACCAGATCCTCGCCCCTTGTCCTCGTCCGGTTTGCAACCACAATGTGTCCGGCGCCAGCCAGGGCCAGTTCGACCGCAATGGACCGCGCAGCTCCTCCCGCACCAAGGAGAAACACCCTCGAGCCTGCGATGCGCGTACTACCCTGCTCTTTCAGAGAGCGAAGAAAACCCTTGCCATCGGTATTTTCACCGCGAAGCCGGCCATTTTCGGCGACAACCGTATTCACCGCACCAATGAGGCGCGCGTCGCCGGCGATTTCGTCGAGGTACTTCATGACCTCGATTTTATGCGGAATGGTGAGATTGATACCCCGCATGCCGAAGGCCACAAGGCCACGTATCGCATCAGCGAGATTGTCCGGCTTCACCTCGATCGTAAGGTACCGCCAGTTGAGTCCCAGCGCCCGAAAGGCGGCCTCCATCATGACAACCGTAGGATTTTCCGCGACAGGATAACCGAAAACGCCTACGAGCTCTGCTTTGTAATTGCGATTTGGCATATTAACCTCTCTATTATCCTGCTAATATTGTACTGTAGGCTTCTTACTGGCGGAAGCGGGTTTGCATTTGTCTGCGTGCACGCTGCCAAAAGGCGAGCCCGCTGCTATTTGCGCGCCCGCTGTCTCTCGTTGTCGCTTTCCGGCTCGCCATTGCCTGACGGCACTTTTCCGGATACTTTAGTAATGAAAGGAACTCCAATGAGCAAAAACCTGTCGGGAACAGACAGCATGCATACTGCGCCGCGGTCCAGGAAAACTCTTAAAATCTGCGTATTCTGCGGCTCTTCCATGGGAAACAGCCCTGTGTACGCGGATACTGCCGCAAGGTTAGGGCGCACAATTGCTGGTCAAGGGATGACCCTGGTGTATGGAGGCGGCAATGTCGGCCTAATGGGCATCGTCGCCGAATCGGCGATGAAAACCGGGGGAAAGGTAATCGGCATTATACCGGAGCGTCTTTTCGCGCTCGTGGAACAGCAGGAACTGACAGAGCTCCTCGTTGTCAAGGATATGCATGAGAGAAAAGCACTTATGCAGAAAAAAGCAGACGCCTTCATTTCCTTGCCGGGAGGCATAGGAACAATGGAGGAGCTCTTTGAAGTCTGGAGCTGGCGATATATCGGGTACCACCAGAAGCCGGTCGCTTTGCTCAATATCGAGCATTATTACGACCAGCTTCTGAGTTTGCTGCGCCATATGGTGAATGAAGGCTTTCTGCACAAGGAAATCTATGACGATCTCATTGTGGACACGGACATGGATCGCTTGATTGAATCCCTCGTCGCTAAAATCGGCAAAGGAGCAGCCGTGCCTTTTTTTAAAAAACCCGAACGAAGGAGCTGAAAATTCAGCTGACGCAGTTTTCGGATTGCCCCCAGCGCCAATTTGAAACCCAAAAACGCTAGAAATCCTCAGGATTTGGACAGCTTCTGCTTCAAGAAAGCGTTGATGAGCGAGACTTTGAGATCATAGAGCCTGTCGGTAATCGACACCTTGTAGATATGCGGGTTGAGCAGGCGCAGGTATGTCGAATCGAAACTCTTGATACGCTCTTTCATGAATGCCTGACATTCCTTGATATCGGGCAGGTCGAGCACGCGAACGCCATGGTCCATCACTTTAAAAAGAAGCGGCTCAATTCGCGCAGGGACAATTTTCAGCTGGCGCCAGTCAGCGCTCGGGTGGTGGACAATATATTCCGTGCCTTCTTGAATTTCTTCTTCGCTGCAGGAAATAAGATCGAGCCGTGCCGAACCCTTTTCGTCATACATACGCCAGAGGTTTTTGACTCCCGGATTGGTCGATTTTTCGGGATTGTCAGAAAACTTCATGACTGGCCGCTTTTCGCCCTCAGGATCGATCGCCGAGAGTTTATAGACTCCGGTAAATGCTGCTTCATCCCCGCCGGTTACGAGATTCGTTCCGACGCCCCACACATCGATTGGGGCCTTGTCGTCGACGAGGCTTTCAATGATCTCTTCGTTGAGTTCGTTTGAGACAACAATTTTGACATCCTGAAGGCCGGCTTCATCGAGCCTGGATCGGATCATGCGCGAAAGGTAATCGATGTCGCCGGAATCGAGGCGCACGCCGAAACTGAGCCCTTTTTCTTTGAGTTTCTTGCCTGCTTCGATGGCGTTGACGATGCCTGATTCGAGAGAATTGTAGGTATCGATAAGAAAAACCGTATTCTTCGGATAAATGTCGGCATATGCATTAAATGCCTCAAGCTCGGAAGCATAGGACATGACCCAGGAATGAGCCATAGTGCCAAGGACGGGAATGCCATATTCTTTGCCGGCAAGTGTATTCGAGGTTCCGACCGCACCGCCGATAAATGCAGCCCTGCTTGCTGAAAGCGCCCCATCCGCGCCCTGTGCGCGGCGCAAGCCGAATTCCATAATCGCACCGCGCCGTGAAGCATTCCACACGCGTGCAGCTTTTGTGGCAATGAGGCTCTGGAAATTGAGCACATTGAGCACAAGGCCTTCGACAATCTGCGCGGTGATGAGGTCTGCTTCGACGCGAAGGAGCGGTTCCTGCGGGAATACAATCTCTCCTTCGCGGGCAGCATAAATCGTTCCTTTGAAACGAAATGAAGAGAGATATTCGAGGAACTCCTTTTCGAAAAGCCCGAGCGTTGCAAGATAGTCCAGATCTTCTCGGGAGAATGCAAAGTCCTCGAGGGCTTCGATGAGCGTCGCGAGCCCGGCAAAAACCGAATATCCTCCTCCAAACGGATGTCTGCGAAAGAAATAATCGAACACAACAGGCATGGTCATGCGGCGCTTCCAGTATCCTTGCGCCATAGTCAGCTCATAAAAATCAGTGAATAGCGCGCTTTGATAGAGGCAATTCATAGTGTTCCTTTCCTCATTGCTACTTGAGGCTATCTTCTAGATCTTGGCCAGCAGCTCGTGTGTCTTGGCAAACACGCAGCCTGCATCGCGCATCTGCGTTTTTGCTTTGTCGATATCCCCTGGATTTGCATCGATTCCTTTGATTGCATCTTCAACGATGACAACTTTGAACCCGACACGCCGGGCATCGAGTGCGGTTGCCTTTACACAGTAATCTGTTGCAAGCCCGCAAACCAGCACGCGCTGTATGCCAAGCGAAGACAGCAAGCCCGAAAGGCCTGTAGGCGTCACACCATCATTTTCAAAAAATGCAGAATAGCTGTCGAGTTCCTTTCTGGTTCCTTTTCGAATGATGAACCGGGCTTTCCAGCTCTGGAGCGCGGGATGAAAATCGGCACCTTTGGTGCCTGCGACGCAATGGTCGGGCCACAGCACATTCGGAGGCTCAGCACTCGTATCCAGAGAAAAAGGAGGCAGGGACTTTGCAGAGGCAAATGAACAATGATTGAGTGGATGCCAATCTTGAGTCAGCACGCTGATGGGGTAGGCAGCCAGCAGTGAATTTGCTGCTGGAATAATCGCATCACCATCCGGGACGGCAAGCACACCGCCAGGACAAAAATCGTTCTGGATATCAACAACGATTAGTGCACTTTCCACTTCGCATCCTCCTTGTTCATGGTAACGCAATGTCCAGGATTTGAAAACTACCTTTGGATGAATTCGCTTTCCTGAAAGCGCCGAACCAAAAATCGCTTATATGAGGATGACCCTATAGCGCAAAGCTTGCAAAAACGCGTGCATATGGCAGCGATATGATCATTGCTTCCGGATTATATTCAAGCGTCAATGAGCCTTCGAGATGTAAAGGCTCCGTTTTGAGCCCGATCTGAATTTTGCAGGAATAGGTGCGAGACTCTTCTGCATTCATCGGAATCGCAACCGCCAATCGCGAAGAAAATTTTTCAAACAAAAAACTCAGAGAGATCTGCATGCGTCCAAGGAATCTGTCCAAATACGAGATGGCGCGCCCCTGCTGCTCTGGATATTCATAAAAATTTCCGTCCGCCGCATTCTCTTCTGCATTTTCAACTGCATTTTCGGGCTCCGAAGCAGCATTGGCTTTATCCTCCGGCAGTGCAAAAGAGCCTTGAATCGCCAGATTTATGCCATACTGCGGATATGTTTTGCCCGCATGTCTTGTATGCAAATCCATCTGCAGTCTTGCGCGCCAATCCGAAGGTTCAATGGATATCCCTGCTGAAAAAGCTGAATCCAAAACTCCTGGGCTGTTGAATATGTTGAAGCGTCTTTCAGTATTGTTGATTTTGAAATTGATATCGGCTTTGTCCGGCCAATAGCGCAATAGAAGCGGATCGGGATATTGTCCCCATGCAGGCAGGCTGCCTGTTTTTGGCGAGACTGCTCCCTGTTTTGAATATATTCCCGCCCGAAGGCTTACGCTTTTTATTATCGGTGAGCCAGGAAAGACTGCATCGTAATGGGAATAGATCAATGCATCATATGCTGCGACATCGCCGGAAGCGGAAATAAAATCGCCAGCTTCGGCATACGCGAATCCCTCGACGGACGAATTTCCTTTCCGGAACGAAAAATCAAGCCGGGCTGCCGCGCCTTTTGCCCAATCGAGGTCGGCCTGAATTTGCCGGGCGCTCTGAAAATTTGGCAGCATCTGTATTCTTGCTAGAATGCTCGAACTATGGTGGAAATATCCTGCGCTGATTGCTATCCACGGAGACGCATGACGCAATGCAGTTCCTATTTCCTGTTGCGCATCCATCAGGAAGCCTGCTGCAACCGCCAGCCTTCCAGGCCGATCGGCAAGTACATATTGAAATGCAGCATCACTGTACAGAGGTCCTTTTGCGGCAAAAAGCGCCCATTTTCCGGCTCCAACCGAAAGCCCCCATGGGTCATTCACGCTGCCAGGGCTGCTCACAGAAAGCGTCGATGAACCGCGATTTGAAATCGCATCGGCTTTTGCTAGGAAACCAGCAGCATCATTGATTGCAAGCTTTCCTGCGGCAAACTCGGCTCCGGCAATCTTGCCTTTTGCGGCAAAAGCTGATTCCGCAAATACGGATTGTGTTAAGACTTCATTCCTTATAGCGAGCGGAATGGCAGCCTGAATCTGGAACGCTGGCGACAGTTCATACTGGAAATATGTGCGTGTACTGCTTGTCGAGGCGCTTAGCGAAATTCTTCCCCCTAGGCCCAGACACCCCGAGCCACATGTGAACGCAACAACCCATGCTGAAATCAAGCAATATTCTTTGATCCCCACATTTACTAGACGCAAGCAATTGCTTGCCTGCTTCATTTTTTGGCGCTCAATATCTTGACGCACAACTTTATATATATTATTTTTCATATGTAACCACAAACCACAAAAACCTACCACCAAGCAGGAGGAAATATGTCTGTTGCAATCTACACCACACCAAGCTGCGGATACTGCAGGATGGCAAAAGATTGGTTCCGCCAGAATGGCATTCCATTTACCGAATATAATGTCGCTGCAGATATGCGCCGCGCTGAGGAAATGGTGCGGAAGTCCGGACAGATGGGCGTACCTGTTATCGATGTAAATGGCAGAATTATTGTCGGTTTCAATAAACCCGAGATCGAGCGAGCACTGCATCGATGAGAATTTGAGTAGTGCTCTCAACCTTGTGTAAAGACTTGAAGCAAAGATAGTCAGTTTGCGCGAATATCTCTATGACCGCCACTGCGGTCAAGGAGGGTATTCGTGCACTGGTTTGCCTTTTGTCCCAATCCGAACTGTCCCTACCATTACGAGGCACCCGCCTCGTCCTGGGCCTATGCGATTGGCTGGTATGCTACCAAGGCTTTCGGGAAGGTGCGCCGGTTTCGTTGTACGCGCTGCGGAAAAAGCTTTTCCACCCAGACGTACTCGACGCACTACTATCTCAAGCGCATTGTCTCGTACCGGGATGTGCTCTATAGGCTGGTAGGCGGGGAGAGCCTACGGGGGATGAGTCGCGCGCTCGGGTGCTCGCTTTCGCTGCTTACGAATCGTATCGACCGACTGGCTCGCCAGGGTATTGCACTCCACGCCCGGATGCTGCGCGTTCGGCGAGGCAAGGAAGACATCTGTATCGACGGCTTTGTCTCCTTCGACTGCTCGCAGTACTTCCCGAGCGAAATCCCCATTGCGGTGGGACGGACAAGCGGCTTCGTGCTCGATGTCAGTCACTGCACACGAAAACGTTCAGGGAGCATGCGGCAGGACCAGAAGGCGAAGGCACAGGCGCTCTATTCGACGATTCGGCTCGAACGGGGTGGGATCGGCCGGTCATTCAGGGAGGTGCTGGCGACGAGCCTTGCTGTGCAGCCGCCACAGCCTCATAGGCCCTTCGTGCTGATCACCGATGAGAAGCCCGACTATGCGCGCCTCGTGCGGAAGCTTGCAGTCTACTGGGGTGAGGGAGGAGGGCGACTCGTGCACCTGAGGATTTCTTCACACCTGCCACGGACGATCCACAATCCGCTCTTTTCTTCGAACTACACCGATCGCGAGCTCAGAAAGGACCTGGCGAACCACCATCGTGAGAGTGTCTGCTTCAACCGCAATGTCGCAAACGGCATGCTGCGCCTCTGGGCCTACCTTATGTGGCACAACTACTTAAAGCCCTACCGTATCCGCTGGCCGACAGGCCGAAGACCCGCCACCCATGCCGAGGCGAGCGGCATCGATGCAACTGCGCTCGAGAACGTATATAGAAGCTT
>WESA01000022.1 GCA_009768935.1 Rectinema subterraneum
AGCATCGAACGCTCATTCCGGGAGCTCCTCGATCGCCTTGCCCAGGAACGCATGCCCCAGCTTTGGCAGCCTCTCATCCTCATCACCGACGAAAAAAAGGAATATCGCAGAGCGCTGTATAGGCATCCGCTCTTTCGCTTCCAGAATGCAGACCATCGACTGGTGCATCTGACCGTGCACTCCACCGAACCGCGCACCTGGTACAATCCCCTCTTCGGCGCCAACTACATGGATCGCGAGCTCAGAAAGGATCAGGCAGCCCATAGGCGTGAAACAGTCTGCTTTTCCCGCAATGTCGCCAATATGCTCAATCGGTTCTGCGTCTACATGGCGTGGCACAACTACGCAAAGCCCTTCCGGATCAAAGCGAACCGAAAGGCGCGTATGACCCATGCAGAAGCGGCGGGCATACCTCGCAAGCTTGTGGCTACCGGGCGCGCATGGATGTTCCGTGAACGGGCATTTGTAAGTAGGCTCTCCCTCGATCTACTGGATCAGAAGCTCTGGAAGCGCGCATTCTCGACCCCTCTCAAAACCTCTGCGGAGTATCTGCCTCGCTATGCGCTTGCGTGAGTTTTCTCCTACCTACCTTCTGCAAGGTTCGTAACACTATGAAAACCATGCAAACGCAGCAATCCCAAAAGCTGTTGCTACGTTAAGCGAAGCTTTTGCGCCGACAAGCGGTATTTCTACCCTGCCAGCGGTACAGTATTGCAGCGCATCGCTCGATATACCCAGCTCTTCGGAACCGAGCACCATGACACCCGGCAGAGGAAAAGTGTATTCGCCGAGCGCAGAACCGCCCACTTCGAGCGCGAAGACTCCTTCCATCTCGGCAAGCGAAGAGACAGGAGCTCGGCGCCATGCCATGCGTTCTATTGTACCCATTGCGGAACGGCGTGCGCGCGGATGCATCGGATCCGCGCATTCAGGAGAAAGGATTATCTCTTCGAATCCGAGTGCTTCTGCAGTTCGAAAAATGCTGCCGATATTGAATGGAGAGCGCACATCTTCAAGATAAACTCGCATGCCAGCTTTGCGTTGGGCAAAACCAGACGAACTGCGAGGCGCATTCACAAAGTCCCAGTCGGCGGGAGTTTGCCCTGATATCCTCATGAGCGCGTGGCGAAATTGATTCAGAGCTCTTAGCATGGATCGCGTATCCGAATTGTCCCGCCCCTCCGAAGAAAGCTGTTCGCGATCAATCGCTTGCAGAAAGCTGCCTGCGGCCTGGACGAGGCTATCCGGGCTCTCGGGGCTCTCTTTCAGCATTACAGCGAGCTCTCTCAAATACAAAAGAGGAAAAGCATGAATGCTCTCGGTGGACTCGTGCTCGATGCGCTCCAGAATGAGCACCGTTTTGCGCACGCGCGCACGTCCGTGAAGATTGAGAAGATGGGCAAGATCCATCATGAGTCTTTGCCTCGTTTAGAGTCAGGCTGTTCACTTCCACGCCCCTCAACGATCAGGCAAAACTCTCCCTTCGCTGAATCAGCAGGGAAGCGGGGCGCAAGCTCGCTCGCGGTTCCTCGTACAATCTCCTCGTGAATCTTTGTAAGCTCGCGCCCGATGCAGATGCAACGTTCTGGTTCAATCGACGCGATATCATCGAGGAGCTTGCCCACCCTGAATGGCGATTCATAGAGCACGAAAGACTCGCCTCGGGCGAGCAGTTCTTTGAGTCGCGCCCGGCGCTTGCCGGGTTTGGGCGAGAGAAAACCGTCAAACAGGAAAGTCCGGCCCGAAATTCCTGCCGCGCTGATAAGGGTTGCAAAGGCGCTCGGCCCGGGAATCGGTACGATGACATGGCCCCGGCTGCGCGCTTCCCGTACAAGAACTGCTCCAGGATCAGAAAGCCCAGGCGTACCTGCATCGGAACAATACGCGACATTCTTGCCCTCATCGAGGAGCGCAGCGACTCTTTCGGCACCGCGCTGCTCATCATTCGCATGGCAGGAAACAAGCGGCTTATGGATGTCGAAATGGGACAACAGCTTCAGCGTATGCCGCGTATCCTCGCATGCCACCACATCTACTGCCTTGAGCGTTTCAAGCCCCCGCAGCGTGATATCGCCGAGATTGCCGATCGGCGTCGCAACCATATAGAGCGTGCTCACAGTCTTATACTGCATGGGGAAGGCGGCCAATGTCTAGAGTTGCATCGAATCCAGAGCTGCGCGGAATTTGAGATATCTTCATTCTTGCTAGACTCCGGCTCACTCTGTCCAGAGTCCCCGCATTTGGACAGCCAAAATGGTGGTCTTAATCTATCCAGAGATCACAAAAACAATTATTATAAGCACAATGAAAACGCTCAACCCGCGGAAAATCGCCTTCTTGCTCTTTTTTCTGTTGCTCTTTTTGTTGGTAGCAAGGCTTTTTTACCCATTTCTGACCGTGATCCTCTGGAGCGGGCTTTTATATGTGTTTCTAGAGCCTCTCCATAAGAAACTCAGCGGCTCGGTTCGTGTGAATGGACGCAAATCTTTCGGATCTCACTTAAGCGCGCTCGTGCTTTCTGTGCTCGGGGTCCTCATTCTGCTTGTGCCTATGGCTTTTCTTGCTGTTGCGGTGACTCGGCAGCTCGCTGATCTATTAAAGTCAGCGGTGCATTTTTTCGAAACAAACATGGACAAACTCCGAATCGATCCGCAGAGCCAGCTGGGTGCAACGATTCAGTCTTTTTTGGGCGATTCCTTTGATATTCGAACGCTTGATCCGATACGGGAACTGCAATCCTTGCTGGCAGCCGGAGCCAATCAGGCGCTGAGATTGTCCAGTTCGCTTATAAAAAATGTGTTCCGGTTCGTGATCGCAATTCTGTTCATTATGTTCACGCTGTATTACCTATTGATGGATGGAAATTCGCTTGGCGAAACCTTTGTTTCCATGATGCCCATTGACCCTGAGCACACGCGCCTTTTCATGCGCAAACTGAGGGAAACGGGCAGGCAGCTTGTCAAAGGATATTTTCTCGTTGCCCTCTTTCAGGGGCTTATGATGTTCATTCTGAGCCTCATATTCGGCTTCCGGAACAACCTGGTGCTCGCTGTGCTCACCGCCATCGCGTCGTTCGTTCCCATGGTGGGGACTTCGCTTGTGTGGTTCCCGATGGGCATATTCATTGCGGCGAGCGGCAATATCGGACTGGCTCTTGTGTTTCTGATCACGGCGGGCATCCTCGTCTCGACGCTCGACAATTTTATTCGCCCCGTAGTCCTGGGCGGGCAGTTGAAAGTGCATCCGCTCTTTTTGTTCTTCTCAATCGCGGGAGGGCTTGTGGTTTTCGGCTTTAACGGAATTATTCTGGGCCCCCTTGTGCTCATGCTCTTTATCGCAGCAGGCGATCTCTATCGTTCCATCAGTGTCGAAGAAGACGAAGGCGCAAAAAAAAGTACAGAGCTTACTTCTGCGCCGCCGGATGAGAAAGCGCGCTGACGAGCGCATCGCGATAGCAGCTGTCGATAGCCATATTGCCTGCAGTCCTTCCCAGGCCGCATTCCGGCCTCGCTTTTCCGTGAAAATCCGAACCTGCAGTGACGAACATGCCCCGCTCACGCGCCATGCGCTCGAGAATGACACATTGACCGAACTTGGCCGTTGGATGGTATGCCTCGAGCCCCTCTATTCCCATGTCTTTCCAACGTGAGAACAATGTCCCCAACATCGACTTCGAGACAAAGAGCGAATAGGGATGCGCGACCACTGGCACGCCGCCCGCTGCCTTGATCACAGAGAGCGCTTCTTCGAGAGGCAGGCATGATTTTTTGATATAAAATGGCCTGCCCTTGCCCAAGTAACGGTCAAAAGCCTCCTGCCGCGTCCGGACACAGCGAGCTTTGACAAGAAGATCGGCAAGATGCGGACGCCCGATATACGACTCGCGCGAAAGCTCAGAGATTTTAATGGTATCCAATTGAAAACCAGCATTGGCGAACAGCTCGAGAATCGCCTCGTTGCGTTCATGGCGCGCATTGCCGAGACGCTGGGTCGCATCCAGAAGCGGCGCCGACTGTGGATCTATCCCATAGCCCAGAAGGTGGAATTCGCCTGGCTCGAAATCAATCTCTATTTCAATACCCGGGATACATTCAATGCCATGCGCGTGAGCTGCTTGCGCTGCCTCTGCGAGCCCTGCCACGGTATCGTGGTCGGTGAGCGCAATGGTTGAAAGCCCGAGTTTGTGCGCGAGCGCCATCAGCTCAGAAGGAGAGAGCTCGCCATCGGAAGCGCTCGAATGCGTATGCAAATCTACTTGGGCCATTGTTCCTGTCCTGAATTCGGAATGGATAGCTCGCCCGAGCGTCCGAAGCACTCAAGGCGGATCTCCGAAGGCAGACATCTGCGCACAATAGAAGCGAGCATAGCCATTTCTATATCATCGATGCTCGCAATCCAGGGCTCTGCAGGCGGTCTGGCTGTCGTATAGAGTTGAATTGCATTGATGCGCGCGCCCTGCCCAATCAGACTCATCAAGGCGCCGCAATACCTTTCAGCATCGAATAAAACCCGCCCTGAACAAGCATCTCGGCAGATCATTGTCTGGATTTTGACAGGCGTAATCGCTGCAAAATGCGCAATGTCCCCGACAATCCGGTCAAATGCATAGTTCGATCTGGAAAGGATCGAATGCAGTTCCGAAGAGCCTCCATCGAGCTTGGCCCAGATCTCGAAGCGGGCTTCCTGCGAGAAACGGTGCAGAAGCTCGCAGATTTGGGGGCTCAAAAACCCTGTGGAATTGGTAATGAGCACAATCGGCACATGGAAAAGCTTCGCGTCGAGGGAGACCTGTTCGCTCAGCACCTTCGCGGCAGCGTAGAGCGCTTCTTCCAGAAAAGGCGAACAAGTGGGCTCGCCATTGCCCGAAATGGAAATGTCCTCGAGCGCGAAGGACTTCGCATAGGCCGGCCAGTCCTTATCAAAAAACTCGCGGAGCGCTGCCTCTATCATGCCCTCCGAGAGGCGCGCATGCGGATTCGAGAAAGGCTGCACTTCGCAGTAGGGACAGTTGTAGGTGCAGTGCTTGCTATCAGGAAAAAGATTGATGCCGAGCGACAGGCCTCGCGCTCGCCGGGACACCACGGGGTAAATGATGGAAGCAGCATCTTCGCCACGCTGGTGTCGCTCGGGGGTGAGGAAGCCGGGATGCCGGGTATCAGTCATTGCCTATGCCTCTTGATATTCTTTCGCATAGTATGCCGTATTCTTCAGCCGCGTGGAAAGACTTGAAAAGACAAACTTCCATTCAGCCCCTTGACACTTTTTGCAAAATCCGCAATCTTATACATGTTATGTGCAATTTTATTCCGGGCTTTCGAACCTCACTCCATCATCATCATGGCCATTTCTCGAGGAGCCGTGATGCGGTGAGGCGTTAGCCTGCACGTATGAGAACACCCGCAAGCCGGCTCTGTATGGGCCGGCTTTTTTGTAGACATGCGTCTTTCAAAAGCCGGCTAGCAAGGCCGGCTTTTGTGTTTTCTGGAACAGAACAAAACTGGACTAGTCCAGGAGGAGAAGACGATGAGAGAAAAGAAAAATGAACGGACAGAGCTCAGGATTGGCTTGCCAAAAGGGCGCATGCAGGCGAAGGTGATCGAGCTCTTTAATGACGCCGGCATTCCCGTCTCCGTGGATGAGCGCGAATACCGCCCGCGCGTCGGGAATGGAAAGCCGCAAGCGCTTATTTCAAAAGGAATCGCTTATGAGGCTAAGCTCCTCAAGCCGCAGAATATTGTAGAGATGCTCGCAACCGGCAGCCGCGATATCGGTTTTGCCGGGGCCGACTGGATTCGCGAACTTGGAGTTGACCTGGTCGAGCTTCTGGATACCGCACTCGACCCGGTGACCATTGTTGCAGCAGCGCCTGAGGCGGTCGCAGAAGCGTACGGAAAATGCAAAGGCAATATTGAGGTTGTAAAAAAGGTGTGTGGGCGAACGCCCATCGTCGCCTCCGAATACGAGGGCTTGGCAAAGGAATGGATAGCGAAGAATCTGCCGGGCGCAGCCTTTGTGCGATCCTATGGCGCAACCGAAGTATTCCCTCCCGAAGATGCGGACATCATCATCGACAACTGCGCGACAGGCACAACCTTGCGCGCCAACAAGCTGTCGATCATCGACACGCTCATGTCAAGCTCGACCCGCTTCTATGCCTCAAAAGAAGCGATGCAAGACCCCGTCAAACGCGAGGCAGCGGACTCGCTCATTCTCCTCTTCCGCTCGGTGCTGGAAGCGCGCCGCAGAGTCATGCTCGAAGTCAATATTTCGGCGGAACTGCTCGATCAGCTTGTGGCAATTCTTCCCTGCCTGCGCGCGCCGACTGTCTCGCCTCTCGGCAAAGGCGATGCATTTGCTGTAAAAGTCGCGGCCCCTCGGGATACGCTTGCAAGCCTTATCCCCGAAATCAAGCGCAGAGGCGGTACCGATATCGTTGTAACCCAGATGTCACAACTGGTACCATGAGGGAGGACAAAAGAATGCTCAGACTCGATGCCAATGAAGGCAGATGCCTCCTTTCAGAGGAAGATTTGAAAGAAATCCTGAGCCCCGAGATTGCCCGCCGCTATCCGGTGCGGAGCCTCCTCGAAGAGCCGCTTGCAGAGATGCTGGGGCTTCCTGTCTCGTGCGTGCTTGCGACAGCCGGCGCTGACGATGCAATCGACCGGACGGTGCGATCGCTCGCGGGGCCCGGAGGTCTTGTCATGAGCACAAGCCCGGGTTTTGTCGAATTTCTTGAAGCAGCGAAGCGATCTTCGGCGATGTTCGAATCCATTCCCAAAGACCCACTTGGCGCATTTCCTGTAGCGGAAATCTGCGAGGCAGTAAAAAGCCGCTCGCCGCAACTTCTTATCCTTGCAAGCCCCGATAATCCGTCTGGATGTGTGCTTGCGAAGAGCGAGCTTGAAGCTGTCGCGAATGCATGCAGGGAAGCCGGTACCATTCTTATTTTCGATGCCACGTACAGCGATTTTTCGCTGCGCACCGCGAAACCCGTCGACGCCATTGCCTTTCCCAATGTTCTTGTCTCCGGCAGTTTTTCCAAATCGCGAGGGCTTGCAGGCTTTAGAATCGGCTACATTGCAGGCGGCGAGGAAGCTGCACCGCTTATCGCGCGCCTTGCGGATGCGGGACCGCCTTTTTCCCTTTCGAGCGCAGCAATTGAAGCAGGCAGGCGGGCGCTCTCGCTCGATTCCAGCACAGTGCAGGCCTTTGTGGATGAGGTGCGCCGTGAAGTGGCCCTGCTGACAGCGCAGCTTCGAGGACTCGGATTTGTCGTTTCAGATAGCGAGGCAAACTTTGTGCTCCTGAAAAGCTCAGCATCGGCGCGTGTCGCCGAAATGCTCCGAGAACGCGGTATTCTCGTGCGCACATGGAAGGGCAAAACCGCCTATGAAGGCCTTGTGCGCATCACCGTGCCTGGGGAAAAAAGTGAATTCGAGAAGCTTGCAAATGCGATACACACGCTTGCGCGCTTCAAGGAGGCAGCAGAATGAGCGAACAATCAATACAAAACGAAAAAGGCGGGCAGAGCCAGATTGCGCGCCTCAGGCGCACCACGCGTGAAACCGATGTCACCATTGCCCTGTCGTTTTTGCCAGGCGCAATCGACATCAAAACCGGCATAGGATTCTTTGACCATATGCTCACCCAGCTCGCCTTCCATGCAGGATGGAGCCTTGAGCTCAGCTGCAAAGGAGATCTCGACGTCGACGATCACCACAGTGTTGAAGACTGCGCGATCGCCCTTGGGAAGGCCTTTGCGAAGCTTGCTCCATCGGGAGCTGGGCGGCAGCGATTCGGCTATGCCTATGCGCCCATGGATGAAGCGCTCGCGCGCGCTGTTATCGATATTTCAGGAAGGAGCTATTGCGTGCTCTCGGGCACATTTACAAGCCCTTCAATCGGGGCGCTTTCGACCAGCAATATCGCTCATTTTTTCCAGAGTTTCGCAGCAAATGCGAACCTGACATTGCACCTCGACATCCTGCGGGGGGAAAACGACCACCACAAGGCAGAGGCTCTCTTCAAGGCTGCCGCGCTCGCGCTCAAAAGCGCCCTTGAGCCACGCGCACAAGCCCCGAGCGCAAGCACCAAAGGCGAAACGACATTCAGCACGCCGGAGGAGGGCAAATGAGCCAGATACGCACTCCGAGCCTCGTCATCATCGAAACAGGCGTCGCAAACCTGGCTTCGGTACGGGCACTCGCAGAGCGCCTTGGATTACAGCCCATCGTGACGTCGGATCCCGAAGAGGTAGTCCGGGCGCCCTTCGTTCTTCTGCCAGGCGTGGGGGCCTTTGGCCCCGCCATGCACAAACTGCGCGAGCGAGGCCTCGATGCCGCAATTCGAAGCCGCGTTGCAGAAGGACGCCCCATTGCCGGCATCTGCCTTGGCATGCAGCTTTTTTTCGAAGCAAGCGAAGAATCGGAAGGTGTGCAAGGCCTAAGGCTTCTTCCCGGCAAGGTAAAGCGGCTCTCCGGCGGCTTGCCTCTGCCCCAGCTCGGATGGAACAGAATCGAGCCTGAGCCAGGATCGCGCCTTCTGCTGGCTGGCTGGGTATATTTTGCAAACAGCTATGGCGTGGGCATCGAGCAGAAGTTCAATGATGGGACCGCAGACACAAGCAAGGCGGCCTTCCCCCGATTCGATTCCATCAGCATCGCAACCACAACCTACGGCAGCGCCTTTATCTCTGCAATCGAGGCGTGGCGCGATGATAGGCCCGTTCTTCTTCTCTGCCAATTCCACCCCGAACTTTCGGGCTCCTTTGGTAAAAACCTCTTTGCCCGCTGGCTCGAGCTGGCAAGCGAAAGGAGGCGCGTATGAGCGGACTTGCTGTCAGAATTATCCCCTGCCTCGACTTCAAAGATGGCAGAGTCGTTAAAGGCGTGCGCTTCGAGAACCTCGTCGACTCGGGTGATCCGCTCGAACGGGCGCTCCTCTATGAAGCCCAGGGAGCCGATGAGCTTGCCTTTCTCGATATCAGCGCCACGGTCGAAGGCCGCAAAACCATGGCCAAGGAAGTAGCTCGCATACGCAAAGCCATTGCGATCCCCATCACCGTCGGCGGGGGCATTGCCTCGATGGAGGACGCAGCGCGCCTACTAGATTCCGGAGCTGACCGCGTGTCCGTCAACAGTGCGGCAGTCAGAGAGCCTGCCATCATCGAGGCGATCGCACGCCGCTTCGGTGTCCAGTGTGCAGTTGTCGCCATCGACGCCACAAAGAGCCCGGCAATGCCTTCGGGCTACGAGGTGAAAATCGCTGCAGGAGCAGTCGCAACAGGGCTCGATGCAATAGAATGGGCAAGCGAAGCAGCACAGCGCGGCGCAGGCGAGATTCTCCTCACTTCGATCGACAGGGATGGCACAAATCTTGGCTATGAATGCAATTTGATTCACCTGGTCTCCCGAGCCGTACCGATTCCCGTTGTCGCATCGGGCGGAGCTTCGAAACCCGAGCATTTTCTGGAAGGATACAGAAATGGCGCACTGGCGCTGCTTGCTGCGGGCATATTTCATCGCAGTGAAGTATCTATTTCTGAAATAAAACAATATCTTTCGGCTCATAATGTGGAGGTGAGGCTATGATCGTACCCAGTATCGATATCATGAACGGACGGGCAGTCCAGCTGCGAGGCGGCAAACAGCCGCCTTTGGATGCGGGCAATCCCCTTGAGCTTGCTGAGCGCTACTCGCGAGTCGGCGAATTCGCAGTCGTCGATCTGGATGCGGCGATGGGCAAGGGAAGCAACCGCGAACTTGTGCTTTCGATGTGCAAGCGATGGCCTGTGCGAGTAGGCGGGGGCATCCGCACACAAAAGCTCGCTCTCGAATACCTCAATGCAGGCGCCCGATATATCATGCTCGGCACTGCAGCAACCCCGGAATTCTGCGCGCAGCTGCCCCGCGAGCGCCTAATTGCTGCGCTTGACAGCCGCAACGACACAATCATGGTCGAAGGCTGGACAAAGCCGCGCGAAGGAAGCGTGGAAGAAGCCATACAAAAACTCGCTCCCTATGTCGCCGGCTTTCTTGTCACGTTCATCGAAACTGAAGGCGACCAGTGCGGCATCGATATCGAGCGGGCAAAGCGCCTTGTCAAACTTGCGCCCGATAGAAAATTCACCTTTGCTGGCGGGGCTGCAGGCGGCGAACGGGGACTCGCGGACATTACCGCACTCGATGCAATAGGCGCTGATATTCAAGCCGGCACTTCGCTCGTTTTGGGCGATTTATCGCTCGCGGATGCCTTCGCCGCCCCATTGCACACCGATCGCCCCGATGGACTCTGGCCAACCCTTGTCTGCGACGAATCAGGCAAAGTGCTCGGCCTGGTCTACTCCAACCGGGAAAGCCTGAAGCACGCCATCGAATCGGGGAAGGGAGCCTACCATTCCCGTTCCCGCGGCCTGTGGGTCAAAGGCGAGTCTTCGGGCAATGGCCAGACGCTCATCCGTGCGGACCTCGACTGCGACCGGGACACTATCCGCTTCACCGTCCGCCAGGAAGGAGTTGGATTCTGCCACCTGAAACGGCGCAACTGCTTTGATGATGGCTATGGCCTTGAAAAACTAAACCGTACCATTTCAAAGCGCATGAAGGATGCTCCCCAAGGTTCTTACACCAGAAGGCTTTTTTCGGACGAAGCTCTCCTTGCCTCCAAACTGAGAGAAGAAGCCCAGGAGCTTGCCCAGTCCAAAACCAAAGATGAAGCAGTCGCGGAGGCAGCTGATGTCATGTACTTTGCACTCGTTAAAACCATCAGCATGGGCGGCAGCCTTTCCGATATCGAAGCTGAGCTCGAACGGAGATCACTGCGTGTCACGCGCAGAGGCGGCAACGCAAAGCCTGAATTTGAAGGCAGCGAAGGGAAAAACGAATGGAAAAGTATACACTAAAAAGAATTACTATAGAGGAAATTCCTGAGCCTTCGATGCGGCTCTTCGACCCTGAAGTGGATGCTGTTGCAATAAAGGCGATCGAAGCGGTGCGCTCTGGGGGCGAAGTGGCACTCCGCAGGTGGGCGCAAGAATTCGATGGGCTTGCCAAAGGCGCGCCGCTTGTCATTGCGCGAGAGGAGATGAAGGCGGCATATGATTCACTGCCTGAGGAGACAGCGGCGCTCCTGGGGCGCGCCAAAGGCCGCGTAGCGGCCTTTGCGGCCGCCCAGCGCGCCTGCCTGGCCCCGCTGGATGTGCCCGCGCTGGGCGGCCGCCACGGGCACGAGTTCGTGCCCGTGGCGCGCGCAGGCTGCTACGTTCCGGGCGGCGCCTTCCCCCTGCCATCCAGCGCCCTCATGACGGTCATCCCCGCAAAAGCCGCAGGCGTCCCCGAAGTATGGTGCGCCGGCCCGAAACCGACCCGCGAAACCCTCGCTGCCGCCTGGCTAGCTGGCGCGGACGGCTTTCTGCAGTGCGGCGGCGCCCATGCAATCGCTGCCCTCGCTTTCGGCATCGCTGTTCCGCGCTGCGATGTCATTATCGGCCCCGGCGGAAAATATGTTGCAGCCGCAAAGCGCCTTTTGTATGGCATTGTGGGCACCGAAGCCCCTGCAGGCCCTTCCGAGCTCCTTGTCATTGCTGATGAAAGCGCTGACCCGGACATTGTCGCGGCTGACCTGCTTGCCCAGGCGGAACATTCGCCCGACGCAATGCCTGCCCTCATCGCGACACATAGCCATATCGCCGATCAAATCGACCGCATCCTGCGCGCACAGCTTGCCGCCCTCCCCGAGCCCAACCGCAGCATCGCACAGCGCTCGCTGCAAAACGGCTTCTGCTGCATCGAGCCTGATCCCGCGCGCATCGCCGACGGCGCGAACCACTGCGCTCCCGAGCACCTCGAAATTGCGACCTCAGAGCCGCGCGCCCTTGCAAAACGCATCAAGAACGCAGGCGCAATCTTTCTGGGCTCAGGCTCTGCCGAGGTCTTTGGCGATTACGGCGCAGGCCCCAACCACACCCTCCCCACAGGGGGAGCATCGCGCTTTGCTGCAGGGCTTTCAGTTTTGCACTTTCTGAGGGCGCGCACATGGCTCGCTATCGATGATCCGGCCGGACTCGCCGATGACACCGCAGCATTCGCCCGCCTTGAAGGCCTCGAAGCGCATGCTCGCGCCGCGCTTATCAGAACCCGTAGATCTTCGAGTACTTCTCTCGCAGGTACTTCTCGAACCAGACCGGGTCCAGCGCCTGCCCGGTAACCTTTTTCACGAGCTCGCCCGGAGTATAGCGCGACCCTTGGACATGGACATTCTTGCGCAGCCATGCAAGCACTGCGCTCGTGTCGCCGCCTGAAATCCGAGCCTCGACATCCGGAATTTCTTTCTTGAGAGCTGCCCAGAACTGCGCTCCATAGAGATTTCCCAGCGCATAACTCGGGAAGTATCCGAAAGCGCCCATCGACCAGTGCACATCCTGAAGGCACCCCTGCCGGTCATCCGGCGCTTCGATGCCCAAGAGCTCGCGATACTTCGCCCGCCAGGCTTCAGGTACTTCTTCCACGTTCAGAGAACCATCGAACAGCGCGGATTCAAGCTCGAATCGCGCGATGACATGCAGACCATAGGTCACTTCATCCGCTTCGGTTCTTATAAGGGATGGGCTCACCCTGTTGATCGACTTCACAAAGCTTTCCAGATCGAGCCCTTCGCCAACCTCGCCGAGCAGGGCGCTCAATGCTGGGAAATGTCGCTCCCAGAATGCGGGCGAGCGGCCAACGATATTTTCCCAGAGCCTGGACTGCGATTCATGCACAGCCATCGATACAGCTTCGGCCAGCTTCGTCCCACGATAATCCGGATTCGGGTCAATGCCCATTTCATACAGCGCATGTCCCGATTCGTGGATGGTGCTGAAAAGGCTCGACGGGAAATAGTCTTCAACATATCGAGTCGTTATGCGCACATCATCGGCGCCGAGCGTTGTCGTAAAGGGGTGAGCGGAGACATCGAGCCTTCCGCGATCACGCTCGTAACCCAGCACTTTCATGAAGTACTGGCTGATGCGCTCCTGCGTATGCTTGTCGACCCGGCGGCCAGAGCATTTGTCCTCGATCTGAGGGCGCTCGCGTATGCGCGTGAGTATTTCGACGAGGTACGATTTCATCTTCGCGAATACCGCAGCTACGGATTCTTGCGTGCTGCCCGGCTCAAAGAGGTCAAGGAGCACATCGTAGGGCTTTGCGTTCGGATTGAGATAGTGTGCCCGCTTTTTGTTGAGCTCCACCATGCGCGAAAGATGGGGCTTGAATGCCGCAAAGTCGTTGTTCTTTTTGGCGTCTGCCCATGCGGCCTGCGAAAGGCTTGCTTCTTTGGCATATTCGGTGACAAAGGCCTCGGGCAATTTCGTTTCGCGGTCGTAATCGCGGCGCACGACGCGCACGTAGGCTTTTTCGTCCTCCGAGAGATCTGATTTTGCTTCCAGCGCGGCAAGCAGTTCTCCGATTTCGGGATTGACTGCTTTTTGATGAGCCAGCCCTTCGAGCAGCGCAAGCTGTGAAGAACGCTCTTCGATTGCCTTGGGCGGCATGTAGGTTTCCTGGTCCCATCCAAGGATCGCGCCTATGTGCATCACAAGGCTGTGTTCGCGGTCAAGCTCGAGGAGCCTGGCGGTTTCTTTATGCATCGATTTCCTCCCTTTGGTGTATAGCTTTGATCTATAGTAGCACCAGAACGCCACTCTTTGTATACTGAAACGGTGTTTTTGCGTGAACTGACTCAGGATGTGCGTATTCTGAAAGGTGCAGGCCCGGCGACCATGCGGGCTCTGGCGAATCTCGGCATCCATACGGTCGCCGATCTGTTGCTGCACTTGCCTCGGGATTACGAAGATAAGACAAAAATTGTCCCGCTCTCAAGGTTTGCCGATGCAAAGGTGTTCACGACAGCGCGCGTAATCCGCCACGAGTGGTTCGGTTTCGGCAGGATGCGCACGCTCAAGATTCTCATCGAGGATGAGTCGAGCGAGGCAGCGCTCCTTTGTTTCAACAGGCCTTTTCTGGAGCAGATGGCACCGGTCGGCTCGATGATTCAGGTGTACGGCAAATTCCAGTTCAAGTACGGCGAGATTCAGTCTTCTTCATTCGAAATCAAGCGAATCGATGGCGAGCTTGCCGCGGAAAAGGCTCTCTCGCCTGTCTATCCGCTCACCGAACATCTCAACCAGATGGCAATGCGCAAAATGGTGACGCTTGCGCTCAATAAATTCGCCTCGCACATCGAAGACGAGCTCCCCGCCTATCTGCTCGATCGCCGTCAATTCTTGAGAAAAACCGATGCAATTCGCGCAATCCACTTTCCCTCATCCTGGGAAGATGCCAAACGCGCCCATGATGCACTCGCCTATGAAGAGCTTTTTTATTTTCAGCTCGGCATAGCCCTACGCATTCGCGCAAGGCGCGCAAAAACCATCGAGCGAAAGCAGTCGCCGGGAGTTCTCGCGCGCCGGCTGCGCGAGCGCCTTTCCTATTCGCTCACGGATGATCAGCAGGCGGTTCTCCAAGAGATTGTCGATGACATGCACAAGCCCTACCCTATGGCGCGGCTTCTTCAAGGCGATGTGGGATGCGGCAAAACAATTGTCGCGCTGCTTGCGGCGCTCTATGCCGTAGAACGTGGGGGCCAGGTGGCAATTATGGCGCCTACCGAGCTGCTTGCCCGCCAGCATGCAACCATTGCAGCGCACCTTGTGGAGCCGCTTGGCGTGCGGCTCGCATTTGTCACTGGCTCTGTTTCGAATGCTGCCCGGCCGCCTCTTCTTTCTGCGCTCAAGAATGGCGATATCGATATAGCTATCGGCACGCACGCGCTCTTTTCGGAAGATGTGGCATTCAAGAATCTCGAGCTTGTGATTATCGATGAACAGCAGCGCTTCGGCGTGCTCCAGCGCATCGCGCTCTACAAAAAAGGGCATGTCCCCGATTTGCTCATGATGACTGCCACGCCGATTCCGCGGAGCCTTGCGCTCACGTTTTTTGGGGATTTGCAGGTTTCCACCATCAAGAACCTTCCGCCTGGGCGTAGGCCGGTTGTAACGCATCTTGCACGAGAAGACAGGTGCGACAGGGTATACGAATTTGCGCGCAAAAAGCTCAAGGAAGGGCGCCAGGCGTATTTTGTCTACCCCGTGATCAGCGAATCTGACAGGCTCGGCCTTCGCGATGCCGAGTCCATGGCTGCACATCTTGCAAAAGAGGTTTTCCCCGAATTCAAAGTGGGACTTTTGCATTCGCGCCTGGGCGATGATGCAAAAATGGAGGCGATGAACCAGTTCGCGGCAGGCCATATCCAGGTGCTCGTGGCGACAACGGTGGTTGAGGTCGGCGTCGATGTTCCCAACGCGACAATAATGGTGATCGAACATGCAGAGCGTTTCGGGCTTTCAGCGCTGCATCAGCTGCGCGGGCGTATCGGGAGAGGCACATATCAAGGGTATTGTTTCCTGATCTATTCAAAAGAACTCACCGAAGAAGGCCGAATGCGGCTCAAAGCGCTCTACGACACCAACGACGGTTTTGCGATAGCGGAAGAAGACCTCAAAATCCGGGGGCCCGGGGATCTTCTGGGAATCGAGCAGGCAGGCGAGCTTAATTTACGAATTGCCGATATGCGAACGGATTTCGACTTGCTTAAAGAAGCGCGCAAAGACGCATTTGCGGTGATCGAAAAGGACCCTCTCCTGGCTGGGCCTGAGCATGAGGCTATCCGCCAGGTGCTGACCCGAGCAAATCCTCTTAGAGAGCGATAATTTTCTGCCCTAATGGTTTAGCCTTGGCATGTCGCGTTGCTTTGCACTTTACCGGCTGCGTTTGCGCGACTTCGGTCCGCCGTGCTGGAGCACGAGCTCGGAACAGCTCATGTAATCGATGACTTTGTCTCTTTTGGCGCCGGGGCCGAGCATTTTTCGAATCTTGTTGTATTTGCGGCGCATGTACTGGATCGAAGGGATGCTCGTTCCGAAGTGCTGCGCAAGTTCCCAATCGCGATGGATATAGCGGCCGTACGCATCTTTGCGGTTGAGCGTGATAAATTCTTCGATGCGCTCGCGCGTCCATTCTATGGCTGTGCCTTCGGAATAATCATGTTCCTGCATGCGGCGCTTGGTGCGCTCTGCGGCACCTTCCATTTTGCGCTTTCTCCAGTAAGCATTGCGATTGCGCGCGCGGATGATATCATCGCGGGTATAGCCGGTGCGTTCCATCCACATTCGCGCAAGTCGAGCCTTTTCCGCCGGCTTGAGCCTCGATTTGAGCGAATTCGTCACATATTCATCGGGAGTCGCCGATTCAATAATCAGCTTTTCTGACTTTTTCATATTCTTAATATAACAAAGAATTGCAGAAAGGAAATAGCGTCGCGTTAGATACTTTGCTCGGCGATTTTATTCACGACGGAAAGCAACTGCTTCCCAACCTTTTCTGTGCTCTCCTTGTGGCAGTTTCGAGAAACCCGAAGGTTTCTGGCGCACAAAGCGTCCGATATATGTTGCGCTGGAAGCTATGACTGCGACAGCACCCCTCTTGAGCGCTCTGGATAGAAGCGGCCAGTAATAGCTCGCACTATCGAATTTCGGAATATCTTCAGGAAAGAGAATTGCAGCGTCGATACTGAATGGCGCCAATACTTCCATCCCTCGCTCAGCAGAATCCAAAACTGGTTCCCCCGCGCTATTCTCTTTCTTTGCGAAAGCAGGCTCCAAAATTCGCACCGAATTGTCGAACCCGGCGCGCCTGAGATTCCAACCGGAAGCAGCGAGCGCAAGCACATCGTGCGATTTCAAGGTAATTTCGGAAGAACCAAGCACTCCCTTGCACCACAGCGGCACAATGCCCACTCCTGGCTCGATGACAAGAGCGCGGCGCACCAGCGAACCTGGGAATACTTGCCGACCGAGGGCGAGCGCACACAAAGTAGCAAACGAAGGTTCATCGAATTCTGGCAAGCCTTGAATTCCGTCCCAGACAAGCGATGCACCTGCAATCGATTTTTTAACGTGGGATCGCACATAGGCTTTGAACCACTGGTCAGCCTTTCCGCGCCCTAGCTCCGCAAGGGCTTCCTTCACAGCATTTTCGCCTGCCCGCCTTTCCCCTGTCCTTGCGATGCACACCATATGGTTTTTCGTGGCAACTGTCCTCTGGATCTCGAAACCGGCTTCCATGCACCATGCCCGCGCTTGCTCAGCGAGAGGGGCCACAATCACGAAGGCGAAGGTACCGCCCTCGCGCAAAAGCTCCCGCCCTACCGCCACAAAATATTGCGAGAGCAAAGCTGGCCCAGCCTTGGCTGGTAAATTGGCGACTACTGCCTCGTACGGCGCATTGGGGTCCGGCTCGCACAAAAGACCAGGCGCTGCGATAAGTGCTGCATTTCTTTGCACCACCTTGATTTTAGCAAACGGCCGCTTTGCGCACTGCGCCAGCTCTGTTCCTCCGAGCCCCTGAAGCTTGACCGCAAGGCCGTTTCGGCTTGCATTGCGTGCTGCAAACGCTACTGCCCGAAAATCCCTGTCGCGCATGACCACTTCCATATCCGGGCAGGAAGCGGCCAGGCTTATCCCGATGACGCCAGTGCCACAGCCTGCATCGAGCACACGCCGCGCCTCCACGATACCAGGCTCGTGCACAATCTCCTTTAAAAGTAGGCGCGTTCCCGCATCTATGTCAAATGACGAAAATAAGGCGTGCGACAAATCGAATTTCAGCCGCACGCCTCGATATGCGAAATCAGTTGTTTTATTGACAAGCGGATCGAGCGGACAAGCCTCCCGCTCCTGCTTACTCGTTGACGCGTTCAACGTACTCGTTCGACTCCGTATTCACAAGGATCTTCTCACCTTGCTTGATAAAGAGCGGAACACGCACCACGAGCCCCGTTTCGGTCGTAACGGGCTTGGTCGCTCCCGAGACCGTGTCGCCGCGGACATAATTCTCGCTCTCAACCACCGTAAAAACCATCTTGTAGGGTATTTTGATATCGATAGGCTCGCCTTCCCACATGACGATGGTGTAGGTTTCCCCTTCTTTGAGATAGGGACCTCGATCCTCATGGGCTGCAACTGGGACTTCGAACTGGTCGAATGTCTCGTTGTTCATAAAATGGAAGAATTCGCCATCATTGTATTGATACTGGCAATCGACAAGATCCACCTGTGCATCTTCGACAAAATCTGCCGTTTTTATAGTCTGGGTAATTACATTGCCATTCTTGAGATTTTTCGCTCTCACCCTCGCGAAGGCTGAACCTTTGCCGGGGCTCACAAACTCGCGCTCCACCACAATGTGCGGTGTCCCATTGATGAGAAGACAGGTGCCAATTCCGATTTCACCACCACGAACCATATATTTTTCCTCGATAGATAAAGAATTGAGTCGGACTATACTAGCGCGCAAAGGACTTTTGTGTAAAGCCTTAGCAGCACGATCAGTACAGGGCGCCCAAAGCCAGGATCACTTCCGAAAGGCATTCCAAAGTCTGCCCACCAAATTTCACCACGAGTCATGCATTGCTGCGTTCCTCAGTGTTTCAAGGCTCGCCTGCTCTGTTTCCGGAAACGACTCAAAAGGAAAGAGCATGACCTCGGCGAGTGAGCGCTTGCCCAGCAGAACCATGAGAAGTCGGTCGAAGCCCACTGCGACGCCTGAGCAGGGCGGAAAATGCTCAAAAATCGAAGCATAGGAATCGTCGATGTGGTGCGGGACGAGCGCCTGGCGCTTTTTTTCGCTCTGTGAGGCGAAGTAGGCGCGGACAGCGTCGGAGCTCGCCATCTCGGTGAAGCAGTTCGCAATTTCGATGCCCGAGACATAGAGCTCCCAACGCTCCTTGTACGTGGTGCCGGGAATATCCATGGCGAGGCATTCGATCCCTGCTGGATATTCGTTGAGCACAAGCGGCTGGTCCTGCGGCAAGGCAGGTTCGACGAAGCTTAGAAAGAGAATATTGAAAGCGTCTTCCCAGGGAGCATCTTGGGGCACGAGGAGGCCCCGCTCACGGCAGGCCTCGCGCATCGCCTCAGGCTCGGCGAGTGCATCGAGGTCCGTATGGGCGAACTCGTGCCAAGCTTCCTTCATGCTCATCACGCGGAAGGGAGGCCGCGCTTGCGGCGGCGTTTCGTCTGTGGCAAGGGCAGCGAAAAGCTCCTCGGTCAGGCGAATATTGTCGCTGCTCGAGAGCCCCACCCCGTAGTATTCCAGCATGGTGAACTCGGGATTGTGGATGCGCGAAACGGATTCAGCATTGCGCCATGACTTGCAGAGCTGGAACACGCTCCGCCCCGTCTCCGCGATCACTTTCTTCATCCATATCTCGGGCGAGGGAATGAGATAGAGCGGCCTGCGCCCTTTTGTCGGGTGCACGTACTCCGTCGCGAACACCTCGAGGCAGGATTCCGGAATGAGCGAAGGAGCAAGCGCTGGCGTGTCGGTCTCGAGATACCCCCGCGAAAGGAAAAAATCGCGAGTGGCGGTCACCATGCGCGAGCGCGCCTGCAGTATTGAAACCTCCATGGCGCAAGTATAGCGAAATGGCTGAATCATGGAAATGCGCGAATGTACAAATTCAGATTTTGTATTTGCAGCAGAAACATTTTTCTATTTTTGTATCTGAAATAGATACAAAGGGGCTATTTTGTACTTGTATCAGATACATTGTGCTTCGCGTCATCCGGAAAGAGCACAGCACCAAGGCCAAAACCGTCGGCGAAAAGCTCTTTTTTGCGGACCCTGCATTCTACCCGGCCCTGGGCGGCGATCTTGGCACATCGCGCGAGGCGATAGTTGCTTTCTTCTTAGAGCAGGCGGGATGGAACGTCGAAGCTCTCGCCGATGAACAGGCTGGCGACTTTGCCATTTCCAGAACAGGCCCGGACACTCGAACTGAACGATATACGCTTGAAGTCGGAGGACGCTCCAAAAAACCCAAGCAAGCCGATTTCGTGATCCGAGATGATATCGATTACCCAGCTGGCAATGCGATTCCGCTGTGGCTCGCAGGGTTCATGTTTTGAAGCATATGCCAGTACTGCATTATAATGCGTACTATTTATAGTATTTTAAATCATTGACTAAAAGAACTTATAATAGTATTATTGGCGCTGGAGGAAAATCATGGCGATTTTGGTTTCAGCAAATGACCTGAAAGTGAAAGGCATCCGTGCAATTGAAGAAAACTCCTCAAACGATCGTGAAGTTATCATAACAGTGCGCGGAAAAGAGAAATACGTGATACTTCCTATCGAGACGTACAATCAGCTCAGGGAATATGAGCTGGACGCAGCCATTCTGGAAGCGCAGAAGGACTATGCGGAAGGGCGATACCACACTGGAACCATAGAGGAACATCTGCAGCGGGTTCATTGATGTATACGCTCATCTATACTGCTTCGTATGAAGAAAAAGTCCGCAGATTTCTCAAAAAGCATCCCGAAATTGAAAAACAATATATCAAAACCTTGAAGCTTCTGGAACTTAACCCTTTCCATCCTTCATTGCGGCTTCACCATTTCAAGACCAGCAATTTCGAGGGATATTCTATATCCATCAATCTCATGTACCGGATTTCCCTAGAGTTCATCATGAATGGAAAAGAGATACTCCTTATCGATATTGGAGACCATAAAGCAATTTATGGAAAAGAATAGCGCGGCTTGAAGAAAAGCCTGAGCTACGGGCCTGATACATCTTTAGTCGAGGGCGGCGATCTTGGCACATCGCGCGAGGCGATAGTTGCTTTCTTCTTAGAGCAGGCGGGATGGAACGTCGGAGCTCTTGCCGATGAACAGGCTGGCGACTATTGCTACATTCCTCCTAAGAGCCTCAGGCGCAATCCACTTCTGATCGAGGGCGGAGCCTTTGAAGACTGCGCGCAGCTCTGCCTCGCTCATTGCCGCGATGAATGCGGCATCAAAGGCACCGCCGATTCTCCCCAGTGCGGTGCAAGCTTCGCTGTTGGGCTTGAAATACGGGCATGCTTCGAGACAGATGTCGCAGCCATAGAGCTGATTGCCCCACGCCGCTTCGATATCCTCGGGAAGCGGACCTGCACCGCTCGTATAGTTCTGGATGCAGCGGGCGCGCTCGTAACGGGGCAATTCTGCGAGCGCCAAAGCTCCAGTCGGGCATGCATCAATGCACCGCTGGCAAGTTCCGCAAAGCGCAAGAGGCATAATGGGCTCATCATGCAAAGTTCCGGCTTCTTTGCCAATATCGAAAGGAAGGAGCATGAGCCCAAGGACGACTGCGGAGGACCATAGCGGCCAGCTTGAAGTTTCTGCGCAGCCACTGTCCGATGCTTCTGCATTGCCCGTGCGCTGCGCGATCAGAAGGCCGTTGCGCCCGATGGTCCCTAGACCCGCAGCGACCGCAAGTGCCTTCTCCGGAAATCTCGAATTCGAAAATCTGTGCCATTCTCGGGGCGCAAAAACCGGAAGGCCGCGCGCTCTGGCCTCATCCGAGATGGACTTCACGCAGTCTGCAAGCCTTGCGATTGTCTCGCGGTACCAGTTCGCCCTGGCAAAACGGCCCACAGCGGCCGCAGGCCGGCCTTCCTTTGCGATCGGCAATGGCGGCAGGCCGCGAACTGCCCGCTCTTCGTCGGATTCAGGCTCGACATCTGGCGCATACCGCAGCGCAACGACAAGCATCGCGCCCGCACTGTCGAGCTGGTAGCGCGCCCACAGGTTTTCAGAATTTTGGGAGGCACTTCCGCTATCTGGCGCGTTCTGGCTTTTCTGCGCACCGCTTTCAGGCGCGCCCTCGTCCACATGCGCCCCGCCTTCCTCCTCCGCAACCCCCTGCACGCGAAACACCCGTACCCACTCTTCCTTCCTGAGGATTGCAAACGAGAAAAAATGCTGCGAGGCGGCGCTCCGCAGAAGTGCCTCCGCGTACCACCGCCCCACCCCGCCTTCGAGAACCATAGATATAGATTATGGAAGCGGGAACCGCTTTGTCAGCGCGAGCACTTCCTGTTTGACACGTGTGATTACCTGCGCATCGCCCTTGGATTTCAGCACATCCATGATGAAGCCGGCTATTCTCTCCATCTCCGCTGGCCCCATTCCGCGAGTCGTAATGGCGGGCGTTCCCACACGAATACCGGAAGTCACAAAGGGGCTTTTCTTGTCGAAGGGAATGCCGTTCTTGTTCACAGTGATATTGGCTTCGTCGAGCCATTTCTCGGCGTCTCTCCCGGTAATCTCGAGCGGCGTAAGGTCGACGAGCATGAGGTGATTATCGGTTCCCCCGGACACAATGCGCGCGCCGCCAGCGCTGAGAGCTTTTGCCATTGCCTTTGCATTCAGAAGCACGCGATCGATGTATTCTGCAAAACTTGGCTCCAGTGCTTCCTTGAGCGCAACTGCTTTTCCAGCAATGATATGCATGAGCGGGCCGCCCTGGATACCGGGCATAATCATGCTGTCGATCACTTCGGACCATTTGCGGAGCGCATCGCCCTTGGGCGTCATAATGCCGCGATTGTTCTCTTTATCCCTTCCCACCAGAATCATGCCGCCGCGCGGCCCGCGCAGAGTTTTATGGGTCGTTGTAGTAGTAAAATCGGCGACAGGAATCGGGCTCGGATGCCGTCCGACCGCTACAATGCCCGCAATGTGAGCCATGTCGACCATAAGGTACGCACCCACCTCGTCCGCAACTCTGCGGAATGCATCGAAATCGATGATGCGCGAATATGCGCTCGCTCCGGCGATGATAAGCTTGGGCTTGTGCTCGCGCGCGAGGTAGGCAACCTGGTCGTAGTCGATGGTCTCGGTGTCGGGATTGACTCCATAACTCACTACTTTGTAAAGCTTTCCAGAGAATGACACCGGCGCGCCGTGGGTCAGGTGTCCGCCATGCGCGAGGCTCATGCCCATAATCGTGTCACCAGGGTTCAAAGCTGCAAACAGTACGCCCATGTTCGCCTGGCTTCCTGAATGCGGCTGGACATTGGCGTGGTCAGCTCCAAACAGCTTTTTCGCTCTGTCGCGCGCAAGGTTTTCCGCTATGTCGACAAATTCGCAGCCGCCATAATAGCGCTTGCCGGGGTAGCCCTCTGCATATTTATTTGTCAGCACGGAGCCGGCAGCCTCCAGCACCGCCCTGGATGTATAGTTTTCGCTGGCGATGAGCTCCAATTTGTTTTTTTGTCGATCCATCTCTGCTAGCATCGCTGCATGTAGCTCAGGATCAACAGATTGTATATATGACATATATCCTCCCTGGACTATATAATACCCAAATACCGAATATTCTGCAAAAGCCAAAGCCTTACCGAAACAAGCTCTCGCGGGCAAGAGCACGCTTTTGCTGGATGCATCAAGGGTTTGCATTCCAGCTGATCATCGCAATATCCCATGTCGAGCTGTAACTGAGCCCGAGCGAAAGCTCATCATATTCAAAGAATGACCAGGATACTTTCTGCTTTTTCTGGACTTCGCGCGAAACAGCAGGCAGCAAACGATACCCTCTGCTCATTGCGATATGCCGATTATCGATACCACGGTAGTATATCAGGCGATCGGAAAATCCGCCACTGAATTGTTGAGGAACATATCCGGATGCCAAGAGGGGGTCGAAAGGAATCCATCCCATCCCTGTCAGATAATATTCCCCCCAGAAATGAGGAATGAGCCGGTTGTCTCCTGTTGCAAGAAAGCCGGCGACGGGCACGGCCGGAATACCGAGCGCACGGAGCATCGCGCAATTCAAAAGGGCAAGGGCGCGCGTTCCTCCCGCTTTGTGTTTAAGCGCAACGAGCGCCTCATCGGAAAGCCCCTGGCTTTTGTCGTTCAGCTTGACGTTGGAAGACACCCACTGCGATACAAGCACAATCTGGCGAAAGGGATTCTTCTCTTTTTTCTGAATCGCGAGCGCTGCGGCCTGAATGGTGGGGTCATCGGAGGGGACAAGCGTGTCAGCGGCTAGAGAAGATGCAAGAAAAGCAGGCCATGGCGAATCTATGCCTTGCAGGGATGAACTTGCGAGATCTGCACGCATTTCTGATACATCGACTTGCAGCCCTCGAACTATTTCGATTTTGCCCTTGCTCGCGTCTGCCTGCCCGAGGCGGAATTCCTGCCAGTTATTTTCATCTGCAACAAGGTATTCCGCCCCGCTCTTTACCTCAATCTGCGCATTCTGATTTGCTTGGTTTGGCGGCTTTGCAAGAAACAGCGAAAGCTGGCCTTCCGGAAGGGAGGCTGCAACATGGATGGCGATGCGCTGTTCAATGCTGTATTTCGCTGTTTCGCCTTTCCATGTCCGTCCCTTTGCTCTGGAAATAGAGACAGGATACACATTCGAGGTACCCCGTTTCGTCCGGATAAATACAAAACCGTTTTCGGCTCCATCAGGAACCCGCACAGTGATTTTATTCTCTGTCCAGACCTCGACAAGCTTATCCACCGAATTCACTTCGATGAAATTCGCTGGATCATCGAGCGCGAGGGTGGAGACCGAAGCAATCCTGGTAAAAAAGACCGCCGATCCTTCTTCAGGGTCGCCGAAATGGTCTCCTGAAACGATGAGGGGTTTGCCAATCTGGGCATTTGTGGTTGGCTGCATACTCGAAATGACCGGATGTATGCTGGGGATGGGTGCGGACTTCGATATTTCAGGAATTTTTGATGCATCAGCGAGCATGAGAGGATTGGAAAGCCCGAATCTGGTCTGGATGCGCACAATGGCGGTATCCACTCCATGCGGCATGCGAATAGAAATGAGCTGAGGGCTCCAATACAGTACTGCCGGAGAAGGCAGAGGTGCCGCATCGAACAGCACGTGCCCCGGCTGTTCCCCAAAATTGCGCCCGAAGAGAGATACAACCTCGTTTGGCTTTGAGCTGACAGGATCAATCGCAATGAGAACCGGGCGGCTCACTACATAGAACGCGATCGCGCCTGCAGCGAGCATGAGCACAAACATGCATACAATGATGATCGCCCGCCTCTTCATGAATCACTTCTGATTTACAAGTATCTCTATTGCTACCGGCGCGCCCTGCTTATTGTCTCCGCCGAGCGGATAGTAATAGAAAAGCGCTCCTAACGGCACCCGGATCGTATGGACCGATGTATTCATCTGAATCGAATTGTCTGGGCTTTTCGCCCAGATCTGATTCTGGACAAGCATGGTCAAGTCTTTCTTTACAAGCTCTACCGGCATGAACACGATCATCGCAATGAGCTGGTCACCTTGTATTTTTATCCCGAGCGGAGAAGTCAGGCTGACATCGCGCAGAATCGGCTCGTCCCACGCAGGCACAGCATCTTTATCCAAAGGCTGGGCGTTGTTTACCTTCGAATTCTGGGAATGGATAGCAGCCGACTGGATGGCGGCAACCATGACCGGCGTCAGCATGAATGCTGCCCGCAAGCGAAACTGGAATACAGGAAGAGGAAGGCTTGCACCAGGATTTTGCGATGGTGCGATCCCTGTGCCCTGTGCCGCCGGCTGGGCTGATGGCGCCTGCGCGAAAAGGCAGCCCGCGCCTGCAAGCAGAAACGCAATAACCACCAGCGTGCGGATTCTCATTTCGCCTCTCCCTGTGCAGGAACAGCCATGACTGTCGGTTTCTGCTCGCCGATATTATAGATGACATATACGGGCGCAGCGCTCGAAAGAGGCGCCAACATCGTTCCAGGGGCTCTTATTGTCACAACTTGGGAAGGATCGGTCTGGGAGAGGGTGGATACAAGGCTTTCAATATTGGCATTTGTCGTTGCAGGCAATCGTGTGCTGAGCGCAAGAGCTTGGTTCGCGTATCGCCCCGCTCCGAAGATGCCAAAAGCCAGCCCAGCAAAAAATACAATCAAGAGCGCTGAAGCTACTAGCAAAGGAAGAGGCACTGACACTCTTCTGGAGCTGAGGGCCGAGAGAATCGGGTATCGTGCGACCAGCCGGCGTGCACCTTTCATCGATGCGGCTTTTTCTGTCTCTTCGAGTGAGAGCCTGATTCTCTGAACAGCATGTGCAAGCTGTAGTGCATCGATGCTGTCTGCGCTTCTGAGGCGCACGCGCAGCTCGCGATATGTTTCCACGCGAGTCCTGCATCGTTCGCACTGCTCAAGATGGAGCTCGATCCGCTCTTTCCACGGCGAAGGCACTTCGTTATCGACAAAAGCAGTCAGAAGGATTTCATCAGGGCACATGAGTACCTCCCTCGCTTAAAAGCGAAAGCAATGCCTGTCGGGCCCGGAATGCGCGAACTTTCACATTTCCCTCGGATATCCCAAGCACCTTTGCAATTTCTTTGTAGTTCATTCCTTCGTATTCTTTCAGAATCAGCACAACCCGAAGGTTTTCGGGCAGTTTTGCCAAGGCTTCGCGAACTTCCTCCGCAGATTCCTTCATGAGCAGTTCATGCTCTGCTGATTGCTCGGTTCCCGCATCCTGGTTCTGCTCTTCACCATTCGATGCAGCGCTCGAAGATGACTTCGCCTGCGTCGTTTCAGCCTTCCACCAGTGCTCGTACGCCTTGAATTCCCTCAGCTTGCGCTTCGACCAGTTGATCGCGCCATTTTTTACCACTCTGATAAGCCAGTACCGCGCATCTTCATCCGAAGGAAATTGCAGGCGCTTCTCAAGCACCTTGCCGAAGGCATCCTGGACGACATCTTCCGCGGATTCCCAATCATTGGTTATGCGCACCGCAATGCGCAGCAAAAGGTCGATATTCTGCGCAAAGATGCGATCGAAATCCGAAGATAGACTATCATCCTTTCTTTGGAACAATGTACTTATCCTTTTGTTACAGCCTTAGCGGCGGATTCGAGCATATCAGGCAAACCTGCGCCTAGTTTGTCAGTTTCCATGAGGTACCATCCGGCCTGTCTTCGAGCTGAATGCCTTTGGCTTTGAGCTCATTGCGAATCGCATCGGCCGCTGCATAATCGCGTGCCTTTTTGGCAGCGGCGCGGCGACGTATCATATCTTCGATCCAGCGAACTGTCTCTGCATCGACTGAGGCTTCCCGCTTTTCTGCAGCATCGAGGCTCAAGCCCAGCACTCTATCCATATCGAGGATACAGGCAAGCGCATCCGCAGGCGGAATTTCCGTATCCTTGAGCATAGTCCAAACCTGGGCAAGCGCACGCGGCATTGCAAGGTCGTCGCTAAGCGCGTCATCAAAGGCCTGCAGATAGGCCTTCGCAGCGGCTCCAATCTGTTCAGGCCGTGCAAGCGAATGGGCTGGCTGCCCGGCAGCTTCTTTCAGCGCTACAACCCGGTCCACGAGCGCCAGCCGCGCTGCTCTCGCCTGGTCGAGCCCTTCCCAGGAGAACGAAAGCTGGCTGCGATAATGCCCACCAAGGCAGAAATAGCGATAGTCGAGTGGATCATAGCCCTTGTCGACAAGCGTCTGCAAGGTAAGGAAACTGCCAGAAGATTTGGACATTTTTCCTTTGTCGAGCACGAGGAATTCGGCGTGCATCCAGTAATTCACCCATTTGTGGCCGGTCGCCGCCTCGGACTGGGCGATTTCGTTGGTGTGATGGACGGCGATATGGTCAACGCCCCCTGCGTGAATATCGAACTGTTCTCCAAGGTATTTCATGCTCATTGCCGAGCATTCGATATGCCAGCCGGGGTAGCCCCTGCCCCATGGGCTATCCCATAAAAGCGCCTGATTTTCGAACTTGGACTTCGTGAACCATAGCACGAAATCGAAGGGATTGCGCTTGTTGGGATCGATTTCTATGCGCGCGCCTGCCTTGAGCTGGTCGAGCTGAAGACCTGCCAGCTCTCCGTAATGCTCGAACTTCGATACATCGAAGTAGAGGTTGCCGCCCGCAAAATAGGTATAGCCATTCGCTTCGATGCGCTGTATGAGATCAATCATATCCTGGATATGGTCGGTAGCCTTGCAGACGATGGTGGGGCGATTGATGTTGAGCCGCTGTGTGTCGACAAAAAATGCATCGGTATAGAACTGCGCGATTTCGAGAACCGATGAGCCGCGCTCTCGGGCGGATCTGACCATTTTGTCTTCGCCGGTATCATCGTCGCCGGTCAGATGCCCGACATCGGTGATATTCATGACATGCGTCACATCATACCCGAACCGGCGCAGTGTCCTGACGAGAATGTCCTCGAAAATGTATGTTCTCAGGTTTCCTATATGCGCAAAATTATAGACAGTAGGGCCGCACCCGTAAAATCCGACTTTGTGGTCATGCAGCGGCTCGAAGCGCTGAAGACTCCGACCCATGGTGTTGAAGAGATACATGTCGTGCATTCCCTCGCCCTCCTGTCGTACCTTCTTGCTTTTGCAGCATGAACCGAAGATACTGCAATTGTATGGAAACCCTATGGCAAATCGCCCAAAAAATCAATACTGAACAGTGTTCTGTGACCTTCGATGAACCGATGTCGGCACACACCACATTCAGAATCGGGGGACCTGCCGATCTTTTTCTTAAGCCACGCTCTGTCGAAGCGCTTGCGAGCGTCCTCACGCTCCTCAGGTCAGCCCGCATCCCCGTATTCTTGCTGGGAGGCGGTGCCAACATCCTTGTCGCTGACCAAGGAATTCGGGGCGCAGTCATCGATACCTGCCTGCTCTCGTCTGTGCGGAGTGATGCGTCAAATAGCAATATTATCTATGCGGAATGCGGCGCTTCGGTTTCCACACTGTGCACCGAAGCGCTGGTGCAAGGCCTTTCAGGTCTTGAAAATTTCTACGGAATGCCGGGCAGCATCGGTGGAGCAATCTACATGAACGCCCGCTGCTATGAAGATGATATTTCTCTTCATATAAATGAAATAACAGCAATCAGCCCCACTGGCGAGCTTGTAAGCCTGTCTGCCCGGACGATGCAATGGTCGTACAAGCGCTCTCCTTTCATGAGGAAAGGGGCTTTTGCCGGATATATCGTCGCGGCCGGCCGGTTTTCGCTCGAGCCCGGAGAGCCTCTGCAAATTGCCGCACACATGCGTTCCAGGATGGAAGATCGCATGCACAAGCATCATTTCGATTATCCAAGCGCTGGGTCTATGTTCAAGAATAACAGGAATTTTGGCAAGCCGACAGGCAAAATCCTGCATGAGCTTGGGTTGCGCGGCTACCGGATAGGGAATGCCGCCATATCTCCCTGGCACGCAAACATCTTTATAAACCTCGGAGGCGCGACCGCCCGCGACATGCGAGCGCTTATTTTGCATGCGCAAGCGGTGGTTCTGGCGGCTACTGGCTGGAAACTTGAGCCAGAGGTCCTATTCGTCGGCGAATTCTGAATTTCTGCACAGATGACACAAGCGACCGCGATGCGGCTTGCCGCCCTGCTAATACTGCATATTTGCTTTTTGACGCTTATTGTTCTACACTCAAGTATAGATGCATACTATTCATGATCCGGCAGGAGTATTTGCCGTTTTGCTCGCCGCCCTGCTCTTCTCTGCATGGCTGTCTGACCTTTTGCCGATGCATATCGCTGCCATTCTTCCGGTTCTCGGTATCATTCTGGGTCCTGAGGTACTTGGCATCATCGAGGGTGGCACTGTGCTCCAGATTCTCGGCTCCATCGGCGTTATGTACATATTCTTTTCAGCAGGATTGTCAGCGAATATTGCATCAAGGACCGCGAGAAGGAGCATTGTCCCGACTAGCGTAATTTTAAAGCAAGTTTTTATTTGGACAATAATGCCTTCCATGGCGGGGATTGCGGTCGGATTGGCTGCTGGAGCATCCTTCATCCGGGCATGTGCGATCGGGCTTTTTTTTGCTTCTGCTGGAGCCCGCTCCGCACTGAAGCTGAACAAAGCCAAATTCCAGGAGCAAGCCTCATATGGAATGCCTGCGTTTGTGCCCATTTTTTCAGCCCTGTGCCTGCTTGTGCTCGATACGCTCATGTCTGGCGCTGATGCGCGAAGCTTTATGCTGGTTCTGGCTTTTTCATTTATTGGCGGTGGTCTCGTATGGATTGTCTTTCCTCGCCTTGCCGCACTGTTTCTTCGCCATGTCAAAATCAAAGGCAGCATAGAGGTATGGTTCTTGCTGTTTCTGGTTTTCGGGGCAGCATATGCGGGAACCTTTTTCTCGATCCCGGCTTGGTTCACCGCATTCATGACTGGCGTTGCCCTTTCGGCTGCTGCAGCACCATCTGCTGATTCCGAGCTGAACCGGATTCCCGTCAGGGATGATATTTTCATTCCTGCTGCGCTTCTTTTTATGGGAGTATCGGCTCGAATTTCCGGCATTTTGCCAACTGGCAATTGGATTCTCGTGGCTGTCATATTCGTAATTGGCGGCTTGGCCGCAAGAATATTGATTGTATTCCTGTCCAAAAGATTTGCCCTCGTTACAGAACCCCTCATCGGCCTGGCTGTTCCGTTTGCGTCTTTTTCTCTGGCCATATCCTGGATACTCTATGGTTCAGGGCTCTTCGATTCAGTGTTATTTCTGAGCGCACTCGCACTCGCGATCATATCGAGCATTATCTCCGGGATTTCCATGAAACAAGGGTCATCTGGCGCAGAAGCGCCTTCTGCCGCAGGCGGTGACAAGAGCAGGCTCGCAATACCGAACCGGATCCTTATCGCCCTGTCAAAGCCTTCTTCGATAGCACAACTAGTCGAATTGAGCGGAATTCTGCATGGGACAGCCAATAGCTCACCAATTTTTCCCCTCGTCGTCCGCATGCCGGAAGAAACTGCCTCGCAGCAATCAGCTGATTCCGAAACACTGCTCGCAACAGCCGTCATGCAGCTTTCGCAGATGCAAAAGTCGGCTCTGCCTTTGCAAATCGAGGCTCTGAACGCAGGCCTTGGCATTATCGATTCCGCTATCCAGAAAAATGCAGATACCATCATTATCGGGTGGAACAAGCCTCCGCGCCTTTCCCATGCATTTTTTGGCAATGTCATCGACCAGGTTGTGTCCGGAACCAGCCAGATGGTGCTTGTTGCGCGCGCACAATTCCCGTGGAAGCAGATAAAAAAAATCTATGTCGTGGCACCTGTACTCGTCAATCGACACCCCGGATTCGCTGCAGCCTTGCAGTGCATAGAAAGACTTGCAGAGGCAACCTATGCGCACATTCATTTTATTGTAGCAGAAGAAAATGCAGAGGAAGTCCAGAAGATCGGCAAGAGCCTGGCGTCATTCAATTCAGCTCAGACAAGTCATTTTCATTCCTGGCGCGACATCCCCTCGCTGATACAGGTTTCTTCAGGCTCACATGCAATGATTGCCCTAATCTCAGCAAGGCCCGGTGAAGCATCATGGAATCCTGCATTTGAACGACTGCCGCATGTCCTTGCAGAAAAAAATAGCGCCGCAAATGTGCTTATGCTCTATATGCCAGCCTTCCTGCCCGAAGAAGCACAAGCTTCGGAGTACCAGCAGCCATTGCCAGAGCCGCTCGCTGAATCCAGCGCGGAAGCCCTGCTTGCGGAAGCAGTCAGGGCAGGCAGAATCAGGGTGGATATGCAAACAAGCGCCATTGCGGACGGCATTTACGAGCTTATGTTTGCAGCCCTCCCTCACACCGAAAAGAATGTCCTGCAGTCCGTTGCGGATCATTTTATTGAAATGGTACAGCGTCAGCCTATAGAAATTGAACCGGGCGTGGTGCTCCTTCATGATCGTATCGAAAACATTTCGTATCCTATTGTCTGCTTCGGTGCCCACAAGAAAGGATTCAGGCTCAGTACGCTCGATGTGCCGGTGCAGGTCATCGTGATCATTCTTGTGCCGCACAACCAGGGCGCTGAGGAGCATCTTCGCTTCCTGGCGGAGATTGCCGCCCTTTTCCATTCGCATGACCTTCGCGAACGTCTTATCGCTGCGAATATGCCAGAAAATCTTTTGAGCCAGCATTGATGCGTCAACCTTAAGTCCCACAACACTGAGAATTTTTGCGGCGCCCAGGCTTTCATGCAATAGCTGGACTTGCATAATGTATTGCGCGCTTCTTAAAAACAGGCTGCCCGGAGTTTTCAGCCCCGAGCAGCCTTCTTGTTTCAAATCTTCAGAAATTTGGCCGGTTTACTGATTCTTTATCAGCACGAATTCCACTCGCCTATTCTTCCAGCGATTCTCGACATCGGTAAAGGGCACCACCGGCTCGCTCGAACCAAGGCCATTCACGGTCAATCGCCGCGAGTCCACCCCATTATCCACCAGCATCTTGCGTACAACCTCAGCGCGTTCTGTTGAAAGCGGAATCAGTTCGTTGATCTCTTCCTGCTGGATGCGTGAGGCGCTGTAGCCGAGCATTTTGCCCACATTGTTGCCGTGCCCTTCGATCCTGATACGGTAATCCGGGAATTTATTAAGGATCTGCGCGATGCGTGCGACGACTCGTTGGTTCCTTGCAACCGTTTCCGCATCAAGGCCGATGAAATCGGCATGGTTCGCGCGGAACACAATCGATGGCACCTTGATCTTGAGCCTGTCGCCATCCCGAATCACCAGCACATCGACCGCTATGATGCCTTTTACTTTTGTCTGATTGCCCAGTGCATCCCAGCAGGTGAATTCGAAGGGGTAATCGGTCGCGGATTCGACAAGCTCACCCTTGTCTGATTTCCCGTTCCAAGTAATTTGCGCTGGCGGATTGCCTTTGCCGGTCCAAATCTTGAATGAACGAGTGGGCTTCGCTTCCTGCATGCTCGCCGATTCGACTACTGCCGTCTCCAGAATCTCAAGCTTCCATTCTGTGATGCCTGCATTTTTCTCTGTTGCGATTCCGAAGGTAAGCGTGTCATCGACGCCATCGCCATCCGGGCTGAAATATTCAGGCTTGACTGTAACATCCACTTTGGGCGGAGCAATCTTGACGATAATCTTCGCGCTGCTCGCTTCGGCCACATCGCCTTTGAGGTACCTGACCACCAGTTTGCCGGTGTAGGTGTCTTCAATCACCTGGCCTTGCAGATCGCGTCCATCCCACACAAGCCGCGTGGGTACATCCGAGCCGCTCCCACCAAAGAACGAGCGCTCGACACCCTTCGAGTCGATGAGCGAGAACCTCCAGGATTCGACCCCTTCGCGGTTTTCTACTGTCAGAGAGAATGAAACATCATCGCGGATGCCATCGCCATTGGGCGATATGCCGGTGTCAGAGGCAGTTACATACACTTTCGGCTTGCTCGAATCAACGGTAAGGCCTTTGATGCTGGCCGAGGCGCTGTTGCCGGCCGCATCGACGCTCACAACCTCATAAGAATAGGCTCCATTCGGAACAAGTTTGCCATTCGCATCTGTGCCGTCCCAATTGAAGGTTTTTGCTTGACCTTTCCAGGTATAGCTGCGCACTACAGCCCCGGAAGCGCTGCGTATTCTCCCCGTCCAATCATCGCCGGGGTCGGAATTCTGGGTGATCGTAACATAATCCTTTATGCCATCGCCATTTGGAGAGAACAGCATGGGATCGGCAGAAATCGAAATTTTCGGAGGAACCGTATCCACTACCACCGGCACGGGACCGATATTGAAAAGGTCGCCATTGGCATACTCCAGCATAAGGTAGACGCTGTAATTTCCGTCGGGAACCTTAAGCCCTGCATCGGTCAAGCCATCCCACACATACTGGGTCTTTATATCCGTACTGCCCTTCCAGCTCCGGGCAGGAGCCTGTCCTTGCACAGCCTTTGTTCCGGAGAATATCGAAACAGCATAGCTCAGCAGGGTTTCTGGCTTAGGCGCGCTGATATTGATGTAGGTAATGTCTTTTACGCCATCATCATTCGGGCTGAACGCGCTTGGCTCGACACGGAAGCTCACATTCTTCTGAGCAGCATCCACAATGATTCGCTGGCGCGGCAGAATGAAGGAATTGCCGGCTTCATCGATGGAGCGCAATTCGTAGTAGTATGCGCCATCAGGCACAATCTTGCCATTCTGATCCTTGCCGTCCCACACGATGTCCGCAATCATGGGGTACCATTCCCAGGTGCGAACTATTTTGCCTACTTCGGAAATTATCTGCCCATTCCAGCGGTCGCCATAGACGCTGCTCTGAGCAATTTCAAGCGTATCGGCCCGTCCATCCCCATTCGGCGAGAATATTGAGCGCGAAAGCTTGACGCTTGCCTGTGGCGGTATGCGGTCGACCGTCACAGGGATCGGCCCATCCTTTGCGAACGCATCATTCAAATACAAAACTTCGATACCGACGCTGTATTCTCCATCGGGTACAGCAGCGCCTGCATCATTTGTTCCATTCCATCGATATTCGCGGGCAAGACCAGCACTGCCTGTCCATATCCTCACCGCTGTCCCGTCTTTGCCTCGAATGATGAGGCTGTATTGTTTGATACGATCCCGCGCGTCCGCCTCGACATTGATGACAAGCTCGTCTTTTATGCCATCGCCGTTGGGGCTGAAAGCTTTGTCGCTAAGACGCAATTGCACTGCCCGCTTGCCTGTTTCAACCTGAATCCGGAACGGCCCTGCCATGGTGCGATTTCCTGCTGCATCCTCGGATTCGACTGCATAGGTATAGAATCCATCGGAGACTACGCTGCCATTGGTGTTCCTGCCGTCCCAAACAAAGTCGCTCGCCTGTGCCTGCCACACCCAGCTGCGCACCACATTGCCCGCACTGTCCTTCATTGTGCCTTTCCAGTCATCGCCTGGCACGGAGGACTGCGCAATGGTTATGGTATCGCTGCGGCCATCTCCATCCGGCGAGAAAATACTGCCTTGCACTTTCACGTCGATCTGCGGATATTGCCTGTCAAGCAGGAAGGTTCCTGTCGCGCTCTCCGCTTCATCGCCATTGCGGTACACAACGCGCATCGATGCTGCATAGTGGCCGTCAGGCGCCGGTATCTGTGCGTCCGTTTCCCCTCTCCACTCATATCGGCTCAGCGGGGTTTCGCCTTTCCATGTCCGCACGGCACTCAAAGCCGCTGGCCCATCCTGCGCTACAATCTGCAATACAAATTCTTTCACTTTTTCAGGCGCAACAATCGCTGCACTCAAAACCTGCACATCTTTAATGCCGTCATTGTTCGGACTGAAGGCCTTGTCGCTCACTGTCAGACGTACCGCTTTCTTCTCAGTCTCGATTTCGAAAGCGGGGCTGATATAGGAAAATGCATTACCTGCCGCATCTTTCGATTCAAGCTTGTAGCGATATTTGCCATCCGCAGCCACATTCCCTGCATTGTCCCGGCCATCCCACTCAAAGGGCTGCACCGCGCCATCCCAGGTCCAGGAACGCACCACCTTGCCATCCACATCGAGAATGCTGCCTTGCCACACGTCTCCCGGCACCGAGGACTGCTGAATCGGCAAGGTATCGTTCACTCCATCCCCATTCGGCGAGAAAATCGCGCTTGCAATCTTTACTTCAGCCTGCGGCGCTATGCGGTCAACCACGAGCGGGCCCAAGCTTGCTTCTGTAGCATCGCCATTCGGGTAGTCCGCATGGAAAAATGCAGTATAGCTTCCGTCTGGCACAGGAAGGCGTGTAAGGCTTGTGCCATCCCATGTGATTGATTGGGGCACATTTCCTGCACCCTTCCATTCCATCACAGTTTCTTGCCCTTTAAGGATAGCAAGACGCCAATTCTGGACACTCTCTGGCGAAGTCACACTGATCGCAAGCGCCATTGCATCCTGTATTCCATCTCCGTTCGGGCTTATCGCCATGTAGTTTGCAGAAAGCGAAGATTGTTTGGCAGCTGTATCGATACCAATCTGGATAGGCTCCGAAGCAAAACTGTTGCCTGCTGCGTCGACGCAGAAAAGGCGATAGGAATAGAGTCCATCCGGCAGGAGCGCGCCATCAGCAGTACGCCCATCCCAGAGAATTTCGCCAGGCTCGCTGTTCTTGAATTCCCATTTGCGCTTGAGCGCACCCTGGGCATCACGAAGTTCTCCTGTCCAGAGATTTTCTTTCGAGCCCAGCTGGGAAATAATTACCTGCGATTGAAGCGCACTGCCTCTCGGGTTGAAGTATGGGCGGGAACGAGAAACTTGCGCCTTAGGCGCGGTGTTATCGAGTACGAATTCCGGACTCGATACTGTTGTCTTCCAGCCATTGTCGTATTCTATTGTCAGTTCAAAGCGATACGCGCCTTCCGGAAGCTGGCCGCGGTCTGTCTTGCCATCAAATTGCCATGTCGCAGGAGGCGGGTTCGATCCATCACCGCTCAGAAGCGTCGATATTGCAGCATTCTTCTCTGCTATCTGTGCGGCAGAAGAGCTAGCGACATCCAGCTTCCAAGCGCGAAGCCCTTCGATACTTTCGAGCGTGATGCCCACTTTAAGCACATCAGCGACACCATCGTCATTTGGACTGAATGCATCCCTGCTGAGCGCAAATGATGCGCGCGGGGTTCGCGTATCGACTACGATGGGACCATATTCGGTGCTGAACGCATTTTCTGCGATATCCTTGCTTTCCAGATGGAGGAAATACCGACCATCATCGACACGACGCCCTGTTGTATCAAGACCGTTCCATACAAAGCGATTTGCAAGTCCATCGCGATATTCCTGAGAGTACACGACTTCGCCTTGTTCATTCCGGATGCTCAGATTCCACAAATCTTCTTTGCTGCTGGCAAATTTGAATGCCAGCGCATCTCTGCTTCCATCTCCATCCGGGCTGAATATAGCCCGCACATCGTCGAGTACAATCTGAGCCGAGGGCGGTGTCGCATCGAGTATAAATGGATCCGAGTACACTACGGGCGAATATCCGTTCCGATATTTCATCTCGATCCCGGCTTTGTATTGTCCATCTGCAAATGGCTTTCCTGATGGATCCAAACCATTGAACGCGAACGAAGTTAGAGGCGGATTGGAGCTGTCGCCCGATGAGGACCATAGGGTTTTGCCGCTTTGATCCTGAATAAATTCTTTCCAGGAAACAAGATTCTTCAGAGATTCCAGGCTGAAAGAGACATCGATTGTGCCGGCCTTTCCTTCTTTTATCGGGCTGAAGGCCTTTCTGTCCGCTGCAACGCGAACAGCCGGCCGACTTGTATCGACTACAATCCAATCGGATTTGTCAGGCGCAACCCCGATTGTCTTCGATCCCACATTCCCTGCCGGATCTGCAGCGGAAAGCCTGAAACGATAATAGCCGTCCGGTACCCTCTTTCCGGCATCGTCTGTACCATCCCATACAAAATCACGCGGTGCCGACCGCTCACGGATTTCTTTTGTGCGCACCGCTTTGTCATTTGCATCGAGAATTTCGTATTTCCAATTGTTCTCGATGGATCCCTGTGTGCGGAACGAAATGGTATCCTTGCTGTTGTCGCCATCCGGGCTGAATATGAGCTGGTCGGTGCCCTGATACAGCTGTTCGTCTCCCAAAACCCACGCATTTACCGATGGAGGTGTTCTGTCCACCACTACATTCATGCATGAGTCATAATCCATATTGGTGTTCCCAAGATCGTCCCACGCATGGAAACTGACAATATAGGTACCTTCAGGAACAAGATTGCCCTGATCATCTTTTCCGTCCCATCGCAGCGCATCTGGAATGAACGCATTATGGCGCGAGAAGCCAAAGCCTTCTTTCAAATCCGCGAATGATTTGATGGTCTCCGGGGGGCTTGCTTGTTCAGTTATGGTCCGGACTACCTTGCCAGACGAGCGGTCTTCAATCTTGAAAACCCACCCGGCTACGGTTCGTTGATCATCACTAACTGTAATGGGGATTTCGAGCCAGTCCTGTGCACCATCAGCATTCGGAGAAATATAAGCGGCCGGCAGGCCACTTGTCGAAACTGGCAATTGCGCTTTCACTTTTGGCGGGCTTTTGTCCGCTTGCCCAAACGAAAGGCGCGTGCCAAGGCTGAATGCATCCAGCGAATCGTACAGCGGCATGAGCCCGAAAGCAGGTGCAACCGAAGAAACGCCCGCATTATTTGCCGATTTTTTCCCGAGGGGAATCCGGCCCGAAAGCGTCAACGAAGGCCATACGCTTCTGCCCGATTTCTGCTGAATATCATACAGGCTGGTGGCCATTGCGAGGCGGAGTGAAACAATATTTCTGAAAGAAAGCGCCAGACTTGTTTCTGCCTCAATATCACTGAAAGAAGGCGCACGAAGGTCAACAGATGCGCGCATGCGAAGATCATATTCATTCAGGAGGTCTGCACTGAACCCGATTCCTGGCGTAAACGCTTGCGGAAACCCTGTTGCAGCAAGGCTTCCAGGAGCGATGCCAACAGGAGGTGTCTGATAATTGAATTCCTTTCCAAGGCCGCTCACGACAAAGCCAAGCCTGGCATTCTTGAGAAAGCCAACATCTCCCAGTTCCCGGATTACCCCCAGATCAGCCCACACGCCCCAGCCAAAACTGCCATTGTCCCCCATAGCCAGCCATGCGGAGGCACCAACCGACATGCGGCCAGAAATCTTTTTCGAAAAACCGCCACCGACAGTTACAAAAGTTCCCAGCGGCATACTTGTCATCGCGCCAGGTGCGCTGAATAAGCGCACAGCGCCGTTCCACACACCATAGGCTTTGGGCAGCGCAAAATCAGCCTGTGCGGCGCTTCCCCACCCTTGCGGGCTCCCGGTACTCATATCAGCGATACCAGTATAAGAAAATTCAAGTCCAGGAAGCTCTTCGACAGCTGTCGATGCAGGGTTGAATGCAGAAGCCCATGCTCCGCTGCCCTGTTCCGTAAGCGACATTCCCCCACCCATGGACCAGGGGCTATATATTCGCCCAAGCAGCGATGCTCCTTTGGGCGGATCGTATGCAGAAACGGTGCTCAAAGCTGCACAAAGCAGCAATATTGCAATATTCGCTTTTCGGGCTCTGTTCATCTATTTCCCCTTCTTTTCATGGAACCTCTGTTTCAATCTATCACAGCAAGCGCCATTCTTCAGGGCTCATGCTGCCATACGATATCGATTCCTGCCCAAGGCGCTCTCTCCCATCAGGCTCTTCACACAATCCCTGACCGCTCATTATGCAGCCTTATTGATAAAGAATGAGGCTTGGCCTTGGATCGAGCTGCATAACTTCAGCCGGCGACATCAAAGGCATGTCGAAACCCGCCAAAGGAAAATCCGACTTGAAAAAGAGCTTGAAACCTTTGACTGGCATGTTCGCGGCATTTGCATTGCGCTGGTAGGTCGCTTTTTTTACTTGCGGAACGCCAAAGCCGTCCGATGTATGGATGAGAATAACACGATCCCGATGCGCTTGCACCTCTTGACGGGACTGAATCATCTTGTCCGCAAACTGGTGTACCACGAGCATACGAATGCCAGGAATATTGTTTTCCCGAATGTAGGCATCCATGTAATCCTGCGCATCGTTCAGTTCTTTCGCTGTGATAGATCCGATTTCCTTCATCGGAACGAGCGTGCGCCATTCCGGATCAATGGCAAGATGGACATTCGGATAGCGCAAAAAGGGCAGAATCCGATCCATCGCCTCGCGTACGCTGTATTTTCCGATCTGATGATCGACGAATACCAGCATTCCCTCCGATTGGGCATATTTTATGTAATCGAGAAGCACCTTTTCGTCGAGGTACCCGATTTCGCCGCCAGGCCAACATGTGCCATAAATTATATAAAATGCAGGGATGACGCCATCTTTTCCATTCACCTCGTCGTACTGCTGTGCTGTTTCTTTGACCATCTGCGCGATTTTCTCTTTGGGAAAGCGGCCGAGAATTCCCATTCGATCAGACAAGGGACTGCCATAATAGGCGACAATAGTATTATTCGCGATAAGCGGGACACGATCCCAGAGAAAGCCTCCCCCTGCCTGATAATTCACCAAGCTCATCGTTTGATCGATGCGCGAGAAGTTTTCTTTTTTATAGAGTGCTGGAAAAAGCCGGTAGGGAACCGGTTCCACAGCCTCGACCGTGATCGGGAATATGGAAATCAGTACAACAATCACGACAAGTGCCAAAATAATATGCTTTCCACGGTTCATGGGTATCCCTTTCTGCACGCATTCATTCTTTATTTTATCGGCATTAAGAGCATGCGGCTGAAGCTCCGTATCCACTGTGCGACAAAAGAAAAAGCCGCCCTCAAAGGCGGCCTTCTTTTCACATACGCATCGATACTGCGCGTCATGCCCGATAGCAGGCATTCAAGGGCATTTACACGTACTTTTCGACTTTTCCGGATTTGAGGCAGCGCGCACATACCTTTATATGGCGCACTGTGCCATTCTGGAGTGTCCGCACCTCGATAAGGTTCGGGAACCAGGTTCGGCGCGTGCGATTCTTCGCATGCGACACATTATTTCCGAAAAGCGTTCTCTTACCGCAGATTTCACAAACTCTGGACATAGTGGTCTCCAAAAAAGAATAGTCGATGAAATATAGCGGAATCCGATAAATGTGTAAAGAGGGCATCATTAGTGCTCTCAACCTTGGGTAAAGAATTGAAGCAAAGAGGGTAGATTTGCGCGAATACCTCTATGACCGCCACTGCGGTCAAGGAGGGTATTCGTGCACTGGTTTGCCTTTTGTCCCAATCCGAACTGTCCCTACCATCACGAGGCCCCCGCCTCGCCCTGGGCCTATGCGATTGGCTGGTATGCTACCAAGGCCTTCGGGAAGGTGCGCCGGTTCCGTTGTACGCGCTGCGGAAAAAGCTTTTCCACCCAGACCTTCTCTACGCACTACTATCTCAAGCGCATTGTCTCGTACCGGGATGTGCTCTATAGGCTGGTAGGCGGGGAGAGCCTACGGGGGATGAGTCGCGCGCTCGGGTGCTCGCTGTCGCTGCTTACGAATCGTATCGACCGACTGGCTCGCCAGGGTATTGCACTCCACGCCCGGATGCTGCACGCTCGGCGAGGCAAGGAAGACATCTGTATCGACGGCTTTGTCTCCTTCGACTGCTCGCAGTACTTCCCGAGCGAAATCCCCATTGCGGTGGGACGGACAAGCGGCTTCGTGCTCGATGTCAGTCACTGCACACGGCGGCGCTCAGGGAGCATGCGGCAGGACCAAAAGGCGAAGGCACAGGCGCTCTATTCGACGATTCGGCTCGAACGGGGTGGGATCGGCCGGTCATTCAGGGAGGTGCT
>WESA01000023.1 GCA_009768935.1 Rectinema subterraneum
CGAAGCAGAGAAGAATCGTGAGAGTGCGCGAATGCTCATGGAAGAGCTGAGCAGGGTTTCGATCTGGGGATAGGCGATTCTGCGCTTGGCGAAGTAATCAAGGCTGAAGGTCTGGGTAGAGAAGTACTTGCCGCAGGCTTGGCAGCGGAAGCGCTGGACCTTGCCGAAGGTTTTGGTCACATAGAAGCCAGCGGCGACGAACCAGCGTTCTTTCGGTGCGTGCTGATGATACGCACAGGCCGGGTTTGGGCAGAAATGAAAGTGATGCATGAAGACCTCCTCTCTTTGTAGACGCAAGAAAAGAGGCCTTCACTTCAAATTCATATGCAGGGTTCGTGACACTATACTTATCTTGCGGCAAAAAAGAATATATCGCTCATCGTCGCAACCACAAACAGAACGAGAACAAATGCAGCTCCGATGAACTGGTACCGGTACAGCGTTTTTGCGCTGAGCGGACGCCTTCGTGCCAGTTCGATGAAAAAAACGAGGATCAAGCCGCCATCCAGGACGGGGAGGGGAAGCAGGTTCATTATGGCAAGCCCGACAGACAGAAATGCGAGAAAACTCAACACCGGAACAAGTCCTGCCAATCCTTCCACTTTGATTTGCTCGGATGCTGCAGTGCCGATCAAGTATGTAATGCGCGCAGGCCCCGAAACAGCCTTGAAAATATTGACGCCGCGGAACAAGAGCCCGATGCTCCTAATCGTCAAAGCGAATGTGGACATGGTTTCCTTTGCTCCTTTTGCTATTGCATCAGGCAGCGACGAGGCTTTATCTGTGCGCGTTATGCTGACAAAGGCAATCCCGGTTTCTTCAAGTGATTTCGCGATGATGGTTGTGCTGAGATTTTGGCCATTGCGCTCAAGTGTCAATTCAACAGGGCCATTGGCGGCTTTGAATGAATTCATGAGATCTATTGTATTGCGAATGGGCTTGCCGTTTGCAGAAAGGATTTTGTCGCCTGGCTTGAGGTCGGCAATGGCTGCAGGGCTCTGTTCCTTTACAGAAGAGACAAGGGGATCGATCCATGGGTATACACCGATTACTCCAGCTCCAGTATTTGCATCAAGCCGTGGAGTCAATACCAGATTCTGAATTGAGCCATTGCGTAAAACCTGGACAGAAAGCGCTTTGCCGGGATTGCTCGCGATGATTTCTTGAAGATCGCTGTAATCGCGAATAGTTCTGCCATCGATAGACTGCAGTATGTCTCCAGTTTGCAAGCCTGCCATATCCGCTGGGTTGGAAGACCCGGCTTGCATAGTCGTGCCTGTTTCGCTCGAGAGCACGATCCTGTTTGGCGCAGTCCGAATGGTCGTACCAATAGCGACGACGAAGGTGAAGACGAGCACTGCAAAAATCATGTTGAAGAGCGGCCCTGCGAGCGCAATCGCGATGCGTTTGAGGGGATGTGCGGCATAGAAACTTCCTTTATCAGCAGGAATGAAATCAAGCTTCTGCTCGATCGCAGCACGAAATCCATCCTCACCTTTCAATTTGCAATAGCCGCCGATTGGCAGTACTCCTAGCCGCCATTCCGTTTTTTTGCCTTTATGCGTAAGAAGAGCAGGACCCCAGCCCACTGAAAAGGCTTCTACATCGACGCCTACCGTCCGTGCAATCAGAAAGTGGCCGAATTCATGCACTATTACTACCAGCGAAAGGCCAATAAGGCCGAGAATAATCGTCACCATGCAATATGCTCCACAAGTTCCTCTGAGATCTGTCGCGCTTTCATGTCGATATCGAATATATCTTCGAACGAACTGACAGGCAAATTCCAGGAATGTGCAAGCGTTTCGGATACAACCTGCGCTATCTGCGTAAAGCGTATTCTGGCGGCATCGAAACGGGCAACCGCAATTTCGTTTGCGGCATTATAGGCAATGCACGCCGCATCTCCCGCATCCATCGCATTCCTTGCAAGCCACACAAGCGGATATCGGTTTCGCTCAGGCTCAAAAAATTCGAGGGTTTTTCCAGCAAGTTCTGCATGCCCAAATGGTGAGGGATACGTATGCGGCCAATGCAGCGCAGCATGGATGGGCAAGCGCATATCCGGTTCGGAAATCTGCGCATAGAGTGCTCCATCGAAGGTGCGGACCATTGCATGCACATAGCTCTGTGGGTGGATGAGAACCCGAATGTGTTCTTGCGGCATATCGAAAAGCTTTGATGCTTCTATGAGCTCAAGCCCCTTGTTTGCCATGGTTGCAGAATCGATGCTTATCTTTCTGCCCATTTTCCAGACAGGGTGCTTGCATGCATCATCAGCGGTCATTTCAGCAAGCCGTTCGAGAGGCAGAGTCCGGAAAGGCCCGCCGGATGCAGTGATCGTCAGTTCTGCAATTGCATGCATGCCAATTTTTTGGGTGAGCTGGAACAATGCAGCATGCTCGGAATCGACCGGTATTATGGAGAGATCATTGTCGTCGGCAAGCTGTTTCAGGAGCCGATATCCCATGACAATCGATTCTTTGTTTGCAAGCGCAAGGTGCATCCTGTTCTGCAAAGCGAGAATCGAAGCGGATAGCCCTGCTGCTCCCGCAATTCCATTCACGACAATATCTGCTTGTACAGCTGACAAAAGCTGTGCAAGCGCTTCGGGGCCAGCCCAATCTGCCCCCGTTGGTGCGCTTGCAGCATCTCCTGTATATGCCGCACGTGCGTGTGGAAATTCATTTTTAAGCGACAGCAGAACCTTGGCATTGTGGTGAACAGAAAAACCAGCGAGCACAAGGGGTTCTTCTGTGGCAGCACTCTGTCGGATGACTTCGATGGATTGTCTGCCGATGGAGCCAGCGGCTCCAAGGATTATTATTCGTTTTGGCATTGCGCTATTTTTCCGGATTCTTGCATCATACGCTTTCTTGTCATAAAAAGAAAAGCCGAGCGAGATACGAGAAGGCAACAAAAAAAGGTGCACTGAAATAGAGGCTGTCAAAGGAATCCAGCACACCGCCTCGTCCAGGCACAATCACGCCTGAGTCTTTCATGCCTGCGGATCGTTTGAGCGCGCTTTCGAAAAGATCACCAGCAATCACGAAAAAAGCCATTCCCGCCCCAAGGATCAGACTGAGTACCAGGTACCTCGAACCTTCTGGCTTCCATGATCCCGCCAGCGGTCCCAGCCCCAGAAATGCTCCAGCGATCGAACCGATAGCGCCACCAATGAACCCGGCTACACTCTTATTCGGCGAGACATCGACAACATTTCTTCGTTTGCCAAAGAGTTTCCCAAAAAGCCATGCTAGGCTGTCGTTGCCGAAGGTGAGAAGGGCAAAGGTGATAATCGCATTTTTGGCATCAGGAAAACCAGCCACAATGAGCATAAGAAAGCCTGGCAGAATGCCAGTATAGAAATGCGCAAGCGAAATTGAACCCGCGGTCGACAAAAGCAGCGGAAAAGATTCCTTTTTGCTGAAGGCGATCGGAGAGAGCACAATCATCAAGCACAATATCGATATCAGGAACATGACAGCTGCGGCCTCCAGAGGACGAGCTCCCGCTACGCAAGCGATATATACAGCTAATGACTGCACGAGCCCGACAATCGTGACAAAATTCCCTGGGTCAGCGCGCTCAGACTTGCGGAGCATAGCGCGAAGCTCAAGCGATGAGAGATACTGTACCGCAAGCACAAGAAGTGCGAGCAGAGCGTAATGGCCAAATGGCAAAAAGAACAGGACGAGAGCAAAAAGAGGGATGCCTCCAAAAAAAAGGAGGAGTCTCGATCGGGTATTCGCGTTCAATGAGCAGCTCCGAAACGGCGTTCGCGGTGCGCATAATCAGCGAGCGCGGCATGAAAATCTTCCGGCATGAAATCGGGCCAGTACTTGGGCGAAAAATACAGCTCGCTATACGCCGACTGCCACAACAGGAAATTGGAAAGCCTCATTTCACCACCGGTTCTGATTATAAGGTCAGGGTCGGGTATTTCGGGATGGTCAAGGGATTGCTGGATAGCATTTTCATCGATATGTGGGCTGTCGGTACGGCAAAGGCGCTGCACGGAACGCACGATTTCATCTCTCCCGCCATAGTTGATTGCCAGATTGACAGTGAGCGCATGGTGGTGCTTTGTGTCTTCGATAGCTTTATCCAGCTCGATGATCACTTCGCCAGGCAAGCCTGCTCGATCCCCTGAATGGACAATTCGGATTTCGTTTTCGCGATAGAAATCAAGCTCTTTTGTCAGGTGCACACGAATCAGCGACATCAGAAAGCCGACTTCCTGGGTAGTGCGTTTCCAGTTTTCTGTCGAGAATGTATAAAGAGAAAGGAATTTCACACCTTCTTTGCGGGCAGCGAGCACAATTCTCTTTGCTGCTTCGAGTCCTTTCTGGTGGCCTTCGGTGCGCGGCAGCCCTCTCGCTTTTGCCCATCGCCCATTGCCATCCATAATGATTGCGACATGCGATGGCACGCGATTTTCATTCATTTTAAGAAATCCTTACACTTCCATTATCTCTCTTTCTTTTGTTTCGAGAATTTGGCCGATCTGCGCGATGTAGGCATCTGTCAGCTTCTGCAGTTCGGTCTCTTCCTTTTTTACTGCATCTTCTGCTACTCCGCCGGCGCTCTGCAGCTTTTTGAGTTCCTCAAGTCCGTCGCGTCTGATATTCCTTATGGCGACGCGCGACTGTTCGGCAATATTCCGGGCAGTCTTGACGAGTTCTTTTCGTCTTTGCTCGGTGAGCGGCGGAATTGCGATGCGAAGGACTTTGCCGTCATTCGAGGGGTTGAGGCCCAAATCAGATTTCAGAATAGCCTTTTCAATCTCGCTGAAGAGCGAGCGATCCCACGGCTGAATGACGATTAGTCGGGCTTCGGGAACAGAAATGGTTGCTACCTGGGAGAGCGGTGTTTTTTGACCGTAGTAATCGACACGCACTTTATCGAGGAGGGCAGGGGACGCGCGGCCTGTCCTGATGGCATTGAATTCATCGTGGAGTGCGCTGACTGTCTTTTTCATTCTCTCTTCGTATGCAGCTTTGATCGATTCCATACTTCCTCCCTGATCCCATTATAGTAGGCGCGAAAAGGGCGGCCGGAAAAGACCGCCCTTGCCATGCCCAGCCTTGCTGGCATTATTCTCAGTTCTGTCCGACCTTTGCAAAATAATAATCGACAATAGCGAGCGAAAAGCCGGTTTCTTTTGAAATTTGCGCAAGCGCATCGGCAACAGATACTTTTTCGTCGCGAACGAAGCCCTGGTTCATGAGGCAAACCTCTGAGAGCAGTTTCTTTACCTTCCCTGCAAGTATGCCTTCGATAACCTTCGCTGGCTTGCTCTTCATTTTTTCATCGAGCTCCACTTGTTTCTGGAAAATATCCTTTTGCTCGGCGAGCCAGCTTGCGGGAACCTTGGATTCATCGAGGAACATCGGGTTGAATGCGGCTACATGGAGCGCCACATCATGTACAAAGGAAGCGACCTTTTCATTTTTGAATGCATTCGGATCGCTGGCTCTGAACTTTACAACCACGCCAATTCTGCCTTCTCCATGAAGATAGGAATGAAGATGCTCATTCATGCCTGCATTGAAATAGGCAACACGCTTGAGCGCGATGTTTTCCTTGATGAGCGAAGCTATGTCCTTTACCATCGATTCAAGGCTTTCGTTCTGGCTCGATGCTTTCTGGCCAAGCGCAGTTGCAGCAATTTTGGTTCCTGCATCGATGAAATCCTTGTTGCGCGCGACAAAATCCGTCTCGCACGCAAGTTCGACAAGCGAAAGCTCGCTCTCGTTCTGGGCTACGAAAATACGGCCCTCGTTCGTTGCGCGACCTGCCCGTTTCTCCACCCCTGCCATGCCCCATTCGCGAAGGAGCTTTTCAGCAGCTTCGAAGTTGCCGTTCGACTCCGTAAGGGCTTTCTTGCAATCCATCATGCCTGCGCCAGTTCGTTCGCGCAGCGCTTTTACGTCAGAAGCTTTGATTTCCACGGTATTTTCTCCTCAATTCTCTTCATAGAGCCGATCCTCGTCGATAATCGGCGCTTCGACTTCTGCCGGCTCTTCTGGTTCTTTCTCTTGAGCAATAGGAACATTCGAATACGTTTCGAGGTCGATTTCGACTTCATCTTCTTCTGTTTTAGCAGGAGGCGCAAGCTCTTGCTCCTCCTCAGCGGGAAGCGTTTCAATTATCTTGAGGCCTTCCGAGGCGCCTGCTTCGATTACTGCATTTGCAATAATCTGCGTGAAGAGGCTTATCGATCTGATTGCGTCATCGTTGCCAGGAATCGGATATGTGATTCCTTCTGGGTTGCAGTTTGTGTCAACAATTGCGACGATGGGGATGCCGAGGCGCTGTGCTTCCGCGACCGCAATGGCTTCTTTGCGGGTATCGACTACAAAAAGAATGCCTGGCAGGCTTGTCATTTCCTTGATGCCGCCGAGGTTTTTCTCGAGTTTTGTCTTCTCTTTGAGCAGGCTGGCAATTTCTTTTTTTGTGAGACTGCTGAATGTGCCATCTACTTCCATGCGCTCGATTTTTTTGAGCCTTTGTATCGATTTTCGTATGGTAGAGAAGTTGGTCAGCATGCCGCCGAGCCATCGGCTGTTTACATAGAACTGCTCGCAGCGCTCCGCTTCTTTCTGGATAGCGGATTGCGCCTGTTTTTTTGTTCCTACGAAAAGTACTGTCTTTCCGGAACTGACAACTTTCTGGACTGCATCGTAGGCTTCTTTGATTGCCTGAATGGTTTTCTGCAGATCGATAATGTGAATGCCATTGCGTTCCGCGAAGATATATTTCTTCATTCGCGGATCCCAGCGCTTGACCTGGTGTCCGAAGTGCACACCTGACTCAAGCAGGTTCTTCATGGTGACTACTGCCACGTAGACCTCCCGTGATCGGATAATGATCCGATCCCCTTCCTTTTATCTCGTCCTGTTTATTCGGAATTTGAACAACAGGCGGAAAATGTCCGGCATTTCGAGCCGGATTGTCGGTGTTCAGCCTTGAATTTCTTCAGAAGACAGATAACCCGACTGACGGAGAATGCCATATAATTCACGAATTGGCAAGCCCATGACGCCAGAGAAAGAGCCTTTTATGTCTTCTATGAAATAAGAGCCGGCTCCCTGAATCCGATATGCGCCCGCAGCTCCTTTCCATTCTCCCAGGTTGATGTACCACGCAATGTCAGCAGCGCTCATTGGTGAGAATTGGACCTCGGAAACGGAGAGGGCGACATGGGGCACATCGTTTTCCATGTCCAAAAGGCACAGACCGCTGAACACATATTGCCGATTTCCTGCTTCCATGGTGAGCATTGCATATGCATCTTGCTCGTCAATTGGCTTGCCGATAGTGTGCCAGCCTTCCGGTGTCCTGAAAGCGACCAGCGTGTCAGCTCCAAGCGCGAAACGGGGTTCTGCAGGTTTTTCCATAGGTTCAGGGAGGGGATCAGAGTACAGCTTTTTGCCTTCTATCCATCGCTCTTTTCCACGCCGCGCTTTTGTCGCAGCAAGCGCAACAACTCGCTCGCCCGGGTCGAGATGATCGAAGATCTGCTCATCTATGCGGGGGACGACAGTTATAAATGGAATATGGAGCGATTCGAGAATAGAGGCTCGCCGCGGGGATTCGCTCGCCAGGAGTATAGGATCTCCGTACATATACTATGAATGTAATAAGAGCCGCGCGGCTCGCCAAGCTTGCCTTGACTTAATACCGCTGAATCTTTATTATGCGGCAGATGCAAGGGCGATTAGCTCAGCTGGATAGAGCGTCGGCCTCCGGAGCCGAAGGTCGCGCGTTCAAATCGCGCATCGCTCATTAACTTGCCCAGACCAATACCGCGAGAGCAACAAAAAATACTGCTGATAGCAGCCGCACCAGCGCGAGGTGGCTTCCATACCAATGACGGATCTTTTCATGGCGCAGACCAAAGAAAAATAGCACAAAAACCAGGCTTAAAGGAAGAATAAAGGCAAGATTGTACATGAGCAGAAGCAGAATGCTCTTTGAAGACCGCATGCTCTGGTTCATATATGCCAGCGTCGGCAGGTAAATTTGGCCTGTACACGCCAATTCTATAAAAGATACAAGAAAGCCCGAGATCGCTGCGCCAAGAATATACAGCGGAAGCTGGTTGAAGTACCGGATGAACCGGTGATTCAGCTGTTTGAAAAATGTAGGCATCTGCAATACGGAATCGAAAGCTCTTCCCCGGGAAGCAGCAATGGCATCGCGCACATTCAGAACGGCAAAAATAGCGGCTATAGCAGATATGAAAATGTTGATATATATCGAAAATCGATTTTCCGACAAGTATTTGCGGAGTGCGCCAAGCAGTCCCAATCCTATAAGAAAATAAGCGATAAACACGGACACAATGAAAGCCAATCCAACCCACAGCAGGGACCGCTGATCTTTTCGTTTGAGCGCCATGAACGAGAGGAAAAAGAGCATGGTTGAGAATGCGCAGGGGTTAATGCCATCGAGCAAGCCTGCAAAAATTGTTGGTAAAGCAGAGGCGGCAAAAGCTGCATTTGAATTCTTTGCGGCTAGAGCAGATTGGTCAGTCTGACGAATAGTTGGCATATAGCTACCATGTGATAGAAAATATTCAATTTCTTTTGGCATATTTTCTTCGATGGCGTTGCTGCCGCGGTAGACATTGGAGCCGATGAACAATACCGGAAATACAGTGAATTTCAGCCCTCTCTGTTCGAGCATCTCGACGCACAGTTCGTATCCCTTGGTGGAAAGAATATCGTGGGTTTCAAGAGCTATGTGGATACCATATGTTTCTTCCAGTCGGGGTTTCTGAATGTAGAGAAACGAATCGCAATGGTTGCAGCCTGTTTCAGTAAAATAGGTTCCTTGCATTTCGGGGCGAGAAGCATTCTGCGGCGATACAAAAGGGGCCGCATGGAAAGAAAAAAGAATAATGCCAGCAACAATAATGTAGGAAGTTTTCTGTCTTCGCATAGGACTCCTGCTCAGCAATGCAAAATGCGCTTTGTTCGCCTTTTCCTGATGAACACCGGTTCTGGATTTATAGCCGAGAAAATGTCAGCATACAATATCTTTTTGATTAGAAATTGGTAGTTTTTTCCGATTCGGTTTATTTTTATATTTTTTACTTGCAAGATGCCAAGACATGTCTGATAATACAAATGTTATGAAAAAGAAAAAATATTTCGCTCTAGTTCTTGCAGCATATGCAATAGCTGCTCTGCTTATTGGATGTGCCTCAAAGCCAGCTTCGCCGGCTGTTTCCGCTGAATCTCAGCAAGCGAAAAATATTGTGCAGAGCACTTCGACGCCGGATATGCCCGCGACTCCGCCTGCACCATCACCATCAGCTCAGGATCCTTCTGCAGCTGCAAAATCGGTTGTAGGCAGTCAGCCCATGCCCGGGCAGGCTCAAGCCCCTGGAGCTGTCCCTGGCACGCCTCAGGCGGGTACGGCTTCCTATGAAGCACTCACTCCGGACGAAAGCCACTTCCTTCAGAATTACCTCGGCAGGCTCAGCTACCTGGTGTATTACAATGAGGCGTCCGGACTTGATCCGCAGCTTGCAAAAGCTGCAGTTTCTCAAGCCAACCGCTATCTTATCGAAAAGCTGGGTCTTTCCGTCATTGATTTCGACCAGATACAAAAAAACAAAAAGGATCAGATGAGCGCCTACCAAGCTGAAACAGGCGGCTCAATCGACATTATCACCTACATCGCCCAGAAATTGAATGCCGATGTGTATGTGGAAATCGATGCCAAGACCTCGTATTCGGGCGGGCCGGGAAACTGGTCTGGTTCTGCACAGGGAAGCATGAAGATCTTCGATGCTTCTACAGCAGCACTTTTGGGATCAATTTCGTTCATGAGCCCCCAGACCTTCAGTCCGGTATCAGCTGATGCGGCAATGATGAATGCAATCGCAGGGATAGTCTGGCAATCGATGCCTAAGGTCACCGAGCAATCAAAAGCGCTTATGAGCGCATCTGTTTCCAGGGGCGTGAGATACGAGCTTGTGCTCCAGAATACTCCTGATGCGAAAGCGATTTCGCAATTCGAGAAAAATCTTTCGAAGAAGGTGAGGGAAATCGAGCGGCTTTCATATGCCCCTGGCGAAACCAGGTTTGCGCTCTACGCATTCATGCCAGCATCCAGAATCCAGGAGGCGATTTACGATGCGGCAGCTGCAGCTGGCTATCCCGATTGCTATCTTCTATATATGAGAGGGCGTTCGTACACGTTCAATACTGGTTTGTAATAATTATTTTTTGCAAAATTGATATATGCATAGGAGGAAAAGATGAGAGTCGGGAAATTCTTGTTGGCATTGATGGCTGTGGTGCTTGTGATCTCGTGCGGTACAAAGCCGCCTCTCAGAAAAGGCGAGGTGCTCATCGAGGACAAAGGCACTGCATATGGCATCAAAACGCCCAAGTGGGTCGAGTTGGCAATAATCGGCGGATACCGGGATATCGAAAAGCTTCCGGATTACAAGGACAAGGTTGTCTTTATTGCTCAGTTTGAAGCTCAGAATCTGCAGAGCGCGCAGCTGCTCGCGGAACGCATGCAGGCTGATACCGAGATTGCCCGCTATCTTTCTACAAGAGTAAAAGATGCTTTCAAGGGTGCGAACGTCGCTGATGCGGATTCCAAGAATTTCGGCGCATATGGCGAGAGGTTTGTCGCGAGCGTTGGCGAAGCCAAATTTTCGGGGTACAGGATGGAAGCAGACTGGTGGGTCAAAGTACAGACCTATACGCCTGAAAACAAGCCTGACAAGCAAATCTATCGTGTTATCCAGCTATGGGCGATCGAAAAGGGCATGCTGCAGAAGCAATTCGATATTCTGTTCTCCCAGCTAGCTGGAACTGCACAGCCCACGCCGGAACAGAAGCGCGCCATAGATCTCGTGCAGAACACTGTCACAAAAGATTTCTTTGGCGAAAATAAATAATTTTGTTTTTCTGCCCCGGATTTCATAAGAAGTCCGGGGCTTTGCTTTTTATTTGTATGCAGGGGAATTCCCATGAAAAAAATAACGTTTGCAGGGGCGCTTGTCGTTGCGCTCATAGTATCGAGCTGTGCGAGCACTCCTTCGATTCCTGAATGGGTGAGCCAGAAACCAGCCCCGGATGCCCGATACACCTACTTTGTCGGCTCTTCATCCGCGCCGGACAGCGCGACCGCAGCAAATGATGCAACAGCCTCGCTGATTGCAGGTATCATGCAATACATGGGTGTTTCCGTAAGCGTGAGCTCGAGCGCTGAGGCTCGCGCTTCCCTCGATGATTACCAGGCGCAGATAACCCAAACCGTAAAAACCGAGTCAAAAGGGCGTCTTGCCGGCTTCGAAGTTGTCGAAAAATATATCCAGAAAGATCCGAAAACCGGTCAGTACACCGTGCATGTGCTTGCGCGTTACGAGACAAAAGAGCTTCAAAAAGAAAAAGCGCGTATCGAAGCCATTTTCCAGGAAGAGCGCGATGCCGTCGCCATCCCAGAAAAGAAAGGCGATCAGGCAGCAACAGAAGGCCGCTTGATGGACGCGATCCGCTCGTATGCTGAAGCGATGAGCGCAGCCGGCGGCTCGAATTTAGAAAATGCAAAAATAAAGCTTGAGCGAAATGCGAAAAAGGCGTCTGAATTGGCTGCCTCATTGAAATTGACTATTGTATCCGAAAGCAGCTTGAGTGTTGCCCTCGGAAGCAAGCTGCCTGCAAGCAAAGTCGCGCTCATTTCGAATTCAGGCGGCATGAAGCAGAGAGTCGCAGGCGCGCCGCTTTTGGTTACATATCCAAAGAAGCTTGCTTCCGGGCGAGTGGGCACTGGTACTATGCAAGTTTTCACCGATACAAATGGCGTTACTGCATTCGAAGTGCCTCCGATTGATATAGCAGGCAACTATCGAGTTGCAATACAGCTTGATTTTTCAAGCATCAGCGATCTGCTGTCGAGCTTGCCTTCTTGGGCCTTGCCCTACAGCGACGCTGTGGAAAACGAATTGTCGGGCATTGTCGCATATCTCAATTACAAGGTAATTTCGACAGCGAAAAATGTTCCTATGGCAGTTGCTGCATACTTGAAAGACACTGAAAGTGCTAGAAATGCAGACCCGGCCGTGTTTTTGAGCGGTCTGAAAGAGACGCTTCTGAAAGAAGGTTTTTCGCTGAGCGATGCAAAATTGCCTTCTGGTTATCAGACTCCTATAGATCTTTCGGTTTTGAGGGCGATCGCGCCTGCTGATGCGCAGCGATTTGCGCTTGCTTCCCTAGATGTAAAATCAATAACCAAAGATGGCAGCTATTTTATTGCTACGGCGGAAGGGTCTCTCGGCGTATTCGAGCTGGCAAGCGGCAGGACATTGTATTCAGCAACGAAGAGCGCACAGGGCATGGGTTTGTCCGAAAGCGAAGCTGTGTCCAATGCCCTTAAAACGCTCGGAAGCCAAGCCTTCGGGAAAGACCTTCTGAGCGCGCTGCCGTGATGCACTCATAGCGGCGCGTCAGTCGCCAAATCTTCTTCTTTTTCTGACTCATGATACACAGCTGGAGCGACGTGCTGCAGCAATTCCTCGACAGCTTGTCCCACCAGCGTATCGCAGTGTTCGTTGTCGGGGTTTCCTGCATGACCTTCAACCCATTCAAACTGAGGGTTGAGTTCTGCGCAGAGAATGTCGAGTGTTTCCCACAGATCGCGGTTCATGACGGGCTTTTTTGCTGCGGTTTTCCAGCCCCGCTTTTTCCAGTCGTGAATCCATCCTGAAATACCGTTTTTTACATACATTGAATCGGTGAAAATATGGATTGGCGTGGATATCCAGGCTGGAAGCGGAATGTACCTGCGAATGCAAGAAGCGCGTGCAGCATCAATGCGCTCCTTCAAAAAAGAAAGCGCGCGTATGACTGCTGTGAGTTCCATTCTGTTATTTGTTGTCTGGAGCTCTCCACCCCATGCTTCGCGATACCGCTCTCCGAAGCGCATAATATATGCCCATCCGCCCGGACCGGGATTTCCTTTGCAACCGCCATCGGTGTATACCACAATTGATTTCTCTTGCATGTCTGCACTATGACAAACCTGCTCAGCTCATGCAACTCCTTGCATATGCCTTTTCGCATCATTAGAATGAAAAACCAATGTTCAAAGAATATGCAACCCTGTTGCCGCATCTGAAACAGTATCGGTTCAGATACATTGCTGGCATCCTTTGCCTGATCGCGGTCGACGCGAGTCAGGTTCTTATCCCCAGATACATGAAGACTGCGATCGATACAATTGTAAGCGGTTCTTTTCAGCTGAGGGAAATTGTGCAGCCTCTTCTTATTATGATTGCGCTTGCCGTGCTCATCTCCGTCGGACGATTCTTCTGGCGCTATTTCATAAATGTCGCCAGTCGCCGGATCGAGGCGGAAATGAGGGATCGCCTCTTCGCGCACATCCTAAACATGTCAGGCGGATTTTTCAGAACCAATACGACTGGTGACCTCATGGCACGCGCTACCAACGATATCAGCACGATTCGCCAGGCCACCGGCATGGGCTTTGTTGCCCTGGTCGATGGCGTTTTCATGACAGCGATGATCCTCGTAGCCATGTTTGCGAACAATGCACGAGTAGCTGCATGGATTATTTTGCCGCTGCCGCTCATAACAGCTCTGATCCTTTTGTTCGGGCGAATTGTCGGCAAGCTCTTCAAGAAAATTCAGGATATATATGGGCGGCTTTCGAATATCGCCCAGGAATCGATTTCGGGCATACGAGTCGTCAAATCGTTCGTGAAAGAGGATTACTTTTTTGGAAGGTTTGCGCAGGCAAATAGCGAGTACAAGAATGCGATCATGGATCTTGTGAAAACTTCAGGATTTTTCTTTCCCTTTATCACTTTTTTGGCTGGGCTGAGTACGGTGCTGCTGGTGCTTTTTGGAGGCAACGCATCTATTCGCAACAAAATGACTCCAGGCTCGATTATAGCGATGCTTTCCTATCTCGAAATGCTCGTCTGGCCAATGATGAGCGCAGGCTTTACCGTCAATATCGTACAGAGAGGCGCAGCCAGCCTGAAGCGCATCAATGAAATATTGAATACCAAACCGGAGATTCCTGAATCAAAGAATCTTGTCAATGGAGAACCTCTCGGCGATATCGAGATTCGCTCGCTCAGTTACGCATATCCCGGTTCCAGCAGGATGGCGCTGGAAAATGTTTCCGTGCATATCCCACACGCCTCGATGCTGGGTATTCTTGGCAAAGTCGGTTCAGGGAAAAGCACGCTCCTGAAAATGCTGCCGAGAATGCTTGATCCCGGCGAAGGCCATATATTTATTGGCGGAACGGATATCTGTTCATTCAAGCTCGATACGCTTCGGGCAGCATTCGGCATGGTTCCGCAGGAAAGTTTTTTATTTTCGGACAGCATCCGGGCAAATATTCTGTTTGCAGCTCCCGGTCTTGATTCCGCCAGATTCGAGGAAATCACAAGAATTGCCGGGCTCGATCGAGATGTAAGCCTTTTTCCCCATGGATGGGACACAATAGTAGGGGAGAGAGGTATTACGCTTTCTGGTGGACAGAAGCAGAGGATTGCGCTGGCTCGTGCGCTCGCTGCGAATCCGTCGATTTTGCTCCTGGATGATGCGCTTTCCGCAGTTGACGGCGAAACAGAAGAACGCATCCTCAGCGCATTGCTTGAGGAAAGAGCAGGGAAGACGACATTGGTCGTGTCGCATCGCATATCGACGCTGCGGAACGCTGATCAGATCATTGTGCTGGATGGCGGCAGAATAACCCAAAAAGGAACGCACGAAGAACTGCTCGAGGATTCCGAAGGATTCTATGCCAAAATCGCTGCGCTCCAGCAGCTGGAACAGGAATCTTGTGCTTCCTGCGGCGATGCAGGTTCCGGCGAAGCCCTGGGAGAGGAGGCCGCAGGTGGCTGAATTCTTCGATGCGGAACCTGTTACCAAAGGATATGACTCGCAGATCACACGGCGCATTCTTGCGTACCTAAAGCCATACCGTCTATTTGCTCTGATCGTGCTTATTACGCTCTCCGTAAGCACTGCAGGCGAACTTTTATCGCCGACCCTCATTCGTCAAGCGGTAGACGAAGCGCTGGTACGCGAATGGTATGGCCTTGATCCTTCTGCAGCATCTCGATTCCGCAGCAAAAATGGAAGCCGCGAAATCGTAATCAATAACCGCATCTATGTGCGAACCTCCCAATTGGCAGGAATTACTGAGAAAGAACGAACGGCGATGGAAAAGCAGGGCTTGCTGGATGCATCTCCCAGCTACATTTTCCCCCTCGAACCGGATAGAGAAAAGAAAGAAGCCCTCGCATTGCGATATTCCCAGATCACAATATCCGGGGTATGGGGCATTGTTCCTTATTCTCTGCTGACTTCGCTTTCGCCGGACGATGCATACCTGCTTCGTTCGCAGGACAGCCCTGTATTGGGCCATTATGCGCTGCTGCTATTGCTCGTTCTTTCGATAGTGCTGTTGTCGACATTCGCCATGACATGGTACACAAATCATATCGGCACCCTCATCATGAAAGACATGCGGCTGCAGCTCTATAGACACGTTATCGAGCAGTCTTTGGCGTATCTCTCGAGACAGCCCGTGGGGCGCCTTGTCACGCGGCTTACAAGTGATATCGAAGTCATAAGCCAGTTTTTTACTGATGTACTCAGCGCCTTCATAAAAGATGCCACTATCATGCTCGGATCGCTTGTTGTGCTTTTCGTCCTCAACTGGAAGCTGGGCCTCGTCGTCTTCGCGACCGTGCCCCTCATTTTTGTGGCTGCTGCGATTGCGAGGGTAAAAGCGCGCGATGCATTCCGCAATCAGCGATACTGGACCAGCAAAGTGAACTCTTTCCTTTCCGAGCATATTTCCGGCATCGATATTGTCAAGCTGTTTGTCCAGGAAAAGCGTGTTTCCGAGAAGTTTGGAGAGAATAATCGGAATCTTTTGAAGGCGAACATTGCGGAGATGTATGTTTACGCAACCTTCAGGCCATTTGTGGATTTCATGTCGACTATTGCGAGCGCGCTTGCGATTTTTTTCGGAGCTATTCTCTTTTTGAGGCTGGATATTTCGATTGGCACGTTGATCGCATTTATCAACCTGATATCGATGTTCTATTCGCCGATCAAGGATCTGTCGGAAAAATACATTCTCCTTCAGAGCGCAATGGCGAGCGGAGAGCGCGTTTTCGGCCTTCTGGATTCTGATGATCGTTTGCCGGAGCAGCTGCCTGTTTTGGCGGACAAGGAAGCTCCTTCTGTCATACGCGGCCATATCGAGCTTTCGAATGTGTGGTTTGCATACAAAAATGAAGAATGGGTGCTCAAGAATATATCCTTTACTGTGAATCCCGGAGAAAAGATCGCGATTGTGGGATATACCGGTGCGGGCAAATCGACAATCGCGAACCTCCTTGCCCGCTTCTGGGATATCCAAAAAGGGGCCATTCTCATCGATGGCGTTCCGATCGGGCAATACCCGCTCAAAAGAATTCGCAAATTCATCCAGCCAGTGCCCCAGGATGTATTTCTCTTTCAAGGTTCGATACGAGAAAACATCGCGCTGGGGCTTGATCTGTCCCAGGAACAGCTCGAAACAGCAGCAAAGGCAGTCTATGCGCATGAGTTCATAATGGCACTGCCTAAGGGGTATGATACGCTGCTGTCTGAGGGCGGCCTCAATCTCTCGCTCGGGCAGCGCCAGCTCATATCGTTTGCACGGGTTCTTGCGCATGAACCATCTATCATAATTCTCGATGAGGCGACGAGTTCTATTGATACCGAAACCGAAAAGCTTCTGCAGAAAGGCATCGAAGGCCTTTTGAAAGACCATACAAGCATTGTCATCGCGCACAGATTGTCTACGATCCGCGATGCTGACAGGATTATTGTGCTTGGCCAGGGACATGTGGTAGAAACCGGTACTCACAGTGAATTGATTGAGCGCCGGGGGCTCTACTGGAACCTCTATCGCTTGCAGAACAGAGAGATGGAATAGACAATGCCATTTTCGGAGCAGAAAGAGCCATCGATTATCACGATCGCGCATGGAGCGATAGCTGTTTTCAAGCCGGCTGGCTGGCATTCGGTATTTCAAGGAGTCGAGCTGAAATCTCCTAGAGCCCTGAATGAGCGAAGCGCGGCGGACTTTGAGGATATGGTGTCATGGCTTTCCTCTCATGCGGATCTTTTGCCTGCATCTGAACTGAAAGATGCTGCCAAAGCTTGGCAAGCGCGGTTTGCTGGATTGCAGGCGCAAGTCCAGCCAAAAGCGGCTGACAGGTTCTTGTCAGAGCTTGGCATGCTCTATCGCCTCGACAGAGAGACTTCCGGAATCATGCTCTTTGCGCTCGATAGAGCAACGATGGAATCGATGCGCGCCGCGCAGAACGCTTTCATGCTGAAAAAGCGATATATTCTTATGAGCGAAGCTTCAGATATCGAACTTGCAGGATCCTTGCCCAGGAGCAGAAGCGCAGAGAGGGAAGTGCTGCTTTCCGCACTGTATGAGGGCAATACAATGCCGATCGTGAGCTATTTCAGATCCTATGGTCCACGTGGCGGGCTTGTTTCCTGCATCGAACCATCTTTCAGGCTCAAGGCCAAGAAAAAGATAACTAAAGATCGATATCAGACCGATTTGTCAGCTGCAAAGCCAATGCAGTGGCCCGCTGCGGGCGCAATTTGCATAGAAGCAGAAATCCGTAAAGGCTTCCGTCACCAGATACGAGCCCATTGCGCATGGTTGGGCCTTCCCATTATCGGCGATTTGCAATATGGCGGCGGCTCTTCAAAAAGGCTCTGGCTGGAAGCGTTTTCTGTTTCTCTTATGGATGGCAGGCAATGCGTGGCCGAATGGAAGCTTCATGATGGCCCAACAGCAATTCTGCAGCAATAAAGAAGGTGCAATGCATATTGAATTTTCTTTCCCTGTCAAGTCGGATATCAAGCCTCGCGCAATTCTGAGCCTGAAAGATGCAGGTGATATGACATACAAACCGAAAAGCGAATCGCCCTCGCGGCTAGCCTTTTTCGATCGCTTTGGCATAGAGCCTACAAGAATTGCCGGCATCGAACTCAAGCACAGCCGTAATGTTGCCTTCGTAGAAAGCATACAGGAGTTATCGCATGCATGTGCTGCGAATCGCGATGGCTTTGATGGCATTATCACCACCAATCCCTGGCTTGTGCCGAGCATTACGGTTGCCGATTGCATGCCCATTTGGCTTTTTTGCAAGGAATGCGGCGCTTTTGGCGTCTTGCATTCTGGATGGAAGGGAACAGGAATACTGAAGACTGCTGTCGACGGCATGACTAATCGCTATCGATGCAATCCGAATGATATTTCGGTCATTTTCGGACCTGCAATTGGCTCATGTTGCTATTTGGTCGATGAGAAGCGAGCGCGAGCATTCAAGAATGAATTTGGCTCGCAGGCGGTGGATGAGCATATGCGCAACGGCACGCGTGTTTTTTATCTTGATTTACTCGCTGCAAATCTTGCAATTGCCGAAAAAATTGGCATTGGAAGCTTCTTTGCATCAGGATCGTGCACCTCGTGCGATGGCCGCTTTGGAAGCTACAGAAGAGAAGGGGCTTCGTCGTTTACGAGAATGATAGCGCTTTGCATTTTCGGCAATGCAGAGGCAGAAAACCGGCAGCGGTCCATGTAATGCGTCACCATAGATGTTGACCGGAATGCCCATTCCCATTCAGCGGGCTAGGTGGTATAATAATTTGCTGCTCCAGCAGAGCAGCATACATCTACAAGAAGAGGTCACAAATGGCATACAAGGTAACCGATGCATGCACTAATTGCGGCGCTTGCGAAAGCGAATGCCCGGTTAGTGCGATCAGCGAAAAAGACAACGCACGATGGATCGATCCAGACACCTGCATTGATTGTGGTGCATGTGCCTCCGTATGTCCGGTTGAAGCGATTATCGCTGGCTGATAATGCGTCACCAAGAAAAAGGCCGCCTTTTTAAGGGCGGCTTTTTTAATTTTCCAGAAGATGCTTTTGCTTCAGACTAATTTGTGTCTGGCGCAAAAATCATCCAGAACTTCGTTTAGATCCGGTTTGCCAATCTCCTGCAAATCATAGCCAACCCGTACTGTCGGTTTGCGGATTTTTACCACACGATTTAGGTCGATTGGTGTTGCGATAATGACGGCGTCGCAGTCGGTGCGGTCGATAGTCTGTTCAAGGTCGCGCGTCTGTGTTGTGCTGTAGCCCATGGCGGGAAGCAGTGTGCCGATCTCCGGGTAGGTCTGGAAGGTCTTTATGAGTTCGCCGCTGATGTAAGGCCGCGGGTCGATTATCTGCGCAGCCTGGAATTTTCGCGCTGCAACAATTCCTGCCCCGTACTTCATCATTCCATGCGTGAGGGTAGGGCCATCTTCGACGCACAGTACCCGTTTCCCCCGAATGAGCTCAGGGTGATCGACGCTAATCGGGCTTGCTGCGTCTATAACGAGGGCAGCAGGGTTTGTTCGGGCAATATTTTCTCGTACTATCTGTATTTGCTCAGGCGAGGCTGAATCAATTTTGTTGATAATGACGACATCAGCCGTCCGGAGGCTGACTTCGCCGGGATAGAAAGAGACTTCATTCCCTGCCCGCAATGGATCTGCCACCGTTATCATGAGATCTGGAACATAGAAAGAGAAATCATTGTTCCCGCCATCCCACAGAATGACATCCGCTTCTTTCTCTGCCTCGCGGAGAATAGCTTCATAGTCGACTCCTGCATAGATGACATTTCCGCGCGCAATATGCGGTTCGTATTCTTCCATCTCTTCGATTGTACAGTTATGGCGCGCAAGATCTTCGATTGTTGCGAAACGCTGCACCTTCTGCTTTACAAGATCGCCATAGGGCATAGGATGACGGATGGCGACGACTTTCAATCCGCGCTTCATGAGCATTTGCACAATTTTTCGGGATGTCTGGCTTTTTCCCGAGCCGGTACGTACCGCGCATATTGCTATGACTGGCTTGCTCGATTTGATCTGCGTATCTTTCGGCCCGAGCAGCGTAAAGGAAGCGCCTGCCGCGTTGACAATTGCTGACAGTTTCATCACATGCGAGTAAGGAACATCCGAATACGAAAATACACATTCATCCACTTCATAATTTTTTATCAGGTTGGGCAAATCTGATTCCGCAAAGATTGGAATACCCTTGGGATATAGAGGACCTGCAAGTTCTGCTGGATACTTGCGGCCATCGATATTCGGAATTTGCGCCGCAGTAAATGCAATCACTTCAACGCTTTCGTCGTTGCGGAAGCGCGTGTTGAAATTATGGAAATCCCTTCCTGCTGCACCGATGATGATAATTTTGCGCTTTTTCATTGCTGGCTCTTCCTTTCATTGAAAAATTGAAGGAACAAGGGTCGGACGCCCGTTTTGATCTGGCCTTTTTGGCCTGCCCATTTCGAACCGCCTGTCTTGATCCACCATTATCCTGAGCCAACAATAATGCAAAGTCAACATGCCAAAATAAAATAATTTTTTGTACTATAAGTATTAAAATGAATAATGATACGCGATTTTCTCAGCTTTTTATAGTATATTTGCACCTATAGACAGAAATGCTAAATACATATGCATTTTTCAGCCTTATTGCGTCCTTAGAGACTTTTTCTTTTTTTTGGGACATACTTGCCGACCATGGAAAGCGTTCGTATAGATAGCGAAATCGGCAAATTGCGCCGCGTGATCATCCACAACCCTGGCTCCGAAATAGAAGCAATGACGCCGCGGGAAGCAGAGAGAGACCTGTACAACGACATCATTCCGCTTTTTGCAGTTCAACGGGAATATGCAAAATTAAGAGATTTTCTCCACAAAGTAACAAAAACATATGAGCTTGCGGATTTGCTCGCGGAGTGTCTTGCCAATGAAAACGATAAACTGGAATTTCTGAAAGAGTACAGCCACATCAATCCGATCGCGCATATCGTCGATCAGCTTGCTCTGCTGCCTGCACAGCAACTTGCCCAGTCTCTTCTTGCTGGCATTATCGCACCTAAAGAGAGCCTTGCGCAGCACCTCAATCCGCACAGTTTTATAGCGAATCCGCTCCCCAACGCATATTTTATGAGAGACAGTGTGGCAATTATAGGCAACCAGGTGATATCTGCCGCTTTTACCTTCGATGTGCGAATGGCCGAGGCGTACATCACGAGGTTTATATTCAAGAAACACCCTGCTTTTCGGAACAATGGGTTATTGATCGATGGCCCTGCTGAGCGGAATAGGCTTTTCACGATAGAAGGTGGTGATATCCATGTGCTTTCCTCCGATGTGCTCGCAATCGGCATATCGGAAAGGACGACAGCATTTGCAATCGATCGAATCGCCCAAAGAATTGCGAGAGCGGAAGCGAGACCGATGACGATATTCGCCATAGACTTACCGAAAGAAAGGGCAACTATCCATCTCGACATGGTGTTCACGATGATCGACCGCAATGCAGCGCTTGCGTACAAACCAGTCATGCTGGGCGCGGGAAGGGCACAGGTCTACAAGCTTGATGTTCAAGCAAATGGCTCTGTTCGCTACAGCGAAGAAAAATCGTTGTTTGAGGGGCTTCGGGGCGTTGGTATTGATCTCGAACCGATATTGTGCGGAAACGGGCATTCCGTGTTCCAGGAGCGCGAGCAATGGCTTTCGGGAGCCAATTCCTTTGCGTTTGGGCCTGGCAAAATATTGATGTATTCATGCAACGCATATACTCTCGAAGCGTTAAATGCAAAAGGCTTTGCCATTCTTCCGGCCCAGGATTTTCTGGACGGAAAAGCCAATCCTGATGATTATGCGCGGCTGGCTGTTGCCTTTGATGGCATAGAGCTCGCGCGCGGTGGCGGCGGCGCCCGGTGCATGACGCTTCCCGTAGAGCGAGATTCCTTATAGCGAATAGAAAAGCGAATAACATCCCCGATGAAAGACTCGGGGCGATCAAAGAAGAGAGCATAAAAAGGGGCTATCCGAGAGAAATTCTGGGCAGCCCCTTTTGTTCAGACCCTTATTCTAATGCGTTTTCAACTGCATCCTGTCGTGGAACCGCACGTCTCGCATTTGAGGCATGTTCCGTTTCGGACCAACGTCAGGTTTCCGCAGACGGGGCATGGGTCTCCCTCATAGCCTTTCTGGCGCGCAGCTCGAATCAGAAGCACTGTTTGGTCTTTGGCAGGAGCAGGCGCAGCTGCAGCTGAAGGCTTTTTGGGCCTGGGTTCGCTTACTACATTTTCGGATTTGGCTGGCGTTTGCTTCTTGCCGCTTTCGAACGCTTGCGAACCTTTGTCCAAAATCGACTGAGTCGAGGTCGAAATCAAGTCTTCGGGCTTGACCTGGCCAAGGTCGTAGCGGTGCAGATAGGATATCGCAAGATCCCGGAATATAAAGTCCAGAACGCTCGTGGCCATTTTGAGGTAATCGTGGCCGTTGACCATTCCATTTGGCTCGAACCGCGTAAAGGTGAATGCATCGACGTATTCTTCGAGCGGTACGCCATATTGCAGACCCAACGACACGGCAATGGCGAATGAATTGAGGATACTTCTGAATGCAGCGCCTTCTTTGTGCATATCAAGGAATATTTCTCCAAGCGCTCCGTCCTCATATTCTCCTGTGCGAAGGAAGATGGAGTGTCCACCGATTTTTGCTTTCTGCGTGTATCCTTTTCGGCGGTTTGGAAGAGCTCTGCGAATGCCGCGCGGCGCAAAAGGCATGCCCGGTAGCTCAGGTTCCGGGGCTGTCTGCAACCTAGCCGGAATTGTTGATCCGGCTGTATTGTCGGCAGCCTGCGATGCTGCGCTTTCCGAAAGCTGATTTGTCTGGAGTGCGACAATTGAGTCAGCGATGAGATCGGAACCGGGAGCAAGCGCTGCCAGAGGCTGGGAAAGCTTGGATCCGTCGCGGTAGAGCGCAATGGATTTGAGCATTGATCTCCAGGCGAGCATATAGGCTCCCTTGACGTCGTCGATGCTGACATTGTTGGGCATATTGATGGTTTTCGAGATTCCGCCGGTTATGAATGGCTGGACAGCAGCCATCATTGCAATATGCGCCTGCCACGAAATACTTCGCGTTCCTCGCTTGCCGGAAGGAGTGGCGGTATCGAATACCGCGAGATCTTTTTCGGCTAGATGCGGAGCCCCTTCCAGCCCCATAGTGCCGCACGCATAGAGCTCGGCTGCCTCAATGTCGTTTTCGCTGTAACCAAGACGCGCAAGCAGGCTGAATCCGGGCACATCGGCTTCTTCTTTGGATATGCCAAGCTTTTCCAGCACATCGTAGCCAATGACATAGGGCGAAAAACAGCCTTCAAGACTGATTGAGTTCTGCAGGGCTTTTTCTGCTTTCAGGAGAGCAGATTCGGGAATGCCTTTTTCAAGGAGCGATTCGCGCGAAATGCCTGGTGCGCCTTCCAGCGTTCCTCTCCCGAGCGCATAGGCAATGATGTCGCCAATCTTGTCTTCAGAGTAACCAAGGGACCTGAGCGCTGGCGGAACCGATGTATTGATGATCTTGAAATAGCCACCTCCAGCGAGCTTTTTGAACTTCACAAGGGCAAAATCGGGCTCGATGCCTGTGGTGTCGCAATCCATAAGTAGGCCAATCGTGCCAGTGGGCGCAATAGCAGTTACCTGCGCATTCCTGAATCCATATTTTTCGCCAAGCTCGAGTGCCTCGTCCCATGACTGGCGGGCTGCTTTTACAAGGTTTTCGGGGCACAGGTGCGCTTCAATACCTTTTGGCAGCACGCTGAGGGATTCATATTCTTGTGGTGCAGCATTGTATGCGGCGCGCCGGTGATTTCGGATTACACGCAGCATGTGATCCTTGTTCGGGTTATACCGAGCGAATGGCCCAAATTCCTTTGCCATGCGTGCCGACTGCGCATAGGATTCTCCTGTCAGAATTGCAGAGAGAGCGGCGGCTACTGTGCGGCCTTTGTCGGAATCGTAGGGCAAGCCCATAACCATGAGCAGGCTTCCAATATTGGCATATCCAAGCCCCAGCGTGCGATAATCATAGCTTTTCCGTGCGATTTCTTTTGACGGGAATTGCGCCATCGCAACAGAAATCTCGAGGACGATCGTCCATAACCGTATCGCATGCCGGTAGGCAGCGTCGTCAAAGGTATTCGTTTTTTCATCGTAGAATGAAATAAGGTTCAAGGAAGCAAGATTGCATGCTGTATCATCGAGGAACATATACTCGGAGCAAGGATTGGAACCGCGAATTTCGCCGTCGGCAATGCACGTGTGCCATTCATTCACAGTCGTATGGAATTGCAGCCCAGGATCGGCACAGAGCCATGCAGCTTCAGCAATTTCGTTCCAGAGCTCGCGTGCTTTTACCTTGCGGAAGGGGCTGCCAGTTGTGCGGGCTATGAGATCCCAGTCGAGATCGTCGATCACAGCCTGCATGAATGCATTGGAAACGCGAATCGAATTGTTGGATGACTGGCCAGACACAGTATTGTAGGCTTCTGATTCCCATGCGGTGTTATAGAGAGGCAAGCGCGGTGTTTTGCCTGTCTGTGAATAGAAGGTAAGGACCTGGTGAATCCATGACGAAGGAACGCCTGCATCAAGAGCCTGCTTCACCACCTTCCGCAAAAGTATATTGCGATCCAGCAGATAGCTGTTTTCATCATCGGCTCCCATGTCTTCGATCGCAGATACCATTTCATCTGCATAGTGATTCAGCATCGCGCTGCCTGCCGCCAAGCAGGCAACTTTATATTCTTCTTCGGTTTTCCAGCGGACGAATTCGCTGACATCCGGATGATCAGCATCGAGGATAACCATTTTTGCAGCACGGCGAGTTGTGCCGCCGGACTTTATCGCGCCCGCGGATCTGTCAGCAATCTTGAGGAAAGAGAGCAGGCCGGACGAAACGCCTCCACCGGAAAGTTTTTCATTTGCGCCCCTCAGCCGGGAAAAATTCGAGCCGGTCCCCGAGCCGTACTTGAAAAGCCGCGCTTCTCTTGTGACGAGATCCATTATGCCGCCTTCATTGACAAGGTCATCCTGGACATCGAGGATAAAGCAGGCGTGCGGCTGAGGTCTCTGGTATGCTGATTCGGATTTGACTACTTGATTGGTGGCTGGATCGACATAGTAATGCCCCTGGGCAGGTCCCTCTATGCCATATACAGCGTGCAAGCCAGTATTGAACCACTGCGGGCTGTTTGGAGCGGCAATTTGATGAGCCAGCATGTAACAGATTTCGTCATAAAATGCTTTTTCATCTTCGTCTGTGTCGAAATAGTTCGCCTGGCGGCCCCATAGACACCAGGTATATGCCAGCCTATGAAAAACCTGGCGCGCATCATGCTCGGAATCATCGCCGACATCCGCTTCGCTAAGCGTTGTCTGTGAGGATGGGACGAATTTCGTCCAATCGAGAGCTTTATCCTTGGGAACGCCAGCTTTGCGAAAATATTTCTGCGCAATAATATCGCTTGCGATGGGACTCCAGAACGAAGGGACAATGACTGAATCCATCGAGAACACCGAGGTACCGTTCGGGTTCCGGATCTCGCTCCTCCGCTTTTCCCATTCGATTCCTTCGTAGGGTCCGCGCCCCGCTTTCGTAAACAAGCGCTTTATTTTCATTTCTCCCTCCTGGCAGATATTATTACACTACCTGTATTAGTATCAGATCTCAAGTCCACAATATATTGTGGTGTCTGTCGTATGGTTATATACTGCATTCCGCAGCAGGGCGCAAGGGCTTTGGCGCAGATTTTTTGAAATATTTACTTCAGCTTTATGATGACAGAATACAGTATCCCTGATATTGTTTGTGCAGAGATATGATTGTGGCGAGAAGGCTTCGATTGAAAGGAAGAGGGCTCTGGCAGACGCGAAGGGCTTTAGTTGTGCTCATTCTATCGGTTACATGGTTTATAAACCCAGCTTTCGCTGCTGAGCCTGCAGAAAAGGATATTACTCTTTCAAGCCTCGCCCAGTCGCTCAACGCCATGCTCGAATATGACCCTCTTACGCGTTCAGGAACCCTCGAAAAAAACGGAAAAACCGCTCGCTTCGCACTCGACACTCCCTATGTGCTGTTCGACTGGACTGCGCTGAAGACGCTTCCACCCCCGTACGAAGATCAAGACTCGATTAGGGTGAAGAAAGAATTCGACATTGCGCTGCGCCAGTTTTTTGACACGAAACAAGCTCCGCTGTCGAAATACTCGGTAAAGGCGATTGTCATAGATCCCGGCCACGGAGGGAAAGATCCTGGCGCAATAGGCGAATTCGAAAATTTCAAAATTCAGGAAAAAGATGTAAATCTCGCCATTGCGCATCGCCTCGCCGAATTGCTGCGCATACGATATCCAGAAAGAACCATCCAGCTCACACGTACCGATGATACCTATCCAAGCCTTGAAGAGCGGGTCGATATGGCCAACAAGATAAAGCTGGCAGAAACCGAAGCCATTATCTATATTTCGATTCATGCTAACGCATCATTCAACAAGAATACACATGGCTTCGAGGTCTGGTATCTGAATCCGAGTTACCGGCGGACGGTCGTCGACGAGCAGACAGCAAAAGAAAAAGGCGAAGATATAGCTCCCATTATCAATACGATGCTGGAAGAGGAATTTACAACGGAGAGCATCATCCTTGCGCAGAAGGTATATCAGCGCATGGGAAAAATGATCGGCGACCAGAGTCCGGCCAGAGGAATCCGCGCTGAGGAATGGTTTGTGGTACGTAACGCAAAAATGCCGTCCATACTCATCGAGGTTGGCTTTGTAACAAACAAGAACGAAGCGACTCTTCTTTCCCAGGCAGGTTACTTGAGAAGAATTGCCGATGCCATATACAATGGAGTATGCGACTTTATCGAGCATTTTGAGTATTGAAATGAGTACTGATTCAACCCGAAGGCATGCTGAGCGGTATGTAATCGCAGCGCTTATTTTAGGAGCTGTGATATTTATTCTATTGCGCGGACCAATTCTTCAATTCAACGGGATGCGTCTCTATTTTCCTGACGAGAAAGGGCAAAATCTCAAACTAGAAATGCGCCATATCGCCCCGATCGGCTCGCTCGAAGAAAAGGCCAGCGATGTCATACGAGAATTGCTCCTCGGTCCTCTTACAAGAAATTTGCAGCCTCTGGTGCATTCAGATATATCGCTTTTGCGGGTCGTAGCAGGCAAAAACAGCATCTATCTCGATTTCAGCACTGTTTCGTTGGAAGAAATCTCGGCGAGCTACAAACTGTTCAAGGAAGCAATAGAAAAGAGTCTGCACGAGACTATACCCGGAAACTATCACGTATATATTTATATCAACAGCATTTTAACCCGCTGATACCCCAAAAACGGGCTCAATATTTTTGTTTGTCATTCCCTGCGATTCATGATACTTTTACATGTATGAGCGACATCGAGAACAGCATTCCCGACAAAGCAGCTCTTGCGGAGATATATGCGAATAACCGGGCCAATTATGAAGAAGCTCTTGCCAGAGCCGTGCACGATATATCGAAGCTGCTGCAGCGCAGGGGCATTCACCCGACGATCAAAAGCCGAATCAAGGATTTCGAATCTTTGTTTGCAAAGAAAATTCGCCTGCTGAAAACTGCATGGGACGAACACCGCGATCCACTGCCAGTCAACGATGTCCTCGCAATGCGCATTATATGCCCCTTTCTCCGGGATCTGGACGAGGTGGAAAATGCACTCGCCGAGCACTATGAAATCATCGAGATAGAAAGAAAAGGACAAGACAGATCGTTCAGGGAATTTGGCTATGAATCCATTCACGTGCTCGTACACATTCCTCCTGAATTGCAGCCTCTCTGCAAGGGGCTGGAACGAGATGTCATCGAAATTCAGCTCAGGACTATTCTCCAGGAAGCATGGGCAGAGGTCGAGCACGAGCTGGTATACAAAGCGGAATTCACGCCGTTCGACGAGCCTCTCAAGCGGAAGCTTGCAGCGCTGAATGCGACGCTCACGCTTTCCGATATCATTTTCCAAGAAATCCTCGATTACCAGAAGAAGTTGAACGATGCGCTCAAGAAGCGGCGTGAAGCTTTTTACGGAAAAATTGAACAGGCGAGCGCAAAAGTATTCGGCATCGAAGAGGAGCTGAGCAGCACAATCCCGAGGCCAGTGCGGCTGAAAAAAACTTCGGGCAAAGCAATCCCTGAAGCAAGATCGAATCAGGACAGATGGGCTTCCTTGGACATCGACACGCTGCTGCTTTCGGCTCTCGATGCGCACAACGCTTCGGATTTCGATGCTGCAATTTCAATATACACCGAGATTCTCTCGCGCAAGCCCGAAGCGACGATTGCTGCGGTTGTCTATAAACACCGAGGTATGGCGTTTTTTGCGCAGTCGGATTATCCCGATGCGCTGTCCGACTTTACCAGCTGCATCATGCTGGACCCTGAGTGCTACAAAGCTTTTTACTATCGGGGCGTCGTCAAGAGCATCCAGGGCGAGCTTCAGCAAGCCATCGATGATTTCAACAAAGCGCTTGAAATACACCCCTATCATTTTTTCTCGCGCTACCGGAGGGCTTTGTGCTGGTGGCAACTGGGAGATTATGTTCAGGCGCATGCCGATTGCGAGATTGCACTGCGGATCAAGCCTGAAAACAAGCTCGCCCAGGAATTGCAGAAAAAGATTGGCGAGCATCTTGCGCGAGACGAGATATAGGCGCACCCTGAAATATATTGACACTCTCATTAAATTCTGATAGGTTCTCTCCCGTTCGGCTCAAATCGCCGGTCGTCAAGGTCCCCATCGTCTAGCGGTTAGGACAGCGGGTTTTCAACCCGCCAACAGGGGTTCGATTCCCCTTGGGGATATCAAAAAATGAAAGCAGGTCGAAAAGGCCTGCTTTTTATATAGCATGAGCCTTTCAATTCGAGCGCTGTTGCTGAAATGCTGACTGAATGATCATGCGCGAGGCCCGCCTGCATTCCAGAATTCGGCATATGCATCCAGTCCGTATTCTCTCAATGCGTCTCCGAAGCTGAAAAATTTCTCTTCGGCTTTATCTACCGCTTTCAGAATCTCGCTTTCGAGCTCAAGAGAAGAAAAATACGCACGAAGATCCTCGAAATCAGGCTTGAGAACTGGATGTTTCGGGCTGAACAGAACACAGCAATCCTCATAGGGAAGGATTGAGATAGTATAGGTCCCGATACGCCGGGCGGTCGCAATGGTTTCTTCCTTATCGATTCCTATGAGAGGCCTCAATACTGGCAGCGATGTCATGCTTTGAGAAAGGCGCAGATTTTCAGCAGTCTGGCTTGCCACCTGCCCCAGACTCTCGCCAGTGACGATCGCACGAGCCTTTATGCGGCTTGCGATCACATCCGCTGCTTTCATCATCGCCATTCTCAGCATCAGGGTGTTTGCTTCTTCTCTTCCGCCTTTTTTTATCTTGAGCTGGACTTCCGTAAAGGACACGATCCATGCATGCATGCTCCCAGTCCAGATTGCAATTCGCCTTGCGAGCTGTTCAACTTTTTTTTGCGCTTCTTCCGATGTGAAGGGGTAGGTATGAAAATAAACGCTTTCGATTGCAAGCCCTCGACGCGCCATCATATAGCCCGCAACTGGCGAATCGATGCCTCCTGACAGCAAGAGAACGCCTTTCCCCTGGCTCCCCACCGGCAAACCTCGCGGCCCTGGCGAAGTGCTTGCGTAGATATAGGCTCGTTCACGGATTTCGATGGCAATGATAAAATCCGGATTATGCACATCTACCGAAAGAGAAGAGAGCGCTTGGGTCACCGCATCTCCTGCCGCAGCAGACATTCCGTAAGAATCGAGAGGAAAGCTTTTATCCGAGCGGCGCGTTTCCACTTTGAAGCGGCGAGCCCCCCTGGCTGCTTCTTTCGAGGCTATTTCGATTGCAGCTTTTAGAATCCGTTCTGTCCGTTTTTCGGATTTTATCGCTTGCGCAATTCCATTGACGCCAGGGCAATGCTGAAGGACAAACAGAGCAAAATCCGTATCTTTTTCTTCAACGCTGAGGAAAAATCTTCCAGGATATTCTTCCAGATCGAAATGGATTCCATGCAGTCTTTTCTGGATCTGCTCTTTCAGTCTATGCACGAATTCGCGCCTGTTGCCAAGTTTAAGTTCGATTTCTCCGGGTTTTATGAGAAAAAAAGTGCGCATGAAGGTTGTAGTATCAGGTTTTCAGCGTTCTGTACAAGTCCTCGGCCTGTTCAAGGAATATATCGATTTCGTGTTCTGATGTGAGTATGCCTGTCGAAACACGGATCGAAGAAAAGGAAATGTCTTCCGGGACGCCCATGGCCTTGAGTATCCTGCGCCCTTTTTCCTTATGGCGAGAAGAACAGGCTGATCCAGTAGATATCGCTATTCCTCGATCCGAAAGGGCGCGCACCATGGTTTCGCCTCCGACGCCCGGGAAGCTGAGCGAGACAATGGAAGGCACAAATCCATTGTCCTTGGGTTTTCTCTCAGGAACAACCACTGCTCCCTTGATGCGAGCGACGCCTTCGAGGAGGCGCAATTCCAGTGATTGGGCATGAGCGACATATGTTTCCAGCAATTGCTGCGCTTTTTCTCCTGCCAGGCTGAATGCAAGCGCGCCGAATAGATTTTCTGTTCCGGGGCGGATACCTTTTTCCTGGCCGCCGCCGCATACAAAGGATTCGAGCGGACGACCAAGCCAGAGCGCTCCCACGCCTTTCGGGCCGCGTATTTTGTGCGCCGAAAGTGCAATGCTGTCCGCGCCCATGCAGTATTCAGCGACAGGCAGCTTGCTGAGCATTTGTACGGCATCGACATGGAACCATGGCTTTTTAATTTTCAATGTGCGGGCTGCATCGTCAATCAAGGTCGAAACTGCGCGAATATCCTGAATCGCTCCTGTTTCGTTGTTGACAGCCATTACGCTGATAAGCGCTGTTTCCTTCCGGATATGCGAAGCGACAGCTTCCGGCACGATGTGGCCGTACGTGTCCGGGGCGACCCACGAAATCTCGATGCCTGTTTTTTGCAGCATGCGCGCCTGGCAATCGATTGCTGCATGTTCGATGCCGGAAATGATGATATGGATTTTTTTGCCCTGCGAAGCAACGCGGTTGAAATGCTTCAGGAGTGCAAGCATGGGTATATGGTCTGCCTCTGTTCCGCTAGCGGTGAATATGAGAGAACCCTGTTTCATTCCAAGGGCGCCAAGAAGGCGTGTTCTTGATTCTTCGAGGATGCTGTTTGCTTGCTTGCCTGCCCAGTGGCTGCTTGAAGGGTTTCCATAGGCTGCAAGGCTGAGTTCGAGGGCTCTGCGCATAAGTTCAGGATCGGCAGGCGTGGTGGCAGCCCAGTCGAGATACACAGGTTGCGTCATTTCTTAAATCTGCGATCGGGAATAGCTTGCGGCTCTTTTCCTGAAGCTGCGAATTCCTTGGAAAGATACAAAGCGCAATAGCAGTGCCCGTACTGAAGGATATCTTCTTTTGACCAGACGCAGGGGCAGATCGCGGGAGCATCGAGTTCGCGCGAGCCTTCTGAATCCCTGCATGGACAATGATAATAGCCGTAACGATTATAGTTTTGCGTAAGGCCGTCGACGAGGCTGTTATAGAATGCTGTATCCGGATTCAGTACCCAGCCTTGTTTCTTCGCCACCATCTGAGTGAATATGATGGTCTGTTCCCTCGTTTTCTGATTTGCCATTCGTAGTCTCCCTTCGATCAGTTCATGTGCAATGCGATCAAACTCCCAGCGTCATTTTCCAGTCAGCTTCTATAAACCCGATCAGATATTTCTTGTCATCGATCACCGCAAATGGGAAAGCGACATTTTCCTTGAAACGTTGTTTCAGCTCCTGCTTTATGGCGTTTTTTGTATCGATGGGGATAAGATCAACATAAAGATAGCGGTAAGCAAACTGGTGTGCATCGAGAAAAGCGAGGGCGCGCTTGCAGAAACCGCAGGTCGAAAGCGCATAAACCATAATCTCATGGTCAGCTCGTGATCCATCTTTTGCTACAACAGGCAAGTTCTGCAGATTCATGATACCTCCGATTTTCTTTTATTATACTATTTTCCCTGACTGCGGCATAGAGTCCGGCGTCCGTTGATAAAAGCATGCATTTCATATACATTGAGCACATGATCGAACCTTCGCGCATTCGCAATTTTTGTATTATCGCACATATCGACCACGGGAAAAGCACTCTTGCCGATCGGTTTATTGAAAAGGCACATCTCGTCGACCTGCGAAAGTTCCAGGATCAGATGCTGGATAACATGGACATAGAGCGCGAGCGAGGCATCACGATAAAGAGCCAGGCGGTATCATTGCCCTATACTGCAAAAGATGGCCAGACCTATATGCTTAATCTTGTCGACACTCCGGGGCATGTTGACTTCTCGTATGAAGTGTCGCGTGCAATCGCTGCCTGCGAAGGGGCTATTCTGGTCATTGACGCGACTCAGGGCGTAGAGGCGCAGACTCTTTCGAATATGTATATGGCTCTTGAACACAATCTGGAGATAATTCCGGCGATTAACAAGATCGATATGCCGGCAGCGGATGTCGAAGGAGTCAGGCGGCAGATCGAAAAGGATCTGGGCCTGGATGGAGATTCAGCCCTTGCGGTTTCCGCCAAACTGGGCATAGGTATCGATGAGCTTTTCGAAGCAATCGTCGAGAGGATTCCCGCGCCGGAAGGAAAGCCTGAAGATTCTCTGCAGGCGCTGATTTTCGACTCGCATTACGATCCGTATCGCGGTGCGGTCGTGCATCTTAGGCTGAAGCAGGGCACAATAAAAAAAGGCATGCATATCCGTTTCATGTCCAACGGCATTGTCCACGAGGTTGAGGAAGTAGGGCATTTCATAATAACCGCGACCCCTTCGGAAATGCTCATCGCTGGGGAGGTAGGTTACTGTATTGCGGGTATCAAGACTGTCAAGGAAGTGCATGTCGGTGACACACTCACCGATGACGAGCATCCTTGCGCACATCCTCTGCCGGGTTTCAGGGAAGTGAAGCCGGTTGTATTCAGCTCGATTTATCCGATCGATTCGGCAGATTACGAGGAACTGAGGGACAGCCTGGAAAAGCTTGTTCTGAACGATGCATCGCTTATCTTTGAAAAAGACCATTCGCTTGCGCTCGGATTCGGCTTCCGCTGCGGATTTTTGGGGCTTTTGCATCTGGAAGTTGTGCAGGAACGGCTCGAGCGCGAATACAATCAATCGATTATTATGACTGCGCCATCCGTCCGTTACAAGATTCTTCTCAAGAATGGAACCACTGTCTATATCGATAATCCCAGCGAATATCCTGATCCCGCAAGGATAGAAAGCGCGGAAGAACCATATATCAGAGCTCAGATCATAACGCCCGTCGATTATGTAGGCAATGTGATTTCGCTGTGCCTTTCGAAACGCGGAACACAGCAATCGTTCACCCATCTGGACGAAAAACGCGTGGAACTTGTTTTTGAGATGCCGTTGGCCGAAGTTCTTTTCGATTTTTATGACAAATTGAAATCGACTTCGCGGGGTTACGCAAGCTTCGATTATGATATCACAGGCTACAAGCCGACAGAATTGGCAAAATTGGATTTTCTGATAAATGGCGAACCACTAGATGCGCTTGCTATGCTTGTCTACAAACAGAGCGCATATGAGCGCGCACGCCTTATCTGTGAACGTTTGCGCAATAACATTCCGCGACAGCAATTCAAAGTGCCAATACAGGGTGCGATCGGCGGCCAGATCATCGCCCGCGAAACCGTGAATCCCGTTCGGAAGGATGTGCTTGCAAAGTGTTATGGTGGAGACATCACGCGCAAGCGCAAGCTCCTCGAAAAACAAAAAGAAGGAAAAAAGAAGCTCAAGCGCATAGGCAATGTCGAACTCGGGCAGGACGTTTTCCTCTCCGTGCTACGTGCAAGTGAAGAGGAAGAGCGCTGAGCGATTTTATAAATTGAGCGCCACGCGCGCCCAGCAAACCTAAAAATTAGCTGCCGCGCGAGCTTTATAGCCTCAGCCAATCGCCCTTTCATAGCCGCAACAAACAAAGAGAGCCGCCCATCGTGAGCGGCTCTCTTTCTGTTATGCGTGCAATTCCAGCGCGGAATATGCCGGGGCGCCAATATGATGCCAATTTAGTGCCTATTTAGCGGCGGGCGTAAAAAGCCTTGCAAATGTAGTATTGAATTCATCCTTGAGTTTTTTGGACGAAAGAATAGTATTGCGGATCTGGCTTTCCAGAGCGGTCTGGAAAAAGTACGGATAGGCGAATTTTGTATATGATGTCTCCTGTTCTGTACCTTCCGTATCTCCGGTCACCGTCATGACTACAACAGAAGCATCGAGCACAACAGGCTTGGAGATAGCGCCTTTCGGTGTCGAAAAAAGCGTTGTAAGGAACGTTTCGTTTTCTTCGGCGCCAACAAGATCGTTATCCAAGGAACGGTAAGGCTCCTGAAAAAGACCGACTTGCTGCCCATAGAAATAGAAGCTCGGTTTTCCGTAATTGAGAATGAAGGGGCCCGCTGTTTTGGCCTCAAGGCCTGTTTTCTTTGCCGCTTGGGCAAAGGAGCTTTTAGGAGCTTCCGCGGCAAATTCATCGGCTTTTGCCAGAGCCCACGACTCCATGACGCTTTTCTCTCTGTCGAAAAGATAGCTTTTTACCTCATCCAGGACAGATTGCTTCGAAAAATCGGGGGCGCTCGATTCGCTATTCACACGATAGATTGCCCAGGCATTATTGCTGATTTTGTATACAGGCGAAATTTCGCCTTTCTTGAGAGCCATTACCGCATCTGCATCCTTTTCATTCTGGAATTCATTTTTCAGATCGTAGAATATTCTTGTTCCCATGTCTCCGCCCTTGTCGGCATAGGAATCCTTGGAATGGCTCTTAGCGGCATCTTCAAAGGAAAGGCTGTTAGCCTTGATCTGGGAAAGCACCTTCTCGGCATCTTTCTGTGAACTTGTTATGGTAATTTTCGACAGGCCAATGGACCGGAAAAGAGACTCGTTGGCTTTTGCCCATTCTATCGTTTTGTCTTCCGGAAAGTTGGCATAGGAGATGTCGACATATTGGATGGATCGCTGGGGCTTGGCCATCGAAGAAACGAATTCTATTTCTGCAGTCGAAGGCGCAACCGCCATAAGGTCGCCATAGTAATTCTGGATCAGCATGTCATCCCGGAGCCTGTTTCTTATGGAAAGACGCGTGGCGAGCGGGGTCTTGTTGTATTTTTCCAAAGAAAATTTGCCGTCCACCTGGAACTGCACGTCTTTTGCTATTTCTTCGTCGATAGTCTGCTCGCTCACTTTCATTCCAGCACGCTTTGCAGAATCCAGCAGTGCAGTACGGACGACCGTGTTCTGGAAGGCGAGTCTCCAGACCTGATAGGCGTAGAGCTGGGATTGCGATTGATCCATGCCCTGCTGTTTGAGATAGTCGTTGATTTGCGAAACCTGATCGGCAAAATAGGAGTCCGAACTGTATTCAATGCGCTTGCCATTCCAAGTGCCAAAAGAAGGCGCTTGGCCTCCGGAAGAAGTACCGGTGCTGACCCCCGGTATAAGCACAAATGCAATGATCGTCAGCACGAGGATCACGATTGTACCAATATATACAAAGGGATTCCGGAAGTTTCTTTTGAGGGAACTTTCGGTTTTTTTATTTTCGGCTTTCTTTTCGATTGGGCTTTTGCCGTTGTTTGTCGTCTGTTTCTTGTTTTCTGAAGATGCCATAGTATTCCTTTCGTCCGGAAACGTAGAATAATCCTTAGATAAGCTATCATGAGCAAGTGGAATAGTCAACGACGAGCGAGCGCAAGGCAAATCAGCATCAAATTTGTAAAAAAGGGCCAAGCCCCGGCATACGGACATCGCGCAAATATTCCAGAGCTTCGAGCCGTGAGCCGAATTCATGCCATTCGGGCAATGCAATTTCAAATGGAGCGATACGCGCTTTATATTCCATTTTGGGAGATCCGGGGACCCAGAATCCCAGATAATACCAGCCTGAGTTTTTGCGCGTATTTTCCCTGTTTGAGTAATACGATACAACAGCTGCTGTTTCTATTGATACTAATTTTCCATTAAGAAGATGTGCGGCGCTTGTTGCAATGTACGCTTCCGCCATAATCGAAAAAAAACCGAGACTTCGATCTTTTGCCTCCGGAGCGAAAGAAAAATAAACAGAAGAAATTCCGTCTGGAAGCGGGTCTAAATGACTTACGGCGACCAGCCGATTCTGCGCTGCCATTTCGCGGTATTCCAAAATGAGGCTCCATGGCTCAAAAAGGCCGCAATATACTTCTTCGGTAAGATCCCCTGGTCCTGAAAAATGTTTCAATTTAGAATAACTTTTCCACAATTCAAAATGCTCGGCATTGAAAGAGGGTGGTTTTACAACTATCTGCAAATCTGAATTGAGCCGGAGGATTTTCTTCAGAGAACTGCTCAAGCGGATTTTTTCGGCATTGATCCTCAGGGGGATGCAGATATTGCAGCCGGGACATGCCATGCGGTACAGTTCGCGGCCATATCTTCTCCAGCCATGGCTGATCAGACTTCCATACAATGCAGGGTCGACAGAAGGCGCAAAGATCATATGATCGCTCAAAGATGGGCGATGATCGGGTAAATATTGACAGATGCTCCTGGTCTGAAATTGTATCGGTGATTGTCGGCTCGATAGCATCGATGTTTCCTTATATGCTTTCGTCTTCGGTTTGCAGCGGCTAGCGTATCGGATTCCTGCTTTGAATTCATTATACATTTAAAAAGCGCCTCTTTCCATCAATACTGCTTGATTGAGAGCTCTGGAGTGGATACTTTTTAATCTATGAGTATAGTCACCAAAACAGGCGATGATGGAAGTACTGGTCTTTGGTCCGGCGAAAGAATAGGGAAGGACTCCCTTCGGGTAGAGGCGTATGGCACCATTGATGAGCTGTCTTCGGCGCTTGGAATGGCCAGACACCTTTGCTTTCAGGATAATGTGCTGTATGCGATAGAATATATTCAGCGTTTGCTTTTCAGGGTTGCAGGCGAGCTCGCCTCGCTCGGCACAAGCTTCGATCGGCCGATCACTGAAGAAGATGAAAAGACTATTGAAGCCAAAACATCAGAGATTGAAGCGCGCATCCCTCTGCGCGGCTTTGTCGTTCCCGGCATGACACAAGGCTCCGCTGCGCTCGATATTGCCAGAACCATAGCGCGCAGGGCAGAGCGCCGCGTTGTTGCGCTTTCGCGTACGGATGAGATATCGCCGGTTCTCTTGCGAACGCTCAACAGGTTGTCTGATTTTATTTACATGCTCGCGCGGGAAGAAGAAGCAGCTCAAGGCAAGTTGACCTTCGTCTGAAACTTTTTCGCATTGCATGGAGGATCTCTATGAAGCTGTATTCCAGGACACAAATAATAATTGCGGTAATTGTTTCTGTTGCAATTACTTCGCTTTCGATTGCCGGAATAGTCTTGCTTCTGAATCAGCCATCGCGCCCGAAAGTTGTTTCCAGCAGCAGTTCAGCTGCCGGAGCGATCAATATGCCTGCAGCACAGCAGGGCGCAGCACAGAACGGCACAGCCTCAGGCCTCACAGCGATATCCCCTGTTCCTGCATCAGCTGAAGAGGCAAAATCGGCAAACCTCACTCAATATCTATCGGGTTACAGCCCGGAAGAAACCGAAAACATCAGCATTTATGAAAAATACAATGAATCAGTCGTCAACATCACGACAGAAGTGCTCGGCATCAACTGGTTCCTGGAGCCTGTCCCCCAAAGCGGAGGTTCCGGCTCAGGATCAATAATTGATGAACGCGGCTATGTGCTCACGAATAATCATGTTGTGGAAAAAGCCTATAAGCTGTACGTGAGCCTTTCGGATGGCAGTCGCTATGAAGCGAAGCTTGTAGGCGCTGATCCTGAAAGCGATCTGGCTGTGATAAAATTTACGCCCGAGCCTGGCAAGAAGCTCAAGCCCGTTCCTTTTGGCTCGGCAAAAAACCTGAAAGTAGGCCAGAAAGTGCTCGCAATCGGCAATCCATTCGGTCTTGAACGTACTTTGACCACAGGTATAGTGTCCGGTCTGGGGCGCCCAATCCAGAAAGATGAAACAACTATTCTGCAGAATATGATACAGACAGATGCATCGATTAATCCCGGCAATTCGGGCGGTCCGCTTTTCAATACGAAAGGGGAAATGATCGGCATCAATACGATGATCTATTCGCCATCGGGGGGGTCGGTTGGCATTGGATTTGCCATTCCTGTCGATACGGCTGTGCGCATTGTGCCGCAACTCATCAAGGATGGGAAAGTCCGGAGGGGCTGGATTGACATGCAAGCAATTCAGCTTTTCCCCAGCCTCGTCGACTACCTGAAGCAATCGGGCAAGGGGGCGCCAGTCGAGAGCGGCCTTCTTGTCTCGACCGTGACACAGGGAGGCAATGCAGACCGCGCAGGACTCAAAGGCGGCAATATGGCTGTCCGCTATGGCTCGACCGTGTTCTATATCGGCGGGGATATTGTCGTCAGTGTCGACGGCAAGCCGGTGACGAGTATCGCCCAGCTGTATTCCGCTCTTGAAGATTCGAGCCCAGGGCAGCAAGTGGTTGTTGAATTCTACAGGGGCACAAAAAAAATGAGCACTACTATCACGCTTTCGGAGCGTAAGAAGTGAAGCCATTCAAAGTTGTTGCTCCATACGGACCTGCGGGAGACCAGGGACAAGCCATCGAATCGATTGTCAACGCTCTTCAGAATGGAGAGCGATATGTGACGCTCAAAGGAGTTACTGGCTCCGGAAAGACATTTACGATGGCCAAGGTTATCGAGGCTATCCAGAAACCCGCCCTTGTCATTTCTCACAACAAAACGCTGTCTGCCCAGCTGTATCGGGAATTCAAAGGCTTCTTTCCGGAAAATGCGGTTGAATATTTCGTTTCATATTACGATTATTATCAGCCAGAGGCCTATGTCCCGTCGAAAGATCTGTATATCGAAAAAGATTCGGATATTAACGAGGAAATCGACAGAATGCGGCTTGCAGCCACCGCTGCGCTCATGGAACGCCGCGATGTTGTGATTGTTGCGACTGTTTCCTGTATATATGGCCTGGGATCGCCTGATCTGTACCGCGACATGCGTTTGTACATGGATAAAGGGTCTACAGTCGACCTCGACGAGATCAAGCGCACGCTTGTAAGTCTCCAGTACGAGCGCAATGATATGGTCCTCGAACGAGGGCGCTTTCGAATCAGGGGTGATGTGCTGGAGGTATTTCCCGCCTATCTTGAGGAAGCGTACAGAATTGAGCTCGATTTTGATACTGTTGTCCGTATCAGACGACTCAATCCCGTTACTGGAGAAGCTCACGACGAACTCGAAGAAGCAGTGATATACCCCGCAAAGCATTTTGTGATGCCGGAAAACATGGTTCAGCGTGCAGTCGAACGCATAAAAGCCGAGCTTGAAGAGCGGCACAGATTCTTTCTGGAGCATGGCAAATATCTCGAGGCAGAGCGCATAAAAGCCCGCACGGAGTATGACATCGAAATGCTCGAGGAAATGGGTTACTGCACAGGAATTGAGAATTACTCCGCCCCTTTGTCGGGCCGTAAACCCGGCGAGAGACCAGGGGTGCTTCTCGATTATTTCCCGAAAGATTTTATAACCTTTATTGACGAGTCGCATGTTACATTGCCCCAAATCGGAGCCATGTATGCAGGGGATCGCAGCAGGAAGCTTTCGCTTGTGGAATATGGTTTCAGACTGCCATGCGCGCTCGACAACAGGCCGCTTACAATCGCTGAATTTGAATCCATTGTGCCGCAGACGGTCTATGTCTCAGCCACACCTGGAGAAATCGAATTCAAGCGATCGAAGACAGTGGCAGAGCAGATTATCCGTCCCACCGGCCTTGTTGATCCTGAAATTCAGGTGCGTCCGACCGAAGGCCAAATGGAAGACATCTACGCCCGCGTCCGCGAGCGAGCGCAAATCGGCGAGCGGAGCCTGATCATTACGCTCACCAAGAAAATGGCAGAAGAACTTTCGGAATACTTGAGCGGATTAGGGCTTCGCGTCAGATACATTCATTCTGAAATCGAGACAATAGAGCGAGTCGAAATTCTGACCCAGCTGCGAGCAGGGGAATTCGATGTGCTCGTAGGCATCAATCTTCTCAGAGAGGGGATCGATTTGCCCGAGGTTTCCTTCATCGCTATTCTGGATGCTGACAAAATCGGTTTCTTGCGTTCAGCGACAAGCCTTATACAGATAATAGGTAGAGCTGCGCGAAATGCCGCAGGGCTTGTAGTGATGTACGCTGACACCATGAGCGACGCAATGCGCAAGGCTATCGCGGAAACCGAGCGCCGCAGAGCAATGCAGACCCAATATAACAAGGAGCATGGCATTACGCCACAGACCATTCACAAGAAAGTGCAGGAT
>WESA01000104.1 GCA_009768935.1 Rectinema subterraneum
GCTCGTTATGATAGTTGAGTGTGGGAAGGCGCATACTCTTGAAGGTGTGCGCCTCCCTTCGTGGGTTGTATATAAGCCTGTCTCTTATACACATCTAGATGTGTATAAGAGACAGGCATATTGATGGATTGCTTGAGAGCTTTTGGTGTGTATATTGACGTCAGTGGACTTGCTGGTGTGACAGTTGCGTCAGACTATGCAGAAGGTCTTGCTTCAGTTGATAGGGGTAAAGATGGCCTTTCCCCGCTGGGCTATACCAAGAATAGTGTTGCTGAGGGGTGTGCAAAGACAGTTCTCGTTTATAGAGAAAAAAATTAAAATCATACATAATTTTTAGAGATACCATTGTTACTCCGATTTTAGACGAAAACAACCCGTATATAACAACTGCATTGTATACAATAGCGCGTGAATGCGCGCACGTCGAGGTGCATACTTTTATTGAGCATAAAATGCCAGGCTTTTTATTGAACTACACTTATGGTACGCATGAAGAAAAAATATTAATGCAATTTTCAGAGTCAATTTTAATGGAGTACTGCGCTTGTAGAATAAGTGCTATGTTTGGGAAGGATGCCATTACGAGTACTGAGCATGAACTCGTTCGTAATTCACTAAGCGACGCCATTTTGAAGAGTGCGAACGCTATTTTATCATATAGGCATCATGGAAATATTGATAAGTTGCTTGTTGATGTGGGTGAGTCTGTCTGGTTCCCAATGCAATGTATATCGCGCTTGATAGGACACCTTGATGGAATTGGATCGCAAGATGACGTTTTTACATATATTGAAGACTCTCCTGAAAAAGTTTTTTTTGAAAAACACGTCAATGAAATGCAATATTGCCTGCGCAAACTTTGGGATTCTCGTGATTCATGGAGAAATGTTGACTTATTTGACCCTCTGAACAGAATAGGCAAACAGCTATTTTATGACGCGGGCATGCATATCACGTCATTGCCTGATGGACGCGGCTGGGTTTCTGTACCCTAGAAAATGTAAGGATCTCGATCCGTAGGTCTTCATTTATTGGTATCCGTCGCTTCAGTTCGGCAATGAACTGGACTAGGTGCTTGTTGCAGTGTCGTTCACATTCGTTGAAGTGTAATTCAAAGTTCCTTTTGCCCCATTGAATTTTGTGAGGTGGCGCTTGGGGAAACTCCAGAAAGCCTCTATCCCAGTAAATGGCATTCTCGGATTAATGCTTGGCTTTGGTAGCGCGAAAGTCTGATATGTTTACCCCCAAGATAACCGCAGCCGAAGCCGCTGTTATTTCGGTCAATGTGTCCCTCAAAAGGTCCATCGACGCAGATACGTTGGTTGGCATTTTTAAGGGCACGCACTCGCCCGAAACGTGGATATCCCACCTCGAGCTTTTCTTTTCGGATGTGCCGGATACGATCTTGAAGAAGTTCATGGCGCAAAATCAGTTCTCAGCCTTAAGTATGCAACGAGTCTTCCGTATGCTTTCCCCATGTATGCAGAATCCTCATTTTCTAGAAGTGCTGGACGAGTATAGTGCGGAGGCGCACCAAACCGGCGCGGTTGATGATTGAAAGGCGGGTTCCCTTGGGGTAGTGTAGGCCAAGCAATTTGCGAGGAGTTCAGTATGACCATTTCACTTGAACAATTGGAAGTACGTGCTCTGCGTGGGCAAAAAATGCTTTTAGATGACATGCTTAAGAGTGGAATTCCGCTCGTCTACGAAGATGAGCAAGGGCGCATGGTTCGTGAGCTTCCCGATGGCTGCATCGAGGTCATAAAGGAGCATAGCCATGCCGAAAATGCTTCTGATCTGCGGGCCTAATGGCGCAGGGAAGAGTTCGCTACGCCAAGCGACCAGTCTTGATGAAGAAATGCCGGTCATTGATCCAGACCGCTTAGCCCGCGAAAGCGGGCTTTCACCTATTGAGGCGGGAAAAGAGGCTGCTAGGCGGGCACGTGGGCATATCACCGCCAAAGAAAGCTTTGCCCGTGAAAGCACGATGACCGCTCGTTTCGACGAAGAGCTGATTCGGTTGGCCAAACGGAGCGGATACGATGTTGAGTTATTCTTTGTCGGCCTGAATAGTGCAGACTTGGCTATTGAACGTGTGGCCGAACGCGTTGCCAAAGGCGGGCATGATGTCCCTTCTGCGGATGTCGTTCGGCGATATGAGCGAGGCCTAGCAAGCCTGGGGAAGATGCTTGGTACTGTTGATCGAGCTCGCGTCTTTGATAATACCCGGCGGGGCTACCGGCTCGTTATGATAGTTGAGTGTGGGAAGGCGCATACTCTTGAAGGTGTGCGCCTCCCTTCGTGGGTTGGAACTGCCC
>WESA01000105.1 GCA_009768935.1 Rectinema subterraneum
CAATCTACTTTTCAAGGAGGATTAGACATGAAGAAGCTAATCGTTTTGCTTCTCGCATTGGCTATGGTCGGTGCCGTGTTCGCGCAGGCTGCTGCACCGGCTCTGACTTTCAGCGGATATCTCAACACTGGTTTCCAGTATGATACCGGAACCGATCTTGTGAAGCTCTATGGCGCCTATGCAGGCCAGACTTCCAGACTGAGACTCAACGCTGCTTACACCAATGGTGACTTCGGCGTGAATTTCCGCTATCAAAGCAATGATTCTGCGACTGCTCCGACAGTCGGCCAGGCTCTCGTGTGGGGAAACCTTTTCAACAAGATGGTGACTTTTAAAGCTGGTAAGCTCAACGATTATACATGGGCAACCCCATACAATGCCTTTGGAAACTTCGATGGCCAGACTGGTGTTCAGGTTCAGTTGAAACCGGTTGCCGGTCTCAACTTCGGTGTGTTCGTTCCTCTCGTTGCCGCTGGAGCAACCCCGGCCAACACTTTCAAAGATATGAGCATTGCTGGAAAGTATTCTGCTTCCGGTTTAGCTGACTTCCTTGTCAACCTCAACCTCGGTACTGCTGCGAATGCTCTCTACGGCTCAGTCAATGTCACTGCTGTAAAAGATCTTACCGCTATTCTTGAAGCAAAAGTTACTGATCTGACCAAGGTCTCTACTACCCTTTATATGGATCAGTATCTTTCCTATGCCATGGGTGATCTTTCGGTCGGCGCTTACATCGATCAGACTTTCGGAACTCCGTTTGGTTGGTCGGTATCCCCTGAAGTCGACTACACAATGGGCAATGTTGAACTTTATGCGTCATTCACCTATGCTTCCGATAAGACTTGGAGTATCAATCCTTATGTGAACTACACGCTGAATTCGAAGAGTTCTGTGAAGACCTATGCCAGCTATGACAATACCAAGACGTTTACAGTTGGCAGCAGTTTTGTATTCAACTTCTAATCTAGGCTGAATTACAAATGCTCAAGCTGGTCAAGCAATAGCTTGGCCAGCTTTCTTTTATTTTAATTTTATTCTATGATATTTAAAATATTTTCTAGGAGAATTATCCATGAAGCGCCAGTTCTACATTACATCCGCGAAGGTGGTAATTATCCTTATTGTGTTGGGGCTGGTTGGCTCTTGCGTATCGCAGCCTAAAGAACTTCCGGCAGCTTATTCAGTAAATATCCACAAATTGGATGAAAGAGAAATTCTAGCTATTCGTTCCAACAGAGATGCGAACCCATTTATTGAACCAGGATCTCTCTTGAAGGGAAAGGTCAACGAATTTATTGTATTTCAGATAGATATTTCCATAGATCAGACGCGTACCATAAAAATTGACAGCATCATGCAAGATAAAGAAAAGAATTACATTGAAGCGTATTATCCAGAACAGCTGATTGCCTATTGGGATCAATTTGTGACGCGGACAGAAAAGGCGTCGCTTACGAGCTATGCGAAGAAAGTCAGCTTAATAAAGAAAATTGTCTTGCCAACTGATACACTTACACTATATTCAGGGGAATATACATATTATCTCGTTTTCATTGGCCCGTACCCGATTAAGAAGCCGGCACAGGCTCAGATAGATGTCTCTACGAGCAGTGGAGAATATAATTCTTTCAAATTTACCATACAGTAAAATGCTGATTGCACACAGCAAATCCTGAGGATACTATTTGAATTAATGCAAAGCATCAATATTGAATACACTTTCTATCTAGTCGACCCCATCGATATGCCGCACGCCCTCGCTCAGCTCGTGCAGGGGGTGCCGCTTCCAGAGGGGCTAGATCGAGATGCGCTCCTCGACGCGCTGATGTCGCGTGAAGAGGTGATGAGCACCGCGATAGGCAATGGTATCGCGATTCCGCATGTGCGCAAGTTCGGAAGCGAAAGCCTGAAAACGGATGTGGTCTATGTGGCGTATCTTTTCGCGCCAGTCGAGTGGAAGGCTCCCGATGAGCAGCCTGTACATACGCTATTTCTCGTGCTTGCCTCCGATGAGACGAGACATCTGCAGATCCTCGCGCAGATCGCGAAGCTTGCTTCAGATGACCATTTTGTCGAATTTTTGAAGACGATGCCGGCGCATGAGGCCCTCATGGAGCGCGTACGGCAGATGGAAGTGTGATCGCCTATTTATTTTCAGAAAATCCCGTCGCCACCAAGTAGATCTCGAACGACTCGGCGCGGCAGGCCTCGGGCTTGAAGGCGCGCGGCTGCACAAAGTGCTTTTTGAGCTCGGCGATAAGGCGTTTTTCTTCACCGCCCTGAAAAATTTTCATGACAAGGGCGCCGCCCGG
>WESA01000024.1 GCA_009768935.1 Rectinema subterraneum
TGGCAAATCCGATTTTCGTTTCGGGTGCTTTAAGCATATTCCTTGCACAGGTATTGAAAGCGATCCTCGCGTTCCTCAAGCGGCACAAACTCAAGGCTAAAGAAATTGCTTTTATTATGCTCTGGAAAACGGGCGGAATGCCCTCAAGCCATTCGGCGCTGGTGGTTTCGCTGTCGGCAGCGATCGCCTTCGTTGAGGGTTTCGATTCCTTGTTCGTTTTGTCATTTTTCCTGGGCCTTATTGTGATTCGGGATGCGCTGGGTGTCCGGAGATCGGCCGGTCTTCAATCGAAAGCGCTCAATATTCTGGGAAAGCAGATGTCGGAGCGTTTCAATATCGCATTCACGCCAGTAAAGGAAATCCATGGCCATCGCTGGCAGGAAGTAGTAGTGGGTGCTGTTCTCGGCATGGCAGTCTCGATTCTCGTCTGCTGGAATTACATTTTTCATGCTGTATCCTCTTCATTGCAATGAAGGAATCGTGTAGTATTACTGAGTCGACGAGGCCTTTTAGGAGAAAATTTTTCAATGCAGAGCTTCAGAGTAGTACTGGGAATGTACAATAGCTTACCCTACAACGCATCAGACACGCTCTATGAGCAAGCATATCAAGGGGCGTGGCGTCCTTTTCTCTCCGGGCTGTACAAGTTTCCTTCAATAAAGGCCGTTATTCATTTCCCCGGAAATATTTTCGCATGGATTGAACAGAATCATCCCGAATACCTGTATTTGCTCATCGAAATGGTCCGTAAAGGCCAGATTGAACTCTTAGGAGGAGGCTTTTACAGCCCGCTTGCGCCGCTTGTCAGCACGCAGGACATGACGGGGCAAGTAGAAGCGCTCAGTGCATTTATCCGAAAGACGATCGGAAAGCGCCCTTCAGGAGCCTGGCTGTATGAATATTCCTGGACTTCTTCCTTGCCCGCAATCCTTCAGAATTCCAAGATTCAGTACACATTTCTGCCGGCAGCGCAGTTCAAGGAAATAGCGCCGGAAAATCTCTCATGCCAGCCTGTGGCTTCGGAAGATCACAGGAAGATGGTTCTGATCTACCCGGCATTCGAATCGCATTCCGACGATAGCGCATTCGTTCCATATGAGGCTACCCTTTTAAAACTTCAACAGGATAACCCTCAAATCAGCGCATTCGTGATTATGGCAGATGGCAATGCCATATCAAGCACATGGGAGCGGAGCGGCCTTGAATCGCCCGATGTCTTGTTCGAGCGCAGCTTCGCGTGGTTCCAGAAAAACTGTCTTGAATATGATACGATTACCGCTTCCCAGCTCTACAAATCTTCAAAAGCGGCGCGGACAATCTATTTTGCTCAATGCTATTCAAGACGTTTCAGGGATTACTGCGAACGCATCATCCAAAAAGCTGACATTCCACGTTTTGAATGTGTTCAAATATCGAAGCAATCGGTTGTCGATCATCCTCTTGTGCACCTGCTGTACCAAAAGCTGAATTTTGTTTCAGCAATGACCAATCTGTTCAGAGGAGACAAATCGAGAAAAAAGGCTTCGCTGGACGATATCTGGCGAGCACAAAGCGGCGAGCTGTTCTGGGTCAGCCCAACCGGAGGCATTTTGCGTTCCGAAGCCCGGCTTGGTGCCTACGCCTCGCTGATAGAAGCAGAAAAAACAATTCGCCAGAATCGTTTCCATCATTTCATGGCATATGATGATCTTGATTTTGATGGCATCAAGGAAGTGCTCTATCAATCGTCCGTATATAATTGCTATCTGAAATCGGACAGTGCTTCGGTCGCCGAGCTCGATTCGCTGCGCACGGGAAGAAATTATGCATGCGGCTGGAACGCGGAACATTTCTCGACCGGCTGCTTCAAAGACGAAATACGCGCTGCAGGTACTTTCGAAACACGATTATTTCCGGACTATGAAGCATGGAATTTGGTCGAAAATGCCAAAGAATCCCTCAATGCAACATTCTACCGAGAGTTCCATGGCAAAATAGATAATCTTGGCGCTTTTTTCGGCTGCCGAAAGAGCTATCAATTCGAAAATGATTACTTCAGCATAAATTATGAACTAACCAACAAAGGAAGCAATCCATTTCCCATCCGGTTCTGCACGATTTCGGAAATCATTGCGCTGCCTTCCCTAAAAGATCATAAGGTACAAACGCTTGCGCATCGCCAATCCCGGCAATTGCCGGCCGATCAATCTTTTGCTGCCGACGCAATTGATGGTGTGGAGATAGGAGATGTGCTCGGTGCGGAAAAGATGATTATTCGATCCGATAATCCTTTTTCGCTGGACGGAGTTCCCAATTTCGCCGAAAGTCCGAAAGATGGCCGCTTTATTACAGAAAAGGAAGCACAAGATGCACGGATTTTCGAAGGCTTCACATTGACCATCGGCTGGGATTTTTCACTTCCTCCTGAAGGGACAGTGCTATTTTCGGTTTCAGTGCATATTGAACACTGAGCGCGTCTTGCTTTTCGATGTCAAAGGGGTCTTGTAGATTGAAAGCGATTTTCTTTACAATTGGTGCAATATGGAATTGAAGCAGTTCCCTTCAAATCTCTATGGCCTGCAAATTCATCTCGTAGGAGCTAAAGGCACTGGGATGACTGCCCTCGCTGAAATTCTTCATAGCCGCGGTGCACTCCTCACTGGCAGTGATGTGCCCGATGTTTTCTATACGGACAGCATTCTCCGCGCGCTGAATGTGAAATTGTTCGAGAATTTTGACGCAAAGCATATTCCGGATGCATGTGATCTAGTTATTTACTCTGCTGCATATTCTCGCGATGCAAATCCGGAACTCAAAGCCGCCGCGGCACACAACATCCCGATATACAGCTACCCTGAAGTGTTGGGAGCCCTTTCTCTGCACAGCACATCGGCAGGGATCGCCGGAGTGCATGGAAAGACCACGACAACCGCGCTCACCGGCATTCTAATGGAAGCCTTGTCGATGCCCGCGACTGTCCTTGCTGGTTCTGCGATCTCCAATTTTAACAATCGATGTACCCTTATTCAGGGAGATACTTACTTCATTGCAGAAACATGCGAGTACCGCAAACATTTTCTCAATTTCAAGCCTTCCTGGATTGTGCTTACTTCTGTAGAGAGCGATCACCAGGATTATTTTCCGACCTATGAAAGCATACGCGATGCCTTCGTTGAGTATGTTCTGTCTCTTCCCTCGGGCGGGACACTGATTTTTTGTGCCGATGAAAAAGGCGCAACTGAAGTTGCAGACATTGCCCTACAACAAAGGAAAGACATCAATTTTGTTGAGTATGGTTTTTCAGCTCAAGGAAAATGGAAAATTCGCTCCTTGCGGACACTCGCAGGAACAAATACTTTTATTACAGGGAATTATCCTGTAGACATTTCGCTTCATGTGCCGGGGCAGCATCTGGTTCTGGACGCAGTTGCGGCGCTTGCGCTTGCTGACTCGATTTTCAAGGCTGAAACATCTCGCGATATCGAACCTCATGAATGGAAAATGATGGCAAACGCATTATCGTCCTTCCGCGGATCGAAGCGCCGAAGCGAAGTAGTTGGTGAATATGGGGGGATCCTGATCATAGACGATTACGGGCATCACCCGACTGCAATTGCTGCAACTATAGAAGGAATAAAGAAGTTCTGGCCTCATCGCCGCCTTGTTGTAGATTTTATGTCGCATACCTACACCAGGACAATCGCCCTGCAGGATGCTTTTGTCGCTGCGCTCGATCAAGCCGACGCTGTCGTGATGCACAAGATCTATGCCTCTGCGCGCGAACAACCGATTCAGGATTTCGATGGCCAGAAATTGTTCCAGAAGCTGTGCGAAAGGCGCAAGGATCTTGATCTGCTTGTACCGGATGATAGTCATTTAGCAGCGACTTCGATCGGTCATGGCGAAAGCACCTTGCGAGCGCGGACAGGATTTGCGCTGTACACAGAAGAGCCGCTCGATGCGCTGCCAATGCTAGAAAAAAAATTGAAGCCAGGTGATATTTTTCTAACAATGGGCGCTGGAGACAACTGGAAATTGGGCAGAGCTCTTGCAGAACTTCTTGAAAACAAAAAAGCCATTAAGCACGGACCTGAAAGGAAGCACACGGAATGAAGAGCATGACGGGATTTGCGCATCGAACAATCTCCGCAAAAGGATTTCTGGGAAGCATTACGCTGAAATCATACAATAACCGCTTTTTTGACTTGTCGCTTTCCATTCCGGCTTCGGCTTCAGGAATCGAACCGAATATACGCGAATTTCTTGGTTCGAGGATATCGAGGGGAAAAATCGAGTGCACTCTCAGGTTGAAAAAGACAGAAGCGACCCTTGATGACATCACAATGAATTTCCAGTCAGCAAAAACCCTCACCGAACAGCTTCGCAACCTTGCACTAGCCTGCGGCTTAAATGATACGCCTTCGCTCGATGTGCTCACGCGCTTCCCCGGCGTCATCGAGCTGAATACTGATATCGATGAATCGGAATTATGGCAGATTTTGTTCCCGACCATGGAAGAAACATGGCGAGAATTCGAAGAAAGCAGAATAAGAGAAGGCCTTGCGACGCAGCAAAACATTACAAACCAGATGAACAGGTTTACATCGAAACTCGACGAAATAGAACAGAACGCAGGCCAGCTCGAACAGCTTGTGCACGACCAGATAACCGCCAGATTCAAAGAATTGCTTGGAGATAACTACGATGAAAGCCGGGTCTTGCAGGAATTGGCAGTGCAACTGGTGCGGCTCACCATAAACGAAGAGATTCAGCGCCTGAAAGCGCACATCTCGGCTTTTAAGGCAATTGCTGCCGAGCCCTCTTGCGGCAAAAAACTGGATTTTCTCTGCCAGGAAATGAACAGGGAAGTCAACACAATCGGATCGAAGAACATGCTCGTCGCCGTTTCTCTGGCGGTCGTTGAGATGAAAGACGCGCTCGAAAACATCAGAGAGCAGCTCAGGAATGTGGAGTGATCGCGCTATGGGAATAATTGCGATTTCAGGAAAGTCGGGGTGCGGAAATACAACTGTGTCGCGCATGGTCGCTGACAGGCTCGGATATACACCTGTAAATTACACATTTCGGACAATGGCAGCCGAAATGGGCATGCCTCTGGAAGAGCTGTTCAGAAAAGCGCAAGAAAGCCTTGAATATGACCGAAAGCTCGATGAGCATCAAACCATGCTCGCCCGAAAAGGCAACACAGTCATAGGCTCCCGTCTTGCAATGTGGATGGTGCCTGAAGCCGATCTGAAAGTATATCTCAAAGCAAGCCCTTCGGTCCGCGTAAGCAGGATTTTTGCGCGGGAGGGTGGAGACAGAAAAGAAATCGAACGCTTCACACTCGAGCGAGATGCAAGAGACAGACAGCGCTATCTAGCTCTCTACAATATCGATATCGATGATGTATCGGTTGCTCATTTAGTCATCGATACCGAGCGATGGTCAGCATCCCAGGTGGCTGACATCATAATAGATGCCTATAACATTTCTCTATACGGGGAACAGCATGGAAAAATCAGATGACAGGCCTGTCGCATTGGTGACAGGAGCCACGAGCGGCCTCGGTCTTGCTATCGCACAATCATTCATAGATGCAGGTTTTATCGTATTTGGAGCAGGCAGAAGGCAGAATCCTGAAAACCTGCCCGCCGGACTCATCTATGTCCGCACCGATGTCACCTCAAATGATTCGGTTGAGGAATGCAGAAACTACATTCTTTCGAATGCTGGACGTATCGATGTTCTTGTATGCGGAGCAGGCTCAGGCATCAGCGGCTCAATTGAAGACACGCCAATATCCGAAGCGCAAGCCCAGCTCGATGTCAATTTTTTCGGGGTTGTGAGAACAGTTCAGGCTTTTCTTCCCGCAATGCGGCAGCAGAAAAGCGGCAAAATCATTGTAATTGGCTCTATTGCGGGAAGGATAGGCATGCCGTTTCAGGCCTTTTATTCTGCGAGCAAATTTGCGCTCGAAGGTTTTGTTGAATCTTTGCGTCATGAAATACGAGCGTTCAATATTCAGGCATGCATCGTGGAGCCTGGGGATTTCAGAACCGGATTCACAAGCGCGCGGCGCAAGCTGGTGCGCCCGGGGAGCGCCTATACAAGCCAGTTTGAAAAGGCTATTGGCGTCCAGGAGCATGATGAATTGCACGGGGCACTTCCTGCGCTGGCTGGCAAAAGGATCGTGCAATTGGCGAGCGCGCGCAGCTTGCCAGTCCGGGTAACCATTGGGCCTCTTTTCGAGCGCTTTGCAGTCTGGGTCAGACGAATCCTTCCTGACAGTTGGTTTGAAGCTTTTTATAAAATCTATTACAAGCTCTAGGCCTCGCGGCAAAAGCAAATCTGCAGTATGATAGTCCTCGGAACATGAAGTGGAAAGGAGCGCCTCCATGGGAATTGAAAAAAAGCATTTCGGTACACTTGCAAGCGGCGAAGATGTTTCTCTCTACGTGCTGAAAGCTGGCGATTTTCTCGCTGCATTCACCGATTATGGGGCGACATGGGTCAGCTTCATCATGCCAGATGCGCATGGCAGCTTCGATGATATTCTTCTTGGGTTTTCGACGCTTTCCGGATATGCGGGCAAACATCCGTATTTTGGTTCAACAGTAGGGCGCTTTGCGAACAGAATCGGCGGTGCAAGATTTGAACTTGATGGCAAGGAATACAAGCTGTGGGCCAACAACAACCGAAATCATCTGCACGGCGGCAGGCGCGGTTTTGACAAATATTTATGGAATGGAGAATTGTCATCAATTTCAGGCGATCCTGCCCTCATGCTGACGCGAGAAAGCCCCGATGGCGAAGAAGGATATCCTGGAACACTGGCAGTAGAATTAACCGTGAGCCTTTCGCCGTCTGGAAGTCTGCGCTTACGCTATCAAGCAAAAACAGACAAAAAAACCCTGGTCAGCCTCACAAATCATGCCTATTTCAACCTTGCTGGCGAAGGCAATGGCACGATTCTTGATCACGAGCTTTTGATGCACTCAAGCATGTATCTTCCCGTGGACAGCGAATTGATCCCGACAGGCGCAATTGCTTCTGTTGATGGCACTCCGCTGGATTTCCGGACGATGAAACCGATCGGGAAGGAAATCAGGAATGCAAATGATGGTTTTGATTTCTGCTTTATCATAGACAAAGAATATTCGCCTCTCAAACCTTTTGCTGAAATAAGGGAGCCCAAGTCTGGCCGAATAATGACCGCAGCGACAACCTTGCCGGCTGTGCAATTCTATACAGGCAATAATCTGAATGGCATAGCTGGCAAGCGCGGCTCTGTCTACGATCGGCATTCCGCTTTCTGCCTTGAGACCGAAATGTACCCGGATTCTCCACATCATCCAAACTTTCCCTCTGCCTTTCTCCTGCCTGGAGAAAAGTGGGAGCATGAGACTATATATAATTTTAGTGTAATGAAATAAATAGATATTGGAGGAGTTAGAAATGCTGGAAGATCTCGCAAAACCGATTCAGGATCTAAAAGAGGAAATTATCGATATTTGGGGGCGTCTTTGACGCAGCCGCTATAGAAGAAAAAATTCGCAGCAAAGAAGCACAAACATCAGAGACAGACTTCTGGTCGGATCAGAATCGAGCTAAAAGAGTGCTCGCCGAAATAAAAACCCTGAAAGAGCGCCTGGAGTCATGGAAAAAACTGCACGACGACATTCTCGGGCTCGAGGAAATGTACGAGCTTGTTCGGGATGAAGGGCATCAGGACATGGAGGGGGAACTGCTTGCAAATCTCAATGATATCAGAAATCGTTTCGATAAAGCGCTGATCCTGGAGCTCCTGTCCGGAGAAGCAGACCGAAATGATGCTTTTTTGACCATTCATGCAGGATCAGGCGGTACTGAAGCTTGCGACTGGGCGAGCATGCTGTATCGCATGTATACGCGATGGGCGGAGAGGCACGACTTCAAAGTAGAAACTCTGGATTTTCTTGAAGCAGAAGGCGGCATAAAATCCGTAACAATTCAGATATCGGGTGAGTATGCATATGGCTATCTCAAAGGCGAAACGGGCGTCCACAGATTGGTAAGAATTTCACCTTTCGATGCAAACGCGCGCAGGCATACCTCTTTCGCTTCTGTGTCGGTGATGCCAGTGCTCGATGACTCCATAGAAATTGATATACGACCTGAAGATATTCGAATCGATACCTATCGGGCAGGCGGCGCCGGCGGCCAGAAAGTCAATAAAACCGACTCTGCGGTGCGGATTACCCACCTGGCAACCGGCATTGTCGTGACATGCCAAAATGAACGCAGCCAGTACAAGAACAAGGATGTCGCAATGAGCATCCTCAAGTCGAGGCTGTACGAATATTACAAAGCCGAGCGCGACAAAGAGACAGCCAAGTTTGCCGGCGAAAAAAAGGAAATCGCATGGGGTTCTCAAATCAGATCCTATGTATTCCAGCCTTATACTATGGTAAAGGATCACCGGAACAAATTTTCGGTCGGAAATGTCCAGGCAGTAATGGATGGTGATATTGATCCTTTCCTTGATGCCTATCTTCATTGGCAGTGGAAAGGTGGAACCATCGTCGAAGGAGAAGATGAAGACATTTAAAGGATCAGCCCTGTTGGCAGCTCTGGTTTTTCTCTTTCTGACGAGCAATGTGTTCTGCCAGACTGTCCCTGCAAACATAGCGCTTGCATTCCCTGTTCGGATTGAAATGTCAGCGCTCAATCACCTGATCGCAGAAAATTCAAGCGAATGGGATATCTGGGCATCCGTTCGGCAGGGGCTCGCATCCAATCAGACGCTCTCCAATGGAAGCCCCTTGCCTGAAGCAGGCAGCTTCGTGCGTTTGCTCAAAGAATCATTCCAGACGAGAATTGAAACTCGCAGCATTGCTGTTCTCGATCTTGATGCTATGAAGGTGCTTGGAGAGAAATCGAATTCGACACTGCTTGAAGCAGGAGAACTCAAGGGTGCTCAATTTTTTGTCTGCACGGTTTATGCGGTTGAAGGAAGCGCATTCCGGTTTGGTATGGCATTGCTGGAGAAATCCGGGAAAGGCTCCACATACTTCAGCGACCCTGTAGATGTATTCAGTATATCCAAAGCGGTGCAGGCAGCCACTGAAAGCATGATTTTGCGCGGCACATTCTCTGCAAAGACAGTAATCGCACCTTCGATGGCAAATGCTTCCGCGAACCTTCCAAAAACAGAGCCATGGATTCTCAAATCCCGCTATGAGAAAGCAAATAATACCTTCAAATTCGCTATAGGAGGCGTTTCTATAAGCCTTTCTGCGGCATTTCTGAGCGCGGGGCTGTGGCAGACATACCAGGAAGCAGCCATTCGAAACTCTGCATTCAATAGTGCTGTTACCATTTCAGGCATAGCGGCCGGCGCGAGCATTGCTGCAACTGCAGTTTTTCTAACAGCAGCAATATGGAATGCCGTAACAATATTGCAGACAACTCGCTGAAAACAGGATTATCGGAGAAAATATGAAATTTGCTGAAAAGATCAAAGCATTATTTCGCAGAAACAAGCTCAGCGAAGAGACATTCGAAGACCTTGCCGATCTGCTTATCGAAGGCGATATGGGTGCAGCTCTTGCATTCGAGATCGTGGACTCTCTCAAAGCTGCCTGCAAGAAAGAAGGTATTTCTGATCCTGATGCGGCAAAGGCAAAGCTGAAGGAGCTATTGCGCCCCTATATTAAAACCGCAACCTTTGAACTCGACCCTGGCAAGCTCAACATTGTGCTCATTCTCGGTGTGAATGGGGTAGGCAAGACTACGAGCTGCGCGAAACTTGCGCAATGGGCGGGTCGCCAATACCCTGGCAACAATGTAATCCTCGCCGCGGGAGATACGTTTCGCGCAGCAGCAATCGATCAGCTCAAGATTCATGGCGAAAGACTCGGCATACGCGTCGTCGCCCAGCAGCATGGTTCCGACCCAGGAGCGGTGCTTTGGGATGCCATCGATGCTGCCGCAGCTGCTGGCGCTCAGCTTGTCATCGCGGACACCGCTGGCCGCATGCATACGCGATCCGACCTTGTAAAAGAACTCGCAAAACTCGATCGGGTGGTGAGTCAGAGAGCAGACCAGGCTAATTACCGAAAACTTCTGGTGCTCGATGCGACAACTGGCCAGAACGCGATGCGGCAAGCGGAAACTTTTCACGAGGCCGTGAAGGTTGATGGTGTCATAATGACGAAGTACGATTCCACTTCAAAAGGCGGAATGATTATAGCGGTAAGCCGGCAATTTGGCCTTCCGACCCTCTTTCTGGGCACGGGAGAGAAATACGAGAACCTGCAGCCTTTCAATATAGATGCGTATCTCGAGGATTTCGTCGGTGAGTAGGCGCTGAAATGGCAGCGAACGAGCATGGCACATTCGAGCCCCTGCAGACACGAAAAAGAGCCGGATTTATGGCGCTTTTTCGCATTGCAATTCGCTGGACTATAACAGGCCGCAAAACCTCGCACCGTACAAGCTTTCTGTTTTCTGTTATTGGCATAGCTGCAGGCATCGTTGCGCTGATCGTCGTAATGAGCGTGATGAATGGCTTCCAGCGGCAGTATATCGATTCGCTGCTTGAAACAAGCAGTTTTCATGTTCGCATCATGCCGGAAAGTTCTGACCCTTCGATTCTTGCGCAATCGCTACGCGAGAATTCACTTGTTCGATCTGTCACTCCTTTCATCGAGACAAATTTGCTTGCCGAAGGAGCAGAAGGGCGTCAAAATGTTGTACGCGCAATGTGGATAAGCCCTCAGGACTTGGGCGCTGACAAAGGTTTCTGCAATGCATTGCATATATCCGAAAGGGCGGCAGAAGATGGTATTCGCCAGGGAATCATGATCGGCACGGAAACTGCGCGCCTTCTGGGTATGTACAATGGGCAGAATCTTGTGCTGCGCGGGGCGGTTGTCAACCCTGATGAAGGAGTTCAGCAATATGAGATTGCATTGCCTGTCGGAGGGCTTTTCAAATCTGGGTATTACGAAATCGATGCAGGGCTCGTAATTCTTCCCATGGCCTCTGCTTCGAAACTCAAAACCTTGCCTGCTTCTCTCGTTCTTGGCATAAAGCTGAAGAATCCGGAAAAAGTAGACCAGTTTATCGCTTCGCTTGCGCATACGCCAGGGATAGGCCGAACAGAATCCTGGAGAGACTATAACCGCAGCTTTTTCAGCGCGCTCCGCACCGAAAAGGTTGTCATGTTCATCCTGGTAAGCATCATTTTTGCGGTCGTCGCGATCAATATCCATTATGCAATGCGGCGGAATATTGCCAGAAAATCGAGAGAGCTGGCAATTCTGGCCGCTATAGGCACTGACCGCCGTTCCATAGGCAGCATCTTCATGCTTGAAGGGCTCATGGCAGGCATTCTGGGTGCGCTCGGCGGAATCGGCATCGGCATACCGCTCGCAAAGAACATTGACCATGTCATAAATTTCGCTGTCGGTATTGCGGAAGCAGTTGTGTCGTTCCTGTATCGCGTGGGCATTGCAAAGAGCGTACCTGATCTGAGCCTGTTCTCTCCGACGATTTTCTATATCGAAAGCATCCCGTCTCGCGTGTACGCATCCGATATCGGGTTCATAGCATTTTTCGCGATTCTGTTTCCGGCACTCGCCGTTTACGCTGCATACCGGCGTTTCAGAAATGCATCCCCACTGGAGGTATTGAGAAGTGAGTGAGCCGATAATTTTCTGCGAGAACCTGACAAAAACCTTTTCTTCCAGCGCGGAAGTGCTCAGAATTCTGGATAACGCTGATTTTGTGCTCGAAAAAGGCAAAGCATGCACCATTCTCGGGCCAAGCGGATCAGGCAAAAGCACTTTCCTTGCCATCCTGGGCAGCCTCGAACGGTTCGATTCCGGAACGGTAAAGATTGCCGGTTACGATCTTGGCCAGGCGCAGGAAAAAATGCTCCATATCTTCCGCAGAGAAGTCATCGGTTTCGTCTTTCAATTCCATTTCTTGCTCAATGATTTTACCGCTCTCGAAAATGTCGCGATTCCTGCATATATGGCAGGAGTTCCGCGTGCCGAATCATGGGACAGAGCAAAAAAACTGCTCGACCTTGTCGGATTGAACAACCGCGCAACGCACTTTCCTTCGCAGCTATCCGGAGGTGAACGCCAGCGGGTGGCAATTGCGCGAGCTTTGATCAACCAGCCTTCAGTTGTTCTTGCGGATGAGCCGACCGGGAATCTCGATCCTGCAAGCGCGTCTGCCGTAAAAGAACTGCTCAAGAGCCTTCCTGAAATTGCCCGCACGACGTTGGTTCTGGTAACGCATGATCCAGAACTTGCTGGTATTGGAGACAGCTCCTATCTTCTCAAAGGGGGCCATTTCGAATGCATCAGGTGAAGAACCCAAACATTCGGCCACTCACCTTTGTAGGCTTGCGGCTGCTTTTTGGAAGGCCGGCCAACGAACAATACAATGACTTGTACCGTGCACGTCACAGCGTCTTCTGGGGTGCGGTTCTCGGCATTGGCATAAGCCTCGTTCCACTCTATATCGTGCTGTTTGTATCAAATGGCATGATTCAGGGAATCACGGACAGATATCTCGAAACAAAAACCAGCCATTTGCAGATGAGCCTGCCTTTTAGCTTCGATGCCACGCAACGGAATGCATTGACCCAGGACGTTTCGCGCATGCCTGGTATCATTTCCACATCTTTTGAAGTCGACGGAATCGGGCTTGCCGCCTCGCAAAATGGTTCGACGTCCGCACAAATCAGGGGCCTGGATGGAGCAGTATTGCAAGACAAAGGATTCAATCGCTTCATTTCGGTCGACGAAGGGCAAATGTACCCGAACCGACAGAATGAAGTAGTTCTAGGGCGATATCTCGCGCGGAAGCTGGAAGTAAAAACAGGCGACAGCGTGACCCTTATCACGCTGAGGAGCAACGACAGCACAAACTACCTCCCGAAGCTTGCTGTTTTTCGTGTAGCAGGCATAATCTCCAGCGGCTATCGCGAACTGGATGCAAACTGGTTCATTATCCAGAGCGATGCTGCTCTACGGCTGCTCAATTCGGCGACCGCGTATGCATTCATGGGCATCAAGATCAGTAAGCCATATGGATCGGATCTCGATCGTATCGCGAGCGAAGTATCCCGTGCAGGCCAGAAATACGGACTTACTAGCGAACAGGGCGCGCGCGTGCGCACATGGCGAGAAATCGAAAAAAGCCTATTTCAATCGTTTTCGAGTACAAGATCTGTGCTCGTTCTTATAATGGTGATTGCCATTATCGTCGCCGCACTGAATCTGGCATCTGCGCTTACAACCTTTGTCATCGAACACAGGGCAGAAATTGCGATAATTCGATCCTTCGGCGTTTCGCGGACACAGGCAGCACTCATTTTTCTCCTTGGCGGCACCGCGACCGGTGCTATTGGATGCATTGCGGGAAGCCTTGCCGGAATAGCGATTTCGATATTCATAAACCAGATCATCAGCGGCATGCAGGCCATTTTGGGCTTTGCAAGCAGATTGCTGTCAGCAGACCGCCAAACAATCCAATTGCTCAATCCGGATTATTATCTTGAGCATATTCCCATCACCATGGACTGGAGATTTGTGGTTTTGATACTGCTTTCAGGAATCGCTCTCAGTGCAATTGCATCAATCCTGCCAGCGATGAAATCGACATCTATCGCGCCTGCCGAGCTTATCCGCCATGAATAGCGTTTTATATATGCTGTCAAGAAAGGGTGCAGAAAATTCAATCATGTGATACAATTTGTGCGTCTATTAGGATGGAGGGATATCAGCGATGGCAAAAAGACAAATCCGCGCAGCGGAAGAGACAGTGAGCGAACGAGAAGCCAAGTTCAGCCAAGAAAGCAATGCAGCATCAAAGCAGGATAGCGGCATCGATCCTGAAATCCAGCGCGAGAGAGATCAAAAACTGAAAGCTCTGGAAGCTGCAAAGCTCCAGATTGAAAAACAATTCGGCCAGGGCTCCCTCATGAAACTGGGAGCGCATGTTATCGCACAGGGCATCGAAGTCGTTTCTTCCGGATCCATTTTACTCGATGAGGCGCTGGGCATCGGCGGCTATCCGAGAGGCCGCATAATCGAAATCTATGGCCCCGAATCATCAGGCAAAACAACGCTCGCTTTGCATGCGATAGCCGAAGCGCAAAAAAAAGGCGGAATCGCAGCCTTTATCGATGCCGAGCACGCGCTTGATCCTGTATACGCGCGCAATCTCGGTGTCGACATCAATGAACTCTATATCTCGCAACCAGATAATGGCGAGCAGGCGCTCGATATCACTGAATCGCTCATTCGTTCGGGAGCGGTGGATATTATTGTCATTGATTCGGTCGCTGCGCTCACCCCGCAAGCTGAAATTGAAGGAGAGATGGGGGATGCCCATGTTGGGCTTCAGGCCAGACTCATGAGCCAGGCATTGCGCAAGCTCGCCGGAACCCTTTCAAAAAGCAAGACAATTCTCATTTTTATAAACCAGATACGAATGAAAATCGGCGTCATGTTCGGCAATCCGGAGACAACGACAGGCGGCAACGCATTAAAATTCTATGCTTCGGTGCGGCTTGAAGTAAGAAAAATCGAAACGATCGAGAGAGGCCAGGATGAGGAAGCGATCGGAAATAAAGTTCGCGTCAAAGTGGTCAAAAATAAAGTTGCTCCGCCTTTCCGCAAGGCAGAACTCGAAATCATTTTTGGCAAAGGGATTTCCTGGAGCGCATCGCTCCTCGATGCCGCGGTCAAATGCAATGTCATAGAGAAAAAAGGCGCCTGGTATACATGGGGCGCAGAAAAAATAGGGCAGGGCAGAGAGAATGCCAAGGCATATCTGGAGCAGTTCACCGAAGAAGCCAAGAAAATCGAGTCCCAGGTAAGGGAAATTCTGTTCCACCCTGAAAAAGCCAGCAATGCCAATCCTGATCAAGGGGCCAGCAGCGAAGCCTTCATTGCTGTCTCAGCTGATGAATTGCCCTCGGCAGATACAGCCAGCGACACCGGGCGGATAAGGGCTGAAGATTTGTTCTGAAAAAGCCTTTTTCTTGGGCAAGCCTTGCGCAAGCCATAGAAGGCAAAGGATTTTTTCGTATGGAAAAGGTGTGGCTCGGCCTTGGTTCGAACATGGGCGATTCAGCGCAAATTCTTGAGTTGGCAGTGCAAGATCTTTCAAAAATGCTCTCTGATATGCATGTATCAGGCCTGTGGCGCTCCCGAGCGCGATATTATGAAGAGCAGGAAGATTTTTACAATATGGTAGTTTGCGGAATGACTGAACTGAATCCGCGCCAGCTGCTTGATAGCATACATGACATCGAAGCATGCTATGGCAGGAATCGAAGCCGGGAGATTAAAAAAGGCCCGCGCACACTCGATATAGATATTCTTCTGTATGGGGGAAAGATAATCACAGAGCCAGATTTGATCATTCCGCATCCCGGCTTGGCAGAGCGGAAATTCGCGCTACTCCCTTTGCTGGAAATCGATCCATCGCTTATTCACCCGGTTTTGGGTGTGCCGCTCAAAATGCTTGCTGCATCTCTTCCTCCACAAGGTATTTACCCGGCAAGTGAGTCTCAGTATGATGAGCCGTACCCAGAATGATGCAAGATTTCGATAATGATGCCAATGGCGAGCCGATTTCCGTTTCCTCGACAGGTCGCACCTTTCATCTCAGCGATTTCGAGGGTCCTCTGGATCTCTTGCTCTATCTCATCAAGAAAAATGAGATGAATATTTACGATATCCATATTTCGAGCATAACTGAGCAATTCCTGCAATGCCTGAATAGCGATCCTTCAGCAAGTCTTGATGAACTATCCGATTTCTACCAAATGGCCGCAACGCTTCTCTATATAAAATCGCGCATGCTTCTGCCAAACTCCCAGGACGAGCTTGATGAAATAGACGATCCGCGCAGAATGCTCATCGATCAGCTTATCGAATACCACCGGTATAAAAAGCTTTCTGAGTTGATGGAACAGCGTGAGATGGAAGTCGAGTGGTTTGTCGAGCGATCCTCATCCCAGCGAACACTTCCATTTGCAGACAATCCTGATGATGAACCCTGGATACCTGCCGATTCATGGGACCTGCTGCGGACATTTGCATCAATGATTCGCCATTTTGATTCCGAACGAATAATCGACCTCTACGAAGAAGTCAGCATCAACGAAAAAATAGCCTTGATACATGAGCTTTTGGACAAAAAAGGAAATTTCCGCTTTGATGATTTGATTTCCCGGCATTCTTCAGCTCTCGACCTGGCATGTGCCTTTCTCGCTGTGCTCGACTCGACCAAGAACAGAATAATCAGCATACGACAACATCGCTTATTTGGCGACATACTTATAATTCCATATTCTTCTCCGGAGGCACCTCATGAACGAACAGCTTGATGCCGAGGCGGCACTCGTCGGGGCTATTCTTTTTCTTGAAAACGAGCCAGTTTCTGAAGAAAGGCTTGCAAAAATTTCCGGCTTGACCGATGAACAGATTTCCCTTGCTCTCCAGAGGCTCTGCGCCGAGTATGAGCTCCCCGTTCATGGCTTCGCGCCTACCCAGAGCGCGGGAGGGTGGATTCTCGCGCCAAAGCTCTCGCTTTGGGAACAGCTCAAAGACCATTATGGCAAAAAGAACGAAATGAAACTGTCGCGCGCAGCGATGGAGACGCTCGCCATCATCGCATATTCCCAGCCCATTACCCGTGCTGAAATAGAAGCGATCAGAGGCGTCAATGTCGATGGCATGATCCGGCTTCTTCTTTCGCGAAACCTCATTGCTGAAATAGGCAAGCGTGATGCGCCAGGCAAGCCCATGCAGTATGGTACGACCCAGGACTTCCTCAAATACTTCAAACTGAACTCAATCGCAGATTTGCCTAAACTTGATGAAATCGAAAACGCGCGATTTTCAAAACCGGAGACTCCCGAAGGATGAGCGATTTGCAAGCAAAACCAATTCGCCTGCATGCATTTCTGGCCGCTGCTGGCATTGCTTCCCGGCGTGCCTGCGAAGAATTGATCAAGCAGGGCAGGGTAGAAGTGGATGGGCAGCCAGCAAGCATTGGCCAAAAGGTGTACGGAACCGAAGACATTCGTGTCAATGGCCAGCCAATTCCAGTCCTATCACAAAAAAGATTCCGCTACATTCTTCTGAATAAGCCCAAGGGGTACCTTTCTTCAATAAAAGACCCACAAGGCCGCCCTTGCGCAATCGACCTTATCGCTCCAAGCATTCCGGATCGCCTTTACAACATAGGGCGGCTCGACCAGTGGTCGAGCGGTTTACTGCTCTTTACCAATGACGGCAATTTCGCAGCACAATTGATGCATCCATCAAGCGAAATCGACAAAGAATATTTTGTGCAGACAGACCAGCCCATTCCTCCAGGCTTTGCCGCAAGTTTTATGCGTGGCATTATTCTGGAAGGAGTCAGGTACAGAGCGCACGCTGTTCGTGTCGTCGCGCCGGATAAAGCGCACATTGTGCTTATCGAAGGGAAAAACCGGGAAATTCGCAGAGTCCTGGAGCATTTCGGATTGCGCGCGAAAATCCTTGAACGCATTCGCATCGGACCTCTTTCAATAGGTGAGCTGAGTCCTGGCCAATGGAGAGACCTGACGGAGCAAGAAATCTATGCTTTGAAAGCATATATGTCTTCCCGACCAAGCAACAAGGGGCCCCGAAAATGAAAGTAGCTATCGATGGTCCCGCAGGATGCGGCAAATCGACTATTGCCCGGATGATTGCTGACAATCTTGGTTTTCTTTACATAAATTCCGGGAACCTCTATCGTGCGGTGGCATATTTAGCCTTGCGCGAAGGAGTATCCTGGCAGGATGGACAGGCGTTGACCGCTCTCATGCGACAGCATCGCTTTGACTATAAGCCCGATGGATCAGTTCTTGTCGACGGAGAGCGGCTTCTGGCAGAACTGCGCACTCCGCAGGTCGACGCAATTGTCGCGCAGGTTTCTGCAATTCCTTCGATTCGGGTAGAAGTTAATGCAATAATTCGCGCCATCTCAGAAGGCAAAGATGTCATCAGCGAGGGCCGCGACATTACAACTGTCGTCTTCCCCGATGCAGAAGTCAAATTCTATCTGGATGCTTCCTCTCAAGTGCGGGCGGAACGGCGTTTCCGTGAACGGCAGGAGGCTCGCTCACATGCTTTTTCTCAGCCTGACAGCCAGCAGGCCCCCAGGGACATGATCGCTCAGACTATCCCGGCCCCTCAATCCGCCCCCGCCATTGAAGAAATTCGCAAAAATATCGAAATGCGCGACCAGATCGATACACAAAAATCAGTCGGTGCGCTCAAAATCGCCAAAGATGCGGAATATTTGGACACCTCAGACTTGACCATACAGCAAGTTTATGAGAAAGTATACAACAAGATTATTTCGGCAAGGAAAGCACATGGCAGAAAATAAGGAAGTGGAAATGGACGTCACTGAACCCTCCCGGGACGATATCCAGACACAATTGCAGGAGCAGTACCTCAAATCACTCGAGGGGCTGGAGGAGGGCGATCTCATCGATGGAAAAGTCGTTCAGGTTGCTGGCGATACAGTATTCATCGATGTTGGCTACAAATCAGAAGGCAAATTGAGCCTGGAAGAATTCGGCGACAATCCCCCGAAAGCAGGGGACATTGTCAAAGTAATTCTCATCCGCAAAGAAACCCATTCGGGAGACATTGTCATTTCGAAGAAAAAAGCGGACGAGAAGCTCTTCTGGAAATCGATCGCGAATGCCTTCAAGGATCATCTGCCTGTCGAAGGCACCATCACAAAAGAAGTAAAAGGCGGCTTTGAAGTCAACCTTGGGCATGGCCTCACTGGCTTTCTCCCATTGAGCAAGGCTGACATCCAGCGACTAGAAAAGGGTTCCGAGCTGGTTGGTACACAAGCAAAATTCTATCTCGAAAGACTTTATTCGGACAAAAAGATCAATATCATCCTCAACAGGCGCAAGCTCATGGAAGAAGAAATCGAGCAGCACCGTGCTTCTTTCTTCCAGAACACGCAGATTGGTGACACGGTAAAAGGTATCGTCAAAAGCTTTACCAGCTTTGGCGCTTTTATCGATCTTGGCGGTTTTGATGGGCTTCTGCATATCAACGATATGAGTTGGGGCCATGTTACCCGCCCGAAGGATTTTGTTCGCAAGGGGCAGGAAATCGAGCTCAAAGTGATTCGCCTGGACCCGGAAGAAAAGCGCATTAATCTTTCGCTCAAGCATTTTACACCGGACCCGTGGAACAGCTTCGAAGAAAAATACCATGTCGGCGATGTAGTCAAGGGCAAAGTTACTAAGCTGACTGATTACGGCGCCTTTATTGAAATCGAAGAAGGAATCGAAGGGCTTGCTCATATTTCCGAGTTCTCGTGGGTGAAAAAAGTCCGAAAGCCGGAAGACATGCTGAAAGCGGGCGATATCGTCGATTGCATGATCCTTGGCTATGATATTCCTGCCGGCAAGGTTTCTCTCGGTCTCAAGCAGGTTCAGCCCAATCCATGGGATACAATCGATGAACGGTATCCCGCTGGCACCAGGCTTAAAAGAAAAATCGTCAAAGTGACGAATGCCGGCGCGTTTGTCGAGCTCGAAGAAGGAATCGACGGATTCTTGCATATCGATGATTATTCCTGGACGCAAAAGATCAAGAATCCCTCTTCGGTACTCCATGAAGGCGACGAGATCGAAGTCATTGTTCTAGAAAGCAATGCGGAAGACAGAAATGTCCGGCTTGGCGTTAAGCAGCTCAGCGAAGATCCATGGCGCTCGTTTGCCAAGACCTATAAATTCGGCGCGATTGTCGAAGGGACTGTATCGTCTGTCACCGACTTCGGTGTTTTCGTGAAGGTCCCCGGAGAAATCGAAGGGCTGATCAAGAAACAGGATCTCGTTTCTGACCGGAGCGAATCCTACGACGACGCACTCAAGAAGTACCAGCCAGGCATGCAGGTAAAGGCTGTCGTAATCGATCTCAACCCCGACCGGCAGAAGCTTGGCCTCTCCGTCAAGGATTTGATTCAAAAGCAACAGCGCGAAGAGATTTCGCGATTTATCCAGGAGGACGAAGGCGAGGCGGGCTATACGCTTGGTGACCTTCTCAAAGCAAAGGATAAAGAAAACGACTGATCCAAATGGCTCAGTCAACATGACATGACAGCGATGGTTTCAGCGATCGATCCGGACAAGTTCCGCACGCTGATCGATATCAATGCGCGGCTCAATTCCAGTTACACGAATTTCCGCTCGTTGCTGAAGGCTATTGTTGAATCAGCAGCGAGGCTTGTAGGCGCAGAAGCGGCAAGCCTCGCCCTTTTCGATGCTGCTACGGAAACGCTCAGATTTGAAATCGCCCTCGGTCCGCGAGGGCTCGAGCTTCAAGGCAAATCGATCCCTGCAACAGAAGGAATTGCTGGTTGGGTGTATCAGAACAGCAAATCCATTATCGTGAACGATGCTGCCCACGACCAGCGATTTTCGCCAACAATTTCGAAAGAAATCGCATACAGCACCAATTCCATCCTCGCAGTGCCGCTGAAGGTCAAAGACAAGACTGAAGGCGTCATAGAACTTATCAACAAGACATCCCATGGCCTCTTTATGGCTGATGATCTCGAATGGGTAGAGATATTTGCAGTGCAGGCCGGAATTGCGTTCGAAAACGCGAAGCAGTTTGAGCGCACTGAACATGAGCTGACATACCTTCAGCAGAAAGTTCAGGAAGAGCAGGGCTGGCATCCGCTCGTTTTTTCATCTAAAGTCATGCAGGAACGCCTCGATCTCGTCAAACGTGTCGCTCCCAGCGATGCATCGGTGCTCATCCTGGGTGAAAGCGGAGTCGGAAAAGAACTGATCGCCGAACAGCTTCATCTGCTTTCACGCCGTGCGGAAAAGCCTTTTGTGCGCGTCAACTGCGCTGCGCTTCCGGAAAATCTGCTCGAAAGCGAGCTTTTTGGCCATGTAAAAGGCGCATTTACTGATGCCATAAGCAATAGGGCAGGGCGCTTCGAAGCTGCCGATGGCGGCACAATATTTCTGGATGAAATCGCGGAATTGCCGCTCAGGCTTCAAGCAAAGCTGTTGCGGGTCATTCAGCAAAAAACCTTCGAGCGAGTCGGTTCGAGCGAAACCATAAAGGTCGATGTGCGCATTATCGCAGCGACAAACAGAGATATTGAAAAACTTGTTCAGAATCAGGAATTTCGCAGCGACTTGTACTATCGGCTCAACGTGCTCCCTATTCATATTCCGCCGTTAAGGGAACGCCTGGATGATATCCCACCTCTCGCAGAGCATTTTTTGTTGAAATATGCGAGGGAAACAAATCGCGGAATCATGCATTTTTCGGATTCAGCAGTGCAATGCATGATGGGGTACAGCTGGCCTGGTAATATTCGAGAGCTTGAAAATGCTATCGAAAGGGCAGTGCTGATCGCAAAGGGCAATCTCATTACCGCCGATGATCTTATGATTGGAAATAAAGCCGAACCATCGTACAAGCAATTCGAAGGCAAAGATCTCAAAGAAGCGATTATTTTGTTCAAACGCCACTATATACAAGCCTCTCTGGAACAGAACCGCTGGAATCAGACAGAAACCGCACGGCATCTTCAAATTCAGCGGACCTACTTGTCACGATTGATAAAAGAGCTCAATATTCTGCAAAACAAGGAGTAAGGTGTGAATCAACAGGAAAAGCAGCCCCGGAAGGATATGAATGTCCTCAATAAAAACGAGAAAAAGGCTTTTTCAGACAAGCTGGCCGATTTTATCAGCGCCAATAGAATCCTCTTTATAGGTATTGCAATTGGAATCGTTGTTGCGATTGCAGCCGTAGGCATCTATACCGCGGTCTCGGAAAATGTCGCGACAGCATCGAGCAGGGCAATGGAACTTGCTGAGCAGAAACTGCAGCAATGGTCACAGGAAACCGATGAGCAAAAGAAAGCCGATAGCGAAAAAGCGCTTTTGGTCGATCTGGATACTATTGCAAAGAAATGGCCGCACACTATCGCTGCGCAGCGTGCACTGCTCAGAAAAGCTGCGATTTTGAACCAAAAAAAAGAATATGCCGATGCTGAAAAGACCGCGCTCGATGCGCTTGCAAGAAACAAGAATTCGTATGCAGCGCCGATCGCGCTCGAACTCGCTGCGGTTTCGGCAGAAGAGGCCGGCAATAAAGACGCAGCAATCGCGCATTATACACAGCTTGCAAAGGATTATCTGAAAGACAATCCGGTCGCTCCGCATGCGCTGTTCAATCTAGGCAGGCTGCAGGAAGAAAAATCCGATTACAAGGCCGCAATGGCCTCTTATAACCAGCTTGTGTCGGCATTCGGAGGCTCGGATTGGGCACTCCTTGCAAAGAACAGAATCATTTACCTGAAAGCGAAGGGGCTGGCGGAGTAGGGTGCTTCAAATTAGGCGGTCGCTATGAGAGGGCGCAAGAAGTATTTCTTTGATAATCCTCGAATTGTGGCTGCCGGGGCTAAAAGGAAATCATATATTTTTCGTGCCCTGCTATTTGCAAGTGCTGCAATTTCTTCTTTTTTAATGTTTTCATGTGGAACGCCTTCTGCGGAATATCTTTATCACCCTATTGATTTCACGTCTGAAACTGGTATTTTGAGACTTTTGCCTAATCCGTCGAATATCGATGATTCTTATGTGGCAGCATTGTTCAAAGGATATGAAATTTACTATCATGTATTTGACACTAATGATGCAGCTCTGAACAGTTTATCTCTGCTTCAATCTTTATCTTCATATGATCCATCATATTTTATGTCTATCGCGACCAGCAGCACTTATAATTATTATCCTTTGCTTCATAGATTTGATTATCTGATTGATCCACATAGACCTCTTATTGTTGTTTCGAACACCACGAACAATACATACTTGGAATTCGATTTGAATATGGAAATTAATAAATCCTGGTCAATTACTTCTGGAACCGATATTATTGTTGATTCTGTTGTCAGAAATTTGGCGAATAATACTTCTGCTGATTTTTTTGTAAGTGCTTATTATAATTCTAAAGATCAAGATTATACTGGATCTGATTCGCCCAAAACTGTATATATTGTTTTCTTTGCCGTTTCATATGGCATATCAGAAGCTTCTTTAGGGAATGCGCTCTATAGTGAGCCTGTAATTATTGATGCTCCGGTTGAATATACACCTAATTCTTGATTTTTTAATTGTATTGGGGGATTAATAGGGAAGAAATAAGAAGTTCAGGCTGCTGCGTTGTTTTATTATGGCTAGCGCAGCATGAAAGAAAGCTCATGCTTTATAGTTCGCATAATGTATATTCTGTCTACCTATAAGTTACCTTTTAAAACATCATCAGCAAACACCATCAGTCAACAACTATTAGCGCGTTACCTTCTGTCAGTGGTTTTTCTTACAGCGCCTCTTCCAGTGGAAGCAAGTTCCCTGCTTCATCTTTTGCAAAGCATTTTGTTCTGCATGCTCTGAATTTGATTTCTTTTCCTTTTGAGGATTCCGAAAAAGTTTTCAGGGTCTTGTAAAAATTCTTTATTTTTCCAGAAGCAGGCTCGAAATTTTCCAGCACAAATAATTCTCTGCTATCATCAAAGCTTTTCCAAGAAATAAAATCTGCCGAATTGCTGCACAGCGCAGCACAAGCAATACTATAGCTTTCCTGGTCTATAAAAGCATATTTCCATTCTGCTGCGGAAAACAATGATCCAATTGTATGTTTGCCTTGAGCCAATCTGATTGAATCAACAGCGAGGCCCTTCGGAAGATTCTCGTTTATGCTTTGCAGTACTGCAAGGCTCGATTCGGATATTTCTCTGAACAGCCTTTGTTGTGCATCTTTATCTACGGAAATAAATACTCCGAGGATATCTCTTTCGGATTCGACGCCCAATGGCAAAGGCGGCGACAGTTCGAGCTTTGGCTGCGGATTGAAGCCTTCAGTATATTGCATTGGAATTCCGAGTATTTGAAAAGCCCTCGAAAAAGCATTTGCAACTTCATGCATGGGATAAAGAACAGCAAGATCACGCTTCGACCAGGTGAAAACGAGCTTCATTCTTATTCGATTATCTTCTTTTGCTTTCGCCCACTCAAAATCTATCTTCCGGATTTTTTTATTTGAGCTTCCAACAAACTCAATATTATCGAAGATTGGTTCAACAAGTATACTATTAGATACTATATTAATGTATTTATCACATATACCACAGGGATTAGTGCATATTTCATTACATGCTGCAGTAATAATTCCATTTTCTGCTTTTTCTTTTTCATGCTTCAGCCATTGTTGCGACACCTTCAGGGATATCGTATGCCATGGCAGCTCTTCTCGAAGGCTTCTTTTATGCAAATAGGCCTGCCATGCGCCCTCCCCTCTTGTTTCATTGAACTTCTTGAGAGCTGCTCGCCATACATCGCGGTTCATAAATTCTTCCCATGCATCGAGCCTGGCCCCGGACCGATAAGCATCTATAATGAGATCGCCGACGGCTTCGTCTCCGCGCGAAATAATTCCTTCTAGGACCGAAAGAAATGGAGGATGATAGGTAACATCAATGTTTCGCATGTAGCGAAAATTCCTGCGGATATAGTTGATGCATTCAAGCGCTTCTTCTTCTGATAATTGTTCCTCGCGCTCATATGGAGTATGAGCTTTAGGAATAAAAGTTCCTACATTCACATGAATCGCAATCCTTTCAACAGCAGCAATTTTCTTTATATATTCAACAATTGCTTCCGCTTCGTTCATTCCCCTTCCGCTTACCGGCAAGCCGATCATAAAGTAAAATTTCGCGGACCTGAAGCCTTTGGCTTTGGCTTCGCGCAGAATCAGCTCAATTTTTTCCAGCGGAACGCGCTTGTTGATGCTGCACTGCCACTCGTCAAGCGGCGTTTCAACAGCAAAAGTCAATCCCGACTTCCTTACCTCGGAAATCTTTTCAAGCAAAGGAAGAGTAAAGCTGTCTACTTTGAGGCTCGGTAGCTGAAAAGATATCTTTTTCGCAGACCATTTGCTGTTGAGCGTTTCGAAAAGCTCCACAATGCCCGGATAATCGCCAGAAGAAAGGGAAGAAAGGGTAATTTCTCTATATCCTTTCTGCATAACGAGATCTTCTACTTCTTTCTGAATTATTCCGGGGTATTTCGATCGCTGGGGTCTATAATAATAGCCCGCATGACAGAATCGGCAGCCATTCGGACATCCCCTCATTATTTCCACCGTGCCATGCGAATGGACAGGATTCAAAACAGGATATGGAAAACTTGGCTGATATGCTGTCTTGGGAAAATCTGGATAAATAGCCCTAACAACGCGTTTTTTCTTTTCGATTCCGAGGGCCTTGCAGCTGGCTGAGGACATCCAAACCGAAGGATGCCGTGAAATATGTCGCAAGATGTCGGTTCGCTGTGCACCACTTTTTTTCAATTCCGCAACCTGATCCATAAGCTCAACAAATCCGGCTTCGGCTTCTCCAATCCAGACGGCGTCGAAAAATCTTTCAAATGGCAAAGGATTTGTCACCGCAGGACCACCCGCGAGCACGATTGGGTCTTTATCACTGCGTTCAATTGATTCGATCGGCACTCCTCCCCTCTCCATCACTGTCAAAACATTCGTCGCAAGCAGCTCATAGCCAATCGAGAAAGCCAGTATGTCACATTCAGAAAGGGGGATACCGCTTTCAAGCGTATACAAGGGAATATTTTTCTCTCTCAAGAGATTTTCAAAATCCGGGGCAGGCGCAAACACCCGCTCGCAGATCAAGCTGCTGCGCTTCTCATTCAACATGGAGTAGAGAATTCTGATGGCATTATTCGACATTCCTATTTCATAGAGGTCGGGGAAGCATATCGCTATTCTCAAGCGCTGATCATCTTGATCTATTGCCGGAACAGCATCACATTCTCCTCCAACATATCGAGCCGGCTTTTGGATATGGAAAAGAGCGTCTCCAAAGTCTCTCAAAGGATCAATAAACGATTTCCTCATGCTGAATACCTGCGAGCTGAAATTCCAGTAAGGATGCCTATCGAAATGAGGGAAGACCACATGGCAGAACCTCCATATGAAATAAAGTAGAGCGGTATTCCCGTCACTGGCATGATCCCCATGGCCATTCCAACATTGATCATAAAGTGAAAAGCGAATATGCCGAGGATTCCGCCGACTATGTACTGCGAAAAACGATCCTTCGATGTTTCGATCAGTACAAAGCATCGAATGAAAATAATCGCATACAGCGCAAACAGAACAAGGCAGCCAAAAAACCCGAATTCTTCAGCAATTATAGAAAAAATAAAATCAGTACTTTGCTGAGGAATATACCTTGCATGGCTATGCGACCCTTGCAGATACCCTTTTCCCCAAAATCCGCCAGACCCGATAGCAGTGATGCTTTGCAGAATATTCCAACCGGATCCTCTGGGATCTATGCTGGGATCGATAAAAACCAGCAACCGCTCGATCTGGTACGGTTTTAAGAGTTTATGTGCTGCAAAAGCACCAGCAATTGAAAACGCAAGAATGGCAAAAGCATAGGAAAGCCAATAATAGTAGCGCTTTTTGAATTTGAGCCATCCGACGCCGGCTATCACTGCTATAAAGAGAATGATCACAAAAATAAGCACGAGAATATCCGTCTTTGCGATTATGACATTCAGGATATTATCCTGGCTATAATGATTTGCCGCATACAGAGGCAAGCTTAAAAAAAGGAAAATCCCAAGGATCGAAATTACCCCGAATAAAATGTATCTGAAATCGACATCTGCAAGGGTCAGCATGATGAGAGCTGCGGGGAAGAACACGAGGGCGGAGCCAAAATCAGGCTGGATAAGAATAAGCATGAGTGGCAAACTCAAAATAAGGCCAGTCATAACAAGCTTTTTGAAACTCGAATCGTACTCAGCTGAATCAAGGTAGCGCCCCAGCATTAGCACTGTGGCGATTTTAGCAAATTCAGCTGGCTGAATGCCAAAACCCCCTATGCCAATCCATGCTCGTGCGCCATTCACTACTCTTCCGGCAACCCGTGTGAGAACAAGAAGAGCAATTGCTATGGCAAAAAAAATCCACGAAGTATCCTTGAACCTCGAAAAATCGAAAAGTGCTGCACCAGCAAGAAGAAAAAATCCGATGACAAACCAAACCAGCTGCTTTACATATTCATTCGAGACAAGCCTTCCTTCCGCATCGACACCGGATGAATAAATGGCTGCAATCCCTATCGCGCAAAGAAGAATTGTCGCTATGAGCAGGTAGTAGTCGATATTGCCGAATAATCTTCTGAGACTCTGCAGATTCATTCTCTTCTCCCGCCGACTGCAATTCCATCCAGCTTTACGCCTACGGTCGCTGCTGCTGTCTTTGCATCCTGCCCTGCATAGATTGCCTGATAAATTACATTTGCTGCATACGGGCCCCACCATTCCCAAGGATTCGACGCTTCGATCATTGTGACCACGACAATTTGATCTTTTGCTGGCGCATCATATGGTCCGAACGAAGCAAACCATGAATGCCATCTGTCTTTAAGGCCAATCTCGCCAGTTCCTGTCTTGCCGGCAATTTGCACTGCTTTCGTCGATATCGGCGCACGTGCCGTACCATACACGATGACACCCCGAAGTAAAGAGCGCATTGTTTCGAATGTCTTTTCGGAAATGGAAGATTTTTGCAGAACTTCAGGCTGTACTTCATTTATAAGAGCACCTGTGCCAGGGTCGCGGATTTCTTTCAATACATGCGGCTTGTAAATAACGCCGCCATTCACGATCATTGCCATCATGTTGGCAACCTGCAAAGGCGACGCAAGCATATATCCTTGTCCTATCGAAAGATTCATGGTATCTCCAGGGGTCCATGAATCGTTGTATTTTTCTTCTTTCCATGTGGGAGTAGGCAAGAGCCCCGGATTTTCTCCCGGCAGGTCAATACCGGTAAGCTTGCCATATCCATAATCCTGGGCATAGCTCACAATATTTTCAACTCCTATATAATCTCTGCCGACAGTCCAGTAGTAGATATCGCAGGATTGGGCGAGCGCATTCTTGAGATCGACCGCGCCGTGACCAGGTTTCTTTATCCAGCAACTCCATGAACGGCCTCCGTAGTTTATCTCGCCAGAGCAGTATATCGTCTTGTCCGGAGATATGAAGCCTTCTTCGAGAATCGCTGTTGAGAGTACGGTTTTGAATGTCGATGCCGGAGGATAGGAAGATTGATATGCCCTGTTCAGCATCGGCTTCTGCGGATCGTTCAGGAGCTTGAGGTATTCTTGTCCAGCATTGTCCGACATGAATACTCGGGAATCGTAATATGGATACGTCGCCATGGCCAATATTTCGCCGGTTGCAGGCTTGAGCACAACGACCGAGCCCTGCCTTTTTCCGAGCGCATCTTCCGCAATTTTCTGAATATTGCTGTCAATGCTCAAAATGAGACGCTTGCCTGGCTCTGGAGCCTCTATTCGTGCCTTATTCCGAGAGATATCTTTCCCGTGCACATCGACAGCCTTTGCAATCCACCCATCCTTTCCTTTGAGCAGGTCTTCATATATCAATTCTATGCCTGCTTTTCCGGTAAGGTCTTCCAGAGTATATCCCTTATTGTAAAAAAGCTTATATTCATCTCTCGTAATGCTGCCTACATACCCAATCGTATTCGAAAGCGAACGCAAATCCGCATAGTCTCTCAGCGGCTGAGAAGTCCACGAAACGCCCGGGAACTCATCGATGTGCGCAGCAATTTCGCTTATTGCCGACAGGCTGGCGTTCTTGGCAACCGCCACTCGGCCATACGAAGTCAATCTTCCTGTGGGCAGTTTGGATTCGATATCTTCAGCAGAAATATTGAGAAGTTTTGAAAGCAGCAGAATAACCGATTCTCTTTTGGTGGCAGGCAATTCCGAAGGGGTGATGTAAACAGAATATGCTTCTATATTCCCAGCAAGAACCACTCTCCCTGTCCGGTCATAGATTTCGCCTCTTGGGGCAGGGATTCTTGTCGATTGAAGGGAAATCCGCTCAGCTTCGCTGGTAAACAGCTGCTTGCGCAGAATCTGCATTGAGAAAAGGTTTAATGCGTATATCGCGAGGAGAACTACAACAAGCGCACGCAAAATGCGGATTCGGTTGGTTATTTTCTTTTTCAGAACCGCCATCAGGTAAAACCTCTCTCACTGCAGATACAGCCAGCTCATGGAAGTGCTTTCCTTGGGCTGTTTTCAAGCAATGGCTGGAAAAATGTGAGAATGAAAAATACAAGCACTGTAAAAAAGCCGTCAGCGAGCAATTCGATTCCGAATTCAGCGCTGAATATCTGATAGGTATTGATATTCGCAGCAAAAATCCATGAAACAAACCTTGTCAGAATGCCTCGCGCTATCGCAGCGCCCGTGCCCAGCAGAAATGGAATGATAAATATGTCTTTCTCGGCAACATAGCTCAAAAGAGTTGCGAGATATGCACAGCTCACATACAGGAATGCATAGTATCCAAGAGGTGCTGCGCTCAGCATGTCTGCAATCAAACCCGCTATGAAAGCGACGATAATGCCTTGCCCATCCTTGTTGATGAATGACGAAAACAGCACAATCGACATCGCGAGATCCGGAATGATCCCGAAAACAATGCCATGAGATAGCCAAGTAGATTGAATAAAGAGCATGAGAATCGATGCGCTGAGCGAAATGAAAAGGCTTCTCATTGCTTTCCTCCGGCATAGGGAGTCAAAGCCCCTTGATTCTCTATCGCAAACACATATTCGACTCTGCTCAGGTCGATTGCCGGCTGCACTTCTATGACAAGCGAACTAGAAAACTCATTGAGCTGATACGACCCTACCCTGCCTATGATGATGTCCTGCGGAAATACCTGATCCAGACCGCTGGTCACTACGATATCGCCTTGCTTTAGTGTGTCCATTTCGGTTTTGGGTATGTAGAGCAATGTCATGGGGGCATCTCTGAATCCGCGCCCGTTCGCAAGACCTTCCGCTCTTGTCTTGGCAAGCCTGGCTGCTGCAAAAAACCGCTGATCATACAGAGGTTGCAGCGTGCTTGTCGAAGCTTTGACGTCGATTATTTTGCCCACCAGCCCTTCGACACCATCCTGGAAGGCAATCACCGGCATATATTTCCGAATTCCCTCGTTATAGCCCTTGTCTATTACGAATGAAGAATAGGTGTTGCCCGGGTCTCTTGCAATGATATGCGCTGCAATTTTTTTTGCATCGGGAAAACTTGTAAGGCCCAACAAATCCTTGAGTCTCTTGTTCTCTTCAATCAAACTCGTGAATTCGCGCTCTTTCAGCTCATATTCCTGCATCTTTGCGAGCAGCGCTTCGTAATCTTTTTTTATATTACGAAGCTCCGAAACCGCACCAACCGTTCGGGATACAAAAGAACTGACAGCTGCAAAAGCTTTCTGGATATTTCCAATGACATATCCATGAAACAGGTCGGGAACGCGAAATACTGTGCTGGTTGACACGAACAGGATTGACAGAGAAAGCAAAATGAATAGCGCAGCTTTTCGATGTACGGTTCGTGAGGGGCGATGAAAACCGTTATTCTTCATTCAGCACCCGCCCAACTTCACAAGTTGAGGCTTTCGTATACGCTGCTGCTTCCGATATTCCTCTGCATTATTTCGAAATATTTGCCTGCTCCGATCGCAACGCATTCCATCGGTTTTTCAGCAAGGATCACTGGAACGCCTGTTTCTTTTGCAATGAGCTTCGGCAAGCCTTTCAGAAGCGCCCCTCCTCCTGAAAGTACAATGCCCCGCTCGACAATATCGGCAGCCAGCTCAGGAGGTGTCTTGCCAAGCGTCTTCTTGATCTCTTCCACGATGATGTTGACCGAATCCATAAGTGCTTCGCGGATTTCTACGGAATCTACCTCGAATCTCCTTGGCAACCCTGTGATAGCATCGGTACCTTTTATCTCCATTTTTTCAATGGTTCGCTCTGGGCTCGCATTGCCGATTTCAATTTTGAGCCTTTCAGCTGTCTGGTCTCCTATTATCAGATTATGTATGTTCCGTATATGTTTGATAATCGCATCATCGAATTCGTCGCCTCCAATGCGGATAGCGCTCGTCACAACCATCCCTTTGAGCGAAATTACCGATATTTCGGTAGTGCCGCCGCCGATATCACAGATCATATGACCCGCTGGCTCTGTGATCGGAATGCCAGCCCCAATTGCTGCGGCGAGCGATTCCGCAATTACTTTGACCTGGCGGGCGCCGGCTTTGTACGTTGAATCGATCACGGCATTTTCTTCAACTTTGGTTATGCATGTCGGCACGCCAACGACAACCCTCGGTTTGAAAAAGAGATTCTTGGGGAACACTCTCTGAATGAAATATTTGATCATTTTTTCGGTTGTATCCGGGTCTGCGATGACTCCATCCCTGAGTGGCCGTTTTGCGATGATATCGGTCGGCGTCCTGGAAAGCATGTTCTTTGCTTCTGTGCCAACCGCGACAATCCGATTCGTTCCTCTTTCCACCGCCACTACAGAGGGTTCATTCAGCACGATGCCCTTGCCTTTGACATAAATAAGCGTATTGCATGTCCCGAGATCAATGCCGATATCAGGGCTGAACATATCCAGAATACCCACTTTCTCTTCTCCTTCCCCTTAGAGTTTCTCAGCCAAGCGTTTTCTTGCATCAGCGTGATTTGGATCTATTTGCACCACTTTTCTGAATGCCGCTCTTGCGCCGAGCTGATCGTTCTTTTTTGCATATACCAAGCCCAGCCCATACCATGCATCAGCATTGAGTGGATCCTCTTTCAGTATTTCTTCATATCTCTGCAGTGCTGTAGAAAAATCTCCCGATTCATAGCTGTCCTGGGCAAGAAGCAGTTTTGCTTTCAGGCGGATTTTTGCATCCGTCGCATGCGTTTCAAGACTGGCAAGTAGTTCTCGCGCCTTGTCATTCTTGCCGATATTTTTGTAGCTTATTGCTGCAGACAGAGTGAGTATATCCGATGTATCGCCTTTCAGAGAAAGCTCGAACCATTCGATCGCATGCTCGTAGTCTTTCTTGCCTGCATAGACTACTGCAAGATACTGCGGCAGATCCTTCTCTTTGCTGCCACTATTGCGGGCAAGCAAAAAATAACGTTCAGCAAGATCAAACCAAGGCTCGCCTTTCTGGTAGTAGGCTTTGGCCAGGACATAGAAAATTTGCGCTTTCATCCCTGATGGCACTCCGATCACCAGGGCTTTTCTGAGCGAAATGACGGATTCTTCAAGAAGCTGCTGCCTCGTTTCTTCATCTTGAGCATCGAGGGCAGAATAATATGCGCTGATCCCTCTCATGCTGAGATAATATTCATCGAATGGAAAAGCTTCTGTCGCTTTCCGGGATTCAGCGATTGTCTTTTCGATATTTCCTTCATTCCATAGCTTGGCGATTTCCCTGTGCGAAATGACCCCTTTAGCGTCGCTGTTCTTGAGAATAAAAAAAAGCCCCGTCGATATGCAGCCGATCAGCACAAACACTATAGCGGCTATCCATAGAGGGCGCCTGAATCGGCGTGTGCTAATCTTGCGGAAAAATGCATTGAACATTGCAGAATTAGTATATCAAAAAAAGGCGGGCCTGTAAGCCGGGTTCTGTATGCAAAAGGCGTTCATCGCGCCAATCGCACGGTTACCATCTCTCTCGACACACCATTGCTGATGTGCTCAAGCGGTCCACCCGCGATTTTAGCCGCACTAGGGCGGCATGGACGGGCAGTCCATCGCTGTTTGACCTTGCTCGCGATGAGGTTTGCCATGCCACTTCCATTGCTGAAAATGCGGTGAGCTCTTACCTCGCCTTTTCACCCTTACCGCTTGCGCGGCGGTATGTTTTCTGTGGCACTCTCTGTCCAGAAAGAACTTGGGCCTCTGCTAAAAGCAGAAAGCTTCATCCTTACTGGCCCGGACGTTATCCGGCATCGAGCCCTTCCGAGCCCGGACTTTCCTCAGGATTTTGGCCTGCGGCAACCCGGCCCGCCTAATATTTTTTATTCATCCATATTGTCGATAATGAAATCATTATCGATCAATGGTTCGCTCTGGTTTTTCTTCTTGCGAGAAGACGGACGTTTCGCCTTGCTCACGGTTTCTTCGGATTCATCGTTCGATTCAGATTCATCGGATTCTTCGGCTTCTTCGTCATTCAAATCCACAAGCGAACCCGCGAGAATTTCTTCGATCGACTCATCTGTTTCTGCCTCTTCGAAATACAGAATGCGCGAACAATAGGGGCAAAATACGATTTTGTCTGCCTGGCGTACTTCATTTACAAAATTCGCCGGCAGAATCATATGGCACCCAGTGCAAACCACCCCATGAATCGGAACAATTCCCATGCCGGATTTGCTGCGAATGATGCGTTCGAACTTGAATTTAAGGTCTTCATCAAGCTCGCTTGTCAAGGAAGTTTCCTCGCTTTTGATCTTTTCCGCTTCATCGAGCACAATTTTGGTTTTTGCCTCGATTTCCGTACGTTTCTGCGCAATTTCAGCTTCAAGCGTTGAAACGGAAATTTCAATGCGGTGCAAGCGGTCGTCTATCTCGGCAAAACGGCGCTCTTCTTCCTGGATTCTGCGCCGCAATTCCTGTTCTTTTTCGGAAGCTTCCCTGATTTCCTTGTTCACGGCATCGTATTCGCGCTGGGTAGTAATGCCATCCATCTGCTTTTCGGCATTCTCGCGTTTCATTTCTGCTTCTTCCAGCTCCTGCCGAAGCTCTCGCAGGTTGGACTCCGAAATTTCGTATTGCTCTTTTGCTTCCGCCCAGGACTTCCTTTCCCTGGAGAGCATCTGATTCTGGATATCGATTGTTTTCGGCATAGCCTCCAGCTGGCTTTCCAGTTCGACGCGCTGGCTGAGCAATTCCTGGTACTTCCGAAGAGTCTCGAAAACTTCATCCATTCTCATGGGCATGTTTGCACCTCGATTAATGATCTATATAATCCCGGAGCTTCTGGCTCCGTTTGAACTGTCGCAATTTTTTGAGCGCTTTTGCTTCTATTTGCCGAATGCGCTCGCGGGTGACATTAAAATACAGGCCAACCTCTTCCAATGTCAATGAATACCCCTCATCCAGACCGAATCGCATCCGCAATACTTCCTGCTCTCGCTTGGGAAGCGTCGCCAAAACCATGCGAAGCTGTTCCTGCAAAAGGTTGTAATCGGTTCGGACAGCAGGATTCTCGACTTCCTTGTCTTCGATAAAATCCTGCAGCAAGGAATCCTCATCTTCTCCGATGGGCGTATCGAGGGATACCGGTTCCCGGGCTACATTTTTAACAGCTTTTACGCGATCGATTTCCCAGCCAAGCTGCTCGGCTACTTCTTCATCGGTTGGCTCGCGTCCAAGCTTCTGCATGAGCTGTCTGGATTCCCTGACCACCTTATTGATCTGTTCAATCATGTGGACAGGAACGCGAATTGTTCGGGCCTGATCGGAGATGGATCGCGTGATTGCTTGCCGTATCCACCATGTGGCATAGGTCGAGAATTTATAGCCTTTTCGATATTCAAATTTTTCGACAGCTTTTATGAGACCGATATTGCCTTCCTGCACAAGATCGAAAAACTGCATCCCGCGGTTCGTGTATTTTTTTGCAATGGAAACGACAAGTCTCAAGTTTGCTTTGATAAGCTTGTCCTTGGCGCTCTTCATCATTTTCCGGCCGCGATTCACTTCGCGTGCCATCGAAATGATTCTGTCGATCGGCGTTTCAAAGTTGTTCTCGATATCCTTGAGTTTCTTTTCGTTTACCTGCAGCTGGCGTATTCTGTCTTTTATTTCTTCTGCACTAAGACCAAGCCGTTGCTCGATTTCCTCTCTTTTTTCCTTGATGGTCAGGTTTCTTCCCAGGGCGCGCAAATCTTTTGCTGAGGAAACCTGAAGGATTCCTTCAATGCGATCCTGCTCTTTCCTGTTTCGGATTATTTTCTTTGCTGCAGCAATGAACTTCTCCGAAAATGCGGTGATCTCCTCTGGATGTATATCAGCTTCATTTATAATCGGATACAATCGCTCGCGGATTTCCTTCAACTGAGCATCTTCGAAAACATCGCCGCCTTTTGCTATAACCCATTTTTTAAGGTCGATATACGCTTTGAGATCTGCGGCGCATGAGTCAATCAGATCCTTGTAGAATTGATTGAGCCGTCTTCGCTCAGCAATCTTTTCTGTATTCTCTTTCTTCTGGAGCGAAAGGTCTTTTGGCTCTTTGCGAGTGGCCTTTACGATGATCTGGTAAAATTCTGGGATCAACATTCCGGACTTACGCAATGTATTTTTAATTATATTCTCGCCCTGCTCCATGGTCCGGGACAGCTCGACTTCCTGCTCGGCGGTGAGAAGATTTTCCCGTCCGATATCTCGCAGATAGAGGCGCACAGGATCATCGCTCGCGATTTCCTTGTCATTCGCTACCATTTTGTTTTTCGAAGGGATCGCGACGATTTTGGGAAGAGGCTCTTCTTCGATCTGAACCTCTTCTTCAATTTTTACATTGCTGCTTACGAGAAGATTGATAATCGCTTCCATTTTGTCGGAATTCAAAATTTGCTCCGGAAGCATATCGGACAATTCGTCGAAGCTGATTGTTTTCTTTTCTTTTGCGTACTCAAGTAATTTCAGAATTGCGGGATCGAGTTCCAAATCACTCATCGAGATCTCCTCCCGTTTTTTTGAGTTCTTCGTCTATTCGCATAATCTTTTCTAATATGCTTTTTTCCTGCATACGATCTTCATCTGCACATTTCGCCTGCAGGGAAGCAACAAGCCGGCTCCTTTCCTTTTCCAGAGCCTTTTTCCGCTTGCGGGCAAGCCCATCCTCAATTATTTTTTCCAGCCCTTCGCTCAGCTCTCCGGACGCGTCGATTTCATGCACAAAGCGAACAGCCGCATCATCAGGGCAGAATGACAAAATCCCCTCGATGTCGCGAATGCCTTCTTTTTCGGCTTCCTTGAGCGCCGCAATAAGATCTTTTGCCCTAGCATCTTCTATGTCTTCGCTATCTAACTGCAAGACAGACGGCAGAAACGGATTGTTCGACAAGATTACTGCAGCAATAAAAACAAGATCCGCTGTCCTTGCCGAACCGGAGCTTCCCATTGGCACAGATGGATTCGCTGAATCTCTCTGATGATATGATCCTGAAGCTTTGGCTTTAGCATAATCCATCTCTACCGCATGCGCGCTCACGCCGAGAGTTCTTGCAATCTCTTTCATATACTCTTGCCGCCTTACATCAGAATCCATGGCATCAAGAAACGGGAATAAAAATGCGACTGCTTTTGCTTTTCCCTCCATTGTCGAGATATCGAAGAGCTGGCTGGCACGTGTGAGCAGAAAAAGTCCAGAGTTTATAGTATTTTTAGCCATTCTCGTCAACTCCCCAGCCCCCTGTCTTTCCAGGATCTCGGAAGCATCTTTGCCGCCTTCAAGCAATAATACCGAGGTTTCAAGACCTACTGCTGTCGCTATCGAACATGCTCGTTCAGCTGCGCGCAATCCAGCTTCATCGGTGTCAAAGCACAAAACTACTTTCGAAGCTTTCCGGCGCAGGGCCATCGCCTGATAACTTGTAAAAGCAGTACCAAGCGGCGCAACAGCATTGGTCAGCCCTGCAGCATGAAAAGACAGCACATCCATATATCCTTCGCATACGATTGCTTCATCCGTTTTTTTTATAGATTCCAGCGCTTGTGCGAAAGCGAATAATGTATCCTGCTTTCTGAATAATGCGGTCTCCGGGCTGTTGATGTACTTCGGACCATCCTGGTCCATTGCACGCCCTCCGAAAGCGATAATCCTGCCCTTGGCATCGCTGATTGGAAACATGATTCGATCTGCAAATAAAGGCCAAGCAACATCATTTCTGGAAAATAACCCGCTTCGCTTAAGGAAATTATCGGAATATCCTTTTGCTTTCAAAAACGAGAAAAGCCATGATCTGCTTGCAGGCGCATATCCGAGACTGAATCGCTCGATCAAATCATCTGGAATGCCGCGCTTTTGCAATATTTCCAGAGCTCGGTGCCCGGAAGGATGCTGCATGAGAAACCAGTGAAATGTCCTGGAGAGCCTGTCGTACAGCTCAAGAAGAGCTTGCCGTTCTCTTTCAGCTTCACCAGCTTTTTCTGATTCCTCGAAATGAACCGTTACGCCTGCGCGCTGCGCAAGCTCTTCCATCGCTTCGGTATAGCTGAGCTTATCGATATCCATCAAAAATTGGATCACCGACCCGCCCTTGTGGCAGCCGAAACAATAAAAAAGACCAGTATCGGCACTTACAGAGAAAGAAGGCGTTTTTTCGGAATGGAAGGGGCAAAGGCCCCAATAGGATGCACCTTTTCTCTGCAGACGAACATGCTCCTGATATATCGAAAGATAATCAGTTTTATCGAGAATCTCCTGCCGTGTCTGTGGTGGTATCCGAGCCATTCTTTGCCCTAGAGCCCTTTTGGAATGATCCCAGCTTCATTGTGTTCCTGAAGGGTGCGGGAAAATCGATGTTTTCCTGAAGATGAGTCATCCAGTCTAAAATACAAAAAATCTGTCTTTGAGGGAAATAATGCGGCCTTGAGCGATACTTCCCCCGGGTTCGAAATAGGACCAGGAGGCAAACCTCTATTGAGATAGGTATTGTAGGGATCTTTCACTCTGAGATCATTATAGTACACAATCGAAGGATGTGGGCGTCCTAGATGCTCGGTGAGCACATATACAACCGTTGCACAGGATTGTAGCGGCATATTTTTCGAAAGTCTGTTCACAAAAACTGAAGCAATGAGCGGCGCATCTTCCGGCACCCTGTATTCGCGCTCGATCATGCTGGCGAGAATGACTTTTTCATACAACGCTTGCGCGTTCAGCGTATCTTGCATTTCACCTGCAATCTTTTTCATTGCAGCGCGAAAATTTGCCACCATTTGCACGACAATCTGCTCCGCATCACTGCCCGGTTCTAAGAAATATGTATCCGGGAAAAGATACCCTTCGCTGCTTTTTGCAGGAATGCCGAGCTTTTCAGTCAATACAGGGTCATTTACCGCAGCGAGAAAGGCCGAAGCATCTACTATTTTCTGGCTCTCAAGGATTTGCGCTATCTGACGAGCGGTTCTTCCTTCGGGAATCATGACTTTCAGTGCAATGGTATCACCCCGGATCAGTTTGCGTGCAACTTCGTAAGGGGGTAAGGAGGGCTCAAATCTGTATGTTCCAGGTTTTATCGCTCGTTCTGCTCCTGCTAATCGCATGTATAGAGCAAAAATCTTTGAGGATGGTATGACATTCGCCGCTCTCAGGTCGCGGGAAACGGAGCTGAGAGTTGCGCCATTTTTGATTTTGACTTCCGCAGGAGCTCTTCTGAAAGGCGCTACTACCATGAGAATGCTGAATGCCATGACAAGCAGGCCGATGGAGAGCAGGGAAAATTGCATTATTTTCCTGAGATTGGGCATTTTCATCATTTGTTCCATTCTTTTTCCAGCCCCAGAAGATCAGCAACATCGACGATCGAAAGCGGAGGATTTTCTCGCCGCTCCAAAATGGCATGTATGATTGTTTCTGCAGAAACAGTTGGGCCTTTCCCGATCCCGGGGCATTCCTTGCTTTCCGAGGCCCAGCTTTCCTCATTCTCGAGAATATGTTCCCAAAACGGATAGGTGCGGCATTGCGCAGGCCGCGCAGGATAGACACTGCATCCGGTACTTTCGAGAAAAATGCAATCGTGGTTGTGCTTTTCTTTGAGACTCAAGGTTGTTGCCAGGCCGATATCTACCGGCTTGCAATATGTCAGCGCGAACATGCGCTTCGATAACCCTGTGAACTCGCTGAGATTGCTCAAATCTTTTTGCGAGAGCCAAACATATCCTGGCTGACCGCTGCAGCAGCCATTGCAGCGAGCACATTCGAAGCGCCTGGACACCGAAAAGAATTCAGGAGTCATAGTACCACCATCGAGTAGGAGGGGGCCTCACGGCCCCCGACCTCTCACACCACCGTACGTACGGTTCCGTATACGGCGGTTTCCAGAATACTACCTACTTAAACATAGTCTATCAATCATCGAAACGAGTCCCATGCTATCTCACGCATGGTACCGCGTTCGACCAGACGCTCAATCAACTTTGTCGTTTCGGGGTTCGTCTCTTCCGTTCTCGTCA
>WESA01000106.1 GCA_009768935.1 Rectinema subterraneum
AAGCGAAAGAGCGGATGGCTATACAGCGCTCTGCGATATTCCTTTTTTTCGTCGGTGATGAGGATGAGAGGCTGCCATAGCTGGGGCATGCGTTCCTGGGCAAGGCGATCGAGCAGCTCCCGGAATGAGCGTTCGATGCTCCGAGGCTCAAAGGTACACGCACGATAGAGCAGGGACATTCTATGCTTTTGAGCCTCGGTGGTGTTGCCGGAACGGCGCAGGGTGGCATGGGTAGCGGCAAGGAAGAATTGAGAATCGGCGGTGACGGCGAGGGTGATGTTGTTGGGGAAGTACTGAGAGACATCGAAGGAGACGAAGCCATCGATGCAGACGGATTCATGGGGATTGGCATGGGGACGGAGCAGGCTCTGGAGTGCGATGGCTTGCCGGGCGAGTCGGTCGATACGGTTCTGGATGGTGCCGCACGAAGCAGAGAAGAATCGTGAGAGTGCGCGAATGCTCATGGAAGAGCTGAGCAGGGTTTCGATCTGGGGATAGGCGAGTTTGCGCTTGGCGAAGTAATCAAGGCTGAAGGTCTGGGTAGAGAAGTACTTACCGCAGGCTTGGCAGCGGAAGCGCTGGACCTTGCCGAAGGTTTTGGTCACATAGAACCCTGCGGCGACGAACCAGCGTTCTTTCGGTGCGTGCTGATGATACGCACAGGCCGGGTTTGGGCAAAAATGAAAATGATGCATGAAAGCCTCCTCTCCTTATAGACGCAAGAAAAGAGGCTTTCACTTCAAATTCATATGCAAGGTTCGTGACACTAGACAATGCTTGACACTCTGCGCATCTCTCTGATATAAGAGCTTTTGTCGTTAGCGACAACGTACCATAGCTGCAAAGCTATGACATGCGCAGAAAGGCGGGCGGTTAGCTCAGTTGGTTAGAGCACCAGTATGACACGCTGGGGGTCGCAAGTTCGACTCTTGCACCGCCCAAAGTTCGTTAGGCGCATCGAAATATGCTTTGGCGCAGCGAGAATATGCCGCTGTAGCTCAGTTGGTAGAGCAATGGACTGAAAATCCATGTGTCATCAGTTCGATTCTGATCGGCGGCATATGAGCCACTCCGAAAGGGGTGGTTTTTTTATATCTAGCGCTTTTTGTGAGACTTGTTTTTGCACTGCTTACCTTCTGCACGGCGCGCCGCCCCTGACACACTCTTCCGATGTTGCGTTCCATCCCCGTCTGCGCTAAAGTAGCACTGCACTCAATTTTTCCGAAGGGGAATACTGCATGAATGTGCTGGTCATCGGCGGGGCAGGGTATATCGGCAGCCATGTTGCGCGATATTTTGCGGACCGCGGGCTCAAGATCGATGTGCTCGACAATCTCTCTACCGGGACGAAAGACAATCTCTTTCCAGATTACAGCTTTTTTGAGGAAGACATCCTTGATTACAAAGCGGTGGCAGCCATTATGCGCCGCGGCTACGATGCGGTTGTTCATCTCGCAGCTGCGAAAGCAGCGGGCGAATCCATGCTCAAGCCCGAAAAATATGCCGTCCAAAACCTGACAGGGACAATCAACATTCTCAATGCCGCGTGCGAGGCAGGTATCAAAAAATTCGTATTTTCTTCATCAGCAGCAATTTACGGCGAGCCTAAATATCTGCCAATCGACGAAGCGCATCCCAAAGAACCAGCTAATTTTTACGGGTTCACCAAGCTCGAAATCGAGCGCATGCTCGAATGGTACGACCGCCTGAAAGGGCTCAAGTTTGCAGCGCTGCGGTATTTCAATGCGGCAGGCTATGATCCTGAAGGCAGGGTTCGAGGTCTTGAGAAAAACCCCGCAAACCTTGTGCCCGTGATTATGGAAGTGGCCGCAGGCTTGCGGCCGCATCTCGATGTGTTTGGAACAGACTACCCGACTCCCGACGGTTCGGGTGTGCGGGACTACATCCATGTGACCGACCTCGCCGATGCGCACTACCGCGCGCTCTTGCAGCTCGATGCTCATGCTGAAAGCTTTGCGGTGAATCTGGGCTCGGAGCGCGGGCTTTCGGTGCTCGAAATCCTGGAAGCGGCGAGGCGCATTACCGGCCGCCCTATTCCCGCACACATCACCGGACGCAGACCGGGCGATCCCGCAACCCTCGTCGCTTCGAGCGCAGCAGCGAGAAAGCTTCTTGGGTGGCAAGCAAAGTTCTCTGATATGGAAACCATAATCGCCACGTCGTGGCGCGCCTATGCGCAGCACCATTCTCATTCTATTCATTGAGCAGGAAGGAAAGAAACATGACCGAACTCGCACAGATTTCT
>WESA01000025.1 GCA_009768935.1 Rectinema subterraneum
TGGGAGAAGCGCTGGAAGACACCAGGCAAGGATAAGGCTGAGTATCTACCGAAATATGCGCTGGCCTAGCGCATCTGAAAAGGAGAGGGTAGAAGATAGAGGTGCTGGCTTGGTAGTGCGCTCTGCTCGCTTGGCACAAGGTTGGGGGCACTATTCATAACCTGCTCTGGACAGGACTGCGCAAGCCGGGCGATAATTGCTCCGTTCGACAGCAATCATATTTCGAAAGGAGCAATAGTGAAGCACTCAAAATATTCCCGAAGGCAAGCAGCGCTTGCGGATGAACTTGCGAAGCGCGGGCTTGGCGCGGTTATGGTTTCAGATTTTGAACATGGGCGGGATTCGTCGCTCCGATATCTCTGCGGGCAGCCTTCAGATGCGATATTTATTCTTAGCGCGAAGGGTACATCTGCGCTCATCGCATGGGATATCAATATGGCAAGCCGCCTCGGTGAGGCAGACCATATTGCAGCTTACACCGATTTCGGCCGTCAGCCGCAGAAAGCGCTGGCTGCAGCGCTCAAGCTTCTTGATGTTCCAAAAGGCGCAAAGGTAGCGCTGCCTGCTTCGACTCCCTATCCTGATTACATAGATTTTGTGCACGCGCTGACGGATTTCGACCTTGTGTGCGAAAAATCAGGCGTTGGCACATTCATCCAGGAGATGCGCGCCCGGAAAGACACGGACGAAATTGCCCTCTATCGCCGCATCGCATCGAATACCGATCAGCTCATCGATATGATTGAAAAAGAAATTTGCGCGGGTATGCTGCTGACCGAAACTGATATCGCTCTCTTTCTGGAGCGCGAGGCGAGGCGCATGGGAGCCGAAGGCATGGGGTTCGAGACACTTGCGGCGGGGCCGGAGCGCTCTTTCGGTATTCATGCATTTCCTACTTTTACTAATGAGCATTTTGCTGCGGAAGGCCTATCCATACTTGATTTCGGAGCGCGCTTCGAGGGCTATACGAGCGATGTGACAATGAGTTTTGTGAGCGATTCGCTTCGAACTGAGCAGAAGACAATGGTCGGGCTTGTGGAAGAAGCGCATCGGATTGCTGTGGAGGCATGCGGGCCTGGTGTGCCTTTGCTCAGTGTTGCGAAGCTTGTTGATGATTTTTTTGCCAAAGCGGGCTGGACAATGCCGCATTCGCTTGGTCATGGAATTGGCCTCGATGCGCACGAAGCGCCGACGCTGAGCATGCGCGCTGATCCATCTGCTCTGTTGGAGCCGGGGCATATCGTAACAATCGAGCCAGGACTCTATCACCCTGAATTTGGAGGGGTGCGGCTCGAGAATGATGTGCTCATCACCGAAAATGGAGCAGAAGTCCTTACACATTCGAGAATTGTAAGGCTTTGAAATGTTGGAAGATGCCGGGGCCGTCAGTTCCTGCCCCAGATGCGCCAGGCGAGCGTTTTTCCTGCACACATAGGCACCACCCCATCGATCAGCTGCGGCACCTGCCAGGGCGCGCGCTCGAGGGTAATCGTGCGGGAAGGCGCGGCCAGCCCGTAGAATGCTGCTCCATATTCCGCCATAAAAGGAATGAGCGCATCGAGACTACCAAGCGAATCGAAAAGCTCGACGAGGGCGGGCAGAGCAGCAGGAGCGGAATAGACTCCTGGAGCTGCAGCGGTGCATTCTTTTTTTTCTCGAGGATGGGGCGCAGAGTCGCTACCAAAAAAGAATTTTTTTGAGCCTGAAAGGACTGCGGAGCGCAAGGCTTCTCTGTCGCGGGCAAATTTCAGCACGGGCTTGCAGTAGAGGTGCGGGTTCATCGAATCCCTAATCATGTCATCGACTGTGAACAGCAGATGATGCGCAGTAATTGTCGCAGCCAGATTAGCAGGCCCCTGCTCCACAAAGCGAACACTCTCCTCATCCGAAAGATGCTCAAGCACAATACGGAGGTGTGGGTAACGAGCCAAAAGCCGTTCGACTTGTGGCAAGAATGCGCGCTCGCGTTCGAATACCGGCACTTCGGGGTTTTCACCATGGATGCAGAGTACAAGACCTGACTCCTCCATCGTACTCAGCACCTCGTCAACATCATCGAACGAACGAGGACCGTCGGCGGCATTCGTCGTAGATCCAGAAGGATAATATTTGCCGGCAATCGCCCCCGCGCGCGCAAAGCTCTCGATCTCCGCAGCGAGCATCGAAGGCAGAATCTTGAATGTAAAGAGCGGCTCGAAGCGCTCGGAATCGGGGATGGCTGCAAGCGCACGTTCGACATCAGCGCGGTATTCAGTAAGCCGCGCGACATTGAAGATGGGGGGCATCGTGTTCGGCATAAGCAGCACACGCCCGAACTGACCGGCATGCTGACGGGCATACTGCATGAGAGGCTCGCCCTGCCGTAAGTGGGCGTGAAAATCATCCGGCATAGGCATAACAAAGCGATCGGTCATTCAAAGCTTCCTCGATAGCAGCACGCTCTTAACGCGCGCTCGTTTCTCTGACGCTAATTGTGAAAGAATCAGCCTTGAAAATCAACTATGCGGGTAGTGCTCCCAACCTTGTGCCGAGCAAAAGTCCAAAAAAATAGCATCTGCAATCTTCGTAACACTAAGCGCGGGTCGCCTTGACCCTCCGCCTTGCGCCGCATACAGTACGCGTATGGACAAATATATTATCGAAGGCGGCTATCCCATCAAGGGAATGCTCACGCTTTCAGGAAATAAAAATGCCGCGCTTCCCTGCATCGCCGCAACGACGCTCGCAGATGAACCAGTCATTCTGCGCAATATTCCTGCGATTGAAGATGTGCTCGTAATGTTCGATGTACTGCGCAATCTCGGCGCGTCGGTTGAGGAGATCGACGCACATTCATGGCGGATCGATCCGCGCAGCATTTCGCGCTATGAGGTGCCCGAAGAGCTTGCTAGAAAGGTGCGGGCATCGATTTTGTTTGCTGGGCCTTTGACAGCTCGCTTCGGCAAGGCAGTGCTTCCTCCTCCAGGCGGGGATACGATCGGGAGGCGCCGGATTGACACGCATATCCTTGCGTTGCAGGAACTTGGTGCAAGGATCGCGATTGAAGCTACGCTGAATTTTTCGGCTGTCAAGCTGGTTGGAGCGCCTGTCTTCCTCGATGAAGCATCGGTTACCGGTACGGAAAATGCGATTATGGCGGCAGTGCTCGCCGAAGGCACGACTACGCTCACCAATGCTGCCTGCGAGCCTCATGTGCAAGACCTCTGCGCGATGCTCATCCAGATGGGCGCGGAGATCGAAGGCGTAGGCTCGAATCGCCTCGTCATCCACGGCAAAAAATCGTTGCATGGCGTGGAATTTGCCATCAGTTCGGATTATATGGAGCTTGGCTCATTCATTGGCCTTGCGGCGGTGACTGGTGGGGATCTGCGGATCGAAGGAGTGAGGACGGAGGATCTGCCGCCTCTGAAAGTTGGTTTTTCGAAGCTTGGGGTTACCTGGGATCTGAAGGGGAATGTTCTGAGGCCGAACACTGCGGCTGCGCTGCGTGTCGTTCCGGATATCGGAGGGCAGATTCCCAAAATCGACGACGCACCGTGGCCGGGTTTTCCTGCTGACCTCACTTCGATCATGACAGTAGTGGCGACCCAGGCCGAAGGCGTCGCACTCATTCACGAGAAGATGTTCGAATCGCGCATGTTTTTTGTTGACAAGCTGATATCGATGGGAGCGCGCATTGTGCTCTGTGATCCGCATCGGGCTGTGGTGTATGGTCCTTCCAAGCTTGTTGGCAATGTGATGGTGTCGCCGGATGTGCGCGCCGGGATGGCGATGGTCATTGCAGCTCTCTGCGCAGAGGGTACAAGTACAATTCACAATGTGTACCAGATAGAGCGCGGCTACGAGAATCTATCAGCGAGGCTTTCCGCGGTAGGCGCGCATATCAGAAAAGAACAGGAAGATTAGTTTCAGAGCAGCGAGCGCAGCCGAAAACAAAGGGCGCAGCCAATGAGTCTTTGCTCGAATGCTGCGCCCGTCTGATTCGTTAATGCTTTGCAGTGCTTGTTGGTTTATGGCTGCGAACTCGTGCGCCCCGCATCTTCGGTGAGCATTTTCTTTTTCAGCTCTTCCAGCATTGCATCCGCAGCCTGTGGTGAGCTTTCGAGCTGAGCGAACTGTTTTTCGAGGCTCGCGCCGCTTGATGCTTCTTCAAGCTCTTTCATCGCTTCGGCGCTGGCTTCGATCTCGTCGACTTTGCGCTCCATGCGCTCGAATGTGTCGAAGGCGCTCTTGTTGCCGGACAGGCTCGACATGGTCTGATTGATGCGCTGCTGGGCTTCGGCTCGTTTTGCGCGGGCGATGAGGATGTTTTTCTTGCGGTTCGCTTCTTCGATTTTCGACTGGAGCTGGCGCAGAGCTTCTTTGAGTTTTTCGACCGATTGTTTCTGGGCTTCCCACTGCTGGGCGAGCTGGTTGGCATAGCCCTCGAATTCCTGCTTGCGCAGAAGCGCTTCTTTTGCAAGATCATCGCGGCCGGCGCGCACTGCCAGCATGGCTTTTTTCTCCCACTCATCGGCCTTGGCCCTGTTTTCCATCAAGTCGCGTTCAAGTTTTTTCTCGTCGGCAATGGCCATTGCGACGGCCTTCTTCGATTCGATGAGCTGCTCGTTCATGTCGATGATCATTTGGTTGAGCATTTTTTCGGGGTTTTCCGCTTTGGAGATTAGGGAGTTGATATTTGAAGAGATGACTGTTTTAAGGCGCTCAAACATACCCATGGCTTATTCCTCCGTTGTGTGGATATAGCTCGCGAGCTTCTTGTAGTGCTCCAGAAGAGCGAACGATATCGATTCAATAGAAGCCAGAAATTCATCTTTGTCAAGCGAGGCATGCTCGAGCGTATCGATGACGATGATGTCATTGCCGCTTATTGCATAGGCGCCATGCAAAAGGTCGGTTGCATTGAGTTCGAGCAGCATGCGAAACAGCGTTTCAGCGTTCTCTTTCGGTACAGGCATGACATCGGCGCTGATGATGACAATGGGATCCGACAGGCTGACCATCATTTTCGGGTAGCCTTTGTTCTCATCTTCGATGAGCCAGGCATTTTTCGAGATTTCCTGGTAGGAAATGCCCAGGTCGATGAGATATTGTTCGATTTTTGGCAATGATGACATCGCCACCTCCTTTTCGCTCAGCCGAGCGTGATTGATCCGTCAGGAAAGGCCGTGATCACAGCTTCGCAGGTCTGGCAGCGGCCTCTGCCAGGGCGATCGATATCGATGAGGCTATCACATGCCGGACATCGAACAGAGATAGGATAGACATAGGTGGTGAGCTCCTTGAGCCCGGTTTTTGCTGCTGATATATCGATGGCGGCACTGAAGTACCCTTCCAGCCCGAGCACACGATTCATGCGTTCCATCCGCGGGCGCATGCTGCAAAGGATGAGGTCGCCGCGCCGATCGCGCAGTTTCTGGCGCAGCGCAAGCAGAAGCCCGATACCAGCCGGGCTGATATCGTCTATTGCGGAAAAATCGACAATAAGATACTGGATGCCCCCTGATAGAATATTTTCAAAAGATTTCGCTACTATTTCGAGATTGGAGTCCGTCACTGCGCCCACAAAGCGCGCAACTGCGCAATCGGGGAAATCGGATGAAATCTGGGATGAGATAAGGGCATCTGATCCAGCTTGCGGAATCTTCTGTATCCGCGAGAGAAGGCGCGACGGCATGACCTTTTAATAATATGAGGCTCTGGCCAAAAAGTCAAACTACAGGCAACTTTTCTGGCACAAGGTTGGGAGCACTATCGCCTTGATTCAGGATCGAAGCCGCCATCCAACGCAACAATTGCCCCCGAAGCGATACAGGGGTCGGCATCGATGAGGTCAAGGCTTGCGTGCGCGATCAGCTTAGCAGGGAGAAGAGAGCCCGTTGCAGTGAGCGAGGCATGGCGCGCGCGCGTTTCGGCATTCAGGTACTCGGTGTCGGTGGGGCCGGGGCATACAACAACTGCGGCCACGTTCCTGTCTCCTGCGCTTGCAGCGATTGATTTTGCAAGGACGCCAAGGCCTGTTTTGGCAGCAGCATAGGCAGCGGTTTTTCTGAATGGACGAATGGCGTCGGTCCGCGTGCCACCAAAAAACAGAAATCGGCCATAGCCTCGCGCTTTCATGCCAGCAAGAAAATGGCTGGCCATGGCTCCTGGCAGAGCGAGGTTCGCCATTGTGAGATATTCCCATTCTTCAGCGCTGACCATTTCGAGCGGCTTTTCCGAAAATGGTCCGAACGCGCAGATGACGATATCCGGCTCTGCTCTCATGTCGGCAAGGCGTGCATCGAGGGCCTGGATGAAATTCCTGGGGCTGTCGAACGCATAGTCGAAGGTGCTGAGTGAGGCGGGCGATGATGTTTTCATGCGTTCCTCAGCCTGCCGCCCATGCACCAGCAATCGCGCACCTCGCCGCACAAGCTCGAGCGATACAGCCCGGCCGATGCCGCCCGACCCCCCTATTACAAGCGCGAATCTGCCATTAAAGGTCGAGCTCGCCACCATCTCGCCGCGCGCTTTGCCTGAAGGAATTCCATTCATGCTTTGATAGTAGTAGGCCGCGCATACTGGTGCAAGCTCTCGCTATGCGCTCACTTCAGGCTGTGAGTTTCCCTCGAATTTCCACTGATACAGGAATTGAATGTCATCCGCGAAAATTCTTCCGGTGCTGTTGTTGGCGCATGCGCGCGCGATGACTGAACGCAGCTCCCGCACATTCCCCGGCCAATGATAGGCGCAGAGTTTATCGAGCGCATTCTGTTCGAGGCTGAAGGCATCTTTGGAAAAGTGCGAGCAAAAATGGGCGGCAAGCAGGGGAATATCCTCAGCCCTGTGGCGCAAGGGCGGAATCTCTATCACAAGATCGGCAATTCTGTATACCAGATCGCTTCTGAATTTGTTTTTGGCGGCGAGGTCGATCGGGTTTATGCACGAAGCGCTGACCAGACGGAATTGTGCCGAATGGGGATGCGGGTCGCCAAGCCTTCGATATTCTCCTGTTTCAAGCACGCGCAGAAGGCGCGGTTGCGATGCGAGCGAAAGGCTGCCGATTTCATCAAGAAAAAGGGTTCCATTATCGGCTTGCTCTATTGCGCCCATTCTTGTTGATGCATCGGTGTACGCGCCGCGTTCGGTACCGAACATCTCGCTTTCGAAGAGAGTTTCCGGAATTGTTGCGCAGTTCAAGGCGACAAAGTGATGATGGCTCCGCTTTCCCCAGAAGTGGAGTGCACGTGCAGCAAGTTCCTTTCCTGTCCCTGTTTCTCCGACGATAAGCACAGGATGATGTTTGTCTGCATACGTCCTTATTTGTTCGATGACATGCCGCATTTTTGTGCTGTTCCCGATAATCGGTACTTCGGCGGTTGCGGACATGCGCGCTGTCCGCAGGTGTCGATTTGCTCTTTTTATGTTGATTATCGATACTGCAAGTTCATCGGGATTTGTTGCTGCCGGAATTACATAGATGTCACAGAATGGTATCTCGCGAAGTGCTGCAATATAAGGTTCGCATATCTGCTGCCATCTGCTGTCATCTCCATGCATTACAACGACAGAAAGCGCACTGCGCGATGCTAGCTTCTCTTCATGCAAATTCAGCATGATTTGCTTTATGCGATCCAATATATGTATGCTGAAAGCGCCGGGAAGCGACGCAAGACCAAAGAGAAGAATCCGCGGCTCCTTCTGTCGCAATGTTGCTGCCAATTCCAGAAGATCCCCTGCAACCGACACCTCGAAGTGCTTGCTCAGCGCAACGACTATAGGGCGAATTCGGGAAGAATCCTGTTCGAAGTAGAGAAGTTTTTTCATAATGGTTGCATTGTTAGCAAATTCTTTGCAGCGTTTCAAGAGCGATGACTGTTTTGATGAACGGATTTTCGTATAGAGATTTGTCTATTCAGGGGGCGACAACTGTCTATATCATCTTCTGCGGAACAACATGCGCGTCTATTGGTCGTCGCTTCCTGTAGACAAGTCATAGACAGAGAGTAGACAAACCCAGAAAGCGTTTTACGACCCTGCGAACCATCGTAATATCGCTCCGTGATAAAGGAATATTCCGCTTCGAGTGGCAGCCATGTGGTGCGGGATCCAGCGCTCCCCCGAAGGGAGAGGAGCACCTGCCAGGATGAGCATGGGCGTGCTTTTCTGAATAGCTTCGATAAGTGCTGCTTCTTCCTGCGGGCGGTATAGCCCATGCATGCTCCCGACGATTGCGAGCCCTGGAAAGGTCGCACGGATGTTCTTTTTGGCTTTTATTAGCGTAACAGGAGCACCGCCCAGCAGAAAAACCGACCCGTTTCGCTGCTCGATCGCCGAAAGCAGTGTGGTTATCACTTTTTGAGGGCGATACATTTCCGGAATATGTTCAATCGACGGAATTTCCAGCTCCGGCTGCTCAGCAGATTCATGCATCGCATCGAGCAGCATTTGATGCACAAAGGGCACTGGCCAGGAACGCGACGCTTCCGCGCCTTGCGCAAGAACCCTTCCTGCAACTGCTCGGTCTTTCGGCAATACGAGGTCTGCGCTCGCGATCATGGATCCGAATTCGTCCCTGCGTTTTGCAGCATTCCATTGACTTGAGCTCACAAAACAAATTTGATGGTTTTTTTCATCGTCCCAGATATAGGGAAGCGCTGAAATGGCAAAGCGCGAGGGGAAATCGAAGCGCACACCTTCCACCAGAGCGCACGGTATATTCAGCGATTCCATATTTCCCTTTCGAGGGCTATAACTCGAACCGCAGATATCGCAAAGATTGCCGCTGTCTCCACCCGCATAATCGGCCCCTGCGCATGATGTACCATAAATCCCATCTCCGCAAGAGCGGAATAATCCTCTTCAGAAAAACCGCCTTCAGGGCCGATGCAGATGGCAACGCGGTTTTGCATGTGCGCAAGCAGTTCATGCAGGGGCTTCGAGTTCGCGGCGTCCGATTCATGGAACATTATGCGCAGCGAGTTTTCGCGGTCAAAGCCATGCTCGCGCAGCACTTTGTCGAGCTCTGAAAGGCGAGCTGCGGGAACGATTTCCGTAAGCGCCGAAGAGCCCGACTGCTGCAATGCCTCACGAATGATGCGTCGCCTTCGTTCGAGTTTCGAGTGTGCACGCTCGGGGGCTTCTTCCGCCACACAAAACTTTGTTATCACCGGCACGATGAGGTTCACTTCGAGTTCCACAGCTTGCCTGATAATAAGATCGAATTTCTGGCCTTTGGGCAGCGCCTGGACGAGGGCGATCTGCAATTGTCTGTCCTGTTGTGCCGCGAGGTCATCAGGCTCGATGCTCTCGAGCCTCACGTGCGCGCCCTCATTCTCGCGAGAGACAATTGTGCACCGGAATCGGCTGCCCTCTTCATCGATTGCTTCGAATACGTCGCCAGCCTTCATGCGGCGTACATCGATGAGGTAATGCGCTGTTTTCGCATCGAGCAGGTACGCTGTCTTGCCGCGCAAGGCTCCTGGAAAAACAATCTGGCGCATGGGCTAGTTCCGGCTAATTTGTGCTTTTCTTGAGGTCTGCGAGCGTTTTCGCTGATTCCAGCTGATTGAGAAAATCCTGGGATTCGATGAGGTCCAGGGCTTTCTGCAATTGCACATCGTACTCGAGATCGTAGATGCGTGCTGGCTGGGAGCGCTCAGACTCATCGCGGACGAGCTTTTCCAGAATGAGTGCAGGGACAGTGTATTTCTGGGCGAGCTCGGCGGCAAACTGCTTGCGCTGCTCTACGCTCGGCGTTGGGTTTTTTAGCAGGAAACGTGCTATGTCGCCAGCATCGTAGAGCCGCTGGACTTCCGCAAGCTCCTTGTCGCTCAGCTCCGGTTCCGGCACTTTGATGTCCGGCTCGATACCGACTTTGTCGATGTTCACGCCGCTCGGGGTGTAGTATCGCGCCATTGTCAGTTTGAAACCGGCTTTATCGAGCGGAAAAATCTGTTGCACGGAGCCTTTCCCGTAGGTTTTCTGGCCAAGCAGGAGCGCGCGCTTTGTATCCTTCATGGCACCCGCGAATATCTCGGAGGCTGAAGCAGAACCCTGGTTCGTCATGACGATAATGCGGTCCGTCGCGGGAATTGCGAGGTCCGGCTTTGCCTTGTACTCGTAGTTTTCGGAAATGGTTCGGCCTTTTGTGGATACAATTACTCCGGAGGAGAGAAAAAGGTCGCTGACATCGACAACAGAAGACAAAAGCCCGCCAGGGTTGGAGCGGACATCGATGATCCACCGGTCGATGCCCTGCGCATGCATGTCCTGCAAAACAGCTTTCATGCGCACCGGGGTATTGGGATTCCATTCGACAATGCGAATATAGCCGATATTGCCGCTCGCAGTAGTGATTATCGCATTCTTGATGGCCGGGATTTCGATTTTGCTGCGCGTGAACGTCACTTCGAACTCGTAATTCCCGCGCTTGAATGTGAGTGTCACTGTCGTGCCGGCTTCGCCGCGGATTTTTGCAGAGGCTTTGTCCACACTCAAGGGGGAGGTATCTTCGCCGTCGATTTTCGTGATGAGATCGCCGGAGCGAATGCCTTCTTTCCAGGCGGGTGTATCTTCAATTGGCGAAACGACTTCGATATAGCGGGGCGTGTCCTCGGTTGGGACAGTCGTCTGCTTGGAGATGTACAGGCCGACACCACCATAGGTGCCTGTTGTATCCGACATGAGATCGGACATCATGTCCTCATCGAGGAAGGCGGAATATGGGTCACCAAGCGAGTCGAGCATGCCCTTGACGGCACCTTGGTAGAGCTTGGTCGGATCCGGCTCTTCCACATAGTTCTGCAGAATGAACTGGAAAATATTCTGTAGAAGCTGCGAATATTGCTTTGCATCGGGCGTTTTGGCCTGCTGGGCATACGATTCGGGAACAGCGACAGTGATAAACGACAGCGCAAGAATAACCACGAACGCAAGCAGGGAAAACAGCCGCTTGCGCACCACAGGCGTGTGCTCTGCAGGGGTGTGCTCGACGGGTGTGCGTTCCACAGGCGTGCGTACCTCAGAGGTTTCGGTTTCGTTCATCTGAAAAAGCTCCTTTAGCTGGAAGCTGTCTGCAATATTTAACAATTATGATATCCTAACGGTAGGATTTTTGCTACTGTCTTGACTTTGCGATGTCTTGACTATGCGGGGTTGCGCCAATAGACTCGATGGCGAAATGCGCCGATCGTTATACATGCTTGTTGCCGGCATACTGGCATTTATTCGTATTTTCGCGCTGGGTGTCGCGGCGGTATCGCTGGGCATGACGGATTTCGGCGGGGCTTCGACCGCGATTCTCAGGGTCTTTCAGCTGTATGGCCTCTTGTTTGTGTATCTTTTATTTCTTCAGTATTTCCGGCCTTCTGCGCGAGAAGCGCTCAAAACTCCATGTTTGCTGATTTCCGCTGCCGCTCCCGTGCTCAGTGTGCTGACGCTCCTTGCATTTGTAAAAGGGGTCGGCAAGTCCATCCCAGTTGACCTCGTGAAGACCAGCAGCTCCATTTTTGTGGTCATTCTTATGGATTTGCTGATATTGGGGCTTGTTGGGATGGATAGCCTGAAGGCGAAATTTCCGCGCGAGGGAGGACAGGGCAAACAGGCGCAGTCCCGCGGCGTGCCAACCGTCGATGCCCCCGATAGCCCGGTACCCGCACACAATTCCGATACTACAAATGAGGTTTCGTGATGGTAGCAATGCTCGAATTTCCGAAATGGCTTTCACCCGAAATAATTCCAGGCCTGCCATTCCGCTGGTATGGCCTCATGTACCTGATTGCATTTTCCGTTGCCTGGCTTTTGTTCAGAAGAGAATCGAAGCGCCTCAGAGCTCCGTGGACCGAAGACGAAGCAGCGAATTTTTTTATCTGGTCGATAGTTGGCATTCTGCTTGGAGGACGGCTTGCGGGAACGCTTATCTACGAGCCGTCGAACTACTACTGGATAAAACCATGGTTTATATTCTGGCCTTTCGATGAGTCAGGAGCTTTTGTCGGATTCCAGGGCATGTCCTATCATGGCGGGTTTGTCGGGCTTATCGTCGCGACTTTGATTTGGTGCAAAGTGAACAGATGGAACTGGCTCGACTGGGCAGACCTCATCGCGGTTTCGGCGCCTTTGGGGTACACCTTCGGGCGGCTCGGCAATTTCATCAATGGCGAGCTCTGGGGCAAGGTCAGCACTGCGCCCTGGGCGATGCTCTTCCCGAATGCGGAGCGGTTTTCAGCCAAGGAACCGTGGGTGCAGGAAGTTGCACGCGCTGTGGGTATCCGCTTGGTTTCGATGAACGACATGGTAAATTTGCCGCGGCATCCTTCGCAATTGTATGAAGCACTGCTCGAAGGGATTGTGCTCTGGCTTGTGCTCTGGTTCTTTGTGCGAAAGCGGCGGACATATAGAGGGAAGAGTGTCGCGATCTATGCCATTGGGTATGGGGTGGCGCGCTTTATTGTCGAATATTTCCGCGAGCCTGATTCGGGGCTGGGGTATATTCTGGCGCTTGGCGATCCACAAGCGCCCACAGCGCGCTTTGTTTCGCTTTTCAATTTTTCGATGGGGCAGATTCTGAGTTTTTTGATGATCGTGGGCGCGGTTATTTTCATGCTGTATGCGCGAAAGCATTTCAGGATCGCTCCGGGCGAACCCATGTTTGTCGATGCGGCAAAGCGAGGGGAATCAGGCGATTTCGGGGCTGGCAGGCAGAAAGGAACCAGCGGCGCTCGCGGGACCGACGGCATACGCGAGAACAGCGGCCCGCGCACATCGAAATTCAATGCGCCAAGCGCCCGAAAGCTGCGCAAAAAGATCAAGTAGCGGAGGTATGCCATGAGGGTGTCTCTTGTCCAGATGAATTCGACAATAGGCGATTTCAAAGGCAATGTCGACCGCATGCTCGAATTTGTTGGCCAGATACTGAAAGCATTTTCCGCTACTGAGCGTCCAGACCTGATTGTGTTTCCTGAACAGAGCATCTGCGGCTATCCGCCCATGGACTTGCTCGATCAGGAATCGTTTTTGTTCGGCTCGATATCCGCTCTACGCCGCCTGCAGAAACTTCTTCCGCAGGATATTGCAGTTGGCGTCGGATATGTGGACAAAAATCGCGAGGGTGCTGGCAAATCGCTCGTCAATGCCTACTCGGTGCTATATGGCGGCAAAGTAGTATTTTCCCAGGCGAAAACCCTTTTGCCAACCTACGATGTGTTCGATGAAGCGCGCTATTTCGAGCCTGCGCGAGCCCGGCAAGTTTTTTCGCAGCCTTTCGGGCGAGTGGGGTTTGCGATCTGCGAGGATTTCTGGTGGGAAGCTCCCGATGCTTCGCAGAAATATAGTATCGATCCAGTAAAGGAACTGATGGATGCAGGGGCTGACATTCTGATCGTGCCTTCCGCGTCGCCTTTCATTGCAGGAAAGCTGCAGACCAGGTTAAGACTTGCCGAAAAAGCGGTACGTGCAGGCTCGATTCCGGTTCTGTACTGCAACGCGGTCGGGGCGAACGATTCGCTTGTGTTCGACGGACGGTCGTTTGCAATGGATGAACGCACGACGATTCGCGGCATCTGTGGATGGGGGGAGGAAGTACTCACCTACGATACGGTATCGGGAAAGGCGGGTCGGCTGATACTCGGCGCAATGCATGGAGAAGGAGCCACAAGCCCGACTGCAGAAATTGAAAAATCCTCTGATGCCGCTCACACTGACGCCACAGAGGCCGCAACCACTCAGGCTACTGCCGCGCAAGCCATCGATTTGCAGACCGAGCGCAGCGAAGAAATCCGCCGTGCGCTGATAGTCGGTATTCAGGATTACCTCAGAAAGTCGGGGTTCTCGCGCGTGTGCCTCGGGCTTTCTGGTGGCATAGACTCAGCGCTGGTGGCCGTTCTCGCAACGCAGGCTATTGGGCCAGAGAACGTTACGTGCATTGCTATGCCGAGCAGGTTTTCAAGCGCAGGGTCTCTCGATGATGCGGTTGAGCTATGCCGACGCAACAAGCTCCGCCTCGAGAGAATTCCTATCGAAGTGCCATTCACCGCCTACCTCAATGCTCTCGCCGGTCCTTTTGCCGGGCGCCCCTACGATACAACCGAAGAGAATTTGCAAGCGCGTATCCGCGGCACGCTCCTCATGGCCTGGTCAAACAAATTCAATACCCTGCTGCTGACGACAGGCAACAAGAGCGAGCTCGCAACCGGCTACTGCACACTCTATGGCGACATGAATGGTTCGCTTGCGCCCATTGCGGACTTGTACAAAACTGAAGTCTACGCGCTTGCTGCACATATCAATCGTAGTGCTGCAGCACAGGGCAGAGAAGAGCCCATTCCCGACACTATCATTGCCAAAGCTCCCAGCGCGGAGCTGCGCCACAATCAGAAAGATCAGGACACCCTGCCCGAATACCCGGTGCTCGACGGAATATTGCGCTTATATATAGAAGAAAATCGCACAATGGACGAGATAATCGATGCGGGGTTCGATCGAGCAACAGTCCGAAAAACGCTCGAAATGACTGCAAAGGCCGAATACAAACGCCGCCAGGCCGCGCCTGCTATCAAAGTATCGAAACGAGCGTTCGGAGTAGGGCGCCGGTTGCCGCTTGCGCGCACCATTCACGAAATACAGTGACAGCTAGCAGGACAGACAGCAGGCTGGGGGCCATGGCTGCGCGTTGCAACTGCGCGCCTTATAACTTAAGCCGCGCTATTCCTAATGTCGCATTGTCGCTGGCGATGCATAACAATTAGTGCCACACAGCTGCGCGCACCGCATCAGCTTCGTCGGAAATGATGCCTTCAGCTCCCCCTTTGAGCAGCTTGCGGGCGATTGACACGTCATTCACAGTCCAGGGGACAATCGGACGCCTTGCCAGGATTCGCAGATACAGCAGCAGGTGCGCCGCAATCGGAAATTCAGGCTTCAGAAAATCCGCATTCGCGATGAGCGTTCCCTCGCCATGCCGCAAAAACCAGTACAGCTCCTTCGACTTGTTCCATATAATGCCTATAGGAATGTCTGGTTCAGCCTTGCGGAAATGGCGCAGTGCAAATGGATTGAAAGACGAGATTACGCAGTGCTTTTCGAGTCCGTGCCTGTGGATGGAAGCTGCAACCGATGAAGCAAGGCCCGTATCCGAAGCGCTACGACATTTCAATTCAATATCATAATACATCCGATTGCCGAATGTCTCGAAAAGCTCGTCGAGTAGAGGAATGCGCGGTCCGATTGAAAGCGCCCTCAGTTCTGCGAGCGTGGATCCTTCGATGGAGAGATTGCGCTCGGGCGCGCTGGGGTTGACCTGCTTTTCGATACGGCCACTCGTATCATCATGAAACACGACCAGCGCTCCATCCAGAGTCAGGTGGACATCGAGCTCGATACCGGGCACACCTGCGTCGTGCGCGGCCCGAAACGCTTCAATCGTGTTTTCGAGAAATATGCGGTTGAGCCCGCGATGGGCGAACAATAGTGGGCGCGGAAAATCCGGCAAAAGAGAAGGGTGTTGCATGGCTTTGCGTCTCTTATAGTAGGCCCATTTTTTTCTTGAGCTCGGCCAGTGCATCGTCGACTGGAGAGTGTCCCTCTTGTAGTGCTCCCAACCTTGTGCCAGGTGTAGGTTCTTCCGGATTCTGGTTAGGCTTTGTATCAGACTCTGGCGTTTGGGCGGTTTCTTCAAGACCTACCAGCATAGAAAGCTCAGCCAGGAGCTGGTCAGGATCGACGCTGCGCTGTTTTGCCTTGATGATGGGAAGGGCTGTGCGAAGGTCCTCGATATCGCGCTGTATCGAATTGAGCTCGAGTGCGAGTTCCTGCGCCTTTGCTTCAAGTTCTGCAGATTTCTGAAGTGCGGCTTGGGAAAGCTCTTCCATGTTGCGGTCCTGCGCAAGGCGAGCCTTGGATTTCCACTCTGCAGCTTGTGCCTGAAGCGAAGCGATTTCCTTTTCGTATTTTTTTGCATCGGTTGCGCACGCGAGCAGCATTTCCGACGCACCCTCATAATCGAGGCGGGAAAGTTCCTGTGGCGTCATTCATCAATACCTCGCATATATTATATCCTATGCCCGCTCCAGGTCATAGGGCGACTTGCTAGTCATAATGAAGTGACCGTCCCGAGCGTAGAAGCGTAGGTTTCGCTACGATCGGGTGGAACGTAGTGTAGAGCTACATACGAAGGAGGCGGTCATGAATAGAATAGCGCAGAAGGTGACACGATTTGTAGGGCTCGATGTGCATGCCGAGACAATTTCAGTCGCAATAGCAGAAACGGGAGTGGAAGTCAGATATCTGGGAAGCATATCGAACAGGCCAGAGTCAGTATCGAAATTAATAAAGAAGATCGGTACCGGAGGGAAGTGGAAAAGCCTGCTACGAAGCAGGACCGACGGGGTATGCATTGTATTGGCAATTGACAAAAGCGAGGATCGGGTGTGAGGTCATAGCCCCGGCTTTGGTGCCAATGAGAGCGGGGGATCGAGCCAAGACGGATCGGCGAGACGCGGAGCAGCTAGCGCAAAGTTACCGGGCGGGGGAATTGACGCCGGTATGGGTACCGGACGAAGCACATGAGGCGCTTCGGGATCTTGTGCGAGCGAGAGAGGCAGCAGTACAGGATCGACTGCGGGTGCGGCACCGGTTTAAGGAAGTTTTTGCTTCGGTATGGTCGGCGGCCGGAGAAAAAGATGACGCCATGGACACTTCGTTACCTGGAATGGATCAAGAAGGAGGTGACGTTTGAGGAAGAGGCGCTCCAATGGACGCTCGAAGAGTATATGAACGAAGTGGAGCATTGTTCTTTGCGGATAACACGGCTTGATGGGTTGATCGACAAGGCGGTTGAGAATGCGCCTGAGGCAATGAGGGAAGTTGTCGCGGCACTGCAAGCGCTCCGGGGGATTGGGAAAGTAACAGCGGTGACTATCGTTGCAGAAGTTGGGCAGCTATCACGGTTTCCGACAGCACGTCAGTCTATGGGGTACATTGGGACAGTTCCAAGCGAACACTCGAGCGGAGAAACGATACGTCGGGGAGGGATCACAAAAACAGGCAATGCCCATATTCGACGAATCATTATTGAGGTTGCATGGCTGCAGCGCCATAAACAAATGTTAAGTCAAGCGGTGAAACTCAGGCAGGAACGGCTTGATCCGGAGATACAGGAAATTGCACTGAAAGCGATGCACCCGTTGCATGATCGGTATTTCCGTTTGACGGCTAGGGGGAAAAGCAAGCAACAGGTTGTCACCGCGGTGGGGCGTGAACTGCTGGGGTTTATTTGGGCTATTGGTATTCTTGTGGAACGAAAAAACGCTGCATAAAACAGTGGGTGGGAGAAATCAAGATGGCAGGGTACTGCGAGCGAAGGTCGACACACACGCGGAAAGGAGAATCCTCGCAAGCACTATGCGACACATCGTATGCGACCGGACTTGCGCAGCTTGTCAGAGGCAGCTCCCGACGAATCACGACCATGCTGGCGGGCGTAACCGCTCGATCCGCGAATATCACAGTGATCAACCGTCGTCGAAATGTTTTCGACCTTTGCTCGGAGTACCCTGCAGAAAAAAATGAAATGCTTTGAATAATGTATATTGACAGGTCACTTCATATCAGTGCTTCCAACCTTGTGCCAAGCGAGCAGCGCGCACCACCAAGCCAGCACCTCTCTCTTCCTTATCTTCCCTTCAGATGCGCGAGACCAGCGCATCCTTCTTTCTTCACTCCCGAAACCATTTTATGCAAGCGCATACTTCGGAATGTACTCAGCCTTTGTTTTCCCTGGCGTCTTCCAGCGCTTCTCCCAGGTCCGTCGCATCGTCTCGGAGAGTGTGCAGCGGCTCAAGAATGCTCGTATACCACCCGTGAGCGCCTGCACAAAGTGCTGCACAAGGTGTACCGGAATCCCCGCTGCCTCAGCATGTGTACGAGGATGCGTTCCTTTATGTGCGCGAATACGAAAGGGCTTGAGGTAGTTGTGGCCAAGGAGGTACAAGCTGAGGCGCATCATGCCGTTTGCGACATTGCGGTTGAAACAGACTGTTTCCCGGTGGTGGTGCGCGAGGTCTTTGCGCAGCTCCCGGTCGATGTAGTTGGAAGAAAAAAGGGGATTGCTGAGCGTCCGGGGCAGCTTCGAGCTGATCGTCCAGTGGACGAGGCGAGTGTGTTCAGTCTGCGTGCGGAAGGCTGCAAGCCTCTGGAGCACGCGCTGATAGTCGGGCTTTTCATCGGTGATGAGCACAAAGGGCCGGTAGGGAGCCGGTGGCTGCAGCTGCAGGGCGTGTACGAGGGTTTCGCGGAAGGAGCGGGCGAGTGCGCCGCGCTCTAAGGGGATACGACGGTAGAGCTCCCGCGCCTTTGCCTTCTGGGCAGCCGTCATGGTGCCCGACCTGCGGCGGCTGGCATGGCTGAAGTCGAGGATGAACTGGGAATGGGCAGTGATGGCGATGGGGATTTCGCTCGGGAAATACTGGGAAGTATCGAAGGAGACAAAGCCATCGATACAGATATCGTCATACCCCGCTCGGGATGCAAGGCACTGGGTATGCAGGGCGATTGCCTGGCGGGTAAGCCGATCGATGCGATTGGACAGGAGGTTAAGGGAGACTGCGAGGTTGCGGCTCATGGCTCTGAGGCTTTCGCCGCTTACAAGGCGGGCGACGATGTCGGGTAAAGCCACTGGCCGCTTCACATAGTAGGCTAACGAGAAGGTTTGGGAAGAGAAGGTCCTGTGGCAGGCGGAACACTGGTAGCGTTGGACGCGGCCAAATGCCTTGGTGGTATAGAAGCCCTTGGGCTTTGCCCAAGCGAAATCTGGTGCGTTACTGTGCCAGACACAGTGAGGATTGGGACAGAAAGGGAAGGATTGCATCGGCATCTACCTCCATAGAGAGTGGTGAGTCTTCTCATAGAGGTAGACGCGAGAATGCGAATGCTTACTTCAACTCTGGCACAAGGTTGGGAGCACTACCCATTGCTTGGCACAAAAAAAGCGGCACCGCGCGGGCGCCGCTTCAATTTGCTGAAACAGAAGAGCTTACTTTGCTGCCTTAAGCGCTTCGATTGCGAGCGTAATTCCCTGAACCGTGATCGATACGCCGGAAACTGCATCGGTCTTGCCATCTGCTTTTACGGGGATTTTGGCCGGATCACCCGCCTTGACAATCGCTTGTGCGACGCGGTCAGCCTGGACGTACCATTCGCCGTTCTTCGCGTTCATCTTGTATGTACCCAGCTGACTCTGCACATACTTCGATTTTGCCTGCGGGTCTTTGCTGATACCATTCCATACCACATCGACGATGGTGCCATTCACGACTGTGACAAGAACGCTGTTTTTCCATCCGGATTTGTCGAAATTCAGGTCCTCGGCATAGTACCAACCATCCTTGTAGGAACCTTTCTCAACCGGGCTGCTTTTAAGCGCTTCCTGTGCAAGTTCGAAGAATCCCTTTACCGTGAGAGTTGCGCCCGAGATGGCATCCGTGTGGCCCTTTGCGTCGAATTTGCTGAAGTTGATGTCCTGTGTCTTGACGAGATAGTCTTCAACGGTCTTGGCTTGGGTATCCCACTCAGCCTTAATCTTGGAAGCCTTGATCATGCCATATTTGCCGGAAGCAGCATAGGTTTTTTTGTCAGTTGCGCCGGGCAGATTGGAAACGCCATTCCATACTGCGCGGACGATTTTGCCCTTGCTTACTTCGAGAATGACTTGTTCCTTCCAACCAGAGCTCGAGAAGCCATTGTCTTGGGCAAAATACACACCATCTTTGACCTTGGAAAGATCAACCTGAGCAAAAGCGATGCCGGAAACAGCTATCAAAGCCACTGCCAGCAAAAGAATCTTTTTCATGATCTGTTCCTCCATGAAATTTGCATACGGGGCCATTTCACCCATATGATGTTTTCTATATAAAAGCATCGATTTCTTTCTATGTCAACTATGCCCAGGTCGTGAAGCTGCAGAATCGATAGTTTCATTGCGAAAAAATGCCCTGATCGGCCTGCCGGGGAAGTCGCCGGAAGCAAATCGGAAACTGCTGTCGCATTGCGCTCGAAATGCTTTGGGAGTACAATCATTCACACACCAATTTCCAGGAGAGGTTACTATGAACCAGCTTGCCGATGAACTCAATGCTTTACTGTCCGGAACCGTTGCGGACAGGCTTCTTTCAGATATGGGAAGGCGCATGTATTTTCCGAAAGGCATTCTTTCACAGGGAGCAGAAGCTTCGGAACGCGCATACCGCTTCAATGCAACGATAGGAATGGCATATGAGCATGGTCAGCCAATGATGCTCAATGCGCTGCGCAAGGAATTGCCGGGGCTGACACCGACCGAAGCTGTTGCCTATGCATCGACCGGCGGTGTGCAAAAGCTGCGGAGCGTATGGAAAGATTCTCTGTACAAGAAAAATCCGTCGCTCGCAGGCAAGCGGATTTCGCTACCGGTAGTAGTTCCGGGCCTTACCGCGGCAGTATCCTATATCTGTGATCTCTTCGTAGAGCCTGGCGATACCGTGATTGTGCCGGATCTTCACTGGCCGAACTACCGGCTTATCGTCGAAGAGCGAAAAACAGCGGCCGGCATAACCTATCCTCTCTTTTCTGGCGAAGGGTACAATGTTGAAGCGCTGCTCGACGGTGTCCGCCAAGCGGGACAGCGCCGCGGAAAGGCTATCATCATTCTCAATTTTCCCAATAATCCCACGGGCTATTCTCTTACCCTCGAAGAAGCCGACCGCCTCGCGCAAGGCCTGCTCGAAATCGCCCAAAGTGGAACCGACATTCTGGCTATTACCGATGATGCCTATTTTGGCTTGCAGTATGAACCGAATCTCTTGCGTGAATCGATGTTTGCAAGGCTGACAGACCTGCATCCGAATATCCTGGCGGTCAAAGCCGATGGTCCCACAAAGGAAGATTATGTCTGGGGCTTCCGCATCGGTTTTGTGACATTTGGCGGCTGTGGGCTTTCGGATGAGCAGTATGATGCGCTATTCAAAAAACTCGCTGGCATTATCCGCTCAAGCGTGTCCAGTTCGAGCAGCCTGTCGCAGAATCTTCTTTTGAAAGCACTGCAGGATTCGGGCTATGATGCCCAGAAGGAAGTCTATCGCGCAACGCTTGAACGGCGGTATCGCGCAATGAAGAATAAGCTCTCCACAATGCAGCTTCCAGAAGGTCTTGTACCGATGCCCTTCAATTCCGGCTACTTCATGAGTTTCCATTGTCAAGGCTTCTCTGCTGAAGCGCTCAGGAAAAAACTACTGGATGAGTACGGTATTGGTACGGTGTCGCTTCTCGACCGGTATCTGCGCGTTGCCTTTTCCAGCGTCGAAGAAACGGATGTCGATGAGCTCTGCGAAGCTATCGCGAAAGCAGCGGCAAGTCTGATATCAAAAGGCTGAGAATCAGGATTTTGTGATCCGACAGAGGGAAACCATAGCCTGAATCGGGAGCGTCGACGATCGCTATGTCATTTTTCCCTGCGTGCGCGGCGAGTGCAGGGGAGATGATGAGATGATCGGTGATGCTCGAATAGCGCGCCGAGATGAATGTAGGCTCGGGATAGCGCCACTTGAGACTCGCACTCAGAAAATCATCGCTTGGGTCTTCGTTATCTCTGAGCTGAAGCATGTCGAGCGTGCCAGTATTCGGTGCCATGTCTTCGGGCATGATAGTGTTGAAATCGCCTGCGAGTATAATTGCAGCGCCTTTGATTCGATCACCATACTGGGCGCGCAGGAGCGATGCGAGCGCGCTTGCTTGCGCGCGCCGGGCGGCAAGGGATTTTGCATCGTCAAAGGCTTTGAAATGGGCATTATAGAGCACGAGTTCCCGGCCAGCAACATTGATGTGCGCTTCCAGCACTGGCCGCGGCCATGGCGCTTTGGATGGTTCGAGCACCACTTGATTTTGCGCTATCGGAAATCGTGAGAGTATGGCAAGGTCATCCGCCTGAGGACTTTTTGCCCATGCGGCATAGGACATCGGCCATCCTTCATGCTCAAGTGCATTCTGCAAAAGCTGAATATCGGCGCCTTTGCGTCCTTCAACCTGAATTTCCTGAAGCGCGATAATGTCGATTTTGAGTTCGTGCAGAGTTCGAGCGATCTGGGCATGCAGCAGAAAGGTCTGGCCCGTTTTTTTGTTGGAAGCGCTGCAATCATGGACATTCCAGGTGGCAACGCGTAAAGCCGCCTGTGGCGGTGCTTGTGGAATGCTTTCCGCATGCGCACTCTGCGCGCAGGCACTCTGACAGGAAAGCCAAAGAAAGAGCGCCGCGCCCGCCGCAAGGGCAAAGCGCGGAATTGCTTTGCATTTCATTCATTAATCATATCATGCCGGCGGCAAAATATAGGATTTGAGCGGCGGGAAACCATTGAAATACACTGAAGAATAACTCTGCGTATATGCGCCCGTCGTCAGAATATAGACCCGGTCTCCGATTTTGGCTGACGATGGCATGAAGTAGGGCGTCCTCTCATAGAGGATATCCATCGAATCGCAGGTGGGGCCGGCAAGAATGACTTCTTCGACGGAGCCCTGTCCTTCGAAATAGATGGGATATTTAATGGATTCATCTAGAGTCTCGATGAGGCCGCCGAATTTACCAATGTCGAGGAAGACCCAAGGATATCGTTCATGCACCGATTTTTTTGCGATGTTTATGATTTCCGAGACAATGACGCCGGCATCGCCTGCCATCGACCTTCCCGGCTCAATGACGATTTTTTCAGGCCACACCAAACCGAAGCTGTTGTCGAGGAATCGCTTTATGTCTTGCGCGTACTGCTCCAGCGAATCGGTCGGCTCGAGGTAGTTTGCAGGGAAGCCGCCGCCCATATTGATCATTTTCAGGTCAACCTTGAGATCATGGCGCGCCCAGTTGAAAAGCTGTGCCACAATTGCAAGAGCGCTTGACCACTGGCCGACATCGCGCTGCTGGCTGCCCGGATGGAAGGAAATACCATACGGCTCGAGGCCGAAGCGCATTGCTGTTTTCATGAGCTGGCGCGCCAGGTCGGGGTGTGAACCGAATTTTTTGGAAAGCGGCCAATCCGCACCAAGGCCTTCAGTCAGAAGCCGGAAAAATACTTTGGACCCCGGCGCAGCTCGCGAAAGTTTGTCGATGTCGGCAATCGAATCAGTTACAAAGAGCCGTACGCCCTTTTCATAGAAATATGCGATATCTTTTTCTTTTTTGATGGTATTTCCGAAACTCATCCGGTCGGGAGACACACCGAGCCGCAGAAGTTGATCGAGCTCGTACCGCGAGGCGACATCGAAATTCGAGCCGAGGTCTCTGAGAAGAGAAACCACAGCATCATCGGGATTTGCCTTGACCGCATAATATATGGTCGCCCATGGCAGGTAGGTCTGCAGATTTTCGTAATTCTTGCGTATGACATCGAGATCGATAATCAGACATGGTGTCTCTTTGTCTTTGGCAAACTCCTTGATGCGTTCGAATTTTTCGCGGCTCATGAAGTTTTCGAGCGGAAAAGAGTAGGCTGTTTTCACTGTGCACGCCTCTTGGCAGGGGGATAGCTCGCTGGAGCTCCAATTGCATACTTTATGCATCTACTTGTCCAAAGGTCAAGCATGGAGTATAGAACTAGTATGATCGGGTTCTTTATAAAGAAGTCTTTTTTCGACGGGTGGGATAATCTCTACCTGCTTGCGGCACTGAATGGCATATTTCTGCTTGTGCTGCTCTTGTTTTTTGCTGTGCCTGTGGCGCTCGGCGCTCCGATGTGGCTGATTATTATAGCGGTTGCCTGTGCGATTGCAGTGCTTTCGATCTGGGATGTGGCCGTTTCGAATGCGATGTATGCGATCGCGGACGGCAAAAGCGTGCATTTCGCCGACATAAAAGCTGCAATTCCCCGCTCTGCGAAGCTTGGCCTTGTTATGGGCGGTATCAATATAATCTATGGTGTGGCATTGACGGTTGCGCTGCCATTCTATCTCAGCCAGAAAGCTATGTGGGGGGTGTTCGCGGGCGGCGTGCTGTTCTGGACGATGATTCTTGCGATGCTCATTTTGCAGTATGTTCCTGCAATTTTTGCACGCGACGGGGGGACTCTGCGGCAGATTTTCAGAACATCGCTCTATCTGTTCGTCGATAACCCCGGTTTTTCGATATTCTTGTTGCTGTGGAGAATTGTCACTCTTGCGATCTCCGCGCTTACCATGCTGCTTGCGCCTGGTCCTGCGGGTTCGGCGCTCGCTTCCGCGGTCGCTGTAAGACTGAGGATGAAGAAATATCGCTATATCAAGGATAATCCGGGTGCCGATCGACGCCGCATTCCATGGAATGAGCTGCTTCTGGAAGAAAAAGAGCTTGTCGGCAAGAGGACGTTGAAGGGGATGATTTTCCCCTGGAAGGACTGATCATGATAGAGAAATCAAGAAGAGAGCCGGGCATGAAGCCGCCAGCGCGGGGGAAAGGGCATGCCGCTTTGAATCCTCAAAAAAAAGTGCGCAGTGCAGAGCATGGCGAGAATTCTTCCACGCGCCCTTTGCTCGAAGCATTTGAAGAGCGAAAAAAACTTGCGCTTTCCAGCATCGTCTTTATCCGGTTCGATGGTAAAGCCGCGCAATCGCATATTCCCGAAGGCATCGATCCTTCGATTCCGTACCCGGTCCAGCTCCAGGCCCCCATGGTCAAGCTCAATCCCGCATCGATCACGCCGGAAAGTCTCCTTACCGGTATGCTCCGTGTGCTCGCATGGGATCCGGACAATGCAAATGGAGCGACATACCGCGCCTATGTCAGGGCGGTGCGTCCGGAGCTGTTCGAGGAGCTTATTGCAGCGGGCGTCCAGAAAGCGGAATCAAAAGAATGGCTTGTTGCCGAAGAGATTTTTTTTGCCGCGAGCGGGTTGGATCCGGAACGCCCCGAGCCTTTCATCAATCTTGCCCTCATGCATGAGGAACACGCAAAACAGCTTTCCGACGCAGGAGACGAGGCACAGGCGGAAAAGGAAGATGAGCTGGCTCATAAGTACTACCAGCACCTGCTTGCAGCAAAGCAGGCGTTTCCTCCTGCCTATTACCACGCTGCATTCTTTTTTCTCAGAAAACATAACTACGACCGCACGGTATCCTTGCTCACCAGCTATATCGGTATGAATGACGACGAAGAGCGCACGAACAAGGCAAAATCTATCCTCGAAAAGCTCAGCAGTATGGGCTATCTCGATACCCTGTTCAAGGAAGCATACGACTTCATCCAGATGGGCGAGGAACAGAAGGGTCTGGAGCGAGCGAAGCAGTTTGTCGACAAATTTCCCAGTGTATGGAATGGATGGTTCCTTGTCGGCTGGGCACATCGGCGCCTGGGGAATTGGTCTGAAGGAGCGCAAGCTTTTGCCACTGCGCTCGAGAAAGGTGCCGAAGGTGCGGATGTGTTCAATGAACTTGCTATTTGCCAGATGGAAATGGGCGACCTCGAGGCTGCCAGGTCGAATCTCGAGCGGGCACTGCGCCTCGAGCCAGAAAATGTCAAGATCATCGTAAATCTTGGTGCGCTTTCATACCGTCAGGGGCGATATAAAGAAGCAGAAGGTTTTTTCAGGGCTGCGCTTGAATTCGATCCTGAAGACAGAATTGCGAAGGAGTGGCTGAAGAGATTCGACTCTGCGGGAGGTTCCGCAGAGTCGACTGGAGAGCAGAATCAATAGTATCAGCGCTTCCACTGCAATGGGCTGAGCGATGCTATGAGGGATTGCTGGAATGGATCACGATGAAGAATCATCCAATGGAACTCTTCCTGCAAGCCAGGAGCTGGAAAAAGCGCTTGAGGCTGTATTGGCTGCTGCCGGTACGATTCCATCTTCCATACGCCCCAGAGCGCCAAAAGGTTCTTATCCTGGTGGCTTGATTCAGCTACCTTCGGACAAGCCCTGCGTGCTCGTTCCGGATGTACATGCACGCCCTGATTTTGTTGAGTCGCTCTTGCTTTCTGTATTCCCGGGCATTGAGGGAACGCTGGATGCTGCGCTTGGGAAAGGGTTGGCGACGCTGGTTTTCCTCGGCGATATTCCGCATGCCGAGGGAGAACTAGCAGCACGCAGATGGAATCGCGCATACGAGCGAATCGTACGCGAGCATGATGCCCATGCAATACTCTGCCCGGAAATGGACGAGGAAATGGGTCTGTCGCTCGCTGCACTTTTAGAAGTAATCGATCTGCAATGCCGCTATCCTTCTTCGGTATTCTGCCTCAAAGGCAACCATGACAACATGACAAACGCAGCGGATCATGGAGATTTGCCTTTTTATAAGTATGCGGACGAAGGCAGGATGGGTGCGCTTTGGCTCGAGATGCGCTATGGCGAAAAAATCGCGCGGTTGATGCGTCGCTACGAGCTTTCGCTCCCTGTGGTCGCGTGCAGCAAAAATTTCTGTGCGAGCCATGCTGAACCTGCTTTTCCGCTCGACAAGGAGCGCGTCATTTCCTTTAGGGAGCATTCAGAGGTGGTGCAGGCTCTCATATGGACTGCGAACGATGAAGCGAAACCAGGATCGGTCGCCAAAAGCCTCGAAGCGTTGCTTGATTCCATGGAAAAAGCACAGCATTCAGTATGGTTTTCGGGACACCGGCCGGTTCGTGACAATTTCGCGATTCGAGCAAACGGGCAGCTTGTGCAGATCCATAACCCTGACTTGTGGCACATTGTCTTTTTGTCGGGGAATGCCAAGCAAGCGGATTTTTACGCTGTTCAAAGAAGCGGGGGCGAAGCAGCGCATGTATGCAGCCTCATCCTTGACCCTGAGCGCCGCCGCAAGTAGGATCGGTACTATATGGCTGTGCGGAAAAAAAAGCGAACAAGCGCAAAGACTGGCTGCCTTCTATGGGCTGTCGCTTTTCTGGTGCTATTGGTATTGTTTCTGGTCAAGTTCAATGATATTCGGAGCGCGGTACAGAAAACCGGTTTTCTGGATGCATTGAATCACGCTGTTTCGAAACCTGCCTCTCAGGAAAAACCAGTACAGCCGTCCGCACCAGCTTCGCCGCCATCTGCTGTGACTCAGCCACCGGGTTCACAGCCTGCAATAACTCAAGGGCTACCGAAAGATGCGGAAAAACCTGGGCAGACACCTCCTCAGAGCGCTCCTCAGCCTGAACAGAAACCGGAAGCACAAACATCCCCGCCCTCGCCGGCAGAACCTGGCCAGCAGATTCAAAAAACGAGGAGCGCGGTGCTGTATTTTGTTCACATTGGTGAGGATGGCACCATCTCGAGCGAAAGGGTAAAAAGAGTCTTGCCGCTGACTGACAGCCCGATCCAGGACACCCTCGAAACGCTGCTGAAAGGCCCGACGGAATCGGAGCTCAGAACGAATCTGATTTCGCTTATCCCCTCCGGCGCGAAACTGCGCGGCATAAGCATGCGAGGAAGTACAGTGCTCGTCGATTTCAGCGATGGTTTTACGTATAACCGCTATGGGAAAGAGGGCTATCTGGCTCAACTCAAACAGGTTGTCTTCACCCTCACGGAATTCCAGAATATTACCGATGTACAGTTTTTGATCGAAGGCAAAATGCGTCCCTTTATCTCCGAAGGTGTGCCGCTCGACAAGCCATATTCGCGCGCCAGTTTCTGAAGTACTCATATTTTTCTGCTTGCTGGTCGTTGTCAGTGTAGGGAGCAAGTGGTAAAATAAAACAGCATTTCAGAATACGAAAAGGAGGAGTCTACGAATACCACTGCATTGCATGATTGGCATGTTTCCCATGGCGCAAAAATGGCGCCTTTTGCGGGATATGATATGCCAATTACGTATCCAACCGGCGCAATCGAGGAGCATCTTGTCACCCGCCGCTCAGTCGGCCTTTTCGATATCGATCATATGGGGCAGCTCGAAATTTCCGGAGCTGGTGCAGATGCCTTTGTTTCGCGCATGGTTACCGCAAAGGTATCCGATCTGGTGCCGCCGATGGCCAGGTATTCGCTTTTGCTCGACGAAAAGGGTGGCGTCATCGATGATCTGTTTATCTACAGGCTTCCGCAGTCCTGGTGGATTGTGGTCAATGCTTCGAACCGGGCGAAAGATTTCGAGTGGTTCAAGGCTCATGCTCCTGAGGATGTTGCTGTAGTGGATCGCTCGGACGATACCTATATGATCGCTGTCCAGGGACCGCGCGCAATCGAGCTCATCGACAAAGTTGCCAATATGGCCGTGTCGAGTATTCAGCGATTCAATTGGGGAAATATTTCCATAGACGGAGTGCCGGTGCTTTTTGGAAGAACCGGCTATACGGGCGAAGATGGGGGAGAGCTTTTCTTTCCGGCGGCCGAGGCTCAGCATGTTTGGGAGCTGCTCCTTGCAAAAGGCGAAGCGCTCAGTATCGAGACAAGGCCGATAGGGCTTGCCGCGCGCGACAGCCTCAGGTTCGAAGCGGGGATGCCTCTCCATGGCCATGAAATCAGTACCGAAATCAACCCGATCGAGGCGGGCTTCAAGTGGGCCTGCGATTTCGAGAAGGAATTCATCGGCAAAGAAGCGCTCCTCGCTATCATCGACAAGGGAGTGAGCCGCAAGCTCGTGGGCATCGAAGTGTTCGGCGGAGTGCCGCGCGAAGGATACGAAGTGACTTCGCCCGATGGCAAAGATATTGGCCACTGCGTTGCAGGCATGTTCTGCCCTACAGTCAAGAAATATGCGGCAAACGCCTTTGTACTGCCTGACTATGCCAAGGTTGGGACCGAAGCTTCGGTGGTGATCCGCGGCCAGCCTCGCAAGGCAGTTGTTGTGAAACGTCCGCTCTACCTGCCGGCCTACCGGCGTTAGCGCCAAACGCGGCAAGATATAGAATTACAGAATTTCAGGAGGAAATTATGGCAATCGACAAGAATGCACGGTATTTGGAATCTCATGAGTATGCAAAGCCCGAAGGAGGCAATTTTGTAATCGGCATTTCCGACCATGCGCAGGCCGAGCTTGGCGATGTCGTATTTGTCGAGCTCCCCGCAGTGGGTAAGACCATTGCCAAGGGCGCGACATTCGGAACCATCGAATCGGTAAAAGCCGCAAGTGACCTCTATATGCCGGTTTCCGGCACCGTTGTCGAAGTGAACGAGGCGGTCAAGAACGACCCGGCCCTTGTCAACAAAGATTGCTTTGGAGCCGGTTGGCTCATCAAGGTTGCCCCATCCAATCCTGCCGAATTCGACAGTCTTCTCGACGCATCTGCCTATGGAAAAGCCATAGGGGAGGAATGAGACCGTGCCGTTTATCCCGAATACCGATGCCGAACGCACCGAAATGCTCAATACTATCGGCGTCGAGTCGGTCGAGGAGCTTTTTTCTGATATTCCAGCGCATTTGCGCATACAGAAGCTCGATCTGCCCGATGGCGTTTCGGAAATGGAAGCACTCGCGGCGCTCGATGCGCTTGCTGAGCGCAATGCGCAGACAACAAAAATGGATTGGTTTGTTGGTGCCGGCGCGTACAACAGCTATATTCCTTCTCTAGTGCCTGCCCTGGCTTCGAGAGGGGAGTTTCTGACTGCCTATACGCCCTACCAGCCAGAAGTCTCGCAAGGGACATTGCAGGCAATCTTTGAATACCAGAGCATGGCAGCCAAGCTGCTGGGCATGCCCGTTGTCAATGCTTCCCACTACGATGGCGCAACGGCACTCGCAGAAGCAGTGCTCATGGCGTGGAAGGCAAAAGAAGGCAGAAACAGGATTTTGCTTCCCGCGGATTTGCATCCGGAATATGCCAAGGTCATTGCGACCTATCTTACTTCATTCGATATCGAGCTTGCACGCTATGATGGAGACCCTGAAAGAGCATCCCTGGATGAGCGCACAGCAGCAGTTGTAGTAGCGTATCCAGGCTTCTCCGGCGAGGTATATCCGGTCGAAAAGGCTGCAGCGCGTGCACATGCAGCCGGTGCGCTCTGCATTGTACAGGCAGACCCTGTCATGTGTGCGATCTTCAAGAGCCCCGGGGAGCAGGGTGCGGATATTGTCACTGCGGAAGGGCAGAGCCTTGGCAACCCCCTCAATTTCGGCGGGCCTTATCTTGGCATGTTGGGCACGACAGAAGCGCTCCTGCGCCGCATGCCTGGTCGCATTGCCGGAGAAACAAAGGACAAAGAAGGCAGAAGGGGCTTTGTGCTCACGCTCTCGACCCGGGAGCAGCACATCCGCAGGGAAAAGGCCGTATCGAACATTTGCTCGAACCAAGGCTTGAGCATGCTGCAGACCTGCATCTATCTGGCCGCTCTCGGAAAGCAGGGATTGCGGCATGTCGCAAAGCAATCCTATGACAAGGCGCATTATGCGGCCGAGCTCATTGGGCGCATTCCTGGCTTCCGTGTCGCAACGAAGCAATTTTTCCGCGAATTCCTTGTGCAGACGCCCAAACCCGCAGCTGACATCGCGCGCGCGCTTGCAAAGAAAGGCATTGTGCCCGGCTTGCCTGTTTCGCGCTACTTCCCTGACAAGCCGAATGAGCTTCTGGTATGCGTAACCGAAATGAATTCGCGCCCACAAATCGAACGGCTTGCCATTGCACTCAAGGAGGCCTCGAAATGAACACAATGAATATGCGCGATGAGCCTCTCGTCTACGAACTTTCCAGACCCGGAAGAATCGGCTGCACGCTCCCCAGATCGGATGTGCCGGAATATGCGCTTCCTGAAGGACTTGTGCGGACCGACCTCGATCTTCCCGAGCTCGACGAGCTGACAGTGGTGCGGCATTTTACGCGCCTTTCCCAGAAGAATTTTTCGATCGATACGGAATTCTATCCGCTTGGCTCATGCACCATGAAATACAACCCCAAGGCCAACGAGGCTGCCGCTGCGCATTCAGGATGGAAAAATCTGCATCCGCTTGTAGAGCCTGAGCATGCACAAGGCGCGCTCGAGCTGCTTTGGCGCCTGCAGGAAGCGCTGCAGAAAATTGGCGGCTTTGCCGCTGCCTCCTTGCAGCCGGCTGCGGGAGCGCATGGAGAATTTTCCGGCGTGCTTATGATACATGCCGCGCTCAAGGACAGGGGAGAGCTGGGCCGCAAAAAAATGCTGATTCCTGACTCGGCGCATGGCACCAATCCTGCGAGCTGCACGATGGCGGGCTTTGTCACTCAGACCATTCCTTCAGGTCCCGACGGCAATATCGATATAGCAGCCTTGCGCGCCGCCCTCGATGACACCGTTGCTGGCATCATGATCACCAATCCGAACACGCTGGGCCTTTTTGAGACAAATATCGAAGAGATCTGCAGGCTCGTGCACGAAGCAGGCGGCTATGTCTATGGCGACGGTGCGAACATGAACGCCCTGACGGGCGTCTTTAAGCCGGGCAGCTCAGGCATCGATGTCATGCACTTCAATCTGCACAAGACCTTCTCGACACCGCATGGTGGCGGCGGGCCTGGCGCCGGAATGATAGCCGCAAACGAGGCTTTGGCTCCCTATCTGCCAGGTCCTGTCGCGGTCAAGCGCGGCGAAAGCTATCGCCTCGAAATGCCGGCTAAAAGCATCGGCCAGGTCAAGGCATTCTATGGGAATTTCGGTGTGCTTGTGCGCGCGTACACGTACCTCCTTATGACAGGCGGCAACGGCTTGCGGCGAGTCGCGGAAAATGCGGTGCTGAATGCGAATTATCTCAAAGCGTTGGTGGAAGGAGTCTATCCGGTGCCCTATAAGCGCCATTGCATGCACGAGTTTGTCGCAAAAGGCACTATTGTCCCGGGCGTCCACACCCTTGATATAGCAAAGCGCCTGATCGATTATGGGTTCCATCCTCCCACAATCTATTTCCCGCTCATTGTGCAGGAAGCGCTCATGATCGAACCTACGGAAACCGAATCGAAGGAAACCCTCGATCAATATGCCGATGCGATGCTGAAAATTGCAAAAGAAGCTGCGGAGCAACCCGAGCTTCTGCACGATGCGCCGCATAATGCGCCGGTAGCGCGCCTCGATGAAGTTATGGCTGCGCGCTGTCCGATACTCTGCTATCGCGGGTAACGAGCGCTTCGGGGTGAGCAAGGGGCTTTCTGCGTTTGAGGAAAGCCCCTCTTTTTTTGGGTTTATGATTCTATTGTAAGAAACGTACTGGAAATATGCGCGAAGCCTTGTTTCATAAGAGAAAGTGAGATAAAATTATAATAATAAATTGAAACATTAAGAAAATACTTAGGAGTAGCGATGCTCTGGCTTTCACTTGCGACTGCGGTGGTTCTGTCCTCGGTTTTAATGCCTCTTATAATCCAATTCTGTCACAGGCATCAGCTCTATGACAGGCTCAACGATCGAAAGGTTCACTCAGACAGCAAAATGCCGCGGCTGGGCGGCATAGGGATTGCGCTCGCATTTATTCTGTCGATCGTAATCATTCGAATCTTTCAAATTGATGAATTTCATCAGCTATACGATGGCTATCGATTGTGGCCCATAATTGCAGGCGCAAGTATCATTTTTCTCACCGGGCTTTTAGATGATCTTATTGACCTTACAGCATGGCAGAAGCTGACCCTGCAATCGGCTGCCGCCATAATGGTGATGCTTGCAGGGTATCGTTTCAAGTTTCTTGTTGTCCCGTTTGGCAGCGGCGTCTGGAATTTTGGCCTTTTTTCGTATCCTCTCACCTTTTTATGGATTGTTGGGATCACGAATGCGATCAATCTCATCGATGGCATCGATGGGCTCGCTGGCGGAATTTCGGGGCTGGCAGCGCTTGCATTTGCATTATTCTTCATGTTCACATCGAATGTGCTTCCAGCAGAGATCTGCCTTGCGCTTGTAGGGAGCATTATCGGTTTTCTCATTTATAATCTGCCGCCAGCCAAGATTTTCATGGGTGATTCAGGCAGCCTCTTTTTAGGCTATGTGCTTGCCATAATTCCGCTCTTGAGCCAGTACAAAGGCTTTCAGGGTACCGATATCGGCGTGCTTTCCGCAGCGACAGTGCTCAGTATTCCGATTTTCGACACGCTTATGGCGATGTATCGCCGTTTCAGGGCTCACAAATCATTCTTTTCGGCGGATCGCAAGCATCTGCATCACCAATTGCTCGACCGCGGATTCCATACATCAGAAATTCTCCTAATCCTGTACTCGTTGACAGTAGTGCTTGCAATGGTTTCTCTGAGCATGCTGTTCATCCCTCTCTCGTGGAGCTTTGTGCTCAATGTCGCGATGTTCGGTGCGATGCTTCTGTATTTTTTGCGATTCAGCAGGCCCGATCGCGAAAAAAACATGCATGGTCCTCTCTGATATTCTGAAAGCAAGCCGCTCGAAACATTTACGCTCCATAACATTAAATATTTGCTGCATCAGAAAATATTGAATACAGAGGCCAAGCCGCTTGTGCCTGCTGCAGCCACGATAGTATCTCCAAGCGCTGCGATATTCATAATAGATGCAATACCTGCATAATTCGCGTCGACTGAAGCAAGCGAAGATTGAGCGATTGGCTGGCCGGCCGCATCAAGCGCAATAATTCCCATGCTTTGCCCACCGCCAGCAACGAGAAATGACGATGATGGATATATCCTTGCCAACGCAAGGGAGCGCGCCTTGTCGAATTCGTTTGTGAGGCTGATAGTCGATACAGGCTGATACCCGGTATATCCATCAATCTTCGAAAATACATGCAGTTTCTTTGAATACCCTAGTACGTACATGAGAGTGTTCTGCTCGTCGAACACGATCGATTTGGGGTCGCCGAGGGATTCACCATTTGCTCCACTCGCATAGGTTGTCGCCGAGCTGAATTGATTGTCCGAATAATGAACAAGGAATATCCTCGCGATATTCGATGAACATGCTGCAATCCAGCCATCGGACAGCAATGCCAGGTCTTCCATTCCCAGGGAAGAACTGGGCGGATTTTCAAAGCAGCTTGCAAAGAGAAATTCTGCTTCCAGCACAGGTTCCCCGGCAGTCAGATTTTCCACGTTGAATACTAGGATTTTCTCCGGGGAATTAGTGAGCACGAACAGTTTTTTCGTATCAGGAGAGAATTTGAGCGCCTTGATATTCGCAAAAGCAGGAGCCCCATTTTTACCGCTAACAATATCTTTTTTTGCAACTATCGCACCTGCGGTATCGAGCACATATACTCGCAGCCAATTGGAAGAGGAAGATCCAGCCGCGAGCAGCAAGCCATTGGCCGAAAGGCTCACGCGATCCGGGCTGCGTTCGCTCTTTTCAATAACCACCTTGTCTCGCCACAAGCGAATCCAGCCCGATTCTGCAGGAAGCACAACCGGAATGCCATTCGAATCCGTTGCTTCCTGGCCGGCTGTCGAGAAAAACAGGTGAACAGCGCTCGATTTGTCGAGGCCAGCGATTGCGATAAAGCCATTTGTGCTTGCTGTAACCCACTTTGCATCCGATGGTACGCCTGTGCCCTGGTTGGCCGGATCGCCGTTATCGTGAAGAGCTTTGGTCAATGCTGCCCTGTAATCCATGCTCTGGATCCACTCAGCATGCGCAGAAAGGGGAGGGCTTACATTCGTGGACTTTTGAGTAACAACCTGAGCAAGTTTCGTATCAGGATCAGTCAGAAGAGCATCCATTTTTAGAAATGAAAAGGCGCCGGGTGCATCAATCGTTCCGAAATGCAATCGATAACCTGTGAGTATTTGATTGCCCGTTTCGAGGCCACCCCCGACCGCCTCTCCGTTCGCAAACCAATCAATTCCGAGGTTTGCATTTTCTTCGGCGACCGCGAGCGGCACAAGCATTTTTTTGTTCTTGTTCAAAAAGCGGTCGACGCCAATAGCAGCCTTCGCCGAAAGCTCGAGAAGCGGCACAGAAAGTGAAATATCGATGGAGGGATCGGCAAGGACAATGTCGCAATTGCCAGCAGAAATCCTGCCGGGCAGCACGAGAATGGTTTCGACAGAGCCCGCAAGCGTAGCTTGAGTATTGTCCTTCAGCTGAACTGTGAGGCGATAGTAGCCAGATGGCAGATCAGCAGCATTGAAACTCTGCTCTGTTGCGGCGAATTCAGCAGTATATGCGGGCGGCCCTTCAGCAGTCGCATCGCCGGGCAAGCCCAAAAACTCGAGCGATAAACTATATTTCCAGGAAGCATTCGGTGTTTGTGTTGTCGAAAATGTTATCTGCACGCTGCCCTTGCCCTTTGCGAGGTGCAGACTGATGGGAAGATTTATAGTGCGTCCTGCAGAAACATCGATTTGCGTCTGGTTCTCTACTATTATTGATCCGTCAGCAGCCAGACCTTCAGCAAGGATATTCCACCCCCCAACCTTCAAGGTGATATCCCCGCTCGCCCGGCCCAGAGTCTTAGTGATGATTTCCCCTTCAGGCGAGGTGCATGTCAGCCGGTACGACGCGATTTGCCAGCCGGATTGCGGTCCGATCAGCCTGAGCGCCGCGCTGCTATGCGCCGCGCTTTCGGGCGCCCCACCTTTTGGTATGCCTTTTGCAGCGTAATGCGTAAATTCGCCTGGCAAAATGCATTGAATTCGCAGGGTTCCCTGGCTTTTTGGCGCTTCGATGGCGCATGCTGCCATCGAAGCCAGAACGAGGCCCAGAATCGCCAGGCGCAAGAAAACTTGCAAAAGCCTCCGATGTGTGATGATGGCACTCATTCGTTCCCTCCTCACATAGAATGTCGCGCGCGACTGGCCGCTCTGCTTCAAATTTGGAGAAACAAAACGGCATCGCTGCGCTCGAGGCTTCTTCAGCAAAATATTGAGGCTGCATTGCAGAATCTGATGAGAGCGGACTATAATGAGCATCAATGATTCTGTTGCGTTCCGGCGTGTTGCTGCCAAGATTGGGCAGCAAGGAAACCATTTAGGGGAGGGTGCGTGTGAAAATACTGTTCGTTTCCAGCGAAGTGACACCATTCGCAAAAAGCGGAGGTCTAGGCGATGCAGTATCTTCTCTTGCGACGGCGCTATCCCGAGCTGGCCACGATGTACGCATTCTGCTTCCGCGCTATTACTTCATCTCGAAGAATACGCTGAGGAGAACAAATGGGCTTCTGGAAATTGAAACCGCCCGCGAGCACTATCACGCATTCTTATACACAACAGCAATGCCGAATTCGCAGGTCAAGATATATTTTCTCGATTGCGAGCCTCTGTATGGGCGCAATGGCATTTATGGCTATTCTTCCGCGCAGGAATTTCCAGACAATCCTGCTCGATTTTCGGTATTGAGCAAAGCTGCCTTTGCAGCATGCCGGAGTCTCGGATGGATTCCCGATATCATGCACGCGAATGATTGGCCAACCTCGCTAGTGCCAGTCTATCTCAATACTACCGAAAAGAATACAGAATTTTCGGATACGGCGGGAGTGCTCACAATCCATAACCTGGGCTATCAGGGGATATACAGCAGGGATCATTTTCCTGAGCTTGGTCTAGGGTGGGAATATTTCTATGGAGCCGGGTTTGAATATTACGGCAATGTGAACTTTCTCAAAGCTGGCATTGTTTCTGCTGAATGCATTACAACTGTCTCGCCGACGTACGCCAGGGAAATCCAAACCCCGAATGGCGGCTTCGGGCTCGATGGCCTCCTAAGGCAAAGGAGTCGCGATCTTGTAGGTATTCTTAATGGCATTGATGTTGATATATGGAACCCCGCAGCAGATCCGTATATCCCCGCACATTATTCCTATAAAGACATGAGCGGCAAGGCAGCATGCAAGGCTGCACTCCAGAAAGAGCTTGGTCTTCCTTCTGACCCGAATGTTCCCGTCATCGGCATGGTGACGCGGCTTGTGGAGCAGAAGGGCATTTCTGAAGTGTTCGGTCGTACATATGGTTGCATGCGCAAAATCCTGGAGACAATACATGTGCAGGTTGCGGTGCTCGGATCCGGAGACGCGTGGGCCGAAGAAGCAATCATGAATTATTCCGCGCAGTATCCTCAATTCAAGGGTGTTGTCGGCTATAATGAAAGGCTTGCCCATCTCATCGAAGCGGGAGCCGATTTCTTCCTCATGCCGAGCAGATATGAGCCTTGCGGGCTGAACCAGATGTACTCGCTCGTGTACGGGACTCTGCCGATTGTGCACAGGACAGGCGGCCTTGCTGATACTGTTGTGAACTATAATCAGGAATTAGGCGAAGGCACGGGTTTCATGTTCGATGACCTGACACCCCAAGCTGTATATGATACAGTCGGATGGGCTATGTGGGCGTGGTACAACAAGCTCCAGCACATCCAGAACATGCGTGTGCGCGCGATGCAACAGGATTTTTCTTGGGCTCGATCGGCAGATGAGTATGTCAGGCTTTACGAACACGCCATTTCTTTGAGAAAAGCACGATGACAGTTCGGCTCTGTCGGTCTGCATCAATCGACAAGGAAGTAGTTGATGTCTGAACGAAAAACTCTTGATTACAATAAAAATGAAGTGCGGGAACGTCTGCTTCGGACATTCCAGAGCGGCACGAAAGAATGGGCCGCAGCGGATCTTGCACGTGCCACAGGACTGCCGCTCGCTCAGATTAACGCGGAAATGCCGGCAATTGCAGATGAATATCGCGGCAGGCTGAAGGTTTCGGACAAAGGGGATATTCTCTATTCCTTCCCCAATGGCCTGAAGAGCAGATATCGAGGTTTCGGCCCCTTTATGCGAAAACTGGGGAGAGCTCTTGGACGCGGTGCGGCAGAAGCGGGCAAGGCCTTGTTCAAGATATGGATTCTTGTGACCCTTTTTGGGTATTTCTTTTTGTTTATTGCACTTGCGCTTGTAGCGTTCTTTGGCTCCATTGCAGTGCAGCAGGGAGGCGGGTCGCGCGATCGTGGTGACAGAAGAGGAGGGGGTGGGCTCGGAGGGCTCTGGCTCACCACGAGTCTTTTTGATTCCATGATCCGGCTCTGGTTCTACAGCGAGCTTTTCAAGAGTTCCGAAGCCCGCTACAGGGATTCTTTTGCCAGACGCGAACGTCATCCGCTTCACAAGGCTGTCTTTTCGCATGTTTTCGGCGATGGAGACCCAAATGCCGACTGGGATACTGTTTTGAAGAAGGCCTTTGTCGCTTTTGTGCAGACGCATAAAGGAGTCATTACGCTTCCGGAATTCATGGCGATATCGGGATTGAAACCGCAAGAGGCCGAGGACCGGATTACGCGATTTCTCGTCGAATTCGAGGGCAGCCCGGAAGTGACGGAAAGCGGCGCGCTCTATTTCTTTTTCCCGTCGCTGCTCGCGAAAGCTGGTAACGTATCAGCCGCAGCGGCTTCCACATTTCCTCTCAAGAAGCTCAAAAGCTTTTCTTCCAACAATAAGAAAATGGATCGCACCTTCCGCTGGGTCAACATTGTCAATTTGCTGTTCGGTTCGTATTACGCATGGAATGCGATGAATATTGGCACCGACGTCATTGTGCGGACTTCCCAGGGCTTGAGTTTGCGGGGAGGGCTAACGTTTCTCTATTCCTATACGGTCTATCTTGCATCGCAGCTTGGAGCGGCGAAGCCTGCTGTCGTAATAGGATGGTTGCTGGGCGCAGCGCCTTTGGCTTTTTCAGTGCTTTTCTTTGCAATTCCCCTCATTCGCTCATGGCGTCTGAAACGCGAAAACGAAATGCTCAAGCGCGAGAATATGAGAAAAATGCTGTATTCAGGTGTCCTTTCAAGTCCTCAAGGTTTTGATCATCGCGCGGTTGCTTTGCCGACTGAAGAAGTGCGGCCCGCAAATCCAAAGTCTGTGGAAGAGGAAATCCAGCATCTCGCGGCATGGAGCTCTGCAGAGATACGCGC
>WESA01000026.1 GCA_009768935.1 Rectinema subterraneum
GAAATAAACCAGCTATTTCACCTGATGTAAAGACTTATTGAGTTGGGCAATGTCAGGCTACTGCGGAATCATGGAGGTGCTGGCTTGGTAGTGCGCGCTGTTCGCTTGGCACAAGGTTGGAAGCACTACATATTGCCTGCCGAGCTAAAACACGGTAGAAATTAGTAAGCGCGCTAGGAATAGCCACAGGAGGCAGCAGATGCTGGTTTTCCAATCTATCATTCTGGGAATTGTGCAGGGCTTGGCCGAATTTATCCCCATCTCGAGTTCGGCGCATCTGGTTATCATTCCGTGGCTCTTCGGATGGAATAATCCAACGCTCACGAGCCTGACGTTCGATGTCGCGCTGCATTTGGGGACACTGCTCGCCGTCCTTGTGTTTTTTGCTTCCGATTGGGCGCGGCTTGTCGGAGCGTGGTTCAAGAGTGTATTCCAGTTCAAAATCGGCGATGACCCGGATCGCCGCATGGCATGGTATCTTGTGCTTGCCTGCATACCGGGAGGCATTTCGGGCGTTCTTCTGGAATCGAAAATCGGCCAGGCATTTCATTCAGACCCGATTCCGAAGGGCTCGATGCTCTTCATGGCGGGAGCGATCGCGCTGCTGGCGCTCCTTTTGTGGCTCGCGGACAAGCTCGCGACGCATCGGCGCGCTTTTGGGAAGATAAAGGCGCGCGATGCGCTGTATATCGGCCTTGCGCAAGCTTTTGCCGTGATTCCCGGCGTTTCGAGGTCAGGCTCTACGATCACTGCAGGTCTCGCAGTGGGACTCGAACGTGAAGCGGCTGCGCGTTTTTCGTTCTTGCTGTCCGCGCCGATCATTGCAGGGGCAGGGCTCAAGAGCCTCTATGATCTATTGAAGCAGGTCAAAGCGGGTGCGATAGCGGGGACGGAGCTCGCCATTTTTCCGATCGGGTTTGTCGCGGCCGCGATAAGTGGTTTCCTGTGCATAAAATTTCTGCTCGCTTACCTCAGAAAACATTCGACGGCGGTGTTTGTATGGTACCGGTTCGCGCTGGCGGCTCTGGTGCTGATTGTGGCGCTGGCGCGAGGCTGACAGGAATATATGCCCTCAGAGCGCACGCCAGGTAATAGCAGCGCGGGCGCGGGGCTGACAGGAATATGTTCCTTTGGCGCGCACGTAGTGTCGGCGAGCCTGTCCATTATGATTGACAAAAATATAAATTTGCCAATTTTGTCCAACATAACAGACATTTTAGTTCGCTAGATAAAGCCCAATAGCTTGACATCTCGGCTGTTGCAATTTATTCTCATTCCCGCAGGAAACTTTTTAGAAGATGAATGTTTCCTCAGTTTTTTTTACAAGCATCGTTCAGCAGGGGAGGTTTCGATGAATAATTGTGCTCAAATCGCAGGAGCCAGGGCAAGCCGGGCGCCAGGAAAGCCAGCTCATTGTGGTGCAACGACAATTTTTGCCGCAAAGTCCCTTTTCGTCCTATTGTTCGGGCTTGTGCTCATGATTACAGCAGGCGCGCAGACAACGAGCCAGAGCGGCTATGACATTATGAAAAAGGCGAATGACAAGCCCACCGGCAATGACATGACCGCGAATGTGCTGATGAAAATTACCTCGAAGACAGGCTCGGTCAAGACCCGCGAGTTCGTGATGTACGAGCTCAAGCAGAAAGATGGCTCCTCTTCGATTCTAATCAAGTTTCTCCAGCCTGCTGATGTCAAGGGCACAAGCTTTCTCACCCTGGAAAGCGGCAACGGAGAAAAAAGCCAGTACATCTATCTTCCAAGCCTGAAAAAAGTGACGCGCATTGCCGCCTCTGACAAGAACAAGCCATTTATGGGCAGTGATCTCACCTACGACGATTTCGGAAGCCGCAAGCTCGACGATTATTCTTTCAATCTCCTGGGAGAGGAAATCCTCGAGGGGAGGGCATGCTGGAAAATCGAGTCGGTTTCAAAAGACACGAGCCAAAGCACGAGCAAGATCATTTCTCTGGTCGACAAGGAAAGCTACATCGTGCTGAAAGTCGATTTCTACGACAAGACGGGCGCGCTCTATAAACAGATGGTCGTCCAGAAAACAGACAAAATATCGGGATTCTGGACCATGCTCGAGCTCGAGATGAAAAATCTTTCGACTGGCAGTTCGACGAGTCTCAAGTTCGATGTGGTCAAATACAACACAGGGCTCTCGCCTTCGATGTTCTCGAAGGACGGGCTCGGCAAATAAGAGACAAAAGGAGCTGCACCATGGAAACACTGAAAATATCAAGGATTCATGCGCCCCGCAGGGCTCGGGCGCCCCGCGGTAGGCATGTTGTGATGGTTCTTGCCTTGCTGTCTGTGGGGATAGCTGGCCCGGCTTGGGCGCAAGCCAGCCTTTCGGGAGAGATTTCAGCCTTCAGCGGCGTGTTCTTCACTGATTCGGGCAGTTTCAAGGCAGGCGACTATTTTCAGCCTTCGGTGAGCCTGAAGCTTGCGCCTTCCTATGCATCAGGACCGCTCACCATGAAAGGCGAGCTGACAGGCAGCATCTCGCTTGCGGATACAGGCTACGCGGCCTCCATGAAACTTGGAGAAACCTATGCAACCGTGGATGTGGCCGAAGGTCTCTCCTTCACCGCAGGCTCGAAGATCATCTCATGGGGCACCGCCCTGGTTGCGAATCCGGAAGGCTTTATCAACCCGGTCGATTCGCTGAGCCAGCTTGTGTCGGAAAACCGCTCGGACTGGCTTCTGCCTGTGCCTCTTGCGTCTGCTAAATATATCAAAGGGCCCTTCAGTTTCGAGGCGGTGGCTCTACCCTTTTTCAGGCCAAGCACGATTCCGGCAGCAACCTCGAGGTGGTATCCTGCCCAGCTCGCCGTACTCGATGCCAAGAATGGCTCAGTCATTCCTGCCTCGCTCCCCAGCTTCCCCGGCGCGACATTCAGCGTGAGCACAACGCCTGCCGACCCTGCCCTCAATATCGAAACCATGCAGGGCGCGGGGCGTACAAGCCTTGCACTTGGGGCGGTTGATGTCGGGCTCTCGGGCTGGTACGGATTTACAAAAACGCCCGCCTTTGACGTGACAACGACAGTAGGTATGCCGATAAACGTCGATATCACCGCCAGTTACAAGCGCCAAGGCGCGGTCGGCATGGACATGTCCGCGACTGTGCTGGATTCCTCGGTCGTGTGGCTCGAGTCGGCGCTCTATCTACCGGAATACTATATCGGGACCGAAAACTCGGGCTTGCCTGTTGCGCTTGAGAAAAATACTCTGAAGTCGGCCTTTGGCATGGACAGGACCTTCAGCATTGGGAGCATCGGGGACCTCTACTGCGCCCTGGAAGGCAACCTCTCCTGGATTCTCGACTACGACAGCCGCCTCGCTTCGGCCATCAAGGAAACCGGGCTCGGCGCGACGCTGGTCACCGAATATCGCAGCCCGTCACAGGATTTCACAGTGCGCCTCGTCGTCATGGAGCCTGACTTTCTCAGCGTGGATACAACCAAACAGTACCTCGTACGCTTGTCGATGAAAGCAAAGCTGGCTGACGGCTATTCGCTCAGCGCAGGCGCCACCCTCTTCGAAGGCACAAGCGGCACAATCGGCCAATATGCGAACAACGATTTTGCGTATGTCGCGGTGACCGCATCGTTCTGACGCACGCATTCTGATAAAAGGATTCCCCATGGCCAAATTTGTCTATAAATTTAGGTTCTTCATCATCGCAGCGTTTGTGCTGCTCACGCTTGTGGCGGCACTATTCATTCCAAACCTGCGCTTTGACGGCGATATCCAGGCGCTCGCCCCGACCAATGTCTCTTCTGTTGAAGAATACAAAAGCGTCAGCCAGACCTTCGGTGGTGCCGATTCGCTCGCTTTTTCGGCCCAATCGGAGCATCTCTTCACGCCCGAGGCGCTTTCAGAAGCCGCTGCAATTGGCAAAGAGCTGCAGAGCCTGCCCGATGTCTCGGATGTCGTCTCGGTATTTACCTATGTCGAGCCTGTCAACACCACGGATGGCCTCAGTTTCATTCCTTATGTCGACCCCGACGCACTCCCTCAGGATCAGGCCTCTGCCGATGCCCTCAGGGCCCGGCTGTCGGGCATTAAAACAGTGAGTGGGAAATTACTGTCAGCTGACGGCGACACTCTGCTTTACATCATCCAGGCAGCGCCGAATGTATCGCGAATCAGGCTTATCGAAGGCATCCAGGGAATCATGAAAACGCACCCGGGCTTTTCGTTCCAGATGGCGGGAACTTCATTTATCGACTACCAGATGGTCAGCTACATGAAGCACGATGTGGTGGTTCTCGTCGCATTCGGCCTTGTTGCGGTGCTGCTTGTGCTCCTTATCGGATTCAGAAGCCTGAGGGGCATATTTCTGCCGCTTTTCACGATTGGATGTTCGCTCATTATCACGTTCGGTTTTATGGGCCTTTTGCATGCAAAGCTAACGATTGTCGCGCTGATTATCCCGGTCATGCTCATCGCTATATGCAACAATTACGCAATTCATTTTTTAACAAGATTTTATGAGGATGTTTTTGTTAATGGCATGACCGATAAAGTCGAGATTATCGATTCGAGTTTCAAGTCGCTCAGCAAGCCGGTGTGGCTTGCATTTCTCACCACGGTCGCATCCTTTATTTCCTTTGTGACATCGCCGATTCCGCGCATCGCAGAAATGGGGCTCTTTATCGCGTTCGGCATCACCTACGCTTTTGCGATGACGATGTTCTTCATTCCCGCTCTTCTGAGCGTGCTTCCGCCTCCGAAAAAGCACCGACGCTATCATGCCAACGAGGCGCTCATATCGAATATCGCACAAAAAGCAGGTAGACGTATCACAAAGCGCCGCCTGGCGATTCTGGCGGTCACGCTTGTTATTGCGATTGCAGGGATTATTTTTATCCCACGCATTGTCGTCGATTCCGAACTGGCGAATTATTTCAACCCCAAAGACCCCGTGCGCCAGGGCATCGACTTTATCAACAAGAAAGTGGCCGGCTCGCAGATTATAAAAGTATCCCTGCCTCTCGATCCGCGAACCGCGGAGGGGCTTGCAAAGGCGCGGCAGTTCCAGGATTACGCAGAATCGCTCGGCTCTGTGGGAAGTGTGTTTTCGATAGTCGACTCGATCCAGACACTCAATAGAGTATTTCACGATAACGATCCGGCGTTCGACACGGTGCCGGACAATGACGAAGCTGCCGCTCAACTGCTATTGCTTGTCGAAACCTCGCTCTCGCCAGAGCGTCTTGTACAGCTTGTTTCAGAAGACTACCAGAACCTTTGCTTCAGCATTCAGCTCAAGGCGGTCGATTCAGCAACCCTTCAGAAGACTGCGGACATGCTGCGCGCCAAAGCTCATGAGATAGTCGGACCTCAGGGCGTTGCGATTGCAGGCGTCTCGCTCATTTCGAATCAGCTCAATCACCTTGTCATCATATCGATGCTGCAGAGCTTCGCGATTGCCTTTGTGCTCATTTTTGCTTTTGTGGCATTCGGTTTTAGAAATATTCCCGCCGGGCTTGCCTCTGCTGGCATCATGATCGCGATTGTGCTTGTGGTGTTCGGATTTATGGGGTTTGCAAAAATAGAACTTTCCACAGCAACGGCCCTTGTCGCCTCCATCACGCTCGGGGTGGGAATCGATTACCTCATTCATTTCTCCGCGCGCTGGTTCAGTGAGCGCACCAGCGGAAAGAGTCTGGAAGAAGCGACAAGCAGAACGCTCAGTCTGACCGGGCGAGGAATTATCATAAATGCGATGGCGATTATTTTTGCGGTGATTCCGCCATTTTTTTCCCAGTTCAGGCCAATTATGTATTTCGGAATACTATGTTTCATGTCAATATTGTTGTCGCTCATTGGCGGCCTTGCGGTCATGCCTGCGATGCTGTCTGCTGTGCCAGAAAGGTTTTTCAAGCGAATTAGGGTAGGATAATGGAAAATCAGGTGCGTGAGCGTATTGTCGATCAGTCGAAAGAGCTTTTCTTCAATCGGGGCGTGCGGAATGTCACGATGGATGAGCTTGCTTCGGCGTGCGGCATAAGCAAGAAGACGCTCTATGTGAATTTTCCGAGCAAAGAAGAGCTTCTGCACTACATCATGATGCAATTGAGAGACGAGCTTGTGGAGCGCGTGCGCTGCATTCTCAGCGACACCTCACAACCTGTCTTCTCGCGCCTTAGAGATGTCATAAACGCTGTGAGCCTCCACAGCATGCAATTTGCACCGATATTTCTCGAAGATGTAAAGCGCTTCCAGCCTGGGACCTGGCGCGAGCTGCAAACTTACAAGAAAAACGGCATTGCCGATGCCATCCGTACGCTCATTCATGATGGCCAGGCTCAAGGCTATATCCGAAAACTGCCGGAAAACTTCATTATACACGTCTGCTTCGCGCTCATCGATGACATCTTGACCCCTGAAACAATGCTCGAGCTTTCAATGCCCTTCCATGATCTGTTCGAGCATCTTATGTCGCTCTTTTTTGAAGGGTTTCTTACTGAAGATGGCAAAAAAGCGATATATTATATAGAATCGAGTTAATGAGAGAGGAGGCAGTATCGTGGAATCTATCGTGAAACCACCTGAAAAAATCACGCTCGCTCTCAGCCATACCGACAGCATCGCATTCAACAAGCTTATCCATGTGTCGCCACAGACAATCGACAAGCTCATCGATGCGCCAGCCCTGAGAAAAGCCATTGCAAAAGTGTTCGAATGGTCAACCTATCGCTCAAGCCTGTCGTTTAAGGAATATCCGAGGCAGGTCCAGCTCGACAAGTTCTACATAACGCGCGCGTTCATAAAGGCAATCGACGCCGCGCTTGCCAGCGCACAGAAAAGCCCTGTATTCAGGCATTCGCTTGTCAACTCCGTATTGCCTGCCATGTTCAGCGCAATCGACAAAACGGCCGAGCGGGAAGAGGCCTTCAAGCGGCGGTATGGATTCGGCCCGCCCCGTTTTCTGGTTCTAAGTCCGACCAAATTCTGCAATCTCCATTGCACAGGCTGCTATGCAAACAGCGATTCGGCGAGCCGCGAAAAGCTTTCATTCGAGACAGTCGACAGAATAATCCGCGAAAAGACCGAGGTCTGGGGCTCGGTCTTTACAGTCATTTCCGGCGGCGAGCCGCTCCTGTACGAAAGCGAGGGCAAGACAATTCTGGATCTGGCGCGTGCGCATCAGGACAACTATTTCCTCATGTACACAAACGGCACGACCATCGACAAGGAAATGGCCCGCAAACTCGCCGAAGTCGGGAATATCACCCCTGCGATTTCAGTAGAAGGCTACGAAAACGAAACCGATGCGCGGCGCGGCAAGGGCATCTACAAAAAAGTCCTGAGCGCCATGGAGAATCTACGCGCCGAAGGCGTGCCTTTCGGCGTCTCACTCACCGCGACAAAAGAGAACGCGCACCTCATCCCGAGCAAGGAGCTAGTCGAATATTACACAAGGTTGGGAGCACTGTATTTCTGGATTTTCCAGCTCATGCCAATCGGGCGCGCTTCCATGGATCTTGTGGTGACCGCCGAGCAGCGACTCGATATGTATAATCGCATGTTCGATCTCATCAAGAATGACCGGTATTTTATCGCTGACTTCTGGAACGGCGGGACGCTGAGCAATGGATGCATTTCCGCGGGGAGGATGCGCGGAGGCGGCTACCTCTATATCGATTGGGCCGGCCATGTCACGCCATGCGTATTCAACCCCTATGCCGCGGGCAACGTCAACGAAATCTACACGCGCGGAGGAGAGCTGAGCGAAGTGCTGGTATCGCCCTATTTCGAGTCACTCCAGGAATGGCAGAAAGACTATGCCATGAACGACGAAAAATACGAGGGCAACTGGGTGCTCCCCTGCCCCATGCGCGATCACTATGCCGATATGCTGAAAATTCTCGAGAAAACCAATCCCGAGCCGACGGATGAGGCCGCGGCTGAGGCTTTGCACGATCCTACGTATCACGCTGCGATGATTCAGTACGACAAGGAGCTTGAGCAGACCATCGGACCATTGTGGAAAAAGAAATATCTGAAGCACTGAAGCACAATGTCTACAACGCCCTTACCCTGCTATAATTTCTTTCGCTTTTTTATACACGGCGCGACGGATTGCTTCATTCCGGATTTGCAGGGATCTGGCGGAAGCTGTCTTGCTTTCGGGGCTCTGCGCAAGCACCACGGCAGAAACCGTCTCCACGAATACAGAGCCAGCTACGACAGCATGAACGTAAGGTGCGACAGCGCGGGCTTGCGCGCCCGAACGAATGCCGAATCCGCCAAAAATTTTTGATCCGCCTTTGTTGACAGCGCTGAGAAACATTTTAGTATCAGCATTGATCTCGGTAGCAGCCCCGGTAATTCCCGCGCGCAAAGCTGCATATATGTATGGTCTTCCCAGAGCGATCATTGCGGCGAGCCGGATAGGCTTCATGGAGGGAGCCGCGACTGGTATCGAGCATATAGCCCCAGGGATTTTCTCTGATGCAGCGACACAAGCTTGAGCTAAACCCTCGTCGGCATCGAAAGGGAGGTCGGGGACAATGAGGCCAGCAGCGCCGGCCTTGGCTGCGGCATCTACGAAAGTCACAATACCGGGCGCGAAAACCAAGCTTGCGTACGTCATGACGAAAACAGGTATCTCCGGATAGGTAGCGTGCAGATCTGCAACGAGCGCCAATGATTCTTTTACTGAGCTGCCTTTTTCGAGCGCTGAAGAGCAGGCGTCACGGATAGTTGGGCCATCGGCGCTCGGATCGCTAAAGGGGATTTGAACCTCCAAGTAAGTAGCACCGCCTTCTACGAGCCCTCGTGCGGCAGCGCGGCATCCTGAGGCGTCGGGGTAGCCAGCTACGAGGTGAGCCATAAGAGGTATGCGTTCGACGCTCATTTTTTTGCTCCTTGCGAGACGTTCATTGCGACCAATTCTCTCTCAAGAAAGTCTTTCCATTCTTTTGGCCGAAGAAGGGGTGCGGTGATGAACAGATCCTTGTCTCCGCGACCAGACATATTGACGACGACAGCTTTCTCTGGTTGAAGTGAACGCGCAAGTGATAGTGCGGCAGAAGCCGCATGTGCACTTTCCAGTGCAAAGACAACCCCTTCTGTCTTTGCCAGGAAAGTCAAAGCCTCCAAGGCTTCGGTGTCGGTCGCGCGGCGGAATTCGATACGGCCGGAACGGCCTAGCGATGCAAGCTCTGGACCGATGCCCGGATAGTCGAGTCCGGCGGAAATCGAATGGGTTTCTGCGACCTGGCCATCGTCGTCCAGAAGAAACCGGCTTTTGTACCCGTGAACGATACCAGTGCGAGCTCCGTTGCCGGTCATACGGGAGGCGTGTTCACCCTTCCCCTGTCCGATGCCTCCAGCTTCCACCCCGACGAGCCGAGGAGTTTCATCATCAAGGAAAGGTTCAAAAAAGCCGATCGCGTTCGATCCACCGCCAACACAAGCCACCAAAACCTCAGGTGTTACACCACGTTCAGCTAGCTGTGCCTTGGTTTCACGGCCGATAACAGACTGGAAAACACGGACCATGTCCGGGTATGGAGATGGTCCGAGTGCGGACCCTATCAGGTAGAATGTGTTGCTGAAGCTCTCGGCCCAGTCGCGAAAAGCCTCGTTTATCGCATCCTTCAACGTCTTCGAACCGGAATAAACCGGCACAACTTTGGCACCGAACAACTCCATTGTCGCAACATTCGGTTGCTGGCGATCGACATCGATCGCTCCCATGTACACTACACATTCGATTCCGAGTTTGGCACAGGCTGCAGCTGTCGCCACACCATGCTGGCCAGCGCCCGTTTCTGCAATTATTCGTCGTTTGCCCATGCGCTTGGCCAATAGGGCCTGCCCCACTGCGTTGTTGATTTTGTGCGCGCCAGTGTGCGCGAGCCCTTCCATTTTGATATAAAGATCCGCGCCGCCCAGGAGCTTTGAAGCGTTAGAAGCGTACAGCAGCGGCGTAGGACGACCTATGAACTCGGAACGAATACGCTCCAACTCCGCATTGAACGAAGGATCTGCAATTTCCTCGAAAAAAGCTTCTTCGATCTCTTCAATTGCGCTCCGGAGAACTTCTGGCACGTAACGCCCGCCATAAGGTCCGAAGTAACCTTTGTCCGAACGGCGCGCCATTATTTTGTCGCTAGTTGGCATATTCATCGATCTCCTTGAAAAAAGCGGCCATAAGGCCGTGGTCTTTTTTTCCTTTTTCGACTTCAAGCTTGCTTGAAGCGTCGATCAGCTCTGGAGCGTACGATTTTAAGGCATGACCGACCGTGCCAACGCCCAAGCCGCCAGCAAGCCAGAGAAAACCGCGATCGGCCATGAATTTTGCGAGTTCCGCGGCTATCGCCATCCCCGTGCCCCCAGCTACATTCTCTGCGCGCGCATCCGCCAATATCCGCGGTTCACCGCTTCGCCGCAAAAGGTCGATTACTGCCAGATCCTCGGCGTTTCCGATGCGAGCGGCGGCGTAGCGTCCCGCTTTGCCCTCAAGTACAACATCCAGAGCTGCAAGCGCAGCAGGCGTGCTTTCCCCATGCCACTGAATCGCGTCCAGAATCCCTTCCCGCGCGAGAGACAGCGCTGTTTCGGCTTTCGTAGAATGAATCTCAGTGATCACGCCAACCAGAAGTGGTTTTGGATCATCCTTGTCGGATAAATCCCGTTGCTGCTTGTACAAATATTGGTAAACCTCTCGCACAACTTGTTTGGAAGCTGCGCGTGGGCTTTCGGCAAACACAAAGCCGAGCAAATCAGCACCAAGATCAGCGGCCAGGAGCGCATCTTCCGTCCGAGCCAGACCGCAAATCTTGACAAGGGATCGTTTCAGATTATTCACTCTAGTTTCCCTACGCTCGGCGATCCGTCGCCAGAAAATACCCGAAGCGTCTTCTTTCGCACTCTGAAAACCATTTATAATGGCGGAAATTCCCCCAGGGTCTTTAATGGCAGCCTCCCCGACCAGGATTCCATCGAAACCGAGGCGGCGCGCGTAAGCAGCGGCCCCAGCAGAATCAATGCCGGACTCATACACGGCTCTGCCGGGAAGACGGGATCGAGCCGCGGCAGGAATAAGCGGATCGATAGCAAAAGTAGCTAAATCGCGCGCATTTGCGCCGGACAGCACCACTCCATCGGAGGCGGCTGCTGTGAGCTTTGCATAGTCCTCGTACTCGCGCACTTCCACGAAAGGCGTCATTCCGAAGGAACGGCAGAGGGCGGCCATGCGGCGCAATAGATCGACGTCAAGAATTCGGGCTATCAGGAGCACAGCATCTGCCCCAGCGCGATATGACAGCTCGATTTCTTCTTCTTGCAATAGAAAATCTTTGCGAAGATACGCAAGTTCCGGACGCGCGATGGCAACATCGACTAAATCTTCCAACGATCCTTTGAAGTAGTTTCGTTCGGTAAGAACGGAAATGTTCCTCGCGCCTGCTGCAGCGTACGCAGCAACAAGTTTTCTAGGGTCCAGGTTTTGAACGATATCGCCCCTGGAGGGAGATGCGCGTTTGATTTCCAATATCGCAGCCGGTTCTGCAAGAAATGGAACGAGTGGCCTAAGACGCCGCGTTGGAATCCTCGATCCGAAACTCGGTCCAAACTTTGCCAAGTCTCGGCGTCTGTCGGCTACTATCTTCTCAAGAATGTCAGCCATGGTACGCTCCACCATCAGCGGCGGCAAAAATTCTTGCGGCCATTTTCAGCTCCTCGATTTTAGCTGCAACGGCGCCTGAAGCGAGTGCCGCAGCGGCCTGCTTGGCGCCTTCCACTATGCTCTTTGTACGGCCAGAGATGTAGAGCGCAGCGCCGGCGTTGATGGCGGTAGCCGCTTCCAAGGCTGGATAGCCCTTCCCGTCCGCTAGTTCTAGCGCAAGTTTGGCATTGTCGTTTGCGTCTCCGCCCTTGAGTTCGTTGTGGTCATAGGTTCCAAAACCCTCGGCCTTTGGATCGAATACGTATTCCTTCACTATACCGTCTTCGGAAATCTCCACGATGTCGGTCAGCGCGCAAGGGGATATCTCGTCCATGCCGTCGCGGCTGCGCATGGTCATAACACGCTTAACCCCAAGGAGCCGTGCTGCTTCGGCAACAGGCCTCAGGAGCGCCTTGTCGTACACACCGATGATCTGGTACGAAGCATCGGCCGGGTTTGAGAGCGGGCCGACGAGATTCATGATTGTCTTGATCCCCAATGCTTTGCGGGCTGGCGCAGCGTGCTTCATTGCCCCATGGTAAAAAGGGGCGAATAGAAAAACGAAATTCGTCTTTTCCAAAAGAGTCTGTGCAGCGGCCACAGGAATGTTGACCGGAACACCGAGGGCCTCATAAAAATCGGCGCTTCCCGACTTGCTTGAAACTGCGCGATTTCCGTGTTTGGCAACAGGAAGCCCGCAAGCTGCCGCGGCCAGGGCTGCCATCGAGCTGATATTGAATGTTCCCATTTCATCGCCGCCGGTACCGCACGTATCAGTAACCGGAACCTTCGTGGTGAACGGCGTCTTCTTGCGGCGAAGAACCGCTGCGCACCCGGCAATCTCGACTGCTGCCGGGCCTTTGGCGGCAAAGGCTGTCAGCAGCGCAGCAGTCTTTGGAGTATCAAGCGCACCATCAGTAAGCTCTTCCATAAAGGATTCAGCTGTTTCGCGGTCTAGGTCCTGCCTTGTCAGAAGCTTTTCTAAGGTAAATTTAAACGCGAAAGGTTCACGCCGGTAGGTCAGAAAAGCCTTCAAAAGAAGTTCGCCTGCCTCGGAGGCTATCGATTCCGGGTGGAACTGTACGCCTTCGATATTGAAGAATGTATGCCGCACGCCCATGATGTCGCCATCTGCAGAGCGCGCAGTGATTTCCAGACAAGAAGGCAATGTAGCCTCATCAATCACAAGGCTGTGGTAACGGGTAAATACTGATTTGTTGCCTATTGTACGAAAAAGTCCCCTCCCGTCCAGCGAAATCTCCTCGGCGATTCCATGTTTAATATGCTTGGCTTGGATAATATTGCCGCCGAACGCATAACAGATGGCTTGATGACCGAGGCACACGCCCAGTATCGGTATCTTGCCAGCAAAATGTTGTATCGCTGCGACGCTAATGCCCGCATTCTCGGGTCGTCCCGGACCAGGAGAGATTACCAAGCGCTTAGGCTTTAATGCCTCTATGCCTTCTATATTGATTTCGTCGTTGCGGATGACAATTACCGGTTCATTTGAAAGCCGAGCCAGTAATTGATACAAATTATACGTAAATGAATCGTAATTATCGATTAAAATCGTCATTTTTTTGCCTCTCGTTTACTTTCCGCCGCTGAGGGCTGCACGCAGAGCGGCGAGCTTCTCATTCGTCTCTTCCCATTCACGTTCGGGCTTGGAGCCATACACAATGCCTGCACCAGACTGAAGGTACCAACGTCCATCCTTCACCAGAGCTGACCGTATGGTGATGCACGTATCAAACCCACCCGCTGCGTCCAGGTAGCCAACTGCTCCTGCATAAAAACTCCTGTCCATAGGCTCAAGGTCGGAGATAATTTCCATCGCCTTGATTTTTGGCGCACCACTAACAGTCCCAGCGGGAAACGCTGATCGCAGAACATCCAAATTCGTGTGGTCTTTAGCAGGGATACCCTCCACCTCCGAAACGATATGGATGACATGCGAAAAACGCTCTGGCTCGAAATTACGCGTCATGCGCACAGAACCGGGTGTACAGGCGCGGCCCAGGTCGTTTCGCGCCAAATCAACCAGCATAAGATGCTCGGCCCGTTCCTTGGGATCAGCAAGCAGTTCTTTCTCTAGTTCAATGTCCTTATCAGGCGTGGAACCCCTTCGCCGGGTACCCGCAATAGGACGAATAGAGGCGACACCATTGCGCAGGCGGACCAGGCTTTCAGGGGAAGCACCAACAAGTGCATAGGTTCCGAAATCGATATAGAACAGATACGGTGATGGGCTAGCCGATCGAATTCGTCGATAACCTTCTAGCGCGTCCAAACTCGATTCCACGACTAGTCGGCGAGAAAGAACAGCCTGCACGATGTCGCCCGCGATGATACGCTCACGGATTTTCTCAACTCCATCCATATAGACTCTCTTGTCAGCTTCCTCGTCGGAAATAACGTTAAAAGAAACAGCTTCCTCTGGAGGTGCCAAGTGGCTGAAATCTAAATCTGAAAGTCGCTTCTTTAAATCCCTGATTCGGGCGTCAAGATCGACCTCGTGCTCCGTATAGTTAAGAGCGATACCATGAATCGTATCGGTGAAATGGTCAAATACCAGGTACAGGTGGCCAACAATGAACTCAGCCTCCGGCACGCCTATTGCGTCGGGTTTGGCTGTAATCTTAACCGTGTCGCAGCGCGCCGCGAAATCGTAGCCGAGAAAACCTATTCCACTCGCGGGAACAGGCAAGTGAGGCGCTACCCCTGCATTCTGGGAAGCTATATAAGAAAGAGCGTCAAGTATGTCATACTTTCCTTTGCGTCGCTCTGCTAATTCTGATTTGGGTGTCCATGGACGAGAGATGCCGTTGACCACAAAAGACACACCATCTCTTTCCTGGCGCACGCGGAAAGCCTCGTCGACGAGAAGTAGCGAATAGCGTTCGCGCCCCTGCTTGAACGACGCCGATTCCAAAATGGCCTTCGAACCCAGCTTCTTTGCCAGTGTAAACGGCGTAAAGCGTTCTCCCGGCATCGAAAATACGATCTCGTCCCCTCTCCGTCCGTTCATTTGGTACTCCCCAGAATGTTTCTATACATAGATACATTGCTTGCAAGCGAATGTACACAATGTTGTTGATTCTGTCAATAGAAACATGCTGGGGCAAGAGAAAGTTTTTCACTATAGATAGCGTCAAAGCAGTACCGTCGAAGCGCTTGTCGCAAATGGATTGCTGAAAGAAGTTGTCTATGGGGGCATGTATTCTATGTCTAGCGCTTTGGAAAATATTAGTGCAATAACTATTGACATTTTGTCTATAGACAATTATATTCTCTTTAGATCGATGCCAGGAGCAAAGAGATGCCAGGTGGACCACATGGAAGATTCGGTGCAGGAAGAGGGATGGGGCGAGGCCCGGCAGGTCCCATGTTCCTTCAAGCATGCCTCCTCGTTTTGCTGCATAAAGGCAAGAGCTATGGGTACAGCTTAGCACAAGATCTGAAGCAGTTCGGGTTCGACCCTGCGCGGATCGATATCAGCATCATATACAGGGCTCTGCGCGGCCTGGAAATGCAAGGGCTTGTTGAAACTGCATGGGATGAGAACAGCCTTGGACCTCAGAGGCGAATGTATGAAATTACCCCGCAGGGCGAAGCGGTGCTTTCTGCTTGGATGCAGAATTTGCACCAGAGGAAGCTCGAAATCGAAGCGCTGGAATCGGTCTATGATGAAGTGACGAACAGGCATCCGTAGGGATGACCTATAGATTTTTTGGAGGTACACATATGCCGTATCGTGATGGTACAGGTCCCATGGGGCGCGGTCCGATGACCGGCCGTGGGTTCGGGTATTGCGGCGCTGGCGCTGGCTTTGGTGCCGGCGCAGGTTTTGGTCCAGGTTATGGCATGGGCTATGGCCGTGGGTTTGGCAGAGGTATGGGTTTCGGCGCAGGATTTGGATGGAGAGCAGCCGCGTATGGAGCAGTTCCTTATGCAGTTCCCGCCGTTCCTACAATAGAAGCCCAAAAAAGCGCTCTTGAGTATGCGCAGAAAGCGCTCGAGCTGAGGCTCGAAGCTGTGAAGGCAGAGCTCGATGCGCTCAAGAAAAGCGAAAGCGAAGCGCCTAAAGCTTGATATCCCCCAGGAGGAGCGGGCTGTGCGGCCCAATGCTGCGCAGCCCGCTTTATTTTTAGTATATTCTTCTCAGGAGAATATACTATATGAGTACTTCTGAAAAATCAGATACCTCCGCAAGCAATATACCACCCAGCACTCAGCTCGCCCGGAAAATCATCGAACAGCTTTCCACGGTCATCGACCCCGAGTTGCAATCTGACATCATGTCGCTGCAGCTGGTCGAAAACCTTTTTGTCGGCGAAGACGGCTCGGTTTCCTATACCTTCAGACCGACCTCATTTGCCTGCCCGTATGGCGTCAATCTGGCTATGGAAATCAAGAAAGCGATCGCTTCCGTCAAGGGTGTCACTCGCCAGGAAATCCATATCGAAGGGTTTGTGGCTGCAAAAGAGCTCGAAGAGCTCTTGAATTGATGTATATTGCAAAGCCCGCTGGATTAAGTGCGTGGGCCGCGCAGACGCATAAGATATGCCAGCCCGGCCTCTCTTAGAAATCATCCGCTATCAATCGAGCCTTTGCTATCTGTTCCTCGGTCAACTCTTTTGAGAGGTCGGTCACATACCCTGCAGCTTCTTCACTGCCATAATCATTCGCAATCATGTACCAGGCGAGCGCGCGGACCGGATCATCATCGACGGCAAACCCGAATTCATAATAGAAGCCGAGCGCCAGCATAGCATCAGTATTCTCGCCGTATGCTGATTCGTTGTACCAGTAGAGTGCCTCGTTGTAATCAGCATCTACGCCCTCGCCATTCTCGTACTTTAATGCGAGCATGTACTGGGCATCCGGCAGGCCTTGTTCCGCTGCAAGGGTGTACCATTTAACAGCCTCGCCAAAATCTTGCTGTACACCAAGCCCCTTGTCGTAGAACCATCCAACACTGTACTGGCCATACGCATAACCCTGCGCGGCAGATTCTTCATACCAATGAAAAGCCTTTTCGTAATCTTTTGCTACGCCTAAGCCGTTTTCGTAGAGCCACGCTACATTGCATTGTGCAGCCGTATAGCCCTGGTCAGCGGCCTTTTGATACCATCCCAGCGCTGCCGCGTAATCCTTCGGAACACCTTTGCCTTCTTCATATAGGAAACCGAGGTTGTTTTGAGCAGTGGCATTGCCTTGGTCCGCTGCTTTTTCAAACCATCGCGCTGCCTCTGCGAGGTCTTGTGCGACTCCATCACCGTTGAAATATTTTATGCCGAGACTGTTCTGCGCTTTTGGATCGCCATTTTCAGCTGCGGCACGCAGCGAAGCGATATCAGATGCAGATGTCTGTGCCGAAGCGAAAGCAAAAGCTATAAAAAATACCAACAAGAAAACAAAAAGCCTTTTCATGAGGCCTCCCTTGTATCACTAAATTATAAGCGCGCAGGCATGAAAATGCAAAAAATGAAGTCATGCCTTTTTCTTTTTCGTACTAATTATTCGTTGCATGATAAGGCCCGTAATAGTAAGCGCGCCCAGGGTCAGCACGAACCTCCACGCCGCGAACGCAAGCCCCATGAATTGTATTTCGACATACAGCGAACCTGTCGGGAGTGTTCCCAAACCGAACGCGATCAGTGCTCCTTTCATTAAGATAGGCGTCTTTTTTAATCAGTCCATAGATTGTATAACCAAACCATGACAGACTTCGATACCCTTTTTCTGAAGAGAAAATCGGTCCGGGCATATGAGGACAGGCCAATTCAGCCAAGGGTGAGAGCACAGGTTCTCGCTGCGACGATGCGCGCGCCCACTGCGGGCGATCTTATGTTGTATTCTGTTCTGGAAATCGAGGAGCAAGCGCTCAAGGAGAAGCTCGCCGAGACCTGCGACCACCAGCAGTTCATTGCGAAAGCGCCGTTGGTGCTGGTTTTCCTTGCGGATTACAGCCGGATGATGGCTTATTTTGAGCACCACGGGGTACCCGAGTGGTGCGCGCGCACTGGCAGGCCCGCAATCAAGCCGCGCGAATCCGACCTTCTGCTTGCTTGCTGCGACGCGCTGATTGCAGCTCAGACTGCAGCGATTGCGGCTGAGAGTCTCGGCCTCGGTTCCTGCTACATCGGCGACATCATGGAAAACTGGGAGATCCACCGCGAGCTGCTGGCGCTGCCGAAGTATACCTTCCCCATCACCATGCTGTGCATCGGATATCCTACACAACAGCAGAAGGACAGGCTCCAGCCGCCGCGTCTTCCTGAGCAGCTGATTGTCATGAAAAATCGCTACCGCCCAGCGGCTCCAGAGGAACTCGCTTCAATGTACCAGGGCAAGGGCTACGGCAAGTTCGCCCTGCATGGCGATGCCGAGAATGCGGCCCAAGCGCTTTACGATCGCAAATTTGCAGCTGACTTCAGCCAGGAAATGCGGCGCAGCGTGGCAGCGATGCTGAAGGATTGGGAATAGTAGCTCGATTCCCCTGTACGTCTTTCGAAATTCTGCGATACTATCGAGCTATGCTGAGCGCCTTGCAAAGTGTATTTTCTGTCATTCTAATGATCGGCCTCGGGTTTTTTCTGGCAAAGCGGCGCTGGTTCGAAGGCAGCTCGAGCGCGCTTATTTCGCGGCTCGTGGTGAATGTCGCCCTCCCAGCCTACATGATTTCGAACCTAATGGGCGGCTATGACCGGGCAAAACTGCTGGACATGCTGCCGGGCCTGCCTGTGCCTTTTCTTGTCATGATTGTGAGTTATGTTGCTGCAATGGGGCTTGCGCGGCTTATTCGTGTGCAGAAAGACAGGCGGGGAGCCTTTCAATCGATGTTTGCGCTGTCGAACTCGGTATTCATCGGGCTGCCGGTTAACGTTCTTCTGTTTGGCGATGCAAGCCTTCCCTATGCCCTCCTCTACTATATCGCGAATACAACGACGTTCTGGACAATTGGCGTGTATGGCATTGCAGTCGATGGATCGATCCGCAAGAACGGCCCCAGACCTTCGCTGGTTTCGCTTTCGGGGCTGAGGCGCATTCTCTCGCCTCCTCTTTTAGGCTTTTTCGCAGCAGTGATTATGATTATGCTCGGAATCAGGCTGCCAAAGTCGATTATGGATACGTGCCGCTACCTTGGCAGCATGACCACTCCCCTATCCATGCTCTTCATTGGTATCGTGATTGCGCGGGTTGAATGGAAAGCGCTCAGATTCGAGAGGGATTTTCTTGTGATTCTTGCGGGGCGCTTCCTCGTAACGCCAGCCCTCATGTTCTTTCTTGTTCGTGGCCTCGATTTTCCGCTTCTCATGAAGCAAGTATTTTTGATGCAGGCCGCCATGCCTGCCATGACGCAGAATCCTATTCTCGCGGAAGCGTATGGCGCGGATGCTGAGTATACCGCAATAGGGACATCGCTCACGACTGTGCTCAGCATGCTGAGCATTCCGATCTATATGACGCTGGTAGGCGTGCTGTTTTAGCCGGCACAAGGTTGGAAGCACTACATTTTATGCACTTTTAATCTATATTTATGCACAAAAGCCTTGCAATTTTCATTCTTTTCGGATATTTTTCCATAACGCCAGCTCATGGCGGGAAGGAGCCCCATGTTCCGGAAGGAAAAAGCCGCGATGCTCGTCCTCGAGGACGGCACGGTATTTGAAGGCTATTCAGTCGGGGCGGATGTTTCTTCCGAAGGTGAAGTCGTCTTTTCCACCGGGCTTGTCGGCTATCCCCAAAGCCTGACCGATCCTTCGTATTGCGGCCAGATTCTTGCATTCACCTATCCGCTCATTGGCAACTATGGCGTGCCTGCGCTCAAGCGAAACAGCCACAGCATCCCCCTCAATTTTGAATCGGATAGGATTCAGGTGAGCGGCGTTGTGGTTGCCGAAGCTTCCTTCGAGCCCAGCCATCACAGTACAAACCTTTCCTTTCCTGAATGGCTGAAACAGGAAGGAGTGCCAGGTATTGCTGGTATCGACACGAGGGCGCTCACTCGTCTTCTGCGCGAACACGGCGTGATGAAGGGGAAAATCCTTGTGGAAGGTGCAGGCCTAGCGCACACAAACCTCGAGAAGGCTGATTCTCCCGTCAAAGTAGTCTCTGTCAAAGAGCCGATACGGTATCCGGCAGGCCCTGGTGCTCCCAAGCTTGTGCTTGTCGATTGCGGGGTAAAGGCGAACATTCTGCGAATCCTCATCGATTCCGGCGTTGATGTGACTCGTGTTCCCTGGGATTATCCTTTCGAGACGCTTGAATATGACGGCCTCTTCCTTTCCAATGGGCCCGGCGATCCCAAAGCCTGCACCAGGACAATTGCCCATCTGCGACATGCGCTCACACAAAAGCGCCCGATATTCGGCATATGCCTTGGTACCCAGCTCATGGCGCTCGCAGCGGGAGCGGATACGTACAAGCTTAAATATGGCCACCGCGGCCAAAATCAGCCTGCAATCGAGCGGACATCGGGACGCTGTTATATCACGAGCCAGAATCATGGTTACGCCGTGCAGGAAGCATCGCTCCCCCCGGGATGGGAGAGTTGGTTCACCAACGGCAACGACGGGACAGTGGAAGGCATCCGCGCCGCTGGCGCTCCTTTCAAAGCTGTGCAATTCCACCCTGAAGGCTGCCCGGGCCCTCGCGATACTGAATTTCTTATTCACCAATTTCTGGACGAAGTGCAAAACCGCAGGAGCGCGAAATGAACGCTCAAAACACACTCAGAAAACCACAAAAAGTCCTGGTTCTTGGCTCCGGAGGCCTCAAGATCGGCCAAGCAGGCGAATTCGACTATTCAGGCTCGCAAGCCCTCAAAGCCCTGCGCGAAGAAGGCGTAACGACCATCCTCATCAACCCGAATATCGCGACCAATCAAACGAGCGAAGGCATGGCCGATGCAACGTATTTCCTGCCGGTCACGCCTGATTTCGTCCGCCAGGTAATCGAAAAAGAGCGCCCTGATGGCATTCTGCTCTCATTTGGCGGCCAGACTGCGCTCAACTGCGGGCTTGCGCTCAGCAGAGAAGGCATACTGTACAAATATGCGGTGGATGTGCTCGGGACTCCCGTCGAAGCCATCGAGCTGACGGAAGACCGAAAGCTCTTCGCTGAGCATCTGCGCACGTTGGGATTGAAAACGCCCGAGAGCAAAGCAGCAGTAAGCGTCGAAGAAGCCATCGCCTGTGCTGATGAAATCGGCTACCCTGTCATGGCGCGCGCGGGTTTTGCGCTCGGCGGCGCGGGCTCCGGCATTTGCAGAAATCGCAGGCAGCTTGTTGCGCGCTGTGAAAAAGCCTTCGCCCTCTCAACGCAGGTGCTCATTGAAGAATGGCTCGGCGGCTGGAAGGAAATCGAATATGAAGTCGTCCGCGACAGCGCTGATAATTGCATTGCTGTCTGCAATATGGAGAATATCGACCCGCTCGGTATCCATACTGGCGAGAGTATTGTCGTTGCGCCCTCGCAGACACTGACTGACGAGGAATATCACTCTCTGCGGAGCATCGCTCTCAAGCTCATCCGGAGCCTCGGAATAGTCGGTGAATGCAACATCCAGTATGCCCTCGATCCGAATTCAGGCGACTACCGGATCATTGAAGTGAATGCGCGCCTTTCGCGCAGCTCTGCCCTCGCTTCAAAAGCGACAGGATACCCCCTGGCTTATGTCGCAGCCAAGCTCGCGCTCGGTTACTCGCTCACCGAGCTTCGCAATAAAGTGACAGGGGTCACCACTGCCTGTTTCGAGCCGGCGCTCGACTACTGTGTGGTCAAAATGCCGCGCTGGGACCTGTCCAAGTTCAAGGCTGTGGATACCCAGCTTGGCAGCGAGATGAAATCCGTCGGCGAAGTCATGGCCATTGGACGGAATTTCGAGGAAGCGCTCCAGAAAGCTATCCGTATGACCGGCATCAGCGAATTAGGCTTGCGCGCTGACGGAAAACTGCTTGGCAAATCGTTTACGAACCTTGCAACTGCGCTTAAAAAGCCTACGGACAGACGCCTGTTTGCAATCTACCGGGCACTCGCAGAAGGCTGGACTGTCAAAAAAATCAACTCGCTCACAGGCATCGATTCATGGTTTATTTCGAAAATCGCTACAATCCAGAAATGCGAAGCAGAGCTGGCAGCCACTGTGCGGACCGCGAGCAGGGGCGGTACATCCGCGGCCAGCCCAAGCGTGTGTCCGCCCGAGCTTCTGCGCAAGGCCAAGCGCCTCGGTTTCTCCGATGCCGGCATTGCGCGCATTCTTGGCTGCAGCGAACAGGAAGTCCGCAGCTGGCGGGAATCTATAGGCTTGCGGCCCGCAGTCAAGCAAATCGACACGCTCGCCGCCGAGTACCCGGCGCAGACAAATTACCTCTATACCACCTACTGCGCTGCCCAAAATGACATAGCTCCTTCTCACACCAGTATCCTTGTGACCGGCTCGGGCCCCTACCGCATCGGCAGCAGCGTCGAATTCGACTGGTGCGCGGTGAGCGCTGCCCAGACATGCCACCAGCTCGACAAGAAAACCATCATGGTCAACTGCAATCCCGAGACCGTCAGCACCGATTACGACATATGTGACCGGCTCTATTTCGAAGAGCTCAGCTTCGAACGCCTCATGGACATCTACGAATTCGAACAGCCATCGGGCGTTCTCCTCTCCATGGGCGGGCAGATCGCGAATAACCTTGCTCTCCCGCTCTTCGAAGCAGGAGCGCTCATCCTCGGCACTTCGCCCCAGAGTATCGACCGCGCAGAAGACAGGCACAAATTTTCGCGCCTCCTCGATGAACTCGGTATCGATCAGCCTGCATGGAAAGAACTGACCACCATTGAAGAAGCGCGCGCATTTGCCTCGACAGCCGGCTACCCTGTCCTTGTCCGCCCGAGCTATGTGCTCTCCGGCGCGGCAATGAACGTAGCCTGGGACGACGAGAGCCTCGCGACGTTCCTGGGCCTTGCGGCCGATGTCTCGAGCGAGCACCCTGTCGTCATCTCTAAATTCATCGAAAACGCCAAGGAAATCGAAATCGACGCCGTCGCCCGGCACGGGAAGCTCATCTACCACGCCATCACCGAGCACATCGAGAACGCAGGCGTCCATTCCGGCGATGCTACCGTCGTTTTCCCGCCTCAGCGCCTCTATATCGAAACTGTCCGCAAAATTCTCAGAATCACCGAACAGATAGCGGCAGCGCTCAATATCACAGGGCCCTTCAACATCCAGTTTGTCGCCCGCCAGAACCACGTCATGGTCATCGAGTGCAACCTGAGAGCGAGCCGCTCATTCCCCTTCTGCTCTAAAGTCTCGCGGGTCAACATGATCGACCTCGCGGTCCGCGCGATGCTGGGCGAGCCAGTCACTGCCCCACCCAGCCTGATGTACGATCAGCCCTGGGTGGGGGTCAAGGCCGCGCAGTTCAGTTTTTCCCGCCTGCATGGCGCAGACCCTGTGCTGGGTGTTGAAATGGCGTCCACTGGCGAGGTCGGCTGTATCGGAAGCGAGTTCAACGATGCGTTCATGAAGGCAATGGTCTCCGTAGGCTACGCTTTGCGCGGCAAAAAAATTCTGCTTTCCACCGGGCCGCTCGAAGACAAGCTCGATTTTATCGACAGCGCCCGGACACTCGCAGAGATGGGCTGCGAGCTCTACGCCTCGAGGGGCACTGCCCTCTTTCTGAAGCACTTCGGCATTCCCGTGACGCAGGTTCACTGGCCGCTCGAAAAAGCAGAACCCAACATTCTCACCATGATGCGTGCCCGCGAATTCGATCTCGTGATCAACATCCCGAAAAACAATCGCAGGCGCGAGCTCAAGAACGACTTTCTTATCCGACGCATGGCAATCGATCTCAACATCCCCCTGTTCACGAATATCAAGACCGCGCGGCAGTACATCGAATCGCTTGCCTACACGCGCCGCAACGGAATCGAGATTCGGGCCTGGGAAGAATATCGCTAAAAAAATCCACCTGATACTTTGCTCAGCATCGCGACTTATTGCTAGCATGGAACTCAAGCTTTATCGGATGGGCAAGGTCCCGCCCTGCCCCTCGCGCACATTATGCTCGCCCATAATGAAAAATGCTCGGCCTGACTTACACTGCCTTTTCAACCGCTTCAGACGAACTTGCCACTTTTGCTTCTGGCGGTGGCTCGCTCATATAGCGTTGCAAGAACACAGCAGCGCTTTTTGCCTGGGCAATTGCAAGAGGTCCGCCAATGCAGCCTCCTTCGCAGGCCATCACTTCAACAAGATCGGCATCGGGTGCTTGTTTGTTCCATAATGCAGCCAAGGCAAGCACCTGCTTCGAAAGCCCCTGGATGACAAGCGTTCTGATGGTCCAGCTTGATCCGACTTCAATCCTGGAATTTTCATTTTCAAGAACAGATTGAACCGATGCAGCTACCCCGCCGCTTTGGGCAAATCCGCGCCCATAGCAGAGATCCAGTGAGCTGCCCTGTTCAGCAAGCTGTACCGCCCTTGCCTCTTCCAGAGCCTGCAGCTGGATATCCTTTGCAGTAAACAACGCTCCTATCTCCTCGGCGCTCAGTACAGCATCAACAAGCTTGCGGCCATCTTCGCCCGGAAATCCGCGAGCTTCAGCTCGCTTCGCAAGACAAGGACCAATGAACACAATGCGAGCTTCAGGATAGCGCTTGCGCGCCCACTTTGCAGCAATGGCCATGGGGCTCGGAGTATGCAAGACATGCCCCGCTACATCGCCGAGTGCTTTCGATGCCAATACCCAGGACGGACAGCATGATGTCGCAAGAAATCCTTCAGAGCGATGCATGCGTTCTCTCAGCTCGGCTGCTTCTCTTTCCGCAGTCGCACATGCAGCTTCAGCAACCTCAGCTACTGCCGCGAAGCCGAGCCGGTACAGGCCTGCCATGAATTTTCCCGAAGAAACTGGGAATTGAGCCATCGTCGCGGGCGCAACGAGTGCTATAAGCGGACGCGCCTGCTCCCTCAGCCAGGATGCCGCTTCCAGATACTGAGTCTGCTCGATCGGAGCCCCAAAAGGACAGGCGCGCAGACATTTCCCGCATAGAATGCACTTTGCTTCATCAATGCGAGCTATGCCATCTTCGCCCTTGCTGATTGCTCCCGTCGGGCAGACTTCCTCACACGGCACGGGCACTTTCACAATTGCGTGGAAAGGACAGGATTTTTCGCACAGACCGCAATTGACGCACTTGTCCGGATCAATATGCGAACGGCCATTGACCGTTACCGCGCCTTTCGGGCAGTTCACCTTGCAGGGGCGGGCAACGCAAGCTTGACACGCATCCGTCACCACATACCGGGATTTCGCACATGCATTGCAGGCTTCGCCAAGTACCTGCAGCGGGAAACGCCCGCTTTCACCCAGTTCTGCTCCATCCTGGCAGCGCGAATTCTGAAACCCCTCCGCCAGGACCGAAAGAGGCTTGCGCACATCATCCATTCCGCGCACATCACCGCCCAGAAGCGCGTAACTTCGAAGGCGCAAAATCGCCCTGTCATGATGGACACAACACCGCATTGTTTCCCAGCCTTCGGCTGTCATATCGAAGGGAACATCATCGATGCTATCTGCAAGCGTGCCTTCAAGCGCCAATCTGCCAAGCCGGACAAGAAGCTCGCGCCGAATCCTCGTTGTATTATCTTCCCGAGGCATAGCCGCCATCCTTTCTGGTGATTGCATTTCCGGGTCTTGCAGCTGCATCAGCGCTTGATGCCTCTTCTTCAGTTCCAAGAAGCGCAGAATTGACCATTTCTTCCAGCTTCTCCGCCGTGGTATGCTCGACCACCAGCCCGTTTACAAGAACATAAGGAGCCTTTGCCTCGCCTGCGGATTTGCAGAATCCGAGACAGGGGGTGCCTTCAAATTCCACCTGCTCGCCCCATTTTGCAATCCAGCTGTCAATGGCTCCCAACAGCTCGGCTCCGCCCAGCACATAGCAGGCGGTTCCTGCACAGATTGTTACATGCACCTTCTTCATGCTCTTGTTCCTCCTGCCGGGGTCGCCAATCTGCACACCTCGGCGATTCATCGCGTCCGTTATTTGCCTGAGTCCAACTGCTTCGACCAGGCTATATGTGCCGCATTCACCCGATCTTCCGCAGTCTGGCCTTTCAGATTTGTTCAGATATAGCGGATAGTTGTCTGCTTCAGATATTTTCCTTCCAGCAAATGCGCCAGACGCTTGACGACATTCCTGCGGATATCAAGCTCTACCGGCATATTCGGGTCCTGATGCGCCTCATTGATCTTGGTTCCTACAAAAAACTCGATAATATCCGAATCGAGCATCAGGCGCAGGGCTGCTGTAGCTGCATTCTGTCGCAATTCCTCCGGAGCCGCACCTTGTTCGAGATAATCCGCTGTTTTGCTCAAAGTCAGAATGCCTTCGGTAACCAGGTCTGCGCCTTCCATTGAAGCCACAGGAGGCAGTTCCGGATCGCGATGCTTGAGATCCATAGTGATTTTCCTGCCCAATTCGCGGCCAATAATGGTAGCGGTTGTTCCTCCTGCAATAATGGTTCTTCCTGGCGATGAAACAAAAAGGCGCGCAAGTTCATTGTCATGAGCTGGATGAAGAGGCGGACCGGTGAACACTGCCAGCCTCCGCGCTGCCCGGAAATACACGACCGCACAGGTGATATCATCTTTTGCCTGGTCGCCATCGAGCAATAACGCCCATGTCACAATTCGCCTGGCCAGATCGCGCGCGGAAATTTCCGCATTTTCGGCAATCATCTGGCTTACGAACCTGCGCACTCCTTCAAGTCCCCATCCAAGCGGCAAATTTCTGCTGCCCATTCCCGCCTGTGTCACGCCATCAGAGAAGAAAATAACCCTGTCGCCAAATTCTGCTTTGAACCGGGAAGACCGCAGTGTTGCCGGTTTCGGATGCCCGGCGATCCGCCCGCCACCTTTTGTAACAGAAACCATGGATCTCAGCGGCTCGACCTCGACTCCCTGCCGAACAAGCATATAGGCCGGATTATCGTACTCGACTACCTTGATCCGGTTGCTGGTATCAATATCGACTAACGTAAACGTCGCATAGCTGATTTTGCGTTCCGAACAGACAGGCAGGGAACGCATAATGATTCGCGCGGTCCGCTTTATCGGGATGCGGGCAGCGGAACACCCTGTTGCGATTGTTGCAGTCAGCGCTGCAAGCACTCCTGCCTTGATGCCCGAACCAAGCCCGTCCGAAAGTACCGCAATAATACGTCCATCTTCGGTTTTTCGTGAAATGAAGACATCGCCTTCGCTTGTTTCGCCATATTTCGCCACCTGCCAATGACCGATTTCGACAAAAAAATCAGCGTGCATTGGCTTGTTTTCACTCTCGATCATTGCCCGACCTCGCCGCCGAAGCTTTCGATAATCGAGCGGAGAGCCGCTTCAGATTCAGCTGCATTCTCGCCAAGCAGATAAGCAATTTTCTGCACAGTCCTCACATTCTGCCGGATTACTTTTTTTGCTTCTTTTATTACGCGATCTTTTTGAATCCATGGCGCGGTAATATCCTGGAACAGACCGCCCGCAATCATTTGTTTTTCTATAGAAAAAATCGTGCCATGCAGAATGCGCTCGCCACAGCGAAAATCCGATTCGATGAATGCATCCCCTGGTGAATGGTGCAGCACATCATTGAACCGCTCCCAGAAAGGCAGCAATTTGCGCAAATCTGCGCCTTCCAGCGTTGGTTTTGCTTCTGCCACAAACTGAGCATCTTTTTCCAGAATCCGCACAAATGGCTCATTGCACTCGATGACTTTTAGGTCGGCATTCACAACCACCGCTGCGGATGGCATAGCGCGCAACAGAGCATTGGCTTTTTTCTGTGCAAGATTGCGCATATACGAAAGGCACATGGTCGGCTCTGCATGACCAATGACTATTGCTTTCGCAAATTCACGACAGGAATCATAACCACAGCCCGAGCAATTCAGCTCATCCGAAGGCTCTTTCTTTCCCACGAGCGCAAGCGCAGCACGGATTTCCTCTTCTCTTACTTGCCGCTGGACTGGCTTTGCTGCAGAGTGTTTTACCTGGCAAGCAATTTCGGTATTGAAAGGCTCGGACTCACCTTGTTTTTCATACAGAAGAATCTGCATACGCTTCGAGACTGTGCCGCGAGAAGCATCGGAACATGGGCCGTTTATGCATCCCCCTTCGCACGCAAGCAATTCAAGAAAGATTCCAGTTTCTGGTATCCCGTCAGGCAGATCGCGGAGCGCAGCTTGTATATGCCCCATGCCGCTGAAAGACATGCATGGTACATCAGTACTGCCATGCTGCTTGATTGAAGCAATCATGCCTCCTTCAATGGGGTAAAGCTCGCCTTTTGAAGGCCTTTGAGGAAAGAATGTATCATTGCTGGTCGGCTTCTCCGCAGAAGGATCGATGTTTTCTTCCTCAAAAAGCTGGCGCAATTCCGCAAAGGTCAGCACTGCATTTACAAGACCTCCGGATTCATCAGCCTCTTTTTTCTTGGCAATACAAGGCCCTATAAACACAACCAACGCATTCTCGCCGAAACGTGAGCGGAGATATCGCGCATGCGCGATCATGGGCGAGCCATTTTCGGAAAGGAAAGGCACAAGATCAGGGCGATAAAAACTCACATAGCGCACCACAGCCGGACAAGCTGCCCCAATGAGGAAATTTCTGCCATTATCTGCCAGCTGTCCAAGCTCATTTCGCATTGCGGAAGAAACTAGATCCGCTCCCAGCGCTGTCTCGGAGACCGCAGCAAAGCCCAATTTCCGGATTGAAGCAATAAGCTGCCCTGCTGTGCATCCAGAAAATTCTGCAGCAAACGATGGTGCCAAAGAAGCAACCGCAACCGGCTTCAATTCGAGCAGACGCCGTACCCGCTCGACATCGCTGCGAACCTTTTTTGCGCTTTGCGGACAGACCATCACGCAATGCCCGCATAGAATGCAAATGTCTTCTACTACACGCGCATGTCCATCGAGAATCTGGATAGCCTTGACAGGACATTCCCGGACGCATTTGTAGCAGTCCTGGCAGCGCATTGTTTCAGTGTAGATAACCTGCCGGTTCATGGGTCAACCCTCCACGAATCGCCTGCGCTGGTGTTCGAACAGGTGCTATCAGGCTGAACTAACTCAGGATCACCAGCCTTTTCAAACTCATGCACAAGAATATCTTCAATCGTCTCGGGCATTACATTGGTATAGACTTTTCCGTTTATTATGATGACGGGACCTTCCTTGCAGCGACCACCGCATAATGAGCCAGAAAGTTCAACTGAAGCCGAAAGCCCGTGCCGCGCAAGCCAGGATTGGATATGCTCGACGGTATATATATTGCCTCGGGCATAGCAGGAGCTCCCCATGCAGACCACTATAGAGCCGAATGATTGATTTGGTTTCATATTGGATAATTTTTTATATATAAATTTGGAACTTTTGTCAAGATGGACTTATAAGGCCCTTAAGTTTTGTGCAAAATGCAAAGCCCGATATAGCCGCTGCCCCTTGCCTTGTTTTTTCCGATTCCGTACCTTTAACCAATTAGCATTCAAGGAGAAACAGTATGGCCAACCCTATCGTTACATTCAAAACCAGCAAAGGCGATATCAGCATCGAAGTATTCGAGGACAACGTCCCCATAACCGCCGCTAATTTTCTCGAGTATGTAAAATTGGGCTTCTACGACGGAACGATCTTCCATCGCGTGATTCCAGGCTTTGTCATCCAGGGCGGCGGCTTCGCACCCGGCATGGAACAGAAGAAAACCCGCGCGCCCATCGTCAACGAAGCATCCAAAGCCCCTCCCAATGCCCGCGGCACGCTCTCCATGGCACGCACTTCTGTCCCCGACAGCGCGACAAGCCAATTTTTCATCAACCTTGTCGACAACAAAAGCCTCGACTACCGCGGCCCGGGCGCCGGCGCTGGCTATTGTGTGTTCGGGCGCGTGACCGAAGGACTCGATGTCGTCGATGCTATCGCCCAAGTGAAGACCGGGCGCAGACCGCCGCACGCGGATGTGCCGGTCGAGGATGTCGTGCTGATTTCGGCAAAAGTCGTATGAGCGCGAGCGCTGCATGATTGAGGAGAATCATTTCGATTTTGGCTTGCCTTGCGGCCATTATATTACTAAATTTGTAATATATTAAACCATGGAGGTTATATGTTAAAAATTGCTGTCATCATTGGAAGCACACGCCCCGGCAGGAACGGCGAGGCAGTGGGTCGTTGGGTATACGAACAGGCCAAGAAGCGCAGCGATGCGCAATTCGAGCTAGTAGATGTGAAGGATTTCAATCTGCCGCTGCTGGATGAGCCTGTTCCTACATCGATGCATCAATACACACAGGAGCACACAAAAAAGTGGTCCGAAAAAATCAGCGGGTTTGACGGATTTGTATTCGTGACCCCCGAATACAACCATGCGACAACAGGAGCACTTAAAAACGCGCTGGATTATTTGTACACAGAGTGGAATAACAAAGCTGCTGGATTTGTCGGGTATGGTTCCATGGGAGGGGCTCGAGCAATTGAAAATCTGCGCCTCATCATGGGGGAACTGCAGGTCGCCGATGTGCGCGCTGCGGTCTATCTCTCGCTCTTTACAGACTTCGAGAATTTCAGCGTGTTCAAGCCTTTGCCCAACCGCGAAGCTGAGCTCAACACAATGCTGGATCAGCTTGTCGCCTGGGCGGAAGCTCTGAAAGCAATTCGCACATAGCGGGTGCGAGCATATGGGAACCATGAACATCACATTTTTGTACTTCAATGGCTGTCCGAATTCCGAGCCAACCCTCGAGAATCTCAAAACAGCGCTGGCTGAGCTCAACTTCGACGCTGATCTTTCTATTATCGAAGTAAAGGATCCGCAGCAGGCTGCTAGTCTCGGCTTTCTCGGCTCGCCGTCGATTCTCGTCGAGGGGCGCGACCTGGAAACAGGCCGGCCCCCGGCAGGAAGTGCCTTTTCCTGCAGAATATATGAGATTGAAGGGCGACGGACTGGGCGCCTTCCAAAAGACTACATCAAGGCAAGGCTGCAATCGCTGGCGCAAACGCTGGGCTAAAAAGAAGGAAAGGCCGGGAGACTGGAGGGGTGCTTCAGCTTTATCCCAAGGGGCAGAGCCTCCTCCAGCATCCGCAATCACTTTTCCTGCGTGCAGAATGCGATGCCCAGTGTTGTCTGCGCCTTCACCTAATACAGGAACTTCCCCATGCAGATGAGGTCGATCGCTTCTCCGTCCTTTCTGATGCTGCCTTTTTTCACGCCTTCAAGCTCAAAGCCGAGGCTTTTGTAGAGCGCGATGGCGCCGGGGTTGTTCGAAAACACATCGAGCTCGATTTTCTCGATCTTCTTTTCCTGCTTGCAGATTTCAAAAAGAGAGAGCAGGAGCCGCCGCCCGATGCCTTGGCCGCGGGAGGCCTTTGCGACGCACATGCCGATCGAAGCGACATGGTTTTCTTCCTTGCGCTCTTTTCTGAGACAATCGAGAGAACCAACAGCCTTGCTGCCATCGAAGCAGATCAACACAAACGAGCCATCGACGGACAGAATCTTTTCCATATATCGATAGCTGGATTCCAGCGTGATAGGTGTCGTCATTTCGAAAAGAGTCGGAAGATTTTCCGATTTGACGGCGTAGACAAGCTCGAACCATGCGGGCACATCCTCGATTGAGCCTTTCCGGATCTCCATACATACCACTCCTTACAGCACTCGGATGAGAACCATATATACAGCCGTCCCGCCCGCAATCGACACAAGCACATTGCGTTTCCAGATGTGGAGCAGAGCTGTGAGCACCCCGGCCGCGGCTGCGGGAATTCCGAAGGGGGTCTGAGTGAATTCTATATCTTTATACGAAGCGAACACGAGAATGGTCATGACAACCGGCGGAATATAACGCTGCAGGTAATCGAGGAATGCTGGCGGCTTTGTGCGAGAAAAGAAAAGAAAGGGCACCGCCCTCGTAAAGAATGTCACGAGCGTCATGATAACGACAATAGCGAAAAGGCGGGTCATTGCGCTTCGCCTCCGCCCTGCGGGCCTTGCGTGCTTGCGGGCGCAGGTTTCCTGCCATCGAGGCGCGGGCGGAGCAGGGAAAGCAAGCCTGTCGCAAACAACAGCGCTACGAGCAAAAAATCGCGCGGTGCTGCAATGAAAAGCGCGAGGATGCAAGCCGCAAAAGCCGCCACATATGGCTCAAATCGCTGAACCGCGCGCACCTGCTCGACCAAGAGCACAATAAAAAGCGCAGTGAGCGCAAAATCCATTCCCCTGGCATCGAAGGCGAGGGCTGAGCCCAAAAGGCTCCCCACAGTACACCCCAGCACCCAGTATGACTGATTCAGTGCAGTGACAGCGGCATAAAAACGGGCCTGCTCGACATGCGCAGGAGGCTTGACCGTCGTGAGAAGTCCGTATGTTTCGTCAGTAAGCCCGAAAATAAGATATGGCTTCCATTTGCCCGCACTCTTGAATTGCTCAAGCATCGAAAGCCCGTACACCGCATGGCGCCCATTCAAGAGCAACGTGAGCAAGGCGATTTCGAAAAGCCCTGCCCCGCCTGTGATGAGGCCTATTCCCATAAACTGCGCCGCCCCGGCATAGATGAAAATAGCCATCACCGGAGACATCCACCAGGGGAGGCCCGCAGCAACAAGCGTGAACCCGAAAGCCAGCCCCAGAGTGGTATAGCCCAGAAGCACAGGGATGCTCGCCTTGAATGCAGCGGCGAGCACCACGCGGCGTTTCCCTGATCGCGATGATTCCATGGGCCTATCCTATCATATTCTTGAGCGCTGCACTTCTTTGGCTACAAGGCGCCCCATTTCTTTTGTACCGACGATGCGAGTAGTGCTCTCAACCTTGTGTAAAGCAATGTCCGCTGTCCGCCACCCGGCTTCGAGCACCCGCGCGACAGCCTGCTCGACTGCCTCAGCTTCCTTATTCAGATTGAATGAATAGCGCAGCATCATGGCCACCGAAAGAATCGTGCCCAGGGGATTCGCGATATCCTTTCCCGCGATATCAGGCGCTGAACCGTGGATGGGCTCGTAGAGCCCCATCGTTGGCTTGCCAGGCGCGCCTGGTTCGCCGATGCTCGCCGAAGGCAGCATGCCGATCGAACCGGTGAGCATGCTCGCTTCGTCGGAAAGTATGTCGCCGAACATGTTCGAGGTGACAATGACATCGAACTGACCGGGAGCGCGCACGAGCTGCATCGCACAGTTATCGACATACATGGCGCTGGTCTCAACATCGGGATATTCCGCTGAAATGCGCGCATTCACTTCCCGCCACAGGCGCGAAGACTCAAGTATGTTAGCCTTGTCGACAAGGCATAGCCTTAATCGGCGCTTGCGGGCTGCCTCATAGCCGACGCGTAATATGCGCTCAATTTCTTTTCTGGTATAGAATTCGGTATCGAAGGCCGCCTGTCCGTCTTCGGTTCGGCCACTCTTGCCAAAATAGATGCCACCCGTGAGCTCGCGCACAATCAGAATATCAAAGCCGGAGCCCACAATTTCGTCTTTGAGCGGGCAGGCTTCTCGCAAAGGCGCAAGCAGCACTGCCGGACGCAGATTCGCATACACCCTGAGCGCAGAGCGCAAACCCAAAAGCGCCTTCTCAGGCCGCAAGTGGCTGGGCAACGTATCCCACTTCGGCCCGCCGACTGCGCCGAGGAGCACCGCATCGCAGGCCTTCGCCCGCGCAACAGTTTCTTCTGGCAAGGGCTCGCCGCTCGCATCGATCGCGCAGCCACCCGCGAGCAATTCTTCTTTCGCAAATGCATGGCCAAAGCGGGCCCCCACTGCCTCGAGCACGCCGAGCGCGGCTCCGACCACTTCAGGCCCGATTCCATCGCCCCGCACAATTCCGATTCTGTAATTCATAGTGCGTCCTTTGTCCGGGTCGCGGGCTGGTATGCCTCGGCCCCGTAATCTCTTTGCCGCACAGCAAGCCTGCGCTTCGTGGCTTCCACAAGCCCGCCTGCCTCGATAATCTCGCGGATGAAGGGCGGAAATGGCTGCGCCTTCCATATCGCGCCATCTTTGACCGATCGGATCTCGCCGCTTTCGAAATTGACCGCGACTTCATCGCCGTCCGAGAGTGCGCGGGCCGCCTCCGGCGACTCTAGGATCGCAAGCCCTATATTGATGGCGTTGCGATAGAAAATGCGCGCAAAGCTCGCGGCAATCACGCATGAAATACCTGCCGCCTTTATCGCGAGCGGCGCATGCTCCCTGCTCGAACCGCAGCCAAAATTCTCTCCCGCCACCATGATATCGCCAGGCTTCACTTTTTTGAGAAATTCGCGGTCGATGTCTTCCATGCAATGAGCCGCAAGCTCGGCAGGATCCGACGTCGTAAGATACCGCGCCGGGATGATGACATCGGTATCGACATTATCGCCATATGCGTGAACGGTGCCGCGCAGGATTTGCGCGCCCGTTTTCGCTGAGAATGTGCTCTGCCCGCCCTTCCTTTGTTCATTTCCGTACTCTGACATATGTTCGCTCCCTTTCTGGCCTTGCTGCATCTAGAATTACATCCGGTAGAGCCATGCGCGATCGGGCACTGCATCGCTCACTTTTTCTGGTGAAGCGAGCTTCCCTGCAACCGCCGAAGCCGCTGCGACCGCAGGGCCTGCAAGAATGACTTCGGACTGTGTATGTCCCATGCGCCCGACAAAATTGCGATTCGTCGTGCTGACCGCCCGCTCACCTTTGGCCAGTATGCCCATGTGCCCCCCAAGGCAGGGCCCGCAGGTCGGCGTCGATACCACTGCGCCCGCTTCGATAAAAGTCTCGATCAGCCCTTCGCGCAGAGCTTCGAGGTAAATCCGCTGGGTTGCGGGGAATATGATACAGCGCAGCCCCTTGGCCACCTTGCGCCCCTTCAAAATCTGAGCAGCAACGCGCAGGTCTGATATTCTGCCATTGGTACACGAGCCGATGACCACCTGGTCGATCGGCATGCCCTCGACTTCCTCAATCGCCCTGGTGTTCGATGGCAGATGCGGCAATGAAACCGTGAGCGGAACTGCCCCAAGGTCTATCCTGACAATATCATCGTAGAACGCTCCCGGGTCAGCAGCATACACCACAGGCTCCTTCGCCCCGACATAGGCGAGGTAGGTCCGTGTGTGCTCATCCACCGGGAACATGCCGTTCTTGGCTCCCGCCTCGATCGCCATGTTCGCAATCGTGAATCGCTCATCCATGTGCAGCGCGCCAACTCCGGCACCAGAAAACTCGAGCGATTTGTAGCGTGCCCCGTCCACGCCGATTCTTCCGATAAGATGGAGCACGACATCCTTGCCCGACACCCAGCCGCGCGGCGTGCCGGACAGCTCGACACGGATCGCCGAAGGCACCTTAAACCACGTCGTGCCCGTTGCCATCGCACAGGCAAGATCCGTAGAACCCACACCCGTTGCAAATGCCCCCACCGCTCCATACGTGCAGGTATGGCTGTCCGCCCCGATAATACAATCGCCCGCGGTGACCAGCCCCTGCTCAGGCAAAAGCGCGTGTTCGATGCCCATCTGCCCAACTTCGAAATAGTGCGCAACATTCTGCGCGCGCGCAAACTGGCGCATTTTCAAGGTCTGCTCGGCAGTCTTGATATCCTTGTTCGGGGTAAAATGGTCAGGCACGAGGGCTACTTTTTCCGGGTCAAATACGCGCGTGCAGCTCAGCTTTTCGAACTCGCCAATCGCAGGCGGCGCGGTGACATCATTGCCCAGCACGAGGTCGAGCTTGGCCTCGATGAGCTGGCCTGCTTCGACAGCCTTGAGCCCTGCCTTCGTGGCGAGAATCTTTTGGGTCATTGTCATTGCTTTCTCGGTGTATGCTGTGTCATTCATAGACTGCCATCTCCCATTCCATTGTGTTGATTGCGGCAAGGTACGCCTTTATCGATGCTTCCAGAATATCAGTGGATACGCCATGCCCGTTCCAGGTCCGTCCCTCGAATTTCACTTTGACAGTTGCCTCGCCCTGGGCATCCTCACCTGAAGTGACCGAGCTCAGCCTGAAATCCTCAAGCTCAAGAGTGCGCCCGACAATCTCGTCGATCGCCTTGAAGGCCGCATCGACAGGGCCGTCGCCCACTGCTGCTTTTTCATACACGCTGCCGTCCTTGCGCGCAAGCCGTATGGTGCAGGTTGCTGCAAGCTGCGTGCCGGATTGCACGGCAAAGCGCTCAAGCTTGTAGGTTTCGGGGATGGTGCCTGAGGCACCGCGTGCGAGCGCTTCGATATCGCGATCGGTCACGGTTTTCTTTTTGTCGGCGAGAATCTTGAACTGCGCAAAAAGCTCGTCGATTCGGGCCGAATCGAGCGCAAAGCCGAGGTATTTGAGCCGTTCCTCGAAGGCATGCCTGCCTGAGTGCTTGCCGAGGACGAGGGAATTCTGCGGCAGGCCAATCGATTCTGGCGTCATGATCTCGTAGGTTTGCCTGTTCGCCAGTACTCCATGCTGATGAATACCCGCCTCGTGCGCAAATGCGTTTTCACCGACAATCGCCTTGTTGATTTGTACGCTCACACCCGTCACCTTGGAAACAAGGCGGCTTGTGCTGAAAATCTGCGCAGTGTCGAGACCCGTCGCGAGGTCGAAAAAATCGCGGCGTGTCCGCAGGGCCATTACAATCTCTTCGAGCGCTGCATTGCCAGCCCTCTCGCCAAGGCCGTTCACAGTACACTCAACCTGGTCAGCCCCAGCGCGCAGCGCTGCAAGGCTGTTCGCAACCGCAAGCCCAAGATCGTTGTGACAATGCACCGAAATCATGGCCCTGTCGATATTTGGAGTATTGGCCTTTATGTAGGCAACAAGACGCGCAAATTCCTCCGGAATCGCGTAGCCAACGGTATCAGGGATGTTGATGACCGTCGCGCCCGCATCGATCGCCGCCGAGAAAATCCTGCAAAGGAAATCCGGCTCGCTGCGAGACGCATCTTCTGCGGAAAACTCGACATCGCTGCTGTAGTGCTTTGCGTAGCGCACCGCGGCTGCGGCAGCCTCGATGACCTGTTCTGGAGCCATGCGGAGCTTGTACTCCATGTGAATGGGCGAAGTCGCGATGAAGGTGTGAATGCGCGGGCTCTCTGCCTTGCGGATCGCTTCCCAGGCGGTGTCGATATCCTTTTCGAGCGCTCTGGCAAGGGCGGCGACGCGCACATTTTTCACCGTGCGGGCAATTTCCCTCACTGCGGCTGCGTCGCCGGGGCTCGCTGCCGGAAACCCGGCCTCCATGATATCGACCCCGAGCTTTTCGAGCTGACGCGCAACCTCGAGCTTTTCAGCCAAGTTCATGCTGCAGCGGGGCGCCTGCTCGCCATCCCTCAAGGTCGTGTCAAAAATGTATATCTTCCTGGCCATGTATACTCCTCCTGCGATTTTGGAATCCCTCGCTCGCGCCGCAAAGGATTCAAAGTCTCGAATTATTAGGGGGTCGGAATGGGCGGGTCTTTGCTGATTACCGGGGAAAACCACCCCGAGCCATCAGGTCAAAGACCCTTTCGCAGGGAGAGTAGGAGTGGAGAAAAGAACTTGAGAATAGATTTGCATGAAACGAGCTGTCTCATGCATATGTATACTAGTGAATTAGAGAACTACTGTCAAGAATTATATAGTGTCACGAACCTTGCATATGAATTTGAAGTGAAAGCCTCTTTTCTTGCGTCTATAAGGAGAGGAGGCTTTCATGCATCATTTTCATTTTTGCCCAAACCCGGCCTGTGCGTATCACCAGCACGCACCGAAAGAACGCTGGTTCGTCTCCGCTGGCTTCTATGTGACCAAAACCTTCGGCAAAGTCCAGCGCTTCCGCTGCAGCTTCTGCGGTAAGTACTTCTCTACCCAGACCTTCAGCCTTGATTACTTCGCCAAGCGCAAACTCGCCTATCCCCAGATCGAAACCCTGCTCAGCTCTTCCATGAGCATCCGCGCACTCTCACGATTCTTCTCTGCTTCGTGCGGCACCATCCAGAACCGTATCGACCGACTCGCCCGTCAAGCCATCGCACTCCAGAGCCTGCTCCGTCCCCATGCCAATCCCCATGAATCCGTCTGCATCGATGGCTTCGTCTCCTTCGATGTCTCTCAGTACTTCCCCAACAACATCACCCTCGCCGTCACAGCCGATTCTCAATTCTTCCTTGCCGCGACCCATGCCACCCTGCGCCGTTCCGGCAACACCACCAAGGCTCAAAAGCATAGAATGTCCCTGCTCTATCGTTCGTGTACCTTTGAGCCTCGGAGCATCGAACGCTCATTCCGGGAGCTCCTCGATCGCCTTGCCCAGGAACGCATGCCCCAGCTTTGGCAGCCTCTCATCCTCATCACCGACGAAAAAAAGGAATATCGCAGAGCGCTGTATAGCCATCCGCTCTTTCGCTTGCAGAATGCAGACCATCGACTGGTGCATCTGACCGTGCACTCCACCGAACCGCGCACCTGGTACAATCCCCTCTTCGGCGCCAACTACATGGATCGCGAGCTCAGAAAGGATCAAGCAGCCCATAGGCGTGAAACAGTCTGCTTTTCCCGCAATGTCGCCAATATGCTCAATCGCTTCTGCGTCTACATGGCCTGGCACAACTACGCAAAGCCCTTCCGGATCAAAGCAAACCGAAAGGCGCGTATGACCCATGCAGAAGCTGCAGGCATACCTCGCAAGCTTGTGGCCACGGGGCGCGCATGGATGTTCCGTGAACGGGCATTCTTAAGTAGGCTCTCCCT
>WESA01000027.1 GCA_009768935.1 Rectinema subterraneum
TTCCTCGTCCAGGGAAAGGTTTCTTCTTCAAGGCGCTTCACCCACAGGCAGAAGCCGGTGCGATCCCAGTAGAGCACTTTCATCACTTTGTGGGTCTTTCCGAGAAAGATGAAATAGTCACCTGAGAACACGCGGTCCGATTTCTTCTCGTTAGCAATCTGGGCGAGCCCATTGATCTGCTTGCGCATGTCGGTGACTCCGGCCACGAGGTGAATCGCACGATCTTTCTTGAAATACATCCTTCGCTCCTTTCAGGGAGCAAGGATACTCACTTTCTTAAGCCCTGGCGGACGGGGAGAAATTTGCGGTTACTTTAAATTCAATTCTAATCAGAAAATAAAAACAGCCCGCCTGCCGCTTTTTTGGCGCGGCGGGCGGGCTGTTTTCGATATTTATGCAGAAACGCCCAGATGGAGTACTGCGCAGACATTTCTATTCTAATCTTGTGTCTGGATACATTCAGACCTAGCTATCCTGTTCGGATAACGCGAGGATTTCAGAAAATTCGACCGCGAGCGTTCCGGCGGGAAGCGCGGCGCTCTCAATCTCGCTGTCGCCGGTCATTACAATGACGAGCTTCTGGTCTGACGCAAAAGAAAAATGCCTCCCCTTGCGATCTTTCAGGAACGAAAGCCCGTTCTTTTCGCATGCATAATCGAACAAAAAATCGAGCTCATCAGGGCCGACAAGCTCGAGCGCTGTATAGCCCTGCTCGGCGACAGCCCGGACAAACGCATCGATTCTCTTGCGGTACAGTGCCGCGTTATGCGATGCTCTCGAAAAATAATCGACAACCCTGCGCGAAATCTCCTCTATGCCCTCCGCAGTCAGCGCATAGAGCATTTTTCGCTTGTTGAGATGTGACAGCTTGATCCATCCGCGTTCCACAAACCGCTTTAGAAGCGCGTTCGTCATCCCGAGAGAAAGCCCCGAGGCCTGGGCCAGCTCGCGCTGGCTGAGAGCCCCCGAGGCTTCCTTCTGGGCGATTGAGGCATAAATCGCTTCGAGAAGCGAATATTCGGATTCGTGTAGAGTTGATTTCATGATTTTTTTAAAACGGGGTCTGACCCCGTTTTTTAAATTTTTCTGTTCGGCTGTGAGAATTTTTAAAAAAGGGGGTCAGACCCCTTTTTACAGTTTTAGTCCTGTCAAGTTCACTATGATAGCAACCAGCGAGAGCACTGTGCTCAAAATGGTCGATATCCGCATCAGCTGGTAGGTGAAGGAATTCGATGCGGCTACGATATTGTCCTCGGGCTGAATCATGCGGTTTGCCTGATCGACTTTTTGCGATTTGGCATCATATATAGTGATTTTCTGACCTGAATTCTTTTCAGTATCAAATCCACCTGCCAAGCCGATATAGTATGACCATTCGCGATCAGGGATGTACGGGTAGCGGCCTGGATATCGCACAGCGCCCGATACACTCACGAAGAATTGCCTAAAGGGCACGATGATAGTGTCGCCAGGTTGAAGCGCCACGTCTCCTGCTAGATCATAGTCGTAAATAAAGCGAGCGAGGTTGACCTTTGTTCTGCTGCCATCGCTGCGAAGAAGATACGCATTCGACAAATCAGAGACCGCTGAAAACAGTTTCCGGTTTGCAAGTGCCGCTTGCGACACTGTTTCTCCGGGGAAGAAAGTGTATGGCGTCCGTTGGCTCGTCTCTGGCGTCGAACCAGTTGAACCAACCCCGACAGCTCCCTCGAACCAGACAACAGGCAAGAGCTCCTGCATCGAAGGAACAGTAATCTCATCATAAAGCCGAAGTGGCATGTTTGGGTTTTTCGTATAGTCGAACTGTGCCTTTTCTCCAACCGGCGATGCATCGGAAAGATAGTGAACAATGGTAAGGCGCGAAAGGTTAGCCTTTTCTGTAAATCCGTCTGCATACCTTTCAACGAGCTCTTTGAGACCTTCTCCGGGAAGCAATTGATACGTGCCTGGCCGTTTTACTTCGCCTTGAATGGTAATGAGGTTTTTAAACGGCAAAATCCGTATTTCATCTCCAGGGCGCAGCAAAGGATCTTGAGACAAATCTCCGTAGCGATCCGCTTTGAAAAGGTCGTAGGTCTTTTCGATACCATCCTGATTCTTTACTGTCACATCTCGGATTGATGAATAGCGAGTGAGGAAGGGCTGGATGACATCTCGAAGCCTCGTCAACCCTGTAATAGTGACCCAGCTCGATTTGGTCACTTCTCCAGTCACAAAGACAGACATCGATCCGAAAGGTATGACAATCCTGTCTTCAGGCTGGAGTTCAAAATCATAGCGCAGGTCATTTGCATACAACAGGCGTTCCAGGTCAATATAATTTTGGTCCTGATTCCCTTTTCGAATGATGAAGGCATGGGCAAGATCTGCTGAGGATAAGATTTTATCTTTCATTGGTCTTAGAAGAGATGAGATGCTCAAGCCTTTTCTGAAAGGTGCCCTGATTATTGCGTACGTCGCTTGAACGGCATTTTGATTTGAGCTTGAAAGGGTTTGATTTGCACTTGAAAGACTTTGGTCTTTACTTGTAGTAGTCTGATCCGTGCCTGAAACAGTCTGATCTGTAGTTGAAAGGGTTGGATTTTTATTTGAGAGAGTCTGATTATTGCTTGAGAGAGTTTGGGCTGTGTTTGCGCCTGAAAGAGCGAGCTGGTCACCAGCAACAGCGCCTTCTATATAGACGATCGGTAGGTACTCTTCCCGGCTCGGTATCCGCACACGATCCCCATCCATAAGCTCTGGCAGACCCTTCCCCCCTAGATCAAACACCACACTCTCGCTCTCTGGCTTCTGGCTCGTCGCCTTCCGCGTCAGCACCACAAGATCCGTCTTCCCGCTCTCCAATGCCCCATCCCCATAGTAGCTCACCAGCTCCTTCACCCCTTCGCCTGGCAATAGCTGGTAGCGGCCGGGTCTCCGCACCTCCCCTTCGATACTCACGATGCGCACAGCCTTGCTGACTTCCACCACATCCCCAGGCCGCAACAGTGGATTCTGGCTTAAGTCCCCAAACCGATCAGCCTTAAAGAGGTCGTAGCTCACTACCTTCCCGTCACTGCTCGTCACCGTAATGTCGCGCTGCGACGACAGCGCCGTCAGATTCCCCTTCACCGCGTCCGCAAGCCGCATCCCGGCAAACACTTCCGTCACGCTCGAGGCTTTCACTTCCCCTTTTACATACACCGACGCGTACCCGTACGGAATCACCACCCGGTCGCCCGCTTCGAGCACGACATCTATATCCGCTCTATAGTTGTACAGCACCTGTTCCAGATCGATCCCTATCCGCTGGCTGCCCCGCATGAGGTACGCATGCGCCAGATCCGCCTTGCTCGACAGCTGCAGCTGTATCGGCTTTATTACCTGCGAAAGTCGCTGCCCTTGCCGGTATACCACCCGCACAAGCCCATACGCATCCTTCTGGCTCGTACTCCCTGCCTGCGCTACTGCCGCCTGAGTAGTCGTCCCGGTAGTGCCTGCAGTCCCTTGCCCGGCTCCACTCTGACTTGCCGTACCCTGCGCCACAGACGTACCACCTGTCCCTGCCTGGCTGACCGCACTCTCCGAAATAAGCACTGTTCCCGCCTGCACCGCTCCTTCCACGTACACGACCGGCAGGTACTCTTCACGTGAGGGGAGCCTCAGGCTGTCCCCATCGGTGAGCACGGGCAGCGCGCCCCCTGAGAGGTCAAACACTATGCTCTCGCTCGCAGGCTTCTCTGCGGTCGCTTTCCGGGTCAGAATGATGCTGTCCGCCTTTGCGCTCGAAAGGGCCCCGTCGCCATAGTACTCGACGAGCTCCTTCACCCCTTCACCCGACAGAAGCTGATAGCTTCCCGGCCGCCTGACTTCCCCCTCGACCTTCACGATCCGCTCGGCCTTCTTGACCTCAATCACATCTCCAGGCCGCAGCAAGGGATTCTGGCTTAAGTCCCCAAACCGATCAGCCTTAAAGAGGTCGTAGCTCGTCACCTTCCCGTCACTGCTCGTCATCGTAATGTCCCGCTGCGACGACAGCACCGTCAGATTCCCCTTCACCGCATCCGAAAGCCGCATCCCGGCAAACACTTCCGTCACGCTCGAGGCTTTCACTTCCCCTTTTACATACACCGACGCGTACCCGTACGGAATCACCACCCGGTCGCCCGCTTCGAGCACGACATCTATATCCGCTCTATAGTTGTACAGCACCTGTTCCAGATCGATCCCTATCCGCTGGCTGCCCCGAATGAGGTACGCATGCGCCAGATCCGCCTTGCTCGACAGCTGCAGCTGTATCGGCTTTATTACCTGCGAAAGTCGCTGCCCTTGCCGGTATACCACCCGCACAAGCCCATACGCATCCTTCTGGCTCGTACTCCCTGCCTGCGCTACTGCCGCCTGAGTAGTCGTCCCGGTAGTGCCTGCAGTCCCTTGCCCGGCTCCACTCTGACTTGCCGTACCCTGCGCCACAGACGTACCACCTGTCCCTGCCTGGCTGACCGCACTCTCCGAAATAAGCACTGTTCCCGCCTGCACCGCTCCTTCCACATACACGACCGGCAGGTACTCTTCTCGACTTACCACGCGGACAGTGTCGCCATCAACAAGCGCAGGAAGGCTCGAACCGATCAAATCAAAGACAATGCTTTCGCTCGCAGGCTTTTCGGCGCTCGCTTTATGGGTGAGCACTATTGTATCAGTTTTTGCGCTGACCAAGGTTCCGTCGCCATACACACGCACAAGTTCTCCGACGCCCTCACCCGGCAACAGCTGGTAGATTCCAGGCCTGCGCACTTGACCTTCCAGCAGGATGATGCGATCTGCTTTCTTGACTTCGATGACATCGCCGGGCCGCAATAGCGGATCCTGGCTTGGGTCCCCAAACCGATCGGCTTTGAAGAGGTCGTATGCCTTTGATGCCCCATCCCGGCCGCGCACAATCACATCCCGCAGCGAGGCGTAGGGCGTCGCAAGCCCCTTGACCGCTTCCGAAAGCCGTGTAAGCCCCCATGCAGTGAATATCTGGCTGCTGAGGACTTCGCCGCGAATATTCACCGAAAACAGCCCCGTCGACACAATGACAAGCGACGGGTTCGAGCTCGGGTACGACGCAATCACTTTCTTTTCAAGCATCTCCTTGAGCGCGCGGAAGGTCATTCCGCTCGTCTGGATTCTGCCCAGAAAGCCTGCATTGATCGATCCATCTCCTTCGACCAGAAGCGAAATGGTATCCTGCTGCGTCGCACGAAGATACGAAAGTGCGTATACATCGCCTGGCGTCACCGGGTATTCGGGAGTCGACATCGCGAGCATGGCTCGCACCTGCGATTCAGGCACGGTCACGGAGAGGCTTGTTTTCTGAGATGTGGAACTCGAGGCGCCCGCAGCCTGCAGCAGTTGGGTGGTATCAATGCCCTGTGTGGATTGGCCGCCCAGCGCCGACTGGGAGGTGGTCGAGCCTGTCGACGTTGTACCTGTTGACGTCGTGCCTGAAGGAAGCGTGAACTGCCCCCAGGCCGAAACCGCAACCGCAAGCGCCATTATCAGAATGAGGAATTTTTTCATCACATACTCTCCTTTCCGGAGCTGATCGCTTTGAACCTCGCCACCGTCTCGGGGTCCTTGCGGATTTTGTCGATCGATTCGGCGATGAAGGCGACGAGAATCGCAAGGAAAAAGGCCGCCAAGGTGGCGACTATGCATATCATACCGCGCGACGGGCCGGATTTCTTGTCCGGCACTTCGGCCATTTCGAGGATTTGGAACACGGGCTCCTGGCCGGAGGCGTTGAGTTTTGCGAGTTCGTACTGCTGGGTGAGCATTTTGAATACTTCGGTCTGCACGGCGAGGTCGCGCTGCAGACGCGCATACTCGAAGGCGATTGTCGGCAATTCCTTCTGGCTGGGCATGACGCGCGAGCCTGAGCCGACTCCGGTTTCGATTTCCTTAATTTTGGCCAGGATGCCATCGCGCTCGTTCTTGAGCTGGGTCATGACCGGGTCGTTGATGTTTGAAATTTTCTGGTAGTTCGCGATTTCCATTTCCTTCATGATGAGCTCGCTGCGCAGGCGTGCGAGGATGGTGATCTGTTCGGTGGCAAGCGCCTCGACCTGGATGACGCCGTATTTGTTCTGGAAGGCTTTCACCTGGGCTTCGAGATTCTTAACTGCGGTATCGACTTCGGCAAGTTTTTTCTCGAGGAGGGCTTTCTGTTCGAGTGCCTTGTTGCCGCCAAGCACCGCGAAACGCTCGGACAGGAGGCGCACGACTTCATCCACAACCTCTTTTGCAAAAGCGGGGTCGATATCCGTGTATGAAACAACAAAGAGATTCGTTTTGGCATCGAGCTTTGCGGAGAGATTTTTCTTTATCGATTCGCGGATGTCTGAAATCAAAGGGGGCTTCTCATCTTTCGTTTTTGGCTTGCGGGCTTTGTTTCGTTCTGCAAAATTGAATTTCGCATTCAGGGCATCGAGTGTGGAGTTGCTGGTGGCAAGGACTTCCGCGAGGGCGCCGTTCGTGTTGCCTGCAGAGGCATTCAAGCCTGCAAGACTCGCAAGTCCTGACGACGAAAGCGCGGCCGCAAGGCTGCTCGAACTGCTTGTCTGGATGAGCATGGTAGCCTTGGCTGTATACACATTCGGCAGATAGCTCTTTTCAGGAGGCAACATGAGCGAGCCTATCGCATAGGCGAGGACGCCGATGACTGCAGTCACGGTGATGCCAACAATGAGCCATTTGCGCTTCCAGAGGACAGCCGCGAGGTCGACAAGGCTGATTTCGTCGTCGTCTTCGGGGCTCTGGAGGGACGGGGCGGGCTGGGCGGCGGGCGCCCTATTCATTGCATTGTCCATGCATTCGTTCTGTTCGGTCATAATTCCTCTCATACTACTTGTTTCTGAAATAAAGGTGCGACACTGGTGCCATGCTGTTCCAGGAGCATGGTATCAGAGTTTGGGATTGATTTACAGGATGGGGAATGATGCACATGATGGTTTTTGACAGGATGAACGGGATGATTCTCGACAGGATGAACGGGATGAGGAGCGTTGGGGGCAGGGAACTGGAAACATCATGAGCATCCTGACAAGGCTATTCTTTGTGCTGCTGGCTGACGAAAGGATAGAGCTTTTTGAGCTCTTCGACTTTATTTTTGGGGCAGACGAGGGTGGCGTCTGGGGTGTGGACGACGACGATGTCCTTGCAGCCGAGAAAGGCGATGAGGTGCGAGGGGTCGGTGGTGACGGCGAGGTTGCCGGTACTTTCGACGAAGAGGGTTTCGGGTCGGTCCTGGGCGGTTGGTGTGCCCTCGGCGTGCCGGGGGCTGCGCGCCGCGGCGAGCATGGCGCCGTTGCCCTGCGGATCGGGGTCCGCGAGGGAGCCGTAGGCGTTCCATGAGCCTATGTCCTTCCACTCGAGGTCGAGGGGGACGCAGGCGATGGTGACGTCGGAGTCCTGGGATGCGGGTTCCATGATACCGTAGTCGACGGATTTTTTGGTGATGGTCGGGTAGATATCGCGCATGAGGGCAGCTTGCTCCTCGGAGCTTTCCGCGCGGGCAATGCGCTCGATGGCTTCGGCGATTGCGGGCTCGTACTTCGCGAGGAGCTCGAGGAGCCGCGAGGCTTTGAAGACGAACATGCCGGAGTTCCAGAGGTAGTGCGCGGGGCCTTCGGCGACAAAGCGCTCGGCGGTGGCCAGGTCGGGTTTTTCGCGGAAGCGGCGTACGCGGCGGATGGCTGCATTCGCGCCCGCTTCTTCGGCGGCCATTTGCAAAAAGGGGTCAGACCCCCGTTTGCGTAGCTGCTCGCCCAACTCGAGGTATCCATATCCAGTCGCCGCGAACGTGGGCGCGACGCCGAAGGTCATGAGGGTGTCTGGGTGCGCCTCAGCCGTTGCGAACGCGGCGCGCAGGGCTTCGCGAAAGCGCTCGACCGGCTCGATGACGTGGTCGGAAGTGAGGAAGGCGACGGCTGCGTCGGGGGCTTCCTTGCGCACAAGGGCGCAGGAAAGGGCGATCGCGGCGAGCGTATCGCGGCCTTCGGGCTCGCCGATGTAGCGCCCGATGGCGGGGATTTTTGTCCTTACCACTGTCTCGTAGCGCGCGCCGCCGCAGGCCCAGCGACGCTCCGGGGGGATTACGCCTTCGAGACGCTCGAATGCGGCCTCAAGGAGGCTCTTGCCTTTGAGCACAGGAATGAGCTGTTTCGGCATGGATTCGCGCGAAAGCGGCCAGAGGCGAACGCCTGAGCCGCCGGCGAGGATGACGGCATAGCGGGACATGGATGCTCCTAGGAATGATGAACTGGATAATGTGTTGACAGGATGTACATGATACTCGACAGGATGTACATGATACTTGACAGGATGTCAGGATTTTTCAGGATGAACGGGATGAATATAATTTAATGTAAAATAAATAAATACCAAAAAACCATCCCGTCCATCATTCGTCATCATGTGTATCCTGTCGGGTATCCTGTTCATGCTGTCTGTCTTTCGTAATCATGTGTATCCTGTCCAATATCCCGTGCATCATTCTGCAATCTCGGGAACGGACTGCAAGGGTACGGCGGTGATGCTCTCCGCGAGCGGGTAGGTCTTCGTGCCGGGATAGACGACATAGAGGTGCGAAAGGCCCAGGTCCTCGAGGGCGATCGTCATGGAGCGGCTCAAGGTGGGCGCCTGGTTCAATTTCATCTCGAAGCCGTAACGGGTGGTGCCCAGGTCGAGGACGAGGTCGAGCTCGGCGCCGCTATAGGTTGCATAGAACGAGGCCTGCGCGCCCGGAAACCGCGAGAGCAGGGTTTCGAGCGCATAGCCTTCCCAGGACGCGCCCACCGAGGGATGCGACAGGAGCCCGTCCATATCGGCGATGCCGAGAAGCGCATGGAGAATGCCGCTGTCGCGAAGGTAGACTTTCGGCGACTTGACGAGGCGCTTGCCGAGGTTTTCGTACCACGGGGGAAGTCTTCGCACGAGGAAGGTCCCTTCCAGAATTTCGAGGTAGCGCGTGACGGTCTTGTCGCTTATGCCGAGCGATCGGGCGAGCACCGAGCTATTCCATACCTGGCCGTGGTAATGGGCGATCATGGTCCAGAATCTCGACAGGCCTGCCGCAGGTATGCTGATACCGAGCTGGGGGATGTCGCGCTCAAGAAAGGTACGGATGAATCCTTTTCTCCACTCGAGGCTTGCCGCATCGGAATCCGCAAGCCAGGAGCGCGGGAATCCGCCGCGAAGCCAGAGTTTCTGCCATGCCTCGCTCCCCACTTCGTCCAGCGAAAAGCCCTGCATGTCGACAAAGCTCGTCCTTCCCGCAAGGCTCTCGGACACGCCGCGCACGAGGTGCGGAGATGCACTTCCCAGAAGCAGGAATCGAGCCGCGTTGTCGGGTCTATCGACGAGGACGCGCAGGATCGGAAAAAGTTCCGGCCGGCGCTGCACTTCGTCGATGACGATCAATCCGCGTTTGTCGGAGAGGGCGAGCATGGGATGGGACAGTGCCGCATCATCCGCAGGATCCTCGAGGTCGAATATGGGGGCCTGCGTTTTTTGGGCGATGATTCGCGCGATGGTCGTCTTGCCGCATTGGCGAGCTCCGAGCAAGGTGACAATCGGCGTAATTGCAAAGGCGTTTTCGATACGCTCCATGAGCGCGGGGCGCGGTATGAGCGTCGTCATAGACCGATGATATATCTTGAAATTTCGGATGTCAACTCCGAAAATTAAAGGAATTTTATACAATTACAAAATTGCGGATGATCAACATGATAATGTGTTGACAGGATGCACTGGATACTTGACTGGATGTACTGGATACTCGACATGATGACAGGATTGAACATGATGTACACGATGAATATAATTTATTGTAAAATAAATAAAAACCCAAAAACTATCCCGTCCATCATTCTTAATCATGTTTATCCTGTCCAATATCCTGTTCATCACTCGTAATCATGTTTATCCTGTCCAGTATCCTGTTCATCCCCTCCCTTGTTTGACCAGAATAATAATCCTTGCAAATCTGGGAGTATGATCCTATAATTGCAGGGATGATTCCTCGGATTGAACTTGCTTCTCTTCTGGATGACCTGTCGGTGTTTCCTGCGGTTGCGTTGCTCGGGGCGCGGCAGGCAGGGAAGACGACTCTGGCCATGGAGGTGCAGAAGCTCCGCGATGCTCTCTATCTCGATCTGGAATCCGAACGAGACCGGGCGAAGCTTGCCGAGCCCGAGCTGTATTTGAGCGAGCATTTGGATAGGCTCGTGATTCTGGATGAGATTCATCGTGTGCCGCAGCTTTTTCCGGTCTTGCGGGGGCTGATCGATCAGCGCAGGCGCGCAGGTCGAAACGCGGGTTTGTTTCTCTTGCTGGGCTCGCAATCGCCCGAGCTCCTGCGACAGACCGGAGAGTCGCTGGCTGGCCGTATTGCGTACCGTGAGCTAACGCCGTTCTGGGTGCTCGAGGTTCCGAAGGGTCAGGATGATAGGCTCTGGGTGCGCGGTGGGTTTCCGGAGAGTTTTCTTGCGGAAAGCTCCGCGCGGAGTCTACGCTGGCGGCAGGATTTTATCCGCACGTATCTCGAACGTGATATCCGTCAATTCGATGTGCGGCTGATGCCGGAGACTTTGCGACGTCTTTGGGTGATGCTGGCCTATCTGCAAGGAAGCATGGTGAACGTGGCGCAATTGGCGCGCAATGTCGACGTGGATGTCAAGACGATCAATCGCTACCTCGATTTGCTCACCGATCTGTTTCTGCTTCGACGTCTGCAACCCTGGCATGTGAATATCGGCAAGCGGCTGACCAAGGCTCCCAAACTGTATATTCGCGACAGCGGGCTATCCCACGCCCTCTTGGGAATCGAGGATAGGGAAGCCTTGCTGTCGCACCCTGTGGTTGGTCCAAGCTGGGAAGGTTTTGTGATCGAAAATCTCCTTACTGCAGCAGGAGCCAACTACCAATCCTATTATTACCGCACCGCGAGCGGCGCCGAGATCGATCTTGTGCTGGTACCGCCGGATCAGCGTCTCTGGGCGGTGGAAATCAAGCGCTCACTTACTCCGAAACCCGAGCGGGGCTTTTATATCGCCTGCGAGGACCTCAAGCCTGCACAGCGGTTTGTTGTCTATCCCGGCGATGAGCGTTTCCCGCTCGGCCACGACACCGAGGCGATCTCCCTGCGCGAACTTGCAGGCCTCCTGCGGGGAGGATGAAATTGATCAACTGGATAATGTGATGACAGGATGCACGGGATATTTGACAGGATGCCAGGATTATCCATGATGAACAGGATGGTTGGTGAGATGATCGCTAGGTTAGATTGAGAATGAGTTTGATTCCTTCTTCTACTTCTTCGAGGGTTTGTCTTTTGAGCGTTCCTATACGCTCGATCAGCCTCTGTTTATCAACCGCCGAGAGCTGAGATACCACCAGCACCGAGTCTTTTGATAAGCTGGACTCATCTTTTGGTAGTACGACATTGCCGGGAGCTTCGGCGAGCGCCATGTTGGTCGTGAGTGGGACAATGATGGTGGTGTGAATGTTGCTTGTATTAAACGCATCGTCTTGCAGGATGACAACTGGGCGCCGAAAACCAGGTTCGCTTCCGAAAGGAAGTCCAAAATCAGCCCACCAGAGTTCACCACGCATCATTCTTTGTAAGTTCCCTTATACTCTCAATGCTCGCGTTTTCTACATTTAAATTATGTACATCCTGTTTTTGGTTTGAGTACACTTTATTTAAATCTTCGGTGATATTGTCTTTTGCGTGGCGAGTAATGAATTCTTGAAGGGCTTTGGCGAAGAGCTGACTTCTGGGAATCCCGAGCGACTTCGCAGTTTTTTCTGCTTCTTTGTAGAGCCCTTCTGGTAAGGAGATTGCGGTTTTCATGTTGTTAGTATAACCGTGGTATAACCACTTGTCAAGAAAGGTACCACCGGCTGTGCCATGACTGGATGAACGGGATACCTGACCGGATGTACTGGATACTTGACTGGATGCACCGGATACTCGACATGATGACAGGATTGAACATGATGTACACGACGAATATAATTTATTGTAAAATAAATAAAAACCCAAAAACCATCCCGTTCATCACTCGTAATCATGTCCATCCTGTCGAGTATCCTGTTCATCCCCTCTCTTGCGTGACCGGATGAACGGGACAATGGGTTTGGGGGGAAGGGCTCAGCGTGCCTCTAATAAAAATCTGCGAATGTTGTAGTGTTGGATGCCGTTGCGGCTGCGGTCGATCTCATCCATGGTGATGACGAACTTGGGGTAGTTATCGGGGATGGTTTCTAGGGCGGAAAATTCGCGCTCCACGGTCGCATCGTCGGCCAGCAGGTAGGCGACTTGTAGATAGACCTTTGTGCCGCCTTTCCGGGCGCAAAAATCGACTTCGAGCGAGCGCTGCTTGCCGATGGTCACCTCGTATCCACGTCGCACCAGTTCCATGAAGACAATATTCTCGAGGGTCTGGTTGATGTCGCGCTGATTGTTGCCGTACAGCGCCTCGCGGATACCATGGTCCACCAGGTATATCTTTTCCTGGGTGCTCAGAAGCCGCTTACCGATGAGATCTTCGCGCGGGACCATGTGGATCAGGCAGGCTTCCTTGCAATACTCGATATAATTATAGATGGTTTCAGTCGATATGCTTCGCTTTTCGTTCTTGAGGTAGTCCATGACCGAGCGCGCCGAAAAGGTGTTTCCTGTGGTGGCGACGAGATAGAGGATGAGCCGCTTGAGTTTGTCGATATCGCGAATATGGTTGCGCTGGGCTATGTCCTTCAAAATGATAGAATCGAACAGGTCGTTCAGATATTGCAGGGTCGAGGCGTCGTCGAAGGCATAGCGGTAGAGAAAGGGCATACCGCCGAAGACGAGGTAGCGCCTGAAGGCCTCCGCTTCGGAGAGCTGGCTACCTCCTGCCGACAGCATGTCCAGAACTTCTCGAAATGAGAAGGGGTATACCTTGATTTCAACATATCTGCCGCCTAAGTAGGTGGCCAGCTCCCCGGAAAGCATTGTGGCATTGGAGCCGGTGATATAGATATCGGCGTCGAAATCGATCATGCAGGAGTTGACGAGGCGCTCCCAGCCCTCGAGTTCTTGAATCTCATCCAGAAAAAGATAGATTTTCCGGCCCGAACGAGTCGCTTCGCCATTTGCGGCGGTGGCGGTAACAGCAGCCTTGGCGACTGCGGCTTTGATGTAGGTGTACGCGCCTTGGATATCTCGAGGGAAGGGCAGCGCCTGGGACTCAAAATTGATCGCGATGATTTGCGATGGTGCAATGCCGTTCTGCACAAGCTCCTGCTGAATGAGTTCGAGCATGACGCTCTTGCCGCATCGGCGAATACCGGTCAGGACTTTGACGACATCGGTATTCATGAAGGGACGGATTTTCTCAAGATACAAGGGGCGCTGGATCATGGTATCACAATTATATTTCTAGTATATCGAAAAAGCAATGGATATATTGCAAATTCTTTCGATATATCGAAAGGGATGAATGGATATTTGACTGGATGAACGGGATAGTTGACGGGATGTACATGATACTCGACAGGATGACAGGATTTTTCAGGATGAACAGGATGAATGTATTTTTCTAAAATCAAGAAAAGAAAAAAAAGCTTCATCCAGTCCATCACTCGTAATCATGTGTATCCTGTCGGGTATCCTGTGCATCACTTGTAATCATGTATATCCTGTCGAGTATCCCGTTCATCCCCTCCCTTGCGTGACCGGATTAGGAATGATTACCTGGATAATCCGCATGTGGCGGCGAGGTCCTCCCACGCGGGGATGACGTGGAGCTTTTTCCCTTGGGTGATGATTTCGTCGCGTGCGGCGGCGGTGATGATATAGCCTTCAGCAAGGTCGAAGAATGAGAGTGCCTTCATCAAGCCTTTGATTTCGCGCGCTTCGTTGTCGTGATTCAGATGACTGCACACCTGCATGCAGAGAGGCTTTTCCCTATGAGCATTGACAACAAAGTCGCATTCAGCCGCGTTGTCAAAAAAATAATAGATGTCGCTGGTGAGGCGGCGCAGTTCCATGAATATGAAATTTTCATGTCTTTTATTTCATTGCTACTGGAATATATGTTCCAGTAATAATGGAATATTAGACGGGATTACAGGATTATCCTGGATGAACGGGATAGTGTGGTGACGGGATAACCGGATTACCTATGATGAACGGGATAATGTGGTGACATGATTGCATCAGCGTTTGGCGTTGAGAGTGATCGCATTTTATCCTCATACAATAGAGCAAGTTGATTATTACGCTTCTTCTACCGAGAATTGTTCAATAGCAGTAACCAACTCATCAACATTGGTATACGGATTCATTTCATATATCGGAAAATCGGCTGGATTGGATTGCAATTGGTATTTCCGGCAACGTTGGGCGTTGGTTTTGGCCTGAGCAAGGAGGTGTTTTGTTTTTGCATATGTCAATGGACTGGATTTATCATAATCATATCCATACTCAGTTCTTATATACGCAATAAGCTCACTGCAGTTTGCAAAAGGCCTCGTTGTGTAGCCAAAATGCAACAATAGCCAGTACTCAAAGCAAATTGAAGAAAAGGCAATCTTTATGCCATTCGCCGCTGCCTGATCAAAGGCTTGCGCATGGAGCGTATAGCCATCTTTATCAAATACGACCCAAACCTGATCTTTGTTTGTTGCCTTGAGCTTTTTTGCTTCTCTGACAAGTTCTCGCGCCGTATTCTTCTTGGTATCGACAACCTTTACCTCCAGCCGATGATCCGGATTGCGACGATCATTGATCAGGGCCTTGAAATACGCGCTTTCCGATTTGTCTTTTGCTCCCTCGCAAAGAACAAGAAGGCGCCACTGGACTGAACGCGTACCTGGATTTGGACGAACTTTTGGCATGGTTTCAGTTAATCAGAGACTTCCAGCTTGAAAGCCGAGGGGTCTATTGAAGGCACTGCCTTGAAGCGGCCATCAAGATACCATTTTTCCAGATTGGTGCCCTTCCGTACTTCATCCTTGCTGAAATCATTGATGGAATAGAGCTCGGATGTTCCATGGCTATCTCTGTCAACAAGCCACAATTCATCCCGATAGATATCATCGCGCGCCATTAAATTGGTATCATGGCTTGTTACGATGAGCTGAGCTCCTTTTGTATTGATAGAACGATCGCGAAAAAGCCCAACAATGAACTCGCAAAGCTGAGGATGAAGGCCGCTGCTGAATTCATCGATAAGCAATACACCACCACTTTTCAAACTCTCGATGACCTCACCGGCAAGTTCGTACATTTTTATTGTCCCGCCGGATTCTTCCTTGCCCAAATCGAACAATACATTCTCTCCCATTGATTCGGCACCTTTATAAAGAGTATGGCCAAGGAAAGGTCTATTGACAAGATTCTCTATAAACTTGTCTTTGACCTGTTGAGGAATATCGGGCGGGAATACTATATTTTTTATCAGCGTTTCATCCTTCCTGATAACTACATCTTTGACGCTTATATCGGCAGCATTCAAAAAGCTGAGTATAGCCTTCTTATACCCTTCTCTTTTTATCGGGTCTTCAGCTAATAGAGTCAAAGTAGTCCCCATTATTGGATGCTCGCTGGAATCCATGGCAACATGGAATCGATACTTAGTCTGGAAATACTTATACACAGGCCTCAATTGCTCATTGGAAAGATTGACCGCAGTGGAAAGGAACAGAGCGTTCGGCCTCAAGAATTGTTCAAGCCCTTTCTTTGTACCTTTGAAACCGGTCCCAAAACGTATTGATTCTCCTTTTTTTCTTGAATAGAGCAGCGCTCTTCTGCCTTGCGGATAATATACGAGCTCTTCTTGCAGAATGGAGTTCCGATCAAAGATCACGTTTAAAAGGTATCTGATTCCTTCTGCGATAAACTCGGTTTCAAACAGAATCGGTGCGGATTGTCTGGAAATGTCAAGTTTATACGGCTTATACGAAGGAATGGGTGCATCTATGCCAAGTGTATGAGAATAGAGGACAAGGTTGACAAAATCCATCAATGCCTTGATAACGTTAGACTTTCCGGCCGCATTCTGGCCATATATTGCAGCAAATGGCGATAGAGCGTACTTGCCCCTTTCCACTTCAAGCACATAACGGGTATGCTCTGGTTCTTTCCAGCCGGGAACAACAAGACTGATGGTGGCTTTATCTTTGAAAGAAAGATAGTTTTCGAAAGTAAAATCTATTAACATAAAGTGCCACCTTATTTATGGCATTTATTCGCAGTTTTTCAGCGAATTTTGCACACAAATAAATTTATCGCCAATTTTATTTCTTGTCAACTTCAATGCTACAAACGCCCGCAAAGATGTCAAAAACAGTTAAAAATGGGGTTAGACCCCTTTTCGCATGATGAACGGGATAATGTGGTGACGGGATTGCAGGATTAAGATTGATTCACTGGATACGACTGGAGGAGGTACCCGTTGACATGCATGCGTTTTGATGGTATATTGCATGCATGGAGGATGGTATGCCGACGCTCCAGGTAAGAGATTTGCCCGAGGATGTCTATGTTCAGATCAGCTACTTGGCAGAAAAAGAACATCGGAGTCTCGCGCAAGAGAGTATTGTGCTGCTAAAAGAAGGGATTGCCGCAAAACTTGGAAACAAAGAGCGTAGAAGAACGCTTCTCGAGAAGATGAGTGACCTTACTGTCGATGGTACGGCGTTTCCTGATCCTGTTGACTTGATTCGCGAGGATCGCGAACGATGATCATTGTGCTCGATGCGAGTGCCGCGGTGGAAATTGCATTAAACCGTGCGCATAGCACTCAATTGAGAGAAATTCTTCGCAAAGCAGACCTTGTGCTCGCACCTGATACGTTTCCTTCGGAAATTACCAATGTATTTTGGAAATATGCTTCATTCTCAGCAATGCCGATTGATCAATGCGAAAAAGGAATTGATTATTGCATTGATTTGATTGATGAGTATAGAGAGACCAAAACCATGTGTCGCGAAGTTTTCGCCGAATCACTCAACAATCATCATCCTTCCCATGACCTTTTCTATTTAGTCCTTGCTCGTCGCTCCAATGCTTCGATTCTCACGATAGATAAGAAAATGAAAGAACGTGCGCATGCAATGAAAATAAAATTGGCCTATGAAGATTCGTAGCACGCTCGTTTTCCCATTGCCGTTCACTCTGTAAGATTTTGGGGATCAAACCCGCCTGGCGTAGTTCTGCTCGATCCAGGCGCGGTAGGCGCCGCTTCGCACATGTTCCACCCACTCGCGGTGGTCCAGGTACCAGCGGATGGTCTTTCGGAGCCCTTCGTCAAAGCTGATGCGCTGGCGCCAGCCGAGTTCGGTCTTGAGGCGCGTGCAGTCGATGGCGTAGCGGCGGTCGTGGCCCGGGCGGTCTTTGACGTAGGTGATGAGGCCGCGAAGGCGCGCGATGTCGAGGTGGGCTTCTTCGGCGACGAGCTCGATGAGCCGCTCAAGGAGGCGAATGTTCTCCCACTCGTTTTCGCCGCCTATGTTGTAGGTGCGGCCGGATTGCCCGTTGCGCATGATGGTCCAGACTGCCTCGTTGTGGTCTTCGACATAGAGCCAGTCGCGGATGTTCCGCCCGTCGCCATAGACCGGGAGGGGCTTGCCCTCGAGCATGTTGAGGATCATAAGGGGGATGAGCTTTTCCGGGAACTGGTAGGGGCCGTAGTTGTTCGAGCAGTTGGACAGGGTGAGCGGCAGCCCATAGGTGTGGTGGTAGGCCTTGGCGAGGTGATCGCTCGCCGCCTTGCTGGCCGAATAGGGCGAGCGCGGATCGTAGGGCGTCGATTCGGTGAAGTAACCCTCCTCGCCTAGCGAGCCAAAGACCTCGTCCGTGCTCACGTGGTGAAAGAGCACGTCCTCGCGCATGCCGCCCGACGGCGCGCGCCAGGCCTGCCGCGCCACATCAAGCAGCGTGTAGGTGCCCAGCACATTCGTGCGCACAAAGGCTTCAGGGCCGAGGATCGAGCGGTCCACGTGGCTCTCCGCCGCAAAGTGCACCACCGTGTCGACGCCGTACTCGGCGAAGAGGCGCTCGACGAGCGGCCGATCGCAGATGTCGCCCTGGACGAAGACATAGCGGGGCACTGCACCCGATGCCTCGGCGCCCTTCCCATACCGCGCCTCGATGTCCGCAAGATTCTCCAAGTTGCCCGCATACGTGAGCGCATCGAGATTGATCACGCGCCCCGTAAACTCAGGCTGCGCAAAGAGCCAGTGGATGAAGTTCGAACCGATGAAGCCGGCGCCGCCGGTGACGAGGATGGTGGAGAGTGATCTCATTTTTGCCTCCGGGGGTCTGACCCCTTCCTTTTTCTCTCTTGACTTTACACAATACTATGTGTAACTTTACCCAAGGGAGGTACATATGGCGACGAACCTCGCAATCGATGATCGATTACTCAACGAAGCTCTTGAAATCGGCGGCTATAAATCCAAGAAAGATACGGTGAATGCCGCACTTGAAGAATTCATAAAGAGAAGAAAAACAAACGATCTCATCAATATTTTTGGCACTATTGAATATGACTCGTCGTATGATTACAAAAAGATGAGATCACAATGAAAAGAGTCTTGGTGGATACTTCCGTATGGTCGCTTGCACTTCGCAAAAAGGAATGGACGAAGGAGGAACAACTTGTCGTCCATCATCTCTCAAAATTAATTAGTAATCTTAACGTGGTTCTTATCGGCCCCATACGGCAAGAAATTCTCTCGGGAATATCCACAAAAGAAAAATTTGACCTGCTCAAAGAAAAGCTCTCTATCTTTGAAGATCACGCGATCGACACGCAAGATTATGAGCTCGCCGCTGAATTCTATAATGAGTGCCGACACCATGGAATTCAAGGTTCACATATAGATTACTTGATATGTGCATTCGCAGTAAATCACGATGTTACAATATTTACGCTCGATAAAGACTTTCAGAATTATAAAAAGTATTTGAAGATCAAATTAGAAAACTTCGTATAACCTCCGCGTGAGCCAGACTCGCCTGGTATCGCGGTTTCTGCACCACATTTCCGATTGTACAGCGGCATGAAAAAATTTAAGAAATGGGGTCAGACCCCACATATTGTTTCAGGCTTGCTTTCCAATAAGGAATTTCAAGGCCAAATGTTCGCTTTATTTTCTCTTTCGAAAGCACTGAATAGGCAGGCCGCTTCGCCTTGGTGGGATACTGGTCGGTGGTGAGGGCGCGAATAGTGACCTCATGCGGCAGAAGGCTGCGCGCCCTGCCCTGCGCATAGATTTCGCAGGCGAATTCGTACCAGGTGGTCTCGCCTTCATTGGTGTAGTGGTAGATGCCCGGCTTCCATTCTGGGGCAGTGAGCGCGGCGATGATTGCCAGGGCAAGATCGCGCGCCCAGGTGGGGGTCCCGCGCTGGTCCGCCACGACCCCGAGCTCGGTGCGCTCGCGCATGAGCCTGAGCATGGTCGCTACAAAATTGGGGCCGTACTTGCCATAGAGCCAGGCTGTGCGGATGATCACCGCATCGGGACAGGCTTCCCGTACCCGCGTCTCGCCTTCGGCCTTGGTCCTGCCATAGACACCCGTGGGACCTATGGGATCATCTTCGCGATAGGGCTGTGAGGCTGCGCCCGAAAACACATAATCGGTTGAAATGTGGAGGAACCGCGCCCCCACACTCCTCGCAAGTTCTGCAATATTTCCCGGGCCTTCCGCATTGAGCGCATGGGCAAGCTCCGCTTCGTCCTCAGCCCTGTCGACTGCCGTATAGGCTGCGCAGTTCACGATTGCCTTGATGGGCGTATCCTTCTGCACTCCCTGGGCAAAATGGCGCAGCGCCTCCGGATCGAGTATCGAGACTTCCCGATCCGAGCCGACATTCGCGATCCCTCTTGCCGCAAGCTGTTCCGCAAGCTCTTGGCCGAGCATGCCCCTGTTGCCAATGATCCAGATCATACGCCCAACTCCCGTAGAAGCGGCAAGGCAGCATCCTTTGCCGACACAATCGGTGCCATGCCGATATCCGGCCAGGCAATGGCAAGGTCAGGATCATCCCAGCGGATACCCCCATCGCTCGCCGCATGGTACTCGGCAGTGCATTTGTACTGCAGCTCGTTGTCATCCTCGAGCGCGAGAAAGCCATGCGCAAAGCCCTCGGGAATCCAGAACAGCAGCCTGTTTTCTTCCGACAGCTCAAGCGCGAAATAGCTCCCAAAAGTAGGAGAGCCCGCACGCAGATCCACCGCCACATCCCATGCCCGCCCACGGCTCACGCGCACGAGCTTGCCCTGCGCATGGGGAGCACGCTGGAAATGCAAACCTCGCAGGACGCCTTTTTTCGACCTTGAGAGATTATCCTGCACAAAAGGCCCGAAAATTCCCGCCTTTTCAAAGTCGCTCTGTTTGTAACTTTCCATAAAAAAACCGCGCTCGTCGGGGAACGCACGCGGCTCAATGATGACAAGGCCTTCAATCGGTGCTTTGGTAAAGGTAAAAGGCATGATCAGTTCTCCGCCACATATTTGAGGTAGGTGCCATAGTCCGTCTTGAAGCCCTCAGCAATCGACAGGAGCTGCTCGCGCGTGATCCATCCATTGCGGTAGGCGATTTCCTCGATACAGGCCACATAGAGCCCTTGACGCTTCTGGACCGTCTCCACGAAATTCGAAGCCTCGAGAAGCCCGTCGTAACTGCCCGTATCGAGCCAAGCCATCCCGCGACCCAACAGCTCGACATGGAGCTGACCCCGGGCGAGATACTCGTTGTTCACACTCGTGATCTCGATCTCCCCGCGCGCAGAAGGCTTGACGTTCTTCGCGATATCGACCACCTGATTATCGTAGAAATACAGACCCGGAACCGCATAGTGCGACTTAGGCTGCGCCGGCTTTTCCTCGATACCCAGCACACGACCTGCACTATCGAATTCCACCACACCATACTGCGTCGGATCCTTCACATAGTAGCCAAATATGGTCGCCCCCTCTTTCCGGCTCACCGCTTTCTGCAATATCCCCGTAAAGCCCTGACCATAGAAGATGTTGTCTCCCAGCACAAGGGCCACATTGTCATTCCCTATGAATTTCCCCCCGACAATAAACGCATCCGCCAGCCCCCGCGGCTTATCCTGAATCGCATACTCAAAGCGCATACCCAACCGCTCGCCGCTCCCCAAAAGCTCTCGGAACACCGGCAAATCCCTGGGCGTTGAAATGACCAGCACCTCCCTGATCCCCGCGAGCATCAGCACCGACAGAGGATAGTAGATCATGGGCTTGTCATAGACAGGAAGAATCTGCTTGGAAATGGCATACGTGATGGGATACAAGCGCGTACCCGTGCCGCCGGAAAGGATGATGGATTTCATACTAACTCCATATTTTAATGATTATCGATTATGTCGTAAAAGAAAATCCTTATATGTCGACGCAATGCCAGCCTCAAGTCCAATTTTGTATTTCCAGCCCAGCGCAGCAAGCCTTGACACATCCAACAATTTGCGAGGCGTACCATTGGGTTTGGAAGTATCCCAGACTATCTCACCTGAATATCCCACAATCCTGGCCACCAGTTCCGCCAGATTCTTTATCGAGATATCCTCGCCAGTACCAACATTGACAAATTCGCCAATATCCTTTGCATCTGCATGCTCCATGAGAAATACCGCAGCATCGGCAAGATCGTCCGCATGCAGAAATTCCCGCATTGGGGAGCCATCACCCCAGAGCACCACGGGGCCACCCGCTTTCTTGGCTTCGTGGAATTTGCGGATCAATGCCGGCAAGACATGCGAATTCTCAAGATCGTAGTTATCGCCCGGGCCATAGAGGTTTGTCGGCATGAGGGAAATGAAATTGGTTCCATATTGCTGATTGTAATAGCGGCACAATTTGATCGCTGCTATTTTTGCAATCGCATATGCTTCATTGGTTGGTTCGAGCGGCCCTGTCAGAAGATACTCTTCTTTTATTGGCTGAGGAGCGAATTTGGGGTAAATACATGAGGAGCCCAGATTCAATAATTTCTTGACTCCATATTTCCGAGCTGCTTCTATCACATTGAGCGCAATAGCCAGATTTTCATAAATAAATTGTGCAGGATAGGTCGAATTGGCACCAATCCCGCCAACCTTTGCTGCAGCGAGATATACATATTCCGGCCGTTCCGCCTCAAAGAAAGCCTCAACTTCTTCCTGCCGGGTCAGATCAAGCTCGGCATGCGTCCGTGTCACAATCTGATCATAGCCGGCAGCTTCAAGCCTTCTTACGATCGCCGAACCGACAAGGCCCCGGTGGCCTGCCACATAGACTCTCACATTATTCATGATTCTGACTCAATTTGAATCCACCATTTTTAAGATGCACCTCACGGGCTGCCTTTTCAAGGTCAGCCTGTACCATCATTTTGACAAGCTCCGGCAACGTGATGGCCGGCTTCCAGCCAAGTTTTGCGATCGCCTTTGAGGGGTCACCGATAAGAAGGTCCACTTCCGCTGGCCTGAAGTAGCGAGGGTCGATCTCAACCAGAACCTTTCCTGATGCACTATCGATGCCTTTCTCATCGACACCCTTCCCCGCCCACTCGAGTTCAATACCAACCTCTTTAAATGCCATGGTGATAAAATCGCGCACCGAGGTAGTTACACCGGTAGCAATCACATAATCATCAGGCTTGTCCTGCTGGAGCATCATCCACATAAGTTTGACATAATCTCCGGCAAACCCCCAATCTCGTTTTGCATCGAGATTTCCCATATAGAGCTTGTCCTGCAGACCCAGTTTAATGCGCGCAGCAGCCCTCGTCACTTTTCTCGTGACAAAGGTCTCTCCTCGGATCGGGCTTTCATGATTAAAAAGAATGCCGTTACAGGCATACATTCCGTAGCTTTCTCGATAGTTCACCACAATCCAGTAGGCAAACAGCTTGGCGCACGCATAAGGAGAGCGTGGATAGAACGGCGTCGTCTCCCGCTGCGGGATTTCCTGCACTTTGCCGAAGAGTTCCGACGTCGATGCCTGGTAGAAGCGAACTTTCTTTTCCATGCGAAGAATGCGAATTGCCTCAAGCAGCCTCAAGGTACCAAGGCCATCGACATCCGCTGTGTATTCAGGCATCTCAAACGACACTTGCACATGGCTTTGAGCCCCCAGATTGTAGATCTCATCTGGTCGAACTTCATTCAGAATCCGAATCAGATTTGTTGCATCAGTGAGGTCCCCATAATGAAGATGAAACTTCGCTCCAGACTTATGAGGATCTTCATAGAGATGATCAATTCTTTCAGTATTAAAACTCGATGAGCGGCGCTTGATACCATGCACCTCATAGCCTTTTTGCAATAGAAATTCGGCCAAATATGCGCCATCCTGGCCGGTAATGCCAGTAATAAGAGCTGTTTTCATGTTGTCTCCTATGTTTTCTTTATTTGATTTGATTTTTTATTCGGTATAAAATTCATAATCTTTTATTTTATTTATAAACTCATAATTAATGGTATTCCGAAGACCATCGATAATTGATACTGGCGGGATAAATCCTGTTTTCTTTATATTACTGGATTCAAACATGGTATTCGCGCAGAATTTTTTTACTCTGATAGAGCTAATAGCATATTTTCTGCCTGTTATTTTTGCCAATATATCAAAACCCAATCCACCAGCATATCCCATCCAATATGGCCAGTGAATCATATTTTTTTTTCTTCCGAGCATTTGATTGACTTCGGAAACCAGTTGATTCATATCAAAATCAGGTTTGTCAACATAATTGAATAAATGTTCCCCTGGTTGATTATTCAAACAATATTCAATAAAAGCAGCCACATTCTCTACATAGGCCATTGATTTCTTATTCGTACCTTTCCCTACCATTAAAAATCTTCCTTCGGCAATCTGCCTTAGGAGATTGTAGACATTTCCTCTATTCTGTTCTCCAAATACAACAGTAGGACGTATGATAGTCAAGGAATTTTCTGGATCATTCTTAAGCCATGCTCGATACTTCTCTTCAGCTAACCATTTTGTTCGACCATAATCATTGAAATAATTAATCTTTCCGGTTTCATCTGTACCAATTGGTGCAAATCCGTAAACAGCTACAGAACTTGTGAAAATTATTTTTTTGATCCCCAACTTCAAACATGCATTGCAAACATTCTCAGCGCCTTTGACATTCACTTCATCATAAAGACTTCGAGGTGTCACATCGTCACGGTGTTCTGCGGCTAAATTTATAACAATATCTGATCCAGGTAAAACCTTTTCAAGAGATTCAGGTACACTGACATCTGCAAATACTCTGAGATAAGGATATGTAATACTTTCCTTTTTATCAGCAATCTTCACTTCATGACCTGATTGCAATAAGCGCTTTGCTAATCTAGTTCCAATGAAACCAGAACCACCAATTATAGAAATTTTCATAAAATATATAATTCCCTTATATAAAGATTTAAAATAATATTTATTTTAATTTGGTTATAAATGTATTCCCATATATTTTCTTTGATAATCTTTTTGAAAATATTTTAGCAAGCAAATATTGAGATAATTTTCTTATCTTTTTTAAATATATAGTCAAGAATCCAGGATTCAAGCCATTTTTCTGCCAAGCATATTTATTATCATGTATCGCATCTATTCTTGATTGTAATCCATTATTGCTCCTTCCGCCAGCTTGCATTAATACAAAAGTCTTATTTATCCATGTTGATTTTATTTTGTACACTTCTAAAAAGCGAAGCATAATCTCATAATCTGCGTTTACACCACAGTCTAAACGAAAAAATCCATATTTATCATAAACATCTCTCTTGACAAAAAAGGCAGGATGTGGAGGCATCCAGCCATATTTGAATGTTCTAGGCGCGCCAGATATCCAATATCTATACGGCTTATTATTCTTAACATATAGTATATTGCCATAACAACAATCTATTTTTTTATTTTTAAAAGCATTGGCAACATCATATAATACAGTATCATAGGCATATCTATCATCAGAATTCAATATTCCTATAATATCGCCAGAGGCCATTTTGATGCCTTTATTCATGGCATCATACATTCCATTATCTTTTTCACTTATTGAAATAATATTTTTATTATTCTTTTCATGTTTTTTTACTATATCCATTGTCAAATCTTGAGAAAAACCATCAATTATTATATACTCCAGATCTATTCTCTTCTGATTTATAACAGATTCTATTGTTTGAGCTATAGTTTTTTCACTGTTATAAGATGTAGTGATTATTGAAATTTTCATATTATCAATTAGTTATCTAATAGATTTTTCTTAATATTTATTTAAGGATAAACAGTTTTCATAAGTCTATTTTTTAAAAGCTACATTTTTTCAAAAATATCTATAAAATCTTTTAATCGCTTTTCATATGTAAATTTTTTTGAAATATAATCAACTCCTTTTGCTATAATATCAAAATATTTTTCTCGATCAGAAATAATATTTAATATTTTTTTTGCAACATCTTCATATTTATCTTCAATATTTACTAAAATTCCATTATTACCAATTCCATATTTTAGTCCTCCTTTACCAGTATGTACTACTATATTCCCAGAAGCTAGAGCTTCTATAGCTGCTATACCAAAACCTTCATATATTGATAATTGAGCATAAATTCTGCTTTTTTTAAGAATTTCTATTTTTTCTTTTTCTGAAATCCCTCCAGTAAAAACTATTAATCCATCTAACTTTTCATATTGAATAATATTCTTAACAAGTTTAGTCCCTTCTCCTATTGGACCTATAATAATCATTCTATATTGATTATCAAATTTATAAATATTTTTGTATAGCTTTAATGCTTTATCTATTCCTTTTCTTAATACATTTTCTTTATTCCCCATCCACACAATTGTACTTAATATTTTTTCCTTTTTATCTATGTCGATATTTTTATATTTTTCAAATTCAATTGTGTGATAGGATAGAAAATATTTCGATACTGGGAGATTTTTCTTGAATCTTTTTATATTTTGCATATCAGCATCTGAAACAATTATAATTTTATTTGCAATTGCTGATGATAAAATGAAAAATATTTTTTGTATATAATAATTTATATTACCAGCATAGTCTTTATCTAAATAGTCTATTCCACCTGTAAATATAACTTTTTTCCCAAATATTTTTGATATAATAGCTGCAAATAAAGAATATTTATAAAAATATAGAAATGAATTGCCATATTTTCTATATCTTAAAAAATCAAATAACGAATTGCTTAATAAAACTGTGTAGCCTAATTCTTTAAGAATCTTGATATCCGTTCGATAGAATCCTTGCAAATAGAACATTCTTTTTGCTTTCACGTTCGAGTAAAATAAAATATTGTTTAATTTTTCATTATGCGGCATTTTTAAATCCTTTAGTAAAGTATATTTAATTTTTAATAGTTTCTGTATTCAATAAATCCTGTAATCCTGCCAAGTAAGGATGCGTAATAAATTTCTCTTTTAGATGATGGCAGCATCGAACCTATAATGTATTTTAAAATATTTATTAAATATTTTATAATAATATAATACTTTTTTCTTTCTATAATTTCCTTTTTATATAATGCACCGAATCCCATTCCATAATTATAATATCTGCTTTTATTCGGCTTTATCTGATATAAATCATGATATATGAATTGCTTCGAATTATAATATCCTTTATAACCAATATTTATTAATGATGCAATTAAATCGCTCTCTTCAGATGAGCCAAATTTTGCTCCAACACCCAATTTATGATCAAATATTATATCTTCAATATTAATTGGTTTAATAAATATACCAATACTTATAGCCTTGTTGTAATAGTTCCAAGAAGTAATATTCGCATTTTTTTTTGCCATAGGAAACTTCATATTTTTTTTTTCATCCATCACATTGCATGAATATATTTGAAAGCTATGGTTGCTCTTAAAAAAGTTATTTACTTTCTCTAAAGTATCTTTACAATATCTACAATCGTCATCTGGAAATGCTAATATTTCTCCTTCAGCCATTTTAATACCTATATTTCTATTTAAGCTAATTCCTTTTTTTTTGCTTTTTATATGTTTAATTATATATTCTCTTTTGTATTTTTCAATTATTTGATCAATACTTATATCAATATTTTGGTCTATAATAATTAGCTCAAAATTTCTATAGGTTTGATTTTCCAATGACTGCAGAAATATTTCAATTTCTTTTGCTCTATTTATTGTTGGAGTAATCAAAGAAAATTTATAATCTTTTATGACCATTTTCCCCTCTTTTTTTTTCTAGCAAAATAATTATTGCAATAATACAATATAGATATGTTTGTGCAGAAGGAGAAAAGGAAAGCCCTGCAAAAATAAAAGGAATTAAAACATAAGCTATATTTGCAAATTTATACAACATATATACATATAATGAGATAATTTCTATCAAACTTAATATTCCTCCTTCAATATAATATGTAAAAAATAAATTGTGTGTACCTATTCCTATAAATTTTGGACTATTACCATATCCAACTCCAATTATCAATCTTTTAATATTGCTTGTCTTAGTATATTTAATTATTTGTTCAAAAATATAAAATTTGGACAGTAAACTAGCATCCTCACTAAACATTGTTATAATATTTTTTAATGATAATACTATTAATAATATTATTATTATCATAGCTATTTTATTATTTTCAATTTTTTGGGGGCGTATAAAAGCATAAATAAAAGTAAAGGATATTGTTGCTATTATTGAAGCTCTTGAATATGTAAATAATATTAATATAAATACAATAACTATATATATTAATAGATTAATTTTAAATTCTTTTTTTAAATATATAAGCATAAAATATATTGTAAGCAATACAATTGCTACATGATTTGAATCCATAAAAATTATTGAATTCTCTTTAAAGTTATAAAAATAATTATTATTTAATAAATTTGTTAATGCATATATTGCATCATTTATTCGAAAATTGATTCTAATTGCTAGCTCAATTAAATAAAATATTATAATATATTTTATAGCTGTTATAGATCCTTTAATAATTTTTTCAAAGGATAGATGATTACCAGACCAATAAATAAAAACAAAATATAAATGACATAAAAATGAAACAAACGGCCTTCTTATTCCTGCAATAGGAATTTGGATTAACATAATAGATATAAATATATATATATTATAGATAATCAACAAATTAAAAGATAATCTTTCAAATATAGCAAGAGTCAAAATACAGGAAGCGCTAAAAAAAAATAGGAAATATATTGGGCTAAAGCTAGTTATTCCAGATAAATAAAAGGTTGAGGATGCGAACAATATTAAGAATATGAAGTATTCAATCTTCTTAAATTTATTAATTTTTAAATTTTCCATATAAATTAATATATTTGTCTGCAATTATTGATATATCGAATTTTTTCGATATATATGCGCTTTCTATATAGAATTTTTTAGACAATCTTTTATCTTTTAGAATATCAATTATTCTTTCGGCTATTGCCATATAATCTTCTTTTTCAACAATAAATCCGTTTTCTGAATCTTTAATGATATCTTCTACACCAGAAACTCTTGTGGCGACACATGGTATGCCAGCAGCCATTGCTTCTAATAATGAATTCGACATTCCTTCAGACCGGGAAGGAAGAACAAATATTTTAACATCCAAAAAGAATTTTGAAATATCATTTTGTTGGCCCAAATTTTCTATAATTTCATTTAAATTTTCTTTAATAATAATATCCTTATAACTATTAATATTTCCATCACCAATAATCCTTAACTTTATATTTGGATATTTATTTTTAACTATTGCTACTGCTTTTAGAAGAATATCTAATCCTTTAATATTACCTTGCTTGTAATTGCCAACATATAATATTATATTATCATTATTATCCAAACCATTATAACATTTTCTAAATTTTCTAAATTTATTAATCTCTATTGCATTTGGAATCAATGAAATTTTTTCTTTAATTACCCCTTGTTCTATCAAATTTCTTTCAATCATAGTTGATATCGCAATAAATTCTGCTTTTTTTATTACGTAGTATTTAATCTTTTGAGGCAATAATAAATACTTCAAATATTGGAAGCCATTTAAGGTTGATTCTTTTATTATAATAGGTATATTATTGGCTTTAGCAAAATAAGTAGGAATTAGACACAACCAAGAACTCTGATGAACATGGACTATATCATAATATTTGATATTTTTCTTTAAATATATGTATATTGCTATAATAAAAGAATATTCTTGAATTAAGAATAATATATTTCTTATTATTTTGGGAAATTTATTTATATTTTTAATTTCAATACATGATAATCTATCTACATTCACATTATTAATATTTTGATTTTTTGGTAGTTTTTTACTATAATGCGAAGTAATAATTCTAATATTTGCATTTGTATACTTTGATAAATATTCGGCTAATAATTTCGCTTGATTTTCATTGCCCCCACAATGAGGATAGTAATACCTTGTTATCATCAAAATATTTTTATTAAATGAATTTTTCATGATATTTTATCCTTTATAATAAGTCTTTATTATTTAAAATATTATATATATAGAATTTTGCCGCCATCAATTGATTCAAATGCAATAATAAAAATATTGAAATATAGTATTAAGATATGTATTTTTAATATATATCATGTTTTAAATTATTAAATACTTCTAACATTTCACTAATAGATTTTTCTATTGAATAATTATTATTAGCTATTATTCTCCCGCGTTTCCCCATATCAATTCGTTTATCTTTATTTAATATTAGATATTCTAGCTTTTCTGTCCATTCAATCTCATTTGATGCTAAAAATCCATTATAGCCATTTCTTATCAAATATTTATTGATTCCAACAGAAGAAGCAACTACTGGTATACCTATAGCCATATATTGTAATATTTTATATCCGCCTTTTCCCTTAGTCCATAAATCATCTATTAATGGCATTATACCTATATCAAATTTAGATAAATAATATAATTCTGTTTTAAGGCTCCAATTTATTATTTCAATCTTTATACCTCTAAATATTTTCTCATTTTTAGCTCCAATTGCAATTATTCTTAAATTTTCATGTTTTACTGTAAGATGGTCAAGGATATTTAAAATAGATAATAAATATTTTGTTGTGGAATCGCTGCCTATCCAACCTATCGTTACAATCTCATCTTGATTAATCTTAATTGATGGCTTGTATCTATTACAATCTATCGGTCCAATAATCTTACTTACTGAAGAGCAATATTTTGAAGCATAATTATATAATTCATCATTACCAACAAAAACATGCTTGCTATTTTTCAATATATAATTAAGTCTATAATTTTTTATAAAGTTTCCATCATCATTGCAATATAATGCATCATCAATATCGAATACTAAATTATTATTAATTCTGGTTAATACTTTTATAGCTAAGATTGGCAAAACAATCTTTTGAATAAAGCATATATCATAAAAAAACGATATTATTATAAAATATAATATTTTATAATAATGCAATAATCGATCAATTATTTTAAAAATTATTATATTTGATCTATTATGATAATGTTTCACAAAAAGCACTTTATTTATAAAATAATTATTATACTTTATAATCTTATATTTAATTCCAAATTTTCTCAAGCTTGGCAATAACTGAAATACTCTTACTCTTGAACTAGCTATATTAATATCTCCTAAAACAAAAAAAATTATTTTCAAATTATTAGCTTTCATTTCTCAATCCTCAATAAATTAATTATATATAATATGATTTCAATCATATTATATTATTTTTATCTAAGATAAATGAATAATTTATACCACTCTATAAATTTCGCTATGCCCTCCTCAATCTCTACTCTAGGCATATATCCTACAACACTTGAAAGCGCTGATACATCGGCCCATGTTTCGGTTACATCGCCAGCTTGCAGAGGAAGCATATTCAATATCGCCCTTTTGCCCAGATTCTTCTCGATTTCATGAATAAAATCCATTAACTTTACCGGTGAACTGTGACCAATATTGTAAATCTTGAATGGTGCCTTTGAGCTTGCCGGATTTGGTTCTGCTCCGCTCCACGAAGGATCACCCTTCGGAACATGATTCATGACACGGACAATAGCCTCGACAATATCATCAATATAGGTAAAGTCCCTCTTCATCTCTCCATTGTTGTAGACATCAATGGGTTTGCCTTCAAGAATGGACCTGGTGAAAATGAACAGTGCCATATCCGGCCTACCCCATGGGCCATAAACTGTAAAGAACCTCAAGCCCGTCGTCGGTAAGCCATAGAGATAACTGTAAGTATGTGCCATGAGTTCATTTGCTTTCTTAGTTGCAGCATAGAGACTCACCGGATGATCCACTGAATCCGATTCGGAGAAGGGCATTTTCTCGTTGAGACCGTAAACGCTCGATGATGATGCATAAACCAGATGTTTAATATTATTGTGCCTGCAACATTCCAACACATTCATGAATCCTGCAATATTGCTTTCGATATATGCATAAGGATTGGTGAGGCTATAGCGGACCCCAGCCTGGGCGGCAAGGTTTACTACCTGGTCGAATTTCTCTTCCCCGAACAGCTGTTCCATTCCGGCTCTGTCCTCAAGCTGCATGCGGATAAAGCAGTAGTTTTCATATTTTCGAGATTGTATAACCTTCCGCCATTCAGAGGCCTCTTTTCCAACACCACTCTCCCTGAGGCGGGCATACTTGAGGTTGACATCGTAGTAGTCGTTTATCGAATCGAGGCCGACTACTTTATGGCCATCTTCCAGGAGCCTAAGTGCCAGATGAAAACCGATAAAACCTGCTGTTCCTGTTACTAAAACCTTCATGCTAGAGCCTTCCGTCAACGCGATCACGAGGAAGAATGCCTTTTACGTCAAAAAAGACCGTATGGTGATTTTCAAACTTCGAAAGGTCAAGATCTCTGAATTGCCTATGCGCAACTGCAAGCACAACAGCATCGTACGAGCCTTGGGGGTCACAGAGCTCAATGCCATACTCATGCTTCACTTCTTCAGGATACGCCCAGGGATCATAGACTTCCACATTGCAGCCGAATTCCTGGAGTTCACGGATAATGCCTATGACTTTAGAGTTCCTGATATCCGGGCAGTTCTCCTTGAAGGTAATCCCGAGTACGAGCACTCTCGCATTTTCTATTCTCTGCCCCTTGTGAATCATGAGCTTTACGACCCGATTGGCCACATACATGGGCATATTGTCATTAAGACGCCTTCCGGCAAGAATAATTTCAGGATAATACCCCGCTGCCTGTGCGCGATATGTTAGGTAGAAAGGATCGACACCGATGCAATGCCCACCAACCAGACCAGGACGGAAGGGCAAGAAGTTCCACTTTGTGCCCGCCGCCTCAAGCACTTCCAGTGTATCAATACCAAGTCTGTCGAAAATCATCGCAAGCTCATTGACAAACGCAATATTGATGTCGCGCTGGCTGTTTTCAATGACTTTTGCAGCTTCCGCAACTCTGATAGACGAAGCTCTATACGTTCCAGCAGATATAATGGAGCGATAGAGCTCATCCACCTTTTCTGTGGCCTCGGGCGTCGAGCCGGAGGTTATTTTCTTTATCTTGGTGAGTGTGTGCTCCTTATCGCCGGGATTGATCCGCTCTGGAGAATAGCCGCAGAAAAAATCTCTGTTGAATACAAGCCCACTTTCGCGCTCGAGAATGGGAACACATACTTCCTCTGTGCATCCCGGATAAACCGTGGATTCATAGATGACTATGTCGCCTTTTTTCAGATATTTGCCTACTGTAGCTGTCGCAGAGACGACAGGCCTCAAATCAGGCGCGTTGTGCGCATCCACCGGAGTCGGGACTGTAACAATGTACCGGTTGCAACCCTTCAGCAGATCAGGGTTTGTCGTAAAAGTCAGTTTCGCGGCACTTGCAAGCTGTTCCAGAGTAGTTTCGAGCGTAGAATCTTTCCCCTGCTTCAATTCAGCTATACGCGATTCTTTCAGATCGAAACCCACAACATCGTATTTCTTACCGAATTCTACCGCGAGAGGAAGGCCGACATAACCTAAACCGATGATGCCAATTCTTATCATACCAATTCCCTTCTAGACTATTTTAAGGATTACATTACTTGTATTCTTAACAATCTCTACTCACAATTTGACTTCCTGCTTCAGGAATAATTCAATCGTCTCCCAAGGTCGTCTTCCCTGGTTCCTGTACCCCAAATGCGGCCGCTCATAATTGTATTCATGCAGCCATTGGTTCAGATCATGCTACAACGCACGATTGAAATGCTCCCCTGCTTTTCGGACCACTTATGCACTTAATTTCTGCCGAACTTCTGCCGGCGTTGCATAGCCTGTTCAGGGTCATATCTGAGAGCGCTGCACCTGTAAAGAGCAAAATGAAGGAATCTTTTCCTTTTTCTCTCCTCCTTGCGAATCTACCTTTTAGAAAAACAATAAATGCCAGATTCACGCTGTTTCGTGGCAGTCATATCTTCGCCGTCTATGCGACATGATGATGTCCAGAAAGGATTTCGCAATCACGATAGCGGATCTTTTAGATCCATGACCCTGGCGCGCTTATCCTTTCTTGGACGAAACAACCGTGTTCACTCTGGCATGCTGTGGTTCTTTGTAGGGACTCTTGGTGGTGAGCACCCAGTAGGCTGCTTCCGCCAAATGTCGAGCCACCGCACCGACTGCGACCCCATGCCCCTTGGTCGCCCGAAGCCGCGCATACAGCTGCGCTACATGCCGCGCCTTCAAGAATGTGTGCCGCAGAGCGATGCAGTTTGCCGCTTCGACGAATGCCCACTGCAGGTAATGATTCACATCTGCCGGCGCATGCCCATAGCGCACTTTCCCTCCTGAGGCATGCACGGAAGGAGTCGTCCCTGCGTAGGATGCCAGATGCCGGGCACTGGCAAAGCGGCGGATGTCTCCGATTTCATAGGCGATGACATGACTGAGGATCGGTCCAATGCCGGGAATCGTCTGGAGAAGCTGCACTTCGGGCGTTTGAGAGCCTACCTCGCGCATGCGCGCTTCAAGCTCGGCAATCGCGCGGTTTGTCCCATCGAGCTGCGCCAACAGCTGCATTACGGATTCTTTCGTATGGACGGGCAGCATGGAACATGCACTCTGTACCGCCGCGCGTCCTTTGACATTGAAGGCATCGCTGGTTGTCTCGTCGAACGAGATACCATATTTGCTGAAGCAGGAGAGGATGCGGTTTTTCAATCGGGTGACCTGTTGTTTGAAGACCATGCGGGTACGAAACAGCTCCCGAATATCCCGAAGCTCCCCGGGAGGAATCCACACCGTGGGCAAGGTGCCCGCTCGCTGCAGGGTGTTCATACCTCGGGCGTCGAGCCGGTCGGTCTTCTTTGACGAGCAGAGCATCATTTTGGCACGGCGGGCGTTGACCAGCTTAGGTTCCATGTCTGCAGCTTCGATTTCGTCGACAATCCAGTACCAGCTTCCGATGGTTTCGAGCGCGACCGGTGAATGTGGTTCATAGTGAGCAAGAAACGTGGCTAGTTCGCCTTTTCGGTGCTCGATTCTCTGTTCCATGATCCGATTCCCGCCTGGGTCTTCAACCACTGCATACGTGTATCGCTTGTGTGAATCGAATGCGATATACTGCATGTGTTGCACCTCCTTTGCACTCTGTTTTCCAATGAAGTAATTCTACTTCACAGAGCGGGATGGTGCAGCGCTCTCATATCATCACCATAATTGGACCAGCTGGGTCACGGTAAACGGACCACTTCCCTTGGGGTACACTATCCTCCGTACCATACAGAAACGGAGGAAATATGGGGTACCGAAGGGTGACTGTAGAACTTTTGTATCAGATTCATGTCAGACTGAGAGCGGGCGATTCCCACCGCATGATCGCTACAGCCCTTGGCTTGGACAAGAAAACCGTCAATCAGTACGCGCAGCGTATTCTGGCGCAAAAAATTCCAGCTACTACTGAATATGTGGCGACACTTGCCGTGCTGGCACCACTGTTGCCCGCCAACAAAAAGCCGCAACCAGCTTATGCGGTCTTGCATCCATACGCCGAGGAAATAAAAGATCTTATCACGGGGAACAAGGCCGAATATCGAGAAGGCATGACGGCAAAAAGCGCCTGGATAGTCCTCAGCCGTCGCCATGCACTTGCCGATACAACAAGCTATGAAACGTTCAAACGCTTTGTCCGCTCGTGCCCGGCACTTGCGCCCGCGCCTTCCGCAGTTGCTCGAATCGAGGTGAATCCTGGAGAAGAAATTCAAATCGATTATGGGAAAGTGGGAACGATCCAAGCGCACGACAAGCGAAGAACCGTCTATGCATTCGTCGGTATCCTGAGTGCATCGCGTCTGCCGTTTATCCAGTTCTGCACGCACCAGGACAATGTATCCTTTGCCGTCTCTATCGCTGCCATGTTTACCCAGTTTGGCGGCGTCACGACACGGCTCAACCTTGACAATCTCAAGGCAGGCATCCTTTCGCCTGATATCTATGACCCGACACTCAACCGTACGTTGGCGGAGCTGTGTGAATACTATGGGACGTTGGCTGACCCTGCCAGAGTCCGCGCCCCCAAAGATAAAGGCAAAGTTGAACGCGCAATCCCCCTTGCCAGAGAATTATACAAAACGCTGTGTGCCCTCTTCCCTGAAGAGCCGCTTGCGACACGCAATGCCAAAGCATGGGAATGGAGTACCGGCGAGTACGGTACCAGGAAGCATGGCACGACGGGCATTCCTCCTATCGAGGCATTCATACAGCTAGAAAAGCCGCACTTAAAGCCGCTTCCTGCAGAACCCTTCGTCCCTGCATCCTGGACGACCGCTAAAGTGCACCCGGACCAGTTCATCCAGGTCCATGGCAAGTACTATGGGCTGCCGGCACGGTATATCGGTACCCGGGTGGACGTGCGATCGACCGCGACCCTTGTTTCGATCTACCATGATCACCATATTGTCCGAGCCTATCCGGTCTCGTCAAAGCGCAGGAGCTATGTGCCGGAAGATTTTCCCGCCTGGGCAGAACCGTTTGTGCCGGGCTCCTATGCATCGTTTCTCATCGGAAAAGCAACCCTGCTGAATCCTGTCGCGGGAACGTACCTCAGGGCAATCCTTGCAGAACAGGGGAATCTCGGTCTCCGTCGAGCCCAAGGGTGTCTTGCCGTCCTGGAAAAGGCCAAAACGCATCCTGACTTCGTACGGATCGTGCAGCAGGCAACTGCCGGCCGCCTCTTTCTTCCCGCACGGCTTCGAGCGCTGTTCGAGGCTCCTGATCGTAGTACCACGATTCTTTCGTTTCCCGTTTCCGATTGTGGCAGGGCAATGGCGCGGAGCGCCTCGTATTATTCGGGTTCCTGAATGGGTTCAGGGGACCCGTCGCGGCCCCCTTAGTATGTTCCAGGGAGGTCGTTCATGGTGAAAGACGATCTTATCACTGAACTGAAACGCCTGAGGCTTCCTGCCATGGCAGACAACCTCGATGTGCGTGCCAGTCAGGCAGAAGAAGGAAAGCTCGGCTATCTCGAGTTCACCCAGCTCCTCGTGCAGGATGAGCTTGCCAGCCGTGAATCCAACTCGTTCCAGAAACGGCTCAAGAGTGCGGGCGTCTCGAACCGCATGACGTTCGAGACGTTTGACTTCGAATTCAACAATGCGGTATTCCCAGCCCAGACGATCCGCGATCTTGCCTCATGCCGGTTTATCGACCAGCACCGCAACCTTGTCCTTGCAGGTCCTCCGGGAATCGGCAAATCCCATATTGCCCATGCGGTAGGTCATGAGGCCGCACGCCGCGGACTCGATGTCGTGGTCTTCAAGACTCATAAACTGCTCGAACGCCTTGCTCCTGACCGCTTCTCTACGAAAAAGAGCCAGATCCTCATGAAGCGATGTATCAACGCAGGACTTCTGATCCTCGACGATTTTGCTTTTAGGCTTTATAGCCAGCAGGAAACGGAACTCCTCTATACCTTGTCCGATGAGCGCTTGCAGGAAGGCTCGATTGTGATCACTTCAAACCGGCCACCGGAAGACTGGTTCTCCATCTTCCCCGACCAGATTGTGGGAGGAGCTATCATGGATAGGCTCGTGTCCGGAGCGGTCAAGTTGATCGTCACCTCTGGTCGTTCGTTCCGGAAGGAAGGAGCCTTGAGAAATCAAATCTCGGAGCCAGCTGCTTGACAGCTGCGTTTGAGAGTGTTGTAACTATGCAAGTGCCCCTGGGGGAATTACCATGACCCTGCCGGGGGAATAAGATGACCTTTGACAATAGCCCAAAGCCATGTGTGGCCGTGTTTCGTTATAATGCTGTATCCAGTCGGCTATCGCATTATACCCGTCATCAAATGATTCGAATTCTCTCTGCCAGACCAGCTCCTCCTTGATGCTTCTGAAGAATCGCTCGATCATCCCGTTCTGCTCTGGTGTGTACGGAGTGATGTATTCTTGAAAGAGACCGTACTTTGTAATTGTTTCGTGAAAACGTTTGGATCCAAACACAAGGCCATTATCCGATCGAATCACAAGCCCGGTGCTCTTTGGCTCGATATGGTGCCTCAAAAGCGCATCTTCCAGTGCTCCACCGCAGAACCCTTCGCTTCCAGAGCGGGTAACGCGCCAGCCTACCAGGTACCGATCGCAGCAGTCGATCAAGGCTACTAAATGGCACCAGCCGTCCTTTTTCGTGAATATGTGCGTCATGTCGATCGCCCAGCGATGATTCACAAGCGATGTGTCGCTCCTTAAGCCCTTGGCACGCGGTCTATGGCCCGAGGGACGCTTTCTGCACTGCCAGCCATTCATCGTGATGATACGGTGAATCCGTTTGCGATTGTAGGCGACACCTTCTTCTTTCCGCAGCACCCAGTTAATCCGTCGTGTCCCATAGGCAGGAAATCGCTCGATCACCTTTCTCACATTCTCCACGAGGCGTGCATCGGGATTCGACACTTTTTTCGGCGCCTTGGGCGCATAGTAGATATTTGACCGATGGTATCCTAGGATGTTGCACAGCTTTCGCATGCTCACGTCGATATTGTCTTCTTTCAAGGCTCCCTGCAGGGTCAGGATTCGGTCTCTTCCTTGTTGCCCCACAGGGTTTTGGTTTTTTTTAGTACGGCATTCTCCACATACAATTCGCCAATTGCCGAGCGGTGTCAAGGTCGGTTTGAATTTTCCGGTTTTAGTCTGAACTAACCCCCTATCAGTGGACACGAAGGGGGTGTAGCATGAAGTACCGAAAAGCAGAGAGGGGGAGTATGAAA
>WESA01000028.1 GCA_009768935.1 Rectinema subterraneum
GTACAGGCGTCTGCCTCATCGCGGTTTTTCCAATTACCCATTCCGCAAGGAATACCAGATTGTGAACATCCGGGATCTCGAAGGCAAGTTCCAGGCAGGCGACACGGTCGACACCGTGAGTCTCTTCATGAAAGGGCTTGTAAGAAAGCCTGAACTGCCCGTCAAGCTACTCGGCGAAGGTCAGATCGAAATTGCGCTCACAATAAGCGTTGATGCGGTCTCATCCAGTGCGAAGACGAAGATCGAAGCAGCGGGCGGCAAAGTGGAAGTGCCTGCAGCAACCGGTTCTTCAGCAGATGCGTAAAGAATAAAGGCAGGAGCGAATGGCTGGTACACTCGTAGATATTTTCAGAGTCAAGGAACTGAAGGATAGGATTTTCTTTACTCTGTTCTGGCTCGCAATTTTCCGTCTGGGAGCATTCTTGCCCATACCTGGAATCAATGCGAGCGCCTTGCAGTCATATTTCGCAAACCAGGCCAACACCGGCGGCGGAATCACCGATTATCTTGACTTCTTCGCAGGCGGCGCATTCAAGAATTTCTCCCTGTTCATGATGGGTGTCATGCCCTATATCAGCGCGCAGATCATTATGCAGCTCTTGCTCGTCATCTTTCCCAAGCTCAAGAATATTGCGGAAGAAGAAGGCGGGCGTCGCAAAATTTCCCGCTGGACAAGGATTGGGACCATCGGTATTGCTATCATTCAGAGTTTTTCGGTTACGGTATGGGCTGACCGGATTCCCAATGCCATCGCGATGTCCAATAGGACGATGTATACGATTGTAGCTGTGATCACAGTAACGACAGGCACCATGTTCCTCGTGTGGATCGGCGAGCAGATAACCAAGCGCGGCATTGGCAATGGCATATCGCTACTCATTTTTGCAGGTATTGTTGCCCGTCTGCCGAATGCGACCTACGAGCTCATCAAGAAGATTCAGCTCGGCGAAATCAATGCGGTGTACGCCATTGTCGTGCTCATCATGTTTGTTGCGGTTGTCGCGCTGGTCGTGCTTGAACAGCAGGGGCAGCGAAAAATCCCTGTCAACTATGCAAAGCGTATCGTGGGCCGCAGGATGTACGGCGCGCAGAACACCTATATCCCGTTCAAAATCAACCCGTCGGGCGTTATCCCTGTCATCTTTGCCTCGAGCCTTCTGACGTTCCCTCTACAGATTGCGCAGAGTTTTGGCGTGCAGGCAAAATGGCTGAGAGATTTTTCATACTGGCTCAGGCCGAGCGGATTCTGGTACAACTTCTTCTATGTCGTGTTCATTATTTTCTTTGCGTACTTCTATACGCAGGTGACGCTCAACCCGCAGGAGATTTCGAAGAATATCCGCGAAAATGGCGGCTCGATACCAGGTATCCGCAGCGAAAAGATGGAAGAATACCTGACACGAGTGCTCAATCGGATCATTCTGCCAGGCTCGCTCTACCTCGGCCTTATCGCCTTGATTCCGACGCTGGTGCAGCGGCTGTTCAATTTTCCGAGCCAGATGGCATATCTGCTGGGCGGTACATCGCTGCTTATCCTTGTCGGTGTCGATCTCGATACCATGGCGCAGGTAGAAGCGCTTTTGAAAATGCATCACCATGACGGCCTGGTGCGAAAAGGGCATATCAGGTCGAGGAACCTATAGAAACTTTTGACAGAATGGTATTTAATTGCGTGTTTGCGAACAGGGGGAACCCATGAAGGTTAGAACAAGCGTCAAGAAAATTTGCGATAAATGCAAGATAGTGCGGCGCAATGGTGTGGTTAGGATTGTCTGTGAGAATCCTAAGCACAAGCAGAAACAAGGCTGAGAGCAGGAGGAAGCTCATGGCGCGTATTGCGGGAGTTGACCTCCCTAACAAGCATGTTGATATCGCCCTCACCTATATCTATGGGATCGGGCGGACGAGTGCAATCAAAATTTGCGAAGCGACGGGAATCGATCCCGCCAAAAGGATAAATGATCTCTCGAATGAAGAGATCAACGAGCTGCGCAAAGTAATCGAAAACGAATACAAAGTTGAAGGCCGCTTGAGAACTGAAATTGCGCTGAATATCAAGCGTCTGATGGATATTGGCTGCTATCGCGGCCTACGCCACCGCAAAGGTCTTCCCGTTCGCGGCCAGCGGACGAGAACGAACGCGCGCACGCGCAAAGGTAAGAGAAAGACCGTTGCAAACAAGAAGAAAGCCGTCTAACGGAGGGGCATGAACGTGGCTGCGACTACGACAAAGACGAAGAAGAGAAAAGAGAAAAAGAGCGTATATGAAGGGAATGTCTATATTCAGGCAACCTTCAACAATACGATTGTGACCGTGACCGACCTCAATGGAAATGCTATTTCATGGTCGAGTTCCGGAAGCCATGAATTCCGCGGTGCCAAAAAATCGACGCCATTTGCCGCTCAGACTGTAACCGAAGCTGCGGCTCAGAAGGCGATTCAGGCGGGTTTGCGCGAAGTGCATGTGTTTGTGAAAGGGCCCGGCATTGGCCGAGAGTCCGCAATCCGACAGCTCGGCGTAATGGGACTCAAAGTCAAGTCGATCAATGACGTGACACCGATTCCCCATAATGGCTGCAGGCCTCGGAAGGCGCGCCGCATTTAAGAGGGGGTTACAAGAATGGCTAGATATATCGGACCTGTATGCAGGCTTTGCCGTGCTGAAGGAAGAAAGCTTTTCCTCAAGGGCGACCGCTGCCGCAGCGACAAGTGCCCAATCAACAAGAAGCGGCTTCCCCCAGGGAAAGCGCCCAAGACACGCCTTGGCAAAAAATCCGAATATGCGGTTCAGCTTCGCGAGAAGCAGGCGCTCAAGAGAAATTATGGCCTCATGGAGCAGCAGTTCCGCAATACGTTCGAAAAGGCGCTCGGTTTGCCTGGGAAAACTGGTGATAACCTTATCATTCTTCTCGAGCGCAGGCTTGACAATGTCGTATACCGACTGCGTTTTGCGAGCTCTCGCGCTCAGGCGCGCCAGCTTGTGAACCATGGACATATCGCCGTGAACGGCAAGCGTGTAAACATTGCTTCTTACCTGGTAAGAGCGGGCGATGTCATTTCCGTGATCGGTGCAGCAAAAAAGATGGAATCCATCCGCCAAGCCCTCGAAGAAGTGCAGAAATCTGGTGTAATGCCTTGGCTTGAGGTCAATGCAGATGAAATGACCGGCCGCTTTGTTACCAATCCGCAGCGCCAGGATGTTACAGATATTGCGGATATCAAGGAACAGCTGGTCGTCGAGTTGTACTCGAAATAAGGAGCGGAAATGGCGCGCAAAAACCTACTTAAAGGTTTCAAAAAGCCGAAGGGCATCACCTACGAACAGAGCGAATCTACCGACACATACGGAAAGTTCGTTGCGTATCCTTTTGAGCCAGGCTATGGAACTACTGTCGGGAATACCCTGCGCCGCATCCTGTTGTCCTCCATTCAGGGGTATGCGATTACCGCGGTGCGCATAACTCGATATGATGACGAAGGTGTACCGCATGTCATTACGAGCGAGTTCGAAACCATCCCCGGGGTGGTAGAGGACACGATTGAGGTACTGAACAACCTCAAGAAGCTGCGCGTCAAACTCCCGAACGACAAGGAAGAACTCACCCTCGAATACGAGATCAAGGGAATGGAAGAACTACGCGGGAGCTTCTTTGCCGACCAAAGCTCGCTCATCGTGCTCAATCCCGAACTCAAGATTGCTTCGCTGGATCCGTCCGTGCACCTTGGCCTTGAATTGCAGGTGAATCTTGGCCGCGGCTATGTGCCGAGCGAAGTCAATGAAAAATTCATCGATGTGGTCGGCACGATTCCGATGGATGCTATTTTTACGCCTGTAAAAAAGGTAAAATACTCGATTGAGCCGACTCGCGTTGGCCAGCGTTCCGACTACGACAAGCTCGTGCTCGAAATCTGGACAGATGGGACAATAAAGCCGGAAGATGCGCTCGGTGAAGCAGGCAAAATCGCCAAGGATCATTTTTCGATTTTCATCAACTTCGACGAGAATGAAGCAGGCGGCGAAGAGACTAGCGACGAGATCGAGGAGCGCGTGCGCCAGATTCTCAACATGCCGGTCGAAGAGCTCGAGCTGTCCGTGCGCTCGTTCAACTGCCTCAAGAATGCGAACATCAGGACTATCGGCGATCTTACGAAGAAAACCGAGGAAGAGATCACCAAGACAAGGAATTTCGGCAAGAAATCCCTTCAGGAGATCAAGACCAAACTCGCCGAGTGGAACCTCAGCCTCGGCATGGCGGACTATTCCGCGCTGAGAAATCACATAAAACTCAACATGAAGAAGGAAGAGAGCGATGAAGCATAAGATCGGCTATAACAAACTCAACCGAGTCGCCGCTCACCGCAAGGCCCTTATCCGGAATATGGTTACCGTGCTGTTCAAGCAGGAAAAAATCGTAACCACCAAGGCCAAGGCGCTCGAAGCGAGACGCGCAGCAGAAAAGCTCATTACGAGGGCGAAAGAAGATTCCGTCCACAATCGAAGGATTGCGTCTGCCAGGCTCTATGGTGAAGATGCAGTTGCAAAACTGTTCACCGATATCGGACCGCGCTTCAAAGAGCGCAATGGCGGCTACACTAGGATTCTCAAACTCGGCAATCGCGCGAATGACAATGCGAGCCTTGTGGTACTCGAGCTTGTCGGCCAGAAAGCCGATGAGAAGAAAGCCGAGCGCGAAAAGCGCAAAGCAGAGCGGAAGACAAAGAAACAGGCCTGAAGGTCGCAGGGAGGAAACTGATATGTCCAAAGCTCACAGGGGCAAAGGATTGCGGGAAGTGGTATCGAGTGGCCGCGGGACCTGTCCGGTATGCGGACGCACTGGCGTCAAAGTGATCTACGAACAGGAAATCGAAGGCAAAAAGACGAAAATTTGCAAAGTGTGCAAGGCGCACATGGCAAATGCAAAATAAGGCGCGCACAGAGCACGTGCAACATTCAGCTATGAAAAGGCCGCCCGGCAATGCGCCAGGGCGGCCTTTGTTTTACACGCCCAGATATGCCTCGCGTACGCGCTGATCGTGTTCGATAGCTTTTGCCTCGCCGGAAATAGTGGTATAGCCGACCTCGAGAATATACGCAAAATCGGCTATTTCAAGAGCCTCCATTGCATTCTGCTCTACCAGCAGAACCGTCGTTCCTTGCTTGTTGATTGCAGCAATGCGATCGAATATTTCATCGACCAGCACAGGGGCCAGCCCCATCGAAGGCTCGTCGAGAAGAAGCAGTTTTCCTCCAGTGACAAGCGCGCGCCCCACTGCCAGCATCTGCTGTTCCCCGCCAGAGAGCGTGCCACCAAGCTGGCTCAATCGTTCCTTGATGCGCGGGAATATTTCGCAGACCTGATCGATTCGGCGGTTCACCTCGGTTTTATCCTTTATGGTCCAGCCCGCAAGCTCAAGGTTCTCCTTTACAGTCAGCGTAGGAAATATCTTGCGCCCTTCGGGAACATGCGAAATACCCAATGGCACGATCTTGTGGGCTTCGAGATTTGTAATATCCTTGCCTTCAAACACGATTGAACCGCCGGCAGCGCGCTCGAGCCCTGAAATTGCGCGGAGTGTTGTTGTTTTGCCTGCGCCGTTCGCGCCTATAAGCGTGACAATCTTTCCGTCGGGAACCTCGAAACTTACATCTTTGATCGCTTCGATCTTGCCGTAATTGACCTTGAGATTTGTTACTTTCAGCATTATGTACCTCGCTTTCCCAAGTAGGCTTCGAGAACCCGCGGGTCATTCTTGACCTTGTCCGGTAGGCCTTCTGCAATTGTCTCGCCAAAATCTATCACTTTGATCCATTCGCAGATGCCCATGATGACCTGCATATGGTGCTCAATGAGGAACACGGTGACCTTGAATTCGTCACGAATACGGCTGATAAGCCGCATGAGGTCATCAACTTCTTTGGGGTTCATGCCCGCCGCCGGTTCGTCAAGAAGAATGAGCTTGGGCTTGGTGGCAAGCGCTCTCGCGATCTCGAGCCGCCGCAGCTCTCCGTACGGGAGATTTTTAGCGGTTTCCATTGCGCGATTGGAAAGATGCATGAGATCGAGCAGTTCGAGAGCTTCCCTTTTGACCGCTCGCTCTTCGCTTTTGAAAGAGGGCAGGCGCAGAATGGAAGCAAACAGGCTGGAAGTAGTGGTATAGTGGCGTGCAATGCGGATATTGTCGATCGCGGAGAGGTTTCCGAAGATTCGAAGATTCTGGAAAGTCCGGGCAATTCCTTTATGCACAATTCTGAATGACTTCATGCCCTTGATATTTTCGCCCTGGAAATTGATTGCCCCTTCAGTAGGGTCATAAATGCCGGTAATCAGATTGAAGATGGTGGTTTTCCCGGAACCGTTCGGACCGATAAGACCATAGATGGAGCCTTCGGGTATCTCGAAATTGAAATCGTAGACCGCCCGCAAGCCGCCGAAAAAATGGGTCAGATGTTCGATTTTTAGCAGGGGGGTCATCAATCAACCTCCACATTCTTGATGATTCTTGATTCTCTCATTCCCATTAATCCCTCATTCCTGAATAGCATGATAAAGATAAGAAGGAGCGCATAGACGACCATGCGCCATTCCCCGCCAATCGGGAGGCCCGTCGCGTCAGCAAGCGCTCGTATACCGAGCCTCAAACCCTCCGAGAGGAAGGTGAGTCCGAAAGCTGCCAGGATGGATCCTGTGAGAGAACCTACGCCGCCTGCGTAGATCATAATCAATACTTCGACAGATTTGATAAAACCAAACTGCGTAGGGTGCGCGAGCTGAATGAGGTGAGCGAGCAGCCCGCCTGCAATACCCGCAAAAAAAGCGCCAAAAGTGGAGGCCATCACTTTATACCGTGTTGTATTGACACAGACGAGCTCGGCAGCAAGCTCATTTTCCCTTATCGAAAGCATGGCTCGCCCATGCGACGATTCAATCAAATTGCGGATAATGACGACTGTAAGAAACGCAGCGACAAGTATAACCGTAAAATTTGAAAATTTAGGAATGCCGAGCAGCCCGCGAGGACCGCCGACTGCATCGATATTATTGAAAATCGTTCGAATGATCTCGCCGAAACCCAGCGTTACGATCGCAAGATAGTCTCCCTTTAGACGCAACGAAGGAAACCCGATGAGGAATCCCACAAATGCGGCGACGACACCCCCTGCTATAATGGAGAGAAGAAATGGCAGCATGCTGGCTGGATTAGTCACCGAGAGCTTAAGGATCAACGTAGTAAGAGAACCCGAAACATAGGCTCCCACCCCGGCAAAGCCCATATGCCCCAGAGAAAACTGCCCCGTGATGCCGTTGATGAGATTCAGGCTTGTCGCAAGTATGACATATATGAGCGATAAATTGATAATATGCAGCAGATAGCCATTCAGGATTTCTGTTCTATAGAGGACCTCTACAACTATGTAAAATAGAACCACTGCAATCAAAAAGCGCGGCAATTTGCGTACATTCATGCGGGTTCCTCCTAGATCTTGTCAGCAATTTTTTCGGCCAGAAGGCCTCTTGGGCGGATTAAGAGGACGAGAATGAGAATTGCAAATGCTATTCCTTCTCCAATGAGCGAGTTATACGCAGAAGCAAAAGTTTCGGCGATGCCCATGATATAGGCGCCGAGCATTGCACCAGGAATGTTGCCAATGCCCCCAAGCACTGCAGCGATAAATGCCTTGAGACCAGGCAGAATACCCATGTACGGGAAAATGCGCGGGTACGTCATGCCCGCCAGAAGACCCGCAGCACCTGCAAAAGCCCCGCCGACCATAAAGGTGAAAGAGATGACTTTTTCAATGTCGATTCCCATAAGACGGGCTGCATCCTTGTCCTGCGAGACTGCGCGCATTGCCTTGCCAAGCGTTGTTTTTCTTACAAGAAGCGTCAGTCCCACCATGAGAATTGCTGCAACCGCCAGGTCAATAATCACAAGATTCGAAATGACCGCATTGCCAAGGCGGATTTCCTTTCGCACAAGAATATCCGGGAACGACCGATAAGAAGGACCGATTGCCGGTAATGCAGAAAAGAAATATTCAATAAACATCGAAACACCGATTGCAGTGATGAGCGAACTGAGCTTTGGCTTATATCTGAGCGGTTTATAAGCGAATTTATTGGTCAGGTAGGCAATACTAGCGCCACCGATCATTGCGGCCAACAGCACTAAAAACGCGAGGGTACCTGATCTCCCGGCAACGAGGGCATTGAACATGTAGAATGAGCCGTATGCGGCATATGCGCCGATCATGAAAAAATCGCCATGTGCAAAATTGATAAGCCGCACAATTCCGTACACCAGCGTGTAGCCGAGCGCAATGAGCGCGTAGATAGAACCAAGCTGAAGACCATTGAGAATCTGCTGGAGACTGAAAATCGATCCCATGGTTTGAACCCTTCTTCGCCTTTGTATTTACAGGGCGAAACAGAGAGCATTTTCCCGCCAGTGCGGAAAATCAGAAAGGCTCGCCACGCTCCGGAAAGGTGGAGAGCTATATTAATAGAGAGAAGGGCTGTCCGGAAAGGACAGCCCTTCAGGATTCATGTCATGGATTGACAGTAGTCCGATACACCTGTTTGCCGTTCTTGATCTCGATAATAACCGCAGACTTGATCGGATTGCGGTTTTCGTCGAATTTGATCCGGCCGGAAACGACATTGATATCGGTTGCTTTGAGCGCATCGCGAATGGCTGCTCCCTTTGTAGAACCAGCACGCTTGATGGCATCGAGCATGATATACATGGCGTCGTAGCCGAGTGCTGCGAGCGCATCAGGTTCCGCACCGAATTTGGCTTTGTATTTCTTTACAAAAGCCTGGACAATGGCCCGCTTGTCTTCAGATGAATAGTGATTGGTGAAGAAACCGTTTTCGACTGCGGTACCGCCGATTTTGACCAGTTCGGGCGAGTCCCATCCATCACCACCGACGAGTGGACCCTTGAAGCCGAGTTCACGGGCCTGCTTTGCAATGAGTCCGACATCGTTGTAGTAGTCGGGGATGTAGATCACATCAGGCTTGCCCTGCAGAATTTTTGTCAGCTGCGCTTTGAAATCAGTTGTACCAGTTGGGTGCCCCTCGAAGGCTACAACTTTTCCGCCAAGTTTTTCGAATTGCTTTTTGAAGTTCTCGGCGAGGCCTTTGGTGTAATCGTTGCCCAGGTCGAAAATCGCTGCTGCGGAACGGGCTTTGAGATCGTTGAAGGCGAAGTTTGCACCTACTGTCCCCTGGAACGGGTCGATGAAACAAGCGCGGAAAATGTAATCGCCGACAAGTGTTACCTTTTCGTTTGTCGAAGTTGGGCTGATCATAGGAATGCCCGCAGCCTGGCTAATAGGAGCGCCAACCAGCGACACTTTGGACATGACCGTGCCGACAATCGCGACGACATTGTCCTGCTGAATCAGTTTGTTCCATACAATTGCGCCTTCTGAAGGATCGCCTTTGTCGTCCTCGAAGATCAGTTTTGCCTTGCGGCCGCCGAAAATACCGCCTTTTGCATTCCATTCATCAACAGCCATTGTCATGCCGTTTTTGGTGGAAATGCCGAAGGTTGCTGCTTCGCCGGTAACAGGACCGATGCCGCCGATTTTTATATCCTGTGCGTAGGATGCGGCGACCAACACGACGGGCGCCATTACAAACAATACTTTCTTCATACTGCCTCCTTACTTGCAGTTGCTCTCTTGGTGTAATATATGCACCAAGAGAATTGTATTTACATATAGAAACAGCGAATTGCGCCATGTCAATATATTTGCCTGTAGATTTTTGTGAATTTTTGCAATTTTATTACGAGAGCATATCGAATTTTATGCCTGGCGTTTCAAAATTTGAAATTTGGGTTCCTGTGTAAAGCATTTCACAAGCTTCAGGAAGAAAAGGAGACTGAAAGGAATGGCGCAAGAAAAAGCGCAAACATCGATGGAACATGAAACACGGACGGGACGTTTCAGCCAAAAACAAGGCCTCTTTGCTGCGATAGGTGCTTACGGGCTTTGGGGTATTTTTCCTCTGTATTGGAAATTGCTTTCATCTGTGTTGCCGCTGCAGATACTCGCTCACCGAATCCTGTGGGCAGCAGTGTTTTGTCTTATGCTGCTATTGGCCAGAAAAGAAATGTCCAGCCTGGGTGTTGCCTTGAAGGATCCGCGAAAGCGCGTGCTGGTCGGCGCGGCTGGATTGCTCGTAACTGTGAATTGGGGAATGTATATTTATGCAGTCAACTCTGGCCATGTGCTTGAAACCGCGCTAGGATATTACATTAATCCTCTTCTGTCAGTTGCGCTTGGGGCAATGCTGTTCCGCGAGCATATCGACAGGTGGACTCGCATTGCGGTTGGAATTGCTTTGGTGGGAATTGTCGCTGCTGGTATCCTGTATGGGCGGGTGCCTTGGATTTCGCTCATACTTGCGATTACCTTTGCGCTGTACGGCGCCGTTAAAAAGGGGCTGGGGCTTGCGCCGATTACGAGTCTGGCACTGGAGACATTCTCTGTAGCGCCGCTTGCGTTTGCCTTTTTGGCGGTCATGCATGCACAAGGGGCGGGTTCGTTTGGCAATGCGGGTTTGAGGGTGACGGCCCTTTTGGCTTTGAGCGGGGTAGTGACTGCAGTCCCTTTGCTGCTGTTCGGGGTGGCGGCGACAAGCATTAGTCTGCAGCTGATCGGCTTTATCCAGTATCTGACGCCGACCTCACAGCTTTTGCTTGGATTATTCCTGTATAAGGAGAAACCGAATGCCGCGGTTGTAGCGGCTTTTGTGGCGGTTCTGGTGGCAGTGGTTATTTTTGCGGTCACTCGATTCAAAAAGGGGGAACCAGCTTAGTGCTCCCAAGCTTGTGCCGCCCTAATCTTAGTGCTTCGAACCTTGTGCCGGGTGCATAGAAGGCATTCGCGGGCGCGGGCGGCGCTTTTGCTAGTGCTTCCAACCTTGTGCCGCACTCTGCCGTTATGAAGACCTTTAAATTCGGGCCGGCCCAAGAACATTGCCGTTTTGCCAGACAAGAATTCCGCGCTTGAACACAGAATGAACAAGATTCATGCCCGCATGGTAGGCAAGGTGCCCCGGCGAAGGCGCATTTAGGAGCAGAAAATCAGCGTCCTTTCCTGGTTCGAGCGAGCCTGTCTGCGCAGCGAGCCCGAGTGCAGCAGCGCCATTGAGCGTGAGAGCGGTAAGCGCTTCTTCGATGGACATGCCCAGATAGAGCACAGCGAGGGCGAAAATAAGCGGAATAGATTGACTATAGCAGGAGCCGGGGTTGAGATCGCTTGCCAAGGCAACCGCGCAGCCGGCATCGATAAAGCGGCGGCCGCTGGCGTACGGCTCGCGGAGATTGAAGGCGGTGAGCGGCAAGAGGCAGGCAATTGTGCCGGCGGCGGCGAGGGCCTGGATGTCCTGATCGGAGGCCTTGAGGAGGTGGTCGGCGCTTGTGGCGCCGAGCTCGGCAGCTAGGCCGGCGCCGCCTAGAGGTTTGACTTCGTCGGCATGAAGTTTGAGCGCGAAGCCGGCTGCGCGGGCTTGTTCGAGGTACCAGCGCGAATCTTCAATGCCAAATACGCCTTCTTCGCAGAAAATGTCAACAAAAGGGGTCTGACCCCTTTTCTTAAATAAAGGGAAAACTTCGCGGACCAAAAAGGCAAGGAATTCGCGGGGGCGGTCTTTATATTCAGGAGGAATCGAGTGGGCTCCCAAGAATGTGGGGATAATAGTGAGGGGCATGACTGTTGACAGCTCGTCCATCGCTTGCAGCTGGCGAAGTTCTGTTTCCTTGTCGAGGCCGTAGCCGGATTTGCCTTCTACTGTGGTGATGCCCAATGAGAGCATTGTCTCGAGGCGAGCCTTGCCAAGGCGAACCAATTCTTCCAATGATGCGCGGCGTGTTGCATCGACACTCTTCTGGATGCCGCCTCCTCGTTGGTGCATTTCCATATAGGGAATACCCTGGGCGCGCCAGTAGAATTCATCCTCGCGCCAGCCGGCAAAAATAAAATGCGTATGGCTGTCGATAAAGCCAGGAACGCAGGCGCGCCCTTCTGCGTCGAAAGTTGGAGCTGCCGTGGCCGCGGCGCGCAGCCGCGCCTCTTCGCCGATTGCAGAAATGCGCCCGTCTTCAATATATAAGCAAGTGTCGCGGAATTTTTTCACGCGCCCCATGGCCGGGCCCGCGGCTGCGCGCAGTCCCTCGGCCGTCCACAGCTCTCCAATATTATGAACAAAAAGCGCCTTTTGTCGGTTCTCGGCCATATGCGCGCCTGCTGTCCATCAGGCTTTCTGCTGCCCTTGATACAGCGGATCCAGGCCGATCGATCCCCAGATGCGTTTCAGGTAGTTCGGAGCCATAAGCTGCTCAAGCCGGCCATGGGCGCTCGAGAGTTCAGCCTGTACTCGGCGCTCGGTCAGGCTCTTCGGCTCGGCGCGCTCAGCGAGGAACTTTCTCAGATAGGAGATCGACGATTCGATATAGGCGATTTCATGTTCCCGATAGCGCTCAAGGCGCTCGCGGTACCAGTCCGAGGACAAGACATATTCCCTATCGAACAGCTTGCGCACTTCGGGATCCTGGATGCTCTTGCCTTCGTAATTGCCATACGCCATGACGGAAAGTACTGCTTTGAGCGGCGGTATAGCTGCTTCGACCGAGCCGTCCTCGAAATATGCCTTTGCCGATTTTTCCATCGCTGCGGCGATATTCTCGATGCCATCGACAAATTCCTCGAGCGATTGGAGTTCTGGCCTCAGCATGTCTTCAGGGAACACGACCGAAGGCGTATCGAACAGCCTTCCAAGGTACGTCGCAGCAAAGAGCGGTGTGATGCGCCATCCAAGCCGGGATGCAGGAATGAGCCGGCCTTTGTACTTGAAGTCTTCGACTTTTTCGAGGTAGCCGTGGCTCTTCAGGAATTCCGGATCGCGTTCTTCGGGCCCCATACGCGCCCACAACTCGGGCATCATGAGGGAGATATCGTGATCCATTTTGTATTTGTGACCGATATGCCCTGCCGCTGTGGTAAAGCCTGCATAACCCGTAAGAATGAAGGCTAGGAGAGCGTTGTTGAGGTCCGTGGTGGGTACAAGCGCATTGAACGGCCCTTTGGTGAGCGCTCCTTCGCTGCCTGCGCCGGTGGTCGAAGGGCTCTTCCCCGTGAGCGAGCATACAAAATCCATGAAAAGCTCGGGCAGATCCTGGTAATGAATTGGCCCGTACACCGCAAGCGGCCGAATGCCGGCTTTCGGATCAGCTGGGTTATTGCGCCGCCCTGGCAGCACCGCGCCGACAGGCTGAGGAAGCGCCTTGTCGGCGGGAATGCGCCGGTAGAGGCGAGGGCCCAGCTCAGCAAGATATTTGGCCTGCGGATTCACATAGGTAGGATCGAGTTGGAGGTAGCGCGGATTCTTGGAGGGAGCGCCATCCACGAGGCGGAAACAGTTCGAAGCGACAAAGTATTCGAAATTTGGGTCCTTTTCGGTTTCTTCGATGAATTTCCGCATCGGCTCGGTGTATTCATAGAAATTAATTGTGTTTTCGATGATGCGAGAAGCATCCGCCCTGGTGAGGGGCTCGAAATTGGAGACAAAGTTGTCCTGGCGGGCGAAGTCTTTTTCGGTCTGCTTGTCGTATCCGCGGATGATGGCATCGTCGGGGCGCTGGAAGAAGCGCGCTTCGCAGTTTTTGGCAAACTTGAGGCTCAAGTGGTTCTGCGCCCATTCCGGCAGATCTTCGAGCTGGTCGACGGGAACAACGATCGAAGCGGAAATATCATCTTCCCACTGAAGTTTGAAAGCGGGCATGAAGTCCTGCCTCAGCTTAAAGAAACGGTTCATGCCATGCTCGTTCTTGCCGACGCGTAAGTAGGAACCCATGATAGGCCGCCCTTCGAACTTGAGTATATTCCCGGTCGTGCCATTTACCGCGTCGACCGAAAAATGCGAAAGCCAGTCGTCGCCCCAGTCCGGCCGGTAGAAGCGCTTAACGAGGAACACGAGGCTTTTTATGCGTTCCGGAATGGAGCGGAGCCACTCGTTATACTCGTCGTTGTACGCCGGCGAGGGCGAAAGGAGCTTGATCACCGAACCGAGCGAACGCTTGGGCGACAGCACGGGTCGCGCATCTTTGCCGTGATTCTCGGCTTCGTCGCGGAAGCGGTTGCCATAGTCTTTTTCGATGATCTCCTTGACCGCGCGCATGTCTTTGTCGAAATCGGCAATAATAATTGGCATGTAGGTAATGGCGTCATGGATCGATTTGGCGATTTCAGATTTGCCGCCTCCCGAAACGGTACAAGGTTTGTGACACAAAAGGCCTTCTGCGGCTGTGCCGATGAGGCGCCAGGCGCCCGTGGCTGGGTGGCGCTCCATATGGACTCGGTATCCGGTTGGGTGCACATAGATGTAGTCGGGCAGGACGCGAAGCGATTCCTCTCTTCCGTCGCTTACCCAATGCGCCATCTGGTCTTCGAGCGAAATGTACGCATCTTCCGGCAGATAAATGATGTTCGGAAAGGTAAGGTCAACAGCATACCCTTCCTGCTTCATTTCGATACGGCCGCGCATAATGGTGAAGACATCGTGAAGGCTGTGCCCCTTGGACTTGAGGTTCGTGTCGGGCACAAAACGCGTGCCGAGGTTATAGGAGGGGAATACAAGGGCGCCGCCCGCATGTTCCTCTTCGACGAGCCCAAGCAGATTCGCGGAATAGGAGATGTGGGATTTGATTTCTTTTTTCGAATAGCCAAAATAGTTGTCGGCAATGATGGTCAGAATGACCCCAGATTCGTCGCGTGCGCAGACTTTGAATGCTCTGCCGTCGTTGTACTTTTCTGTGGGTTCGCGCCAGCACATGCCATCGCAGCGCTGACGTTCAGTCGCTTCGTCCCAATGAGGCAAGCCGAGTTCTTTCTTTGTAAGCTCGGTGAGGTGCGTGGCGAGAATGATGCAGCCAGTGGTTCCGGTCCAGTGCACAGGATCGATCGATGCATCGTTTTCAGGGATGAACGGATCGCCTGAATTGCCGAAAATGCTCTCGACAAAGTCTACATTGGCGACAAGAGAGCCGGGAGCAAAGAAACGCACTTCCATCGAACGCTCTTCGCAATAGCCGGGAATTTCCGGACGCACGACAGGTCTCAGAAGAACCGAGACAAAGGTGCGGGCTTTTTCGTTTTCGCCTGCTGTAAAAGGAAGTTCGAGTAGTTCTGGAGGGGGATTCAGTGCAGCTTCGAGTATTCTCGCAAAGGCGAGCTTGGGAACGGCTTTTTTGTCCGGGGGAATTGGAAGACCGCCCTCCACAATATGGAATACCCCTTCGGTGGTTCTGCGATCGCTTTTGGGGTTGTGCAAGACTCCATTGCGCACGCGGTACGAGGTGAGGGTGGGTGAAATATGCTTATGGCCATCAGGTGGCAGGGATAGCTCGCGCGCCATGCCATATCGGTCGAGCACGAGTGTGTTGGAAGGAATTTGCGGAACCCGCGCAAGTCCAAGATCGGCAAGATATCGATCGATAAAAGTCTGGATGCGCTGATCGGAGGGGGGGAGAACCCGCGGCAAAAGCCGTTCTTTCTGACGGAAGCTCTCCAGCATATCGGCGGCAAGCTGAACAAAGCCCGTGCCTTCCTTTGAATAAATCGGCAGGCCGAGGCTTTCGAGTTTGATATTGATATAGGAAATGAGGCGGGAGCGCTCCTGGGGAGATGTCCTGTCAAGATGAATGCCATGATCTCGTTTGGTTACCATACGCCATGCTCCTGGGAAAGAGTTTCTTTGATTTTAAACGTATTCTTCGCAAGGGACAACAGGTCCGGGATTCCAACTCCAGCGGTCGATGCTTTCCGGGAGAGTACCATCGGAAACCAGCTCGACAACAGCATCGATATCCGGATACATGATTCTGTCTTTATCGGTAAAGCGGACCACTGTACGCAGCATGCGATAGATTGAGCGGGTTGCAGGCGACAAGGACTCATCGATCGAAGAGAGCCCCAGCTGGATCGCTCGTAAATCGAGCGCCTGGCATGCGGCCAGGATTTCCATGGCGACGACTCTTTGGGAATGGTCGATGATCTGCCTGGCTTTGCGCGCGGCAATGGTGCCCATGGAGACATGATCTTCCTGGTTCGCGCTTGAGGGGATGGAATCCACGCTCGCAGGATGCGCGAGCACTTTGTTTTCCGACACGAGGCTTGCAGCGCTGTACTGCACGATCATAAAACCGGAATTGAGCCCGCCATTGATGGTCAGAAATGCAGGCAAGCCTTCGGATAGAGCAGGATTGACCATGCGTTCCAGCCGCCGTTCGGAGAGATTCGCAAGTTCGGCTGCGGCTATGCCGAGATAATCGAGAACAAGCGCGAGCGGCTCTCCATGAAAATTGCCGCCTGATAGAATATCGCCGCCTTCGTGGAGCACATGGGGGAAAATGAGCGGATTGTCGGTCACTGCATTCAATTCCGCAGAAATGATATCCCACACATGCTGGATTGCCGCCACGCATGCGCCATGGACCTGTGGCGTACAGCGAAGCGCGTATGCATCTTGCACACGGGTGCCGGATGGTTTTGTTGTGAGGAGCGAATCCTCAAGAAGCCAGCGCAAGTCTTGCGCTGCGTCGATCTGGCCTTTTTGCCTGCGCAGCTCATGAATCCTGGGGTCGAGCGCTTCGGTTATGCCGCGCAGTGCCTGAAATGTGAGTGCCGAGGCAATTGTCGCGCTTCGGTAGAGCATAAGGGCGTCGTACACCGCAAGCGCGCCAATCGCTGTCATTGCTTGCGTTCCGTTGATGAGCGCAAGCCCTTCCTTTGCTTCCAGCACGAGGGGGGCAATATGTGCTTCCGCGAGCGCAAGCGCTCCCGGCATGCGATTTCCTTTGTAGAACGCTTCCCCCATGCCGATAAGCACAAGGGCGATATGTGCGAGCGGCGCAAGGTCGCCCGAAGCTCCCAGCGAACCTTTTTCCGGCACAACTGGCACGATGTCCGCATTGACGAGATCAAGAATGCGCTGGACAAGGAGTGGACGCACCCCGCTATTCCCCACCGCGAGCGCATTGGCCCGCAAAACCATCATTGCCCGCACAATTTCCGGCGCAAAAGGCTCACCCTGGCCACATGCATGGCTCATAATGAGGTTTTTCTGAAGAAGCGCATTATCTTCATCGGAAATGGTCACATTGCAGAACTTTCCGAACCCCGTCGTAATTCCATATTTTACAAGCTTTTTTTTGACCGCGAGTTCGACTACTTCCCTGGAAGCGCGCATTCGCTCTTCGGCATCGGGGTCGAGCCGCACCGGTATCTTGTGCCGCGCGACAACGACAAGCTCCGGGATGGAAAGTGAGCAGCCATCGATGATCACATCATTCATGTTTTTCAGTATACCATAAAGAAGGGTTATGGACAGGCGCCGATTCTCCCGGTAGCATTGCATTCCATGAAAAGAAGGGAATCGGCAGCTTCTCTTTTTGGAGTCATCGTTGCAGTTATCTGGGGCATGACCTTTCTTTCAATCAAAGTGGCGCTGCGAGAATTAGGGCCGATGAGCCTTTCGCTCTTTCGTTTTGTAATTGCATCGGTACTGCTCGCGGGGATTATGGCAGCTTCGCGCACCAGTTTTGCGATCGCATGGCGCGATGTGCCCCTGCTCGCGCTCAGTAGCTTCGTGGGCGTGACACTCTATTTTTTCTTCGAAAACAACGGCATCCTTAGGCTTACCGCTTCGGAATCCTCGCTCATAATCGGGGTTATTCCTGTTGTGACCCTGATTGGTGAAATTCTGTTTTTGCGCACAAGGCCAGGTCGGCTTATTGCCCTGGGGATAGTGCTTTCGTTTGTAGGGGTGGCTCTGATTGTTCTGCGCTCCGAGAGCGCTTCGGCTTCGCCACTCGGGTATCTGTATATGGTGGGGGCAGCGCTTTCCTGGGTGGTGTATGGATTTGCTACAAAGCCTCTTTCGGGGCGTTACCCGATGCTCGCGATTACGTTCTGGCAGATGGTGATCGGGGCGATTGGCTGCATTCCGTTTGCTGTCGCCGAGCGGCAAGTGTGGGCCGGGTTGTCCGCAACGGCGCTTTTCAATGCGGCGTATCTCGGTATTTTCGGCTCCGCGATTGGGTATTGGCTCTATGTGATTGTCCTCGAGCATCTCGGACCGGGAAGATCGAGCGTATTCATCAATCTGATTCCTGTTGTTTCTGTGGCTGCGTCATTTGTGATTCTGGGAGAGCGATTGAGTGCGCTCCAGATTGCAGGGGGGATTATCGCAATCAGCGGGGTGTATATGGCAACCGTTTCTTCACAGGCCAAGCGGCATCAGTAACCTGCTTCAAAACCGCAAAATTTCGCTTGTGTTATCCGAAAAACAGCATTATTCTTTTCTCGATTTTCAAACCATCTACAAGGAGGTTTTTCGTGGAGAAGTTCTTCAAGCTGCAAGAACGTGGTACAAGTGTGCGTACGGAAGTTGTCGCAGGTATCACGACATTCATGACGATGGCCTACATTCTGGCTGTCAACCCGGGTATTCTTTCAGCCACCGGCATGCCGGCTGGCGGCGTTTTCACCGCCACTGCGCTCTCTTCTGCGATTGCTATATTTTTCATGGCATTTCTAGCAAATCTCCCAATCGCGCTTGCGCCGGGTATGGGCTTGAATGCCTTCTTCGCATTCAGCGTCGTGCTGGGCATGGGCTATTCATGGCAGCTCGCGCTCACCGCAGTTTTCCTGGAAGGCATTTTGTTCGTCCTGTTGTCCTTCTTCAATGTGCGTGAAGCGATTGTCACTGCAATCCCCACAAATGTGAAGCGCGCGGTATCAGTGGGCATCGGCCTGTTCATCGCGTTCATTGGGCTTCAGAATGCTGGCATTATCGTCAAGAATGATGCGACACTTGTATCCTTGGGCAAGGTCACACAGAACACGGGACTCCTCGCGATCATCGGGCTCTTCATCATGGGATTCTTGCTTGCGAAAAAAGTGAAAGGCGCCCTGCTTATCGGGATTCTTGTTACGACCGTTATTGGTATTCCGTTCGGTATCACCAAGATTCCGGAAAGCTGGTCGCCGCTCGCCAGACCGGCTGCGCCGCTTCTGTTCCAGTTCCAGTTCGATAAAGTATTTACCCTTGATTTCTTTGTTGTGTTCTTTACTTTTCTTTTTGTCGACATTTTTGACACAATCGGAACCTTGGTTGGCGTGACGACACAGGCCGGGCTCATCAACAAGAAGGGCGAAATTCCGCAGGTAAAAGGCGCGCTCCTTGCCGACGCGATCGGTACTGTGGCGGGCGCGTGCCTCGGAACCTCAACCGTCACTTCGTATGTCGAAAGCGCTTCGGGCGTCGCGGAAGGTGGCCGGACAGGGCTTACCGCGCTCACAACCGGCGTGCTTTTCTTGCTCGCGCTTTTCTTTGCTCCTGTGTTCCTGCTCATCCCGAGCGCTGCAACGGCTCCGGCACTCATCATCGTAGGCCTCTTCATGATGTCGCCGATCAAGGAAATTGATCTCTCAGACTATACCGAGGCAATTCCGGCCTTCCTCACTATCATCATGATGCCGCTCGCCTACTCGATCGCCGACGGACTTATGTTTGGCATCATCTCGTATGTCGTGCTCAAGGCGCTGGCAGGCAAATTCAAAGATATCACAGTCGTGACATGGATTGTCGCCATTCTCTTTGTACTGAAATTGATAATAGGCTGATATCCTGGTAGCGCACTCTAAGCCTTTCTGACATTTTGAATGAAAGTGGCTGCCTGCAAGATTCGTGATGCGTCAGGCAGCTGCTTTCGTCATAAAAGATGCGCCAGAAAAAGGTGCTCTTAAAAAAGATACGCCTGCTGAGCAATTTCAAGCAGCCGGCACTGAATATTCAGAAGCGCGGTTTTTCGATGTTCTGGCGCGCGAGCAGGCATGCGCCGCTTGCCGCATCTGCCTGCGGTGAATAGATGCGATGACGGGGCAGCGAGGCAATGATCCGCGCTTCAGTGTCGTGCCAGAGCCGCTCGTTATTGCTGAAGAAACCTCCAGCAAATGCAATGCGCCCTCCCGCTAGCACTTCCCCAAGGCGCGTTGCAATGGAAATGGCGAGCAAGGCCAGTTCCTCCGCCGCTTCCTTGAAAATCTGCTCTGCCACTTCGTCGCCGCGCTCCCGCTCTTCTGCAACAATGCGCGCAAATGCGGCAATTCTTGCCTTATCGAAAGGCTCATAGACCGCAGGAATGAGCGCAAAGGGGTCGCGCTCCTCGAAAAATGCAAGCGCGCTTCCAAGTAGGTCAGTCTGGGGCCCCCGCCGGTCATGGAACCGGATGGCTGCATTGAGCGCTCGTAGTCCCACCCAGTATGCCGACCCCTCATCGCCGAGAATGTGCCCCCAACCTCCAGATCGAATAATTCGGCCCGCACCGTTGGCTCCGACCGCAATCGAGCCTGTTCCCGCGATGAGAAGAATGCCTCGAAGTTCACCGAAAGCCCCCGCAAGCGCAGGAATCGAATCGTTTTTTACTTCGAGTGCTGTATCGGGGCCCAGCCTGGCTGCGTTCCGGATCAGCCCAAGCATTGTGCCAGTATCTTCAGCCCGGTCAATGCCGGCCACTCCTGCAAAACCCGACAGACAGCTATCCGGCACAAGGCCAGTCTGCTCGTACATCTCGGAAAAGAGTTGAACAAGCGTGCGCTGGGAACCATCCCAACCCGCCGATCTCGGATTGAGACTTGGCCCTTCGGATTGAAAAAGCAGACTGCCTTCAAGGTTCTCGATTCTGAGGCGCGTCGATGTCCCGCCTCCATCGATGCCGAATATCCATTGCTCGTTCATGTAAGCTTCCTGTATATGTAGCGAACATTTAGTGCCGTGCTGAGGCTTATTGCCGGCCAGTCCGCATTCTAATCTACTATTCCCCGAATTTCCATGCTCCGGTAACCGGAATTCAGCAAAAAGCCCGCCAGACGCCCGAATGGAATTCCTTGCGGAAGGCGACAATGAGGCCTGCCGTCGCTTCTCTGCCGTAATAGACTCGGTTTGTAAGAAGCACTGCCACCAATTTGCGGCCTGGCTCGAAAAAGATGCTGGTGCCGGTAAAGCCGGTATGGCCAAAGGATTGCGCCGGCCACAAAGGGCCATCGGCAGTGTCCTGGCCATGAAGCTTGAAAGCGATCGAGCGCCGCTCTTCAAGGCCTATGGTGCGTTCCTGGAGCATCGTGCGCATTGTTTCGGGCCGCAAAAGCTGTTTCCCCCGGCTTATGCCTTCCTGCAGGAACAGATTGCCGAGCACAAGGGCATCCTCAAGCGAAAGAAAAAGCCCCGCATTGCCGGAGTGCCCGCCCAGGCAGTATGCGCTTTCATCGTGAACCTGGCCATCCATTCGTTTTTTGCGCCATGGACAGAATTCGGTTTGCGCTGCGCCCTTGAATGCTGAAGGCTCTCCCGAATCCAGAATCCTGGGTGCAAAAGCAGCGCACGACAGCGCAAGCGGCCGCGCGATTTCCTGCTCAAAAAGCGTTCCGAGTAACATGCCGGAAATGCGCTCCAGGACAGCACCGACAAGTATATATCCTGTGCAGGAATACTCGACATGGCGCCCAGCTGCAAACTCTGGCCTGATTGAAAAAAGTTGCGCCAGCGCCTCTTGCCGATCGAGCCGGGCAGAATCCGGAAAAAATCTCTCGAGTGCCGGGATTGCGGGCATGCCTCCAGTATGGGTGAGGAGTGCAATAAGAGGGATGTGCGCCGCCTGGGAGTGAATTTCCGGCAAGTACTTGCCGAGAGGCGCATCGAGGTCCAGCGCTCCCGATTCCACCGCCTTCATCACCAGAAGCGCTGTGGCCAAGGGTTTGGTAAGGGATGCTGCATCGAAGAGGGTTTGCGTTGTAATGGGCGCGGGCGGAGAAACCGCGGGCTCCAAAACCGGAGGCTCAGAAATGGAGAACTCAGAAACCGAGGTCGCCCTGGTGCGAGCCAACTGCGCCTCATCGCTTTCCAGCGCGGTCTTCCCTGCGCATCGAGACCAGACAATCTTCCCATCGATCGATACTGCGCCGGCCGCCCCCGTGCACAGCTTGTTTGCAATTGCTGAGTCAAGAAGGGCGTCAAGCGGAACGCCTGGTCCCGCAGCCAGCACTCTATCGGGCGTACTCGCCTTTTCAACGGATAAATCAGTGCTGCTATTGTGTGCCATATACCCTGATGATAGCATAGATTATGCATATATCGAATCTGCCGGCGACCCCTGTGCGATGTGGTCTCGATCATTTTATTGCGGATTCCAGCCGCCGCAACAAGCGATATGGGCTTGCGACAAACCCATCAGCAATAACCTCCACGGGAATCCCTGCATGGAAAGCATTCATGCAAAACAGCCTTGGCCCTGTATGCCTTTTCGGGCCAGAACATGGCTTTCGCGGGGCTGCCCAGGATGCAGTCCATGTCAAGGATGAACTATTCAAAGGAATTCCTGCTTACTCACTGTATGGAAATCGGTTCAAGCCTGAACCATGGATGCTCGAAGGCCTCGACGCCGTCGTGTTCGACATGCAAGATGTCGGCTGCCGCTACTATACATTTCTATATACGCTGGCTTACATGATGGAGGCATGCGAAACTGTTGGTGTCCCGCTCATCGTGCTCGATAGGCCAAATCCCATCGGAGGGCGCAAAGTGGAAGGCTCGCCCATCCCGAAAGAGGCGGATAGTTTTGTGGGAGGGTATGGGCTGCCACCGCGGTATGGCCTGACAATAGGGGAATTTGCGCGCTATCTGCGCGGCGAGTATTATCCAGATTGTGCTCTCGAAATTGTGCCGCTCTCCGGATGGGATGCGCGCCAGCCTTGGGCAGAAACAGATCTTCCATGGCCGCTTCCTTCGCCGAACCTGCCTTCGCTCTCATGTGCCGAACTCTATCCGGGAACCTGCCTTGTGGAAGGTACATGGTTGTCGGAAGGCCGAGGAACTTCTCGCCCCTTCGAGATTATCGGTGCGCCCTTTGTCGATGGCGAAGCGCTTCGCGAAGCGCTCTCCGCGCTTGGTTTGCCGGGCCTCGTGTTCATGTCGCTGTTTTTCACTCCTACAGCATCCAAGTATAAGGGAGCGCTCTGCGAAGGGGTTCTTGTTTCAGTTGTTGACCGGGAAGCGGTGCGCTCTCTCGATACCGGCATTGCAGTCGTGCACACGATTCACCGCATGTATCCACACGATTTTCGCTGGCGGGAAGATTGGGAGAATCCAGAGCTTTCGTTCTTCGATAGACTTGCCGGGAATACGACACTGCGCTGCATGATTGATAGCGGCGCACCTCTTGAAGAATGTCTCGCTTTTGCACACGAAGGAGAAGAGCGCTTTTTGAAGCTGCGGCAGAATTACTTGATCTATGGCGCTATTTAAGCGCCCCTTCCGTCATTCCCGCGATAAACTGCTTTGACAGTATCAAAAAGATAATCAGTATCGGCAGTACCGAAATATTCAGCGCTGCGAACAGCACATCCCATTCAATAGTATACTCGCCGAAAAAAGCCTGAAGCCCCAGCGGAATCGTCTTTTTTACCCTCGAACTCAACAAAATCAAAGGGAAGAAAAAGTCATTCCACACATCGATAAAATTGAACATGGCCACCGTGACCAGCGCCGGCTTCAGCAGAGGCAGATCAATCTGCCAATAGATGCGAAACGGGCCAGCGCCATCGATTTTTGCCGAATCTTCAATGTCGCGTGGCAGTTTCTTGAAAAAATTCACCAGCAGGAATACCGAAAATGCGATACCTCCAGCCGCATAGACAATAACCAGCCCCGAAAGCTTGTCGAGCAAGTGCAGCGAGCGCATGATGAGGAATATCGGAATAATTGCCAGGCGCGTCGGCAACGCAAGGCCGGCAAGCAGGAACAAGTATATGCCACGCTTGAACTTGAAATCGAATCGCGCGATGACATAGGCCGCCATCGACGAAACAAGCAGAATCGCAGCAATCGAGGCCGCGGTCACCAGAATGCTGTTTTTGAAATATGTCGCAAAATCGGCCCGCTGCCACGCCGAAACATAATTGCTCCATCGCCACACAGCCGGCAGGTTGAAAGGCTTCAGGAAAATTTCGCGCGTCGACTTGAAGCTCGAAAGAATCATGATACCTATAGGGTAAAGATTTACAAATGCAAGGAGCGCAAGGAATATCCATGCAATAGCTTTCTGTAGTCCATTCAGTTTGAACATCATTCGCCCCTTTCCACTCGCTTCTCGACGATGAACACATAGAAAATCGACACTGGGAAAACCAGAAGGAAAATCAGTGTCACCACTGTCGCGCCAAGACCCATGCCCACTTGACTCGACCCGAGCCCGCCAAACGCAATGCGGTAGAACAAGGTTCCGAGCACGTCGGTGGAACCTGCGGGACCTCCCTGCGTTCCTTCCATCGCGTAGACAATGTCGAAGATATTGAATGTCCATATGAATTTGAGCATGCTTGTTGTGGCAATAATCGGCAGAAGATGCGGCAAGATAATGCGCCCAGCAATCTGCATTTCAGTTGCGCCGTCGATTCGGGCTGCCTCTGTCATTTCGCGATCGATGCCGAGAATCGCAGCCAGATACACTAGAATGTAAAATCCGAGCCCCCTCCATGCCGTCACAAAAATGATTGTCGGCAGAGCAGTACTTGTATTCCCAAGCCATGGTTTTGCAAGAAAGCCGAGCCCGAGCACGCGGAACAGCTGATTGACAAGCCCCCATTGCGGATTGAGCAGCAGCCCCCACAAAAAGCCTACCACCACAATCGCGAGCGTGTTCGGAAAGAAATAGATTACCTTCAGAAACTTTGTTCCCTTTATATCCGCGGAGAGCAGAAAAGCGAAAAAAAGCCCAGGCACTACCGAAAGAATGAGAGACCATATGAAAAATACGATATTATGCCCGAGCGCGCGATAAAACTCCGGCGCCATAAATCCGGAGAGAATATTCTTGTAGTTCGAGAGTCCGATGAATTTCTTCGGTCCAATGCCAGGCCAGTCATAGAAGCTGAGCCCGAGGCTCGAAAAAAACGGATACGCAATGAATACGGTATATAAGAGCAGCGCCGGGAAGAGCATCCACAAAAAAGAATATTTCCGCACGTCTACCTCGCTCAGATACAAAATGGGGCGCGCTTCAGAGGAACCGGCTTTGCCAGGGCGATCAGAAAGCGACCGCCCTGCACGCCCACGCATGTGGCATCAGCACAGCGTTATTTTTTGAAAGCCGGGTACCATGTCGAAATGCCATCCTGCAATTTCTTTGCAAGCTCTTCCGGCGTCATCTGATCAAGATACATCTTCTGCATGTTTTCTTGCAGAATGTTGTAGACACTGGGCATTCCTGCATCGAACGGTGAGCCGACCCAGTAGCGGTTGGTCGATGCAATTGTGACCATTTTGTTGTAGCATTTGACAAGAATCGGCTTGGATGCAGGCATGGTAACGCCTTTTATTGCGGTTATCTCGCCGGTCGTTGAAGAGAAGAGCTCGCCATACGCTTTGGTACCGGCATAGTTGAGCACTTTGATCGCAGCATCTTTGTTCTTGGATGCGCTGCTCAAACCATACGCGCCATCCATATAGATATACGCTTTTGCAGGAAGATTCTTGTCTTTTGGGGGAACGGGGAAATAATCGAACTTCAGGTCAGGATTAGTTTTGAGCCAGTTGGTATTGCCCCAGACTCCGTAAAAGACCATTGCCACCTGTTCCATTGCAAAGGCGACATCCTGCTCTGCGGTGGTATTTGCCATAAAGTCCTTCTGGTAGTACTTCTTGAGCGCATTGAGGTCTTTTAGCATGTTGACATATTCTGGGTCGGTGAATTTGGCTTTTCCTTCCGCAAGCTTGCCAATCCAGGCGTCGCCAGGGTAGCTCACGCCGACCATTGCATTCTGCATGGCGAGAGTCCACGCTTCCTTGCCGGAGACAAAGAATGGAGTGATGCCATTTTTTTGAAGAGTTTCGGCAACCTGCACGAGTTCATCCCAGGTCTGCGGCTCTTTGAGTTTGTATTTGTCGAACATCGCCTTGTTGTAGAAAATGCCGACAATCTGGTTTGCAAAAGGAACCCCCCAGGTCTTGTTGTTCGAGCGGATAAAGCTGAGGGAGACATTGTCAAAGTTCGACAGGTCTACGCTGCTGTCGAGCGGCACGAGATAGGAGTTGTCAATAAGAGCCTGTGTTCTCGCGCCCGGAAGTCTGCGGGTGTACATGAGATCCGGACCGACGCCGCCCTGCAGAGAAACGAGCAGCTTGGAATCATACTCAGTTGGCGGAAATACTTCATATTTGATGGTAATCTGCTCTCCTTTTGCTTTGAGTGCAGTTTCGACCGATTTCCATACATCGACATCCTGAGCGCGCCAGCCCCAGATGGTTACTGTCGCCGGTTTGGACTGAGCCCATGCGGGCATCATAAGGCAAAGCAGAAGCATTGCCATCAAAAACCTTTTTGCCATGTTCGAGCCTCCTGGTGAAAATAGAATGAGCGCTATGCAAGCGCTGCTCTGGCATGTGCAGCTTGGAACGCACTGTGCCACAACCAGTATTGGACTGTTCTGCCGGGTTGTCAATATTTTTTGAAATAATTTTTCGAAATTTGGCTTTTGAGCATTGCAATGATGTATGAACATCGCTATATAATGAAAAAACACAGGAGCGACAATGGACTTTCAAGCATTGGATGACTATCTCGAACGCGCCACGACCGAATCGCGCAATGCCCGTTCTGCAAATATCGACAAGCTGCCAACTATCGAAATATTGCGCATTATCAATGAAGAAGACAAGGGTGTGCCCTTTGCGGTCGAAAAGGTTCTGCGCGATATTGCAGCGCTTGTGGAAGACATTGTCCGCGCATTTACTAGCGGAGGCCGCCTTGTGTATATCGGCGCTGGTACTTCGGGAAGGCTTGGTGTGCTCGATGCATCCGAGTGTCCACCGACATTTGGGGTTCCACCAGGGATGGTGGTGGGCATTATAGCCGGTGGGGAAGCTGCCCTGCGAAACTCAATCGAAGGCGCAGAAGATGAGCCGGAAGAGGGAATGCTAGCCCTGCGCAATATCGATTTCTGTTCCCGCGATGTTCTTGTGGGCATTACTGCATCGGGCTCCGCGCCCTATGTGTTGGGGGCCATGCAGTATGCAAGAGAGCAAGGATCGGTAGTGGGGGCGATATCCTGCAACCGCGAATCGAAGACATTTGCGCTTGCGCACCATCGCATACTGCTGGAGGTAGGCCCCGAGGTTATCACTGGCTCTACCAGAATGAAAGCAGGTACCGCCCAGAAACTTGTGCTCAACATGCTTACGACAACCAGCATGATTCGTATCGGCAAGGTCTACGGTAACCTGATGGTAGATCTCACGCCTGTCAACCGGAAGCTTGTGGATCGCTCGAAGCGCCTTATCCGCCAAGCGACGGGCTGCACCAAGGATGAAGCGGAAGCGGCCTTTCTTGCGTCAGGCGGGAAGCCTAAAATTGCTATCTTGATGATTGCACTTGGAATCAGTGCTGAAACGGCACAAGAACTCATTCAGCAAGGACAAGGCCGCCTCGCCGATGCGATGCGAATATATTCCCAGTCAAAAAAAGGCAGGTAAATAGCATGAATTATGGGGCCCTTGAAACAATTGCCCAATCTATGCCTCGCCTTGCGGACACCGAACGCCGCATCGCCGAGTTTGTCCAGGCATCGCCTCAGAAAGTGCTGCATCTCAATATTGCCGAGTTAGCTCGCCAGGCGGGTACGAGCAGTGCAGCAGTCGTGCGCTTCTGCAAGCGGATTGGTGCAGAGGGATACAGCGACTTCAAGCTCTGGCTGGCCAAAGATGTGTATCAGGGCTGGAATGAGAAATATCTGCCCGATCTCGGCCTGGAATCGCAAACGCCGGCTTCGAAGGCAATTCATGACATGGCGGAAGCAGTGCGCCGCACCATGAGTGCACTTGCGGCGACGCTCTCCCCGCAAGCTGTGGAAGAAGCTGCGGAACGAATTCGCACTGCCGCCATGACCGCGCTCTTTGGCGTTGGCGCCTCGGGCCTTGTTGCAGCGGACTTCCATCAGAAGCTGTCACGCATTGGGCTTCCTTCCTCCTACCTTTTCGATACCCACGCACAGATCACAGCATCCTGTGCCCTGCGTCCTCAGGATATCGCTTTTGTTATTTCGTATTCCGGTGAGACGGATGCCATGATCGAAGTAGCGGACCAGGCGAAAGCGCGTGGCTGTTTTCTGATCGCAATGACTATGGCCGGAACAAATCGCTTGTGCGGCCGGGCCGATCTTGCACTCTCTATCCCTGCCGTGGAGCGCGTCTACCGCAGCGCGGCAGAACTCTCGCGGCTGAGCCAGCTTGCTGCAATAGATATTCTGTTCAATGTCATTATCTCGTATGATATCGACGGCGCAATCGCGGCGCTCGAGCGTTCGATGCAGGCGACGCACGGGTTCTGATGCTCTGTTCTGATGCTCAACTGGCGCAAAAGTCTCTGTCTCGTATACAATATTATTGGAAAAAAATGCAATGAGCATTGAAACACTGAGAACAATTCTGTACGCGACAAGCGCAATTGTCGGCTTTTTGGTCATCTATTCTGCAGCCCGGCAGAAGAGCCATCTTGCGCGATACTTTTTCTTTGCAGCCCTCTGTGCTTTTCTCTATATTTTCGGCTACGCGTCCGAGTTGGGCGCGCATTCTCTCGAAGAAATCCGTTTTTGGCTCAAATTCGAATATTTTGGCTTATCGTTTGTTTCTTCATTTTGGTTTTTGCTTTCGTGGAAATTATGGTACAGCCGCAATCCGAGATTCAGGATGGTGGTGTTGGTATTTGTCATACCGGCAATTACGCTTTTTCTTGTGTCGACACAGGAATTTCAGGGGCTTTTTTACCGCTCGCTCAGGCTTTCGGATATAGATGGGCATCATCTTGCAATTATCGAAAAAGGGCCTTGGTACTGGGTTCAACTTGTTTATCAATCTGCATTTATCATTATGAGCATCATACTGCAATGGCTTTCTTGGCGCAGGCGCGGCGGGGTTTTCAAGAGCAGTGGTTTCTGGATGTTTGTCAGTACACTGAGCCTTCTGCCATGGATTGTCATCTACCAGCTTGGGAAATCGCATAATGGTATTGACTTGGCGCCTTTTGGCATTGCGTTGAGCATATTTTTCATTGCGATTGCAGTTTTGCGCTATGGCACGCTCAGTTCAGAGGAAGTGTTTCTCTATTCGATATTTGCTGGTATAGACGACGGGGTGGTTATTCTTGACCGGGATGGGAGGATTTCTGATTTCAACGCAGCAGCGCAAAAGATTTTTCCCTGGCTGAATTCGAGCAGTATCGGAATGCCGATATCGGATCCTGCGGATGCTTCCCTGTTCAATTTCGATGCTCCATTGAAGATGGAAAAAGTTGTCGAACTGGCAGGGAACAAACGGTACTACCAAGGAAGGTTCACCCTTATTTATGAAGGTCGTTCAGTGCTGGGACGTGTCTATTTCTTTAGAGATATAACGGACTCAAGACGCCTGACGAATCGGCTCCGGAAACTGGCGAATTTCGATGCGCTCACGAGCCTTTACAACCGGCGCAGGTTTATGGAACGAGCGGAAAAAGTGCTGGCAAATGCTCAGAGAGCGTGGAAGAATATTGCGCTTCTTATGATCGATGTGGATCATTTCAAGAATGTGAACGATCGTTTCGGGCATGCGGTGGGCGACAGAGTACTCGCTGCTGTTGGGCGCATAATACGACGAAGGTGCAAGCAAAAAGGTTTTGCAGGGCGCTATGGAGGCGAGGAATTTGTCGTTCTACTGCGCGGCGCGCAGAGAGAGCAAGCATTGGATATCGGTGAAGGTATTCGCAGAAGCATCGAAGGAATCGCGATCGAAAAGCGAATGATTCCGGTGCGGGTTACGGTATCGATCGGCGTTTCGTCCTGCTCGGAAAAAGAGGGAGCCTACGATCTCGATGAACTTTTGATGTCAGCCGACCGCGCGCTCTACCTGGCGAAAAACAGAGGCCGAAACAGGGTAGAAGGTTGAGAGGTTGGAAGGTCGAAGGGCAAAGGGTGTCCGGGGGCAGGGGGAAGGGAACTGGGGGCGCGGTTTATTTTCATTTGCTAAAAAATTTGCATTTTCGCGATTGCGGTGCCGTATTCCTCGTTCAATAATCGTTCAACTAGGAGGCACATATGAAAAAATTCCTCAGTATGATAGCGTTATTCGCTATGTTATTGCCTGCAGTATGGAGCCAGGATAACCACATCGATACTATCCGCGCAGACGCCCCGGCGCTCGCGGACTACGGCCCTTACACAATCGGTGTCACCACCCTCACCTTCGTCCACCCGGGCCAACCCGACATCGTCAACTATAAACCGGGCCAACCCATGCCCACCTACGACCGCCCGCTCACCTGCGAAATCTGGTACCCAGCCACGCTCGTGCCGGGCCAGGCGCCCAGTGGTGAGTATCTTAATGTCGTCACCCGTGATCCCAGCCTCAAAGTGACGCTCTATGGAAGAGCCGTGCGCAACGCAGCTCCCGACAAAAGCGCGGCTCCCTATCCGCTCGTCCTTATTTCCCACGGCTATCCGGGTAACCGTTTCCTCTTGAGCCACCTGGGTGAAAACCTCGCCAGCAAAGGCTATGTCGTCGTTTCGATCGATCACACCGACAGCACCTATTCCGATCAGGGCACCTTTCCCTCGACCCTGTACAATCGCTCCCCAGATCAGTTCTTTGTGCTCGATTCGATGGCTCGCCTCAATGCCGATGACCGCGGCACCGGCCTCGCAGGCATGATTGATGCGGACAAGACCACACTCATCGGCTATTCCATGGGCGCATATGGCGTCGTCAATTCGCTTGGCGGCGGCCTGTCGGCGAATATTGTCAAGAATGCGACCTTCTCTCCTGGGAACATTCTCGAAGCGAGAGCTGCGGGCAACCCCGCCTACACCGCGAGCCTTGATCAGCGCGTCAAGGCGGGTGTCGCGATCGCTCCCTGGGGCATGAATTACGGCTTCTGGGATGCAGAAGGGCTCAAAGGAATCAAAACCCCGATATTCTTCATGGCTGGCAGCAAGGACACCGTCGCTGGCTATTCGCCCGGCTCCCATACGATATTCGATCTAGCTATCAATGCTGACCGCTACTTTCTCACCTTCGAGAACGGCTCGCACAACTCAGCCGCTCCAATGCCCGCTCCCAAAGAAGTGCGCGCAAAAGGCTCGCTCGGCGCCAAAGTCGCTTCGCACTACCTCGACGCTGTCTGGGACAATGTGCGCATGAACAACATCGCCCAGCATTTCATCACTGCCTTTTTGGCGAAATACATCAAAGGCGACCCCAATGCCGACAGCTGGCTTGCCCTCATCGAGAACGGTGCCGACGGCAAATGGTCAGTTGATGAAAAAGGCCAGCCCAAGCCCGACCACACCTACTGGAAAGGTTTCGGGAACAACCAGGCTGTGGGATTGAAACTGGAGCACAGGCTGCCGGGAGCGCGCTGAGCCGCCGGCCTGAAGCTGGAGCACAGGCTGCCGCAATAACTGGCTAGTGCTCCCAACCTTGTGCCAGAGTTGAAGTAAGCATTCGCATTCTCGCGTCTACCTCTATGAGAAGACTCACCACTCTCTATGGAGGTAGATGCCGATGCAATCCTTCCCTTTCTGTCCGAATCCTCACTGTGTCTGGCACAGTAACGCACCAGATTTCGCTTGGGCAAAGCCCAAGGGCTTCTATACCACCAAGGCATTTGGCCGCGTCCAACGCTACCAGTGTTCCGCCTGCCACAGGACCTTCTCTTCCCAGACCTTCTCGTTAGCCTACTATGTGAAGCGGCCAGTGGCTTTACCCGATATCGTCGCCCGCCTTGTAAGCGGCGAAAGCTTAAGGGCCATGAGCCGCAACCTCGCAGTCTCCCTCAACCTCCTGTCCAATCGCATCGATCGGCTTACCCGCCAGGCAATCGCCCTGCATGCCCAGTGCCTTGCATCCCGAGCGGGGTATGACGATATCTGTATCGATGGCTTTGTCTCCTTCGATACTTCCCAGTATTTCCCGAGCGAAATCCCCATCGCCATCACTGCCCATTCCCTGTTCATCCTCGACTTCAGCCATGCCAGCCGCCGCAGGTCGGGCACCATGACGGCTGCCCAGAAGGCAAAGGCGCGGGAGCTCTACCGTCGTATCCCCTTAGAGCGCGGCGCACTCGCCCGCTCCTTCCGCGAAACCCTCGTACACGCCCTGCAGCTGCAGCCACCGGCTCCCTACCGGCCCTTTGTCCTCATCACCGATGAAAAGCCCGACTATCAGCGCGTGCTCCAGAGGCTTGCAGCCTTCCGCACGCAGACTGAACACACCCGCCTCGTCCACTGGACGATCAGCTCGAAGCTGCCCCGCACCCTCAGCAATCCCCTTTTTTCTTCCAACTACATCGACCGGGAGCTGCGCAAAGACCTCGCGCACCACCACCGGGAGACAGTCTGTTTCAACCGCAATGTCGCAAACGGCATGATGCGCCTCAGCTTGTACCTCCTTGGCCACAACTACCTCAAGCCCTTTCGTATTCGTGCACATAAAGGAATGCATCCTCGTACGCATGCTGAGGCAGCGGGGATTCCGGTACACCTTGTGCAGCACTTTGTGCAGGCGCTCACTGGTGGGATACGAGCATTCTTGAGCCGCTGCACGCTCTCCGAGACGATGCGACGGACCTGGGAGAAGCGCTGGAAGACGCCAGGCAAGGATAAGGCTGAGTATCTGCCGAAATATGCGCTGGCCTAGCGCATCTAAAAAGGAGAGGGTAGAAGATAGAGGTGCTGGCTTGGTAGTGCTCGATGCTGTGCCCATTTGGCACAAGGTTGGGGGCACTACTCAATAACTGAGTGATTGAGAAAAAGCCGGTGCCGGAGGAAATCGCCGGACCGGCTGCAATGATCAATGCGGCAGCAATTCCTGGTGCCGGCGTCGGCTGCCGCACTAAGTGCGATAAATATGAGGGCGCCGACGCATGCCGCACGGTGCCCGCAAGGATTTGCCCCCGACCACCACAACCGCTATATTTAAATGGAACCATTATTGGTTTTATGGCTACAACTATATATAAGAGTAAACATATGTTTGCAAAAAGAAGATTATCGAGGAGTAACGAAATGAAAAGAAAAGTTGCGGTTTTTGCGGTCTTGATCGGGCTTGTGGCTGCGTTTGCAGTCTTTGCCGAGACATCATTGCCTCTGTACGGAAACGCGGCCGCAAAGGCAGATAATGCGCTCACCATCGAATCGATGCTCACCTACGCAATTCAGGACGAGTACCTGGCGCGCGCGGAATATGTGGCGATCATGGCCAAATTCGGTCAGATTGCGCCATACTCGAACATCAAGCAGGCCGAGGAACAGCACATTTCCTGGCTCAAGGACATGTTCGCGACGCTGAAGCTGGCGGTCCCTGCGGATGAGGCCGCAAAGTACATTCATGCGCCCGGCACACTGAAAGAGGCCGCCCAGGCAGGCGTGCAGGCAGAGATCGACAACATCGCGATGTATGAGCGTTTCCTGGCGCAGCCTGTGCTCAAGGATCCGCGCTATGCGAGCGTGGTGGATCTCTTTACCCTCCTTCGGGATGCCTCGAAAAACCACCTTGCGGCGTTCCAGAAGCAACTGCAGAAGTATTGATTGCGCGGGTCCTCCCGTTGTCGACCGGTAGCGACGCTTGCAGCGCGGGGGCTTCAGGGGCATTCTCCGATACCTGTTGATCTAGTTCTTGGCTTTGATATCGTACCCCAGATCTTCAGCGATCTTTTTAGATATGCGTTCGACATCAGCTTCATTGAAATCGAGCGTCGGGATTTTGCTTACGCCCATGGTTGCGATGACATATTCATGGGCGACTTTGACGCCCCGCTGTTCCATGATCTTGCTGACGCAGCGATTGGCGCATCCATTGATTGCGATGACCCTGCGGGCGCGCTTGCCGATGTTGACATGCGCGTCCGAGCCAGCGCCTACCGCGGCAGTGCAGCACATGCGCGCGCCGACGCCTGCGTTCGTAAGGTCGATTGCCACATGGTTCCCGACCTGGCCGACGCTCGCCGCACCGTCACAGGCAAAGATGATGTCCATGTTCTCTGTATCCGTTGAGCAGCCCTGCAGACGACGGAATTCCACATTGTTTGTGCCGGAATTTTCAGCCATAATGCGCCTCTCCCAGAAAAATAGATGTTACAAGCCGCAAACTGCGGCGAATTGCCAAACTAGGCTTGTTTTTGATGCAATGTTTTAATATTTTGCAAAATTACAAATCTACTACTGCATTTAATGTCTGTCAATTGGATTGCGGCTATTTCGAGTGGCGCTCGAGTCGGTAACCAAGGCCGCGCACAGAAATGAGATATTCCGGCTCAGCAGGGTTTTTCTCAATTTTTTCTCGCAGCCGCCGGACATACACTTTGAGGTAGTTGCGATTGTCGAGCGCGTTCGGTCCCCACACACGCGCAAGCAGGGTTTCGGCGGGAATTGTCTGCCCCGGGTTGTCCGCAAGGATTTTCAAGAGCGCATACTCAGTCGATGTAAGCGGCACTTCCCTGTAGCCTATGGCAACGATTCGGCGGCCAAAGTCGATACTGAACTCACCATCGTAATATTTTTCCTCATGCCCCGGTTCATGCCCGCGCGACCGCCGCAGTACTGACTTTATGTGAGCGACAAGCTCGAGGTGCCCGAAAGGCTTTGTGATATAATCGTCCGCGCCCTCCTCGAGCGAGTTCACTTCATCGAGCTCATTGTTGGTCACCGTGAGTACAATAATGGGCACATTCGAGAAGGCCCGAATGCGCCGCAGTGTTTCGAGCCCCGACATGCCTGGCATTCGCAAATCGAGCAATACAAGGTCGGGCTTTTCCTGACTTAGGAGCATAAGCCCCTGTTCCCCGCTTGATGCTTCCACTACCGTCCACTCAGGTTCCTGCACCGCGATGGTCAAGCGGATGGATCGTGTGACATCGGGTTCGTCATCGATTGCCAGAATTTTCGTCGGAATGGTCATCCTCGGTTACTCCTTCAAGGTACAAAGGAATCGAAAAGCAAAATCGCGTCCTATCCGATCCGCGGCTATCGAACCAGAGATCTCCCCCATGGAGCAAAGCCAGCTGATGCGCAATGTAGAGGCCAAGCCCCGTGCCTGCGCGCGCACCTGCATCCTGCGAAGTATAGTATTTTTCGAATATTTTATCTCTCTCAGTAGGCGGTACACCAGGGCCAGCATCAGATACGCAGATCCTGCCCATCGCACCGGTTTGTTCAAAATGAATCCCGATGAGGCCACCAACCGGTGAGAATTTTATCGCGTTCGAAAGCAGATTTGCGATAATATCGCGAATTCGTGCTGGGTCCGCAAAAAATGGTGGCCATGGTTCTTCGGGGGCGATGGTAATGGTTAGGTTTTTCTCTTCGATAAGGGTGAGCATTTCGCGCACGGTGCGTTCGGCGATCGCTTTCATGTCGACAGGCTGGCGTGAAAGAGCTACATTCATGGCCTCGAGCCGCGCTGTGGCGAGCATGTTCGTGGTAAGTGTTTCGAGCCGCTCGACATTGCTCTGAATCGTCGCAAGCATTTCGCGCTGATCCTTGGTCCATGAAGAAGCGGTCATGGCGAGCGTCGATACAAGTACCTTAAGGACGGTGAGGGGAGTCTTAAGCTCATGCGCTGCCGACGAAAAGAAGGTATTCTGCGTTTTCTTGAAGGATTTGAGCGCTTCGTACTGCTGCTTTGTTTCATTGAACAGAATCGCGTTGTGGAGCGCAAGCTGGGTCTGAATCGAGAGCGCATGCAAAAATGTTTTGTCTTCCGGCTCGAGCGCGTCGGTTGTGTTGATCCCGACAAGCAGGACGCCGTTTTCTTTCGAGGAATAGGCTGGCAGCCGGATCATAACGAATTGCTGGACGGCGGAGGAACAGGGCGAAAAATCCTTTATTTTCTCTGTAGCCATGATTTCCGAATCGCCCATCGAATCGATGAGATTTCCAAGGCTGTCCAAAGGGATATATGGCGTACAGACAGAATCACCTAACGCTGCTTGAATTTTCCATTTTTTGTCGGGCACTACCTGACGCATGACTGCGCTGAATGCCACCGAATCGAGCGCATTGGCTCCTTGAAGGATGGTATGCAGTACTTTGTCGATATCGAACTGCGCATTGCCGAGCTGTGCGAAAATATCATTGAGCCTGGAAATCAACCCTGAAAGATGGATAGCCCGCTTTCGTGCGAGATCCTCTTTGCGAAGGCTCTCCGCCAGAATTACGAACAGGAGACCTACGATAATAAGCCTGAAAAAGCGGTTTTCGATGACCTCGAATTTGACCTGCGGCTCAGCGCCAGCCATCTGGATTGCCGTAAAAATGATCTGCAGGCCATTCATAGTGATAATCGAAAGCGCGCCAATCTTCCAGTCGAAGTAGAGCGCAAGTTCCGCCATCACAAAGAGAAACATGGGAAAAAACGGGCTGTCGTAGCCGCCGGTGACCCCGACAAGAATGGTCGCTTCGAGCATGTCGGAAATAATGATCGCCAGATAGCGCTTTTTCGAGAGCATGCTCGATGTTCTTGAATAGAGGCCTGCCGCAATATTGTAGAGCACCAGCTCCAGAAAGAGCCAAAGCGCCGGTACCACGCTTTGGATTTGATGGTACTCTGCGAGAATAATGAGTGCGCTCACTGCTACCACGCCGGCGCGCGCGACCGGAAGAAAATAGTCGATGGTTTGTTCTTTGATTGATGAAGGCTTATGCTCGATAGTGGATTTCTGGAATGGCAGTCTTAAAGGCAAGAGCTTCCGGATAGAACGAAGCCCGGAAACCGCACGAAATTTTCCAGACGAACGCGCCATATATGCCATTATACCCTTTCCCTCTAAGCATTACATCCTGCGCTCACTCCCATACTCAGGGTGCAGACAAAAAATCCGGCCCAAGCATTGAAGCCTAAGGGCCGGACTGCGCATATCACAAACAGCAAAAGAAACTGCGGCAGAGGACTGCTTATGCCTCTTTCTTTGCTGCAGAAGCGCCCCACACCTCGAGGATGATGACGACTATACCAACGATGACATCGTTCCAGGTGGCTCCGCCGCTTGTGCCGCTATAGCCAAGAATAAATGGTGCAAGCAGGACCCAGAGGCCAAGCAGCGCATTGATCCAGCTCAGCGTGCGAACCGTGCCGGCAGCTTTGCCAAGGCCAACCCAGAGACCGAATCCGGCAAGCAGGATACCAAGAATGATTGCATTCGCGGTGGCTCCGCCCACGTTGGAATACCCAATGATAAATGGCGCTAAAATTTCCCACACACCGACGACACCGGTGAGCCAGCCTAACGTCTTTGCAGTTTTCATACCAAACCTCCCGAATGAACCTTGAATTTCCGGCGGTTCGTGAATGCCCCGGTTCTGTGTCCGGGTTTTCCTGACCGTCTATGAAAAGCATACAGAGCCCCGGTAAACGCGCGGGTCAACGGAAGGTATAAGTTTGGTAAATTCGGAGGGGATCAATTTAAGATATACATTCAGCAAATTTTGAAGCGGATCAGGCGAGGCAACAGATCCGGGTATCGACTTCATTTTTTCTTGCGGATTTTTCATTTTTTTTAATAATTTTTCTTGCGGTTTTTTTTGGTTCCACTATAATTCATATCCTGACTTTTGCAGTTCCTGTATTAAAAAAGTGTTGTAATATCTTATTTAATAATGAATAGCGTGTGTTGGTTCATAACAAAAATCTGTAATGCGTCTCCTTAGTGTTTTCGCTTTGTCTGGGCAAGAAGATGGCGAATCTCCTGCAAGGTACGCGACTGCTTTGAAAAATCAATCCCAAGATTCTTCCCAATCGCCTCAAGCACCGCATCGTAGTAATCAAAGACATAGAGGTTCTTCCCCACGCTCGTGCCGCAGGCACTCGCCAAGGCCTGTTGCATCGCTGCGGCGGAATACTGCCAGTCAAGGCGGTATTCCAAGAGGCGCATGAGGAGTAAACTTGTTTAATGTCAACTGAATTTCCCTGGAATTATCATGAGGATTTCCCCCTCGTTATCAACAGGAATTCCCTGGTTT